>NZ_JBHLJR010000007.1:0-246755 GCF_043677095.1 Natronococcus roseus
AACGCGAGCGTCTCCGATCCGCGCTCGGAAACCGCTATCTGGGGCGAGGGTGAGGCGAACAGTCTCGTCGTGGTCCTGAAGGCAATTTTCACGTGGCGACTCAATACAATTGATTCGGACTAACGAAAAACGACGGTACACCGGCTGGTCAGGGAGGAAGAGGAACCGTCATTTAGGAATTCGTCTGCACTACTTGCTCCGGAAGTGAGTCTAGTACCGCCTCGATCTGCTCGTCAGGCTGGTACCGGACAATATCCGTTTCGGAATCGACTTCGATGATGCCGTGGTCGGCCAGCTTCGGCAAGTGTTTGTGGGCCAGTTGGATGGCAAGTTGGTCTCGGTCCAGACGGGTGTCGGTAGACGCTGAACTACTGCTCTGCAGTTGATCAATGAGGTCTTCGATCGTTGTCTTGCCATTGGACTCTTCCCGTAATCGGTAGACGATTCTTCGACGCTGTCTATCCGAGACGATTCGAAGACAGACGTCGAGATGCTTTTCTGCCATGTTTCAACCTACAACTGGAAGCTGCATTAAAGAGCGACATTTTCATGCTGATTATGTTTTTGATTAAGTGGGTGACCTAGTCTGCACCGGTTCATTCGAATCTTCGTGTAGGGGATCGCTGCTTTGGCATAGAAATATCCGGAAAGAACTCCCATTTATCGGGTGAAGCAGTAAGCTCTAACCGCCATTCTCTCGTAACCTCCTCAGGTGGAATGTCACACTGTCAGTCGAATATCTGCGTTTGTAGCAAACTCCGTAGTTCTCTATTCGTGATCGATTTTTGGGGAAATATCTGTTACAGACAGCTGATAGATTTGCCCGTTAGGATGTCTCCCACATTATAACAAGTACTGTATCAGCAACATGGAGTGTAAGTAGCATGGGCACCCTAGATAGCGGTGCAAACGCAGTTCACGGTCAATACGACTGGTCAACCAGCAGACCGAGTATTGCTGTCATCAACGCCATTGCGGCTCTTGAAAACGTTGAGCCGACTGACATTTCGGTGGCACTTCACAATCACATCGATCCCGAAGCACTTGATGCGCTTGTGGCTACCGACAGCCACATCACAATTTCGTTTACCCGTAACGAGTATCGAGCTTGGATTGATGGAGACAAGTTGGTTATCACCGACGACTGAATAGCGCGGTCAGTAAATATCTCCATGTAGCGGAATCCGGAGAATTCCTCCCTCTGATAAAACAGCGTAACCGTTATTCTCTTGTGATTCCCTATGTGATGTGTTATGTTGTCAGCTGAACGTCCGAGTTCTCCGCCGTTCTCTATCTGCCAGTCGAGATTTTGATGAACCGCCTGTTACGTATAAGTCAAGCAGGTAACGCTGCGGTGCGGTTCAAGCACGGCACCCGCGAGCGACCAACGGGAGCGAGCGGCCTTTTTAGCGTAGATTTTTGCGCCGAGCGGTTCCGAACGCAGTGAGGAATCCCGAGGCGGAAAAAGGTACGTGGGCAGTTCTACGTAGCACAGCTGTTGAATTGTGCCGACCAAATTAGCCGGTCCGTCGTTCCATACAGGAGACACACGTGTCGGCCAGGTCAGTACTTCGGGCAGTTCACCATAGAGAGTGTACTGACATCACCCCTTTCCCGGTAGAACGCATCGGTTCAGGTATGGCTACTGAGGCGACGTTCAC
Organism: Natronococcus roseus; assembly: GCF_043677095.1. NCBI lineage: Archaea > Methanobacteriati > Methanobacteriota > Halobacteria > Halobacteriales > Natrialbaceae > Natronococcus > Natronococcus roseus. Next base: position 1,662 of record NZ_JBHLJR010000007.1, read on the forward strand.
GGTTCCGTCAGACCAGTTTCCCTTAGGGACAGTGTTCAATCAACTACCGAATGTGACGGTCGAGTTGGAGCGACTTATCCCCGCACAGGACGCGGTGGTACCCTACTTCTGGGTGCGGGGAACTGAAGTTGACGATATCGAGAGTGGGTTCAGCGAGCACCCGGGTGCGAAGGAGATCCGCCTTGTTGACTCCGTTGAGGACGAGTACCTGTTACGCGTCGAGTGGGCGGTGGATTACGACGACGTGCTAACCATACTGGCGGAGACAGAGGTTCCACTGATCGAAGCTACCGGTACTAACCAACAGTGGACGTTCGAGATTCGCGGTGATGATCGAAGTGATATCGCCGCCTTTCAACGACGGTGTCGAGAGCTGGGCATCCCGCTCACGTTGACGGAGTTGCACGCACTGACGCCGGTTGAGACGGCGACCGAAGCTACCCTCACTGACACCCAGCAAGAGGCGCTGGTGCTTGCCTACGAGCGTGGCTACTTCGAGTCCCCCCGCGAGGTTACGTTGGAAGCCCTCGGCGAGGAACTCGGTATCTCACAGCAGGCCGTCGGTTCCCGCCTCCGAGGAGGGATCAAGCACGTCCTTGGGAGCACGCTTTCCACCCACCCAGTCCGATCCTGATTAGGACTTAAAACAGGTTTGTACATGAAAAAGCCAGTGTGATGGCCGGCGATCGGCTCCATTCGTACCATGAGTGGGGATTCTATCGCTTTCGACTCGGTACTCGACCTGTGTCAAAACCAGCACCGTCGGATCGTACTGGGGATGCTCGCAGAAGAACAGCGGTCATTAACGCTCAACGACCTTACGAAGGGCGTCCTTAAGTACAATCATCAGACGCCACTTACAGAGGCGTCTAAGGACGTATTAGCGGAAATTCGCCTCTCGTTATATCATGGCCACCTCCCGAAATTGGCCTCGGAAGGACTCATAAACTATGATCCAGAGCGCCAACTCGTGGAACCGACCGAGCAATTAGATCTGATGCAGCCGACCCTGTCTACTATCCTTGATGCCGATTCCTCGCTCGAAACGCCGATTACACTGTAGTCTTGATCAACCGTTATCAATCCTTGTTCACCCAGATCGTTTCAATAAGAGAGTGAAGACGACGAACAATACGCAGGAGTAGTGTGCAGTAGCATCAACGGGGGAACGGCCCCTCAATCGTTTCAACTCCTGACGGTGCTGGTTAGTTTCCCTCGGATATCTTGGGATCATCACCTGTCTCCAAGCCCGTCGCCATCAGCCGCCGGGCAATGACGACCAAGCCATTGGTGAAACCCCTGCCGAACACTGCTCTTTCAGTTTCAGCCGCCTCCGAAGCAGCCTCGTACACCGTACTGACCAGAATCGTCTTCCGGTCGATCAGGATTAGTCGGCTGATCGTCGTGTCATCAGTGTTGTCTGTCGGAGTACTGCTCAGCCACTCCAGTTCGGAAACGAACACGTTAGCGTCGGGGAGTGCCTGCTGAACGGTATTACGGAGATGTTCAGAGATGGTCCCGATGACGACCGTGATGCCCGTTTCCTGGGTCGCTTGGAGGTGCACGACCAACTCCGCCGTGAGAACCTCTTCACGGCCTACGACGAACACGATCTCCTCTCCAGCCCCATCAATGAGTTGCTGGGTGCGAGTTGCGATCGCCGTCTGCCCCGTCAGCGCCCAGACCTCGTGTGACACTTCCTCGTCGTCATCTGCTGGTGCTGGATCTCCGCGAGTCCTTTCGTTTCCAGCACGCGAATCCAAAATTCGCATCGACCGCTTCCACAACTCGTGGGTGGGCGGTCGGGCGAGTGCACGCGACTGGTCGTTTTCATGCACTACTACAGTCGCCAGAGACCGCACCAAACTCTCGACGGAAAGACGCCGATCGAGGAGGTGCAGATCCAGACGGTGCCCCCGGACAACGATGACCGAACTGGGAGGTCATGCTGATGAGGTGCCCCGGCCAGAACGCCCGCGATGGGAAACTGATTTTGACGCAGGGATGTTCTGCGGCGAGTAGCCGCATTCACGGACGCTATTCCTTTCTGATCAAAGCCTGAAAGAGAGGAAAGAGCACCACGGTTTGACTGGAACGGAGTGTTACTTTACGCTCAGCGGAAGTTGGATCCCGAGAGTGACGATCGAGCGGTGGACAGCGTAATCAAGCGACGCAATTCCTCACCCGGCCTTAGGCAGGGGTTCTCTCGCTGTTTGAATTCACTCTCCAGCGAGTCGACCAGGCGTCCACTCGCCGTCGAACTCCTCGTGTCGGTACGGTTTCGCGTCCTCGCCCGCGTACGTGGCGACGAGGTGGCCGTCACCTTCGAGGTGGTACTTGTAGGTCGTCAACCCCTCGAGGCCGACGGGACCGCGGGCGTGGATCTTGCCCGTGGAGATACCGACCTCGGCACCGAGGCCGTACCGGTAGCCGTCGGCGAACCGAGTCGAGGCGTTGTGAAAGACGCTCGCGGAGTCGAGGCTGCGCATGAACGTCTCCGCGCGATCGGCGTCCTCGGTGACGATCGATTCGGTGTGCTTCGAGCCGTGGCTCGTGATGTGACTGCACGCGGTCTCGAGCGAGTCGACCACCCGGGCGGAGACGATCAGGTCGCCGTACTCGGTGTCCCAGTCGGCGTCGGTCGCGGCCTCGACGTCGACGAACTCGCGGGTAGCTTCGTCGCCCCGAACTTCGACGTCGGCGGCCTCGTAGCGATCGACGATCGCCGGAAGAAACGCTTCGGCAACATCCTCGTGGACCAACAGCGTCTCGACGGCGTTACAGACGGCAGGATACTGTACTTTCGCGTCGTAGGCGATGTCTTCGGCCATTTCGAGGTTGGCGTCGGCATCGACGTAGACGTGACAGACCCCTTCCGTATGGCCGAGAACGGGGATACTCGTGTTGTCCTGGATATAGCTGACGAACGAGGAGCTGCCACGGGGCATCAGGAGGTCGACTGCGTTGTCCATTTCGAGCAGGGTATCGACGTCCTCCCGGGCTTCGATCTGCTGGGCCCAACCGTCGGGAACGTCCGCCGTGGCGTCGGTGATGATCTCGAACAGCGCCCTGTTCGAGTGTAGCGCCTCGCTGCCGCCTTTCAGAATCACCGCGTTGCCGGATTTGAGTCCGAGCGCAGCGATCTGGACGAGCGCGTCGGGGCGGGATTCGAAGACGGCGCCGACGACGCCGATCGGCACGGCAACCTTGTACAGCTCGAGTCCCTCGTCGAGTCGGCGCGCCTCGAGGGTTTTCTCGAGGGGATCGTCCTGGTCGGCGACGCTGCGGACCATCTCGGCGATGCTCTCGACTTTCGACACCGAGAGGGTGAGTCGGTCGACGAACGCCCGGGTGTACTCGCCGTCGGCGAGAAGCTCCTCTGCGGCCTCGACGTCGCGCTCGTTCGCCGCGAGAATCTCGTCGGTTCGCGCCTCGAGCGCGTCGGCGACGTCCAGCAGGGCAGTGCGTCGCTGCTCGTCGGATAGCTGTGCCAGCTGTAGGGCTGCGGTCTGTGCTGTCTCGACCTTCCGTTCGGTTTCAGTGTTCGTCATAGCTTGGACGGGGTCTCGGTTCGGTTGTCGGTTACGCCGTTGATGGGGACGAATATGGTCCCCACGGATTTGGCGGTGGCGATCTTCTCCAGGACGTTCGGTTCGGTCGACTTCGCGATTATCGCGGGGACGCCGTACTCGCTGACGTCGCGGGCGCCCGCAACTTTCGTCTCGATCCCGCCGAAGCCGACGCCCTCGCCGGTGCCGCCGGCGACGATCTCTTCGACCGAATCGTAGTTTTCCCCGACCGCCTCGATTAGCTCCGCGTCGTCGTCGGTCTTCGGGTTACCCGTGTAGACGCCGCCCACGTCGGTCAGCGTTACCAGCAGGTCCGCCTCGACGCCGATTGCAGTCGAGGTCGAGAGCATGTCGTTGTCGCCGATTCGGATCTCGGCGGTCGCGACCGCGTCGTTCTCGTTGATGATTGGCACCACGTCCCACTCGAGCAGCGTCTCGACGGTGTTGCGGAAGTTCGTAAAGCGCTCGGGGTTCTCGAGGTCGTGCTGAGTGAGCAACAGCTGGGCTACCTTCCGGTCGTAGCGAGCGAAGCTCTCGGTGTAGCGGTGCATGAGATGGCTCTGGCCGACCGTCGACAGCGCCTGGGACTCCTCGACGGTCCCGGTAGGCTGGTCGATCCGGCCGGTGCCGGCGCCGATCGCTCCGGAGGAAACGAGGATGACCCCCTTGTCCCGCTCGAGCAAGGCCTCGAGATCGTCGACGAGCTTGTCGAGTTTCTCCATGTCCAGGTTCGACTCCTCGTCGGTGAGGGAGTTGGTCCCGGCTTTGACGACAACGCGGTCGGCGTCGGCTCCGAGTTGTCTCGCCGCGGTCACCTCGGCATCGGGGACCGGCTCAACCATCGGTAGCCAGCTCCGCAGAGCGTTCTTCGGCTGCCTGGACGGCCCCAGCGACCGCCTCATCGGCGACGCTGTCCCGGAGCACCTCCATCCCCTCGATAGTCGTTCCCTTCGGAGAGCAGACAGCGTCGATCAGCCCGTCGAGTTCACCGTCCGAACGAAGGACGGTTTCGGCGGCTCCCTTGAACGTCTGGGCGGCTAACACCCGAGCGTCTTCGGGGTCGAGACCGCCCGCCACGCCGGCGTTAGTCATCGCCTGAATCAGGTAGAAGACGAATGCAGGGCCGCTGCCGTTGACCGCGGTCGCGACGTCCATCTGCGCCTCCTCGACCTCGACGTACTCGCCGACGTCGTCGAGCAGTATCCTGACGTCGTCGGGGATCTCCTCCCCGGTGACCGCCGCCGCCATGTTTCTCGTTCTGGCCGCCAAGTTCGGCATGAGCCGGACCACGTTCGCATCGGTTCGGGCTTCGAGAAAGTCGGTCGGCACGCCCGCGGCGATCGACACCAGCGTCTGTTCGGGCGAGAGATCGAGCTCCTCGAGTACCGCTCCGACGATGTCGGGTTTGACGGCGACGACGATTACGTCGGCGTCGGCCGCCTCGGCGGTCTCCGCAGTAGTCCGTGTCGCGTACTCGGCGACCGCCTCCAGCGCGTCGGGGTCGAGGTCGCACGCGATTACCGTGTGACCGCCGGCGCTCGAGAGCCCCTCGATCAGGGCTCCACCCATGTTGCCACAGCCAATAACGCTCGTCCGTACCATCGTTGTCCATCCGAAGGACCGAGATAACCATACAAACTTTGGTATCCGTCGGACGTCAGCCGCTGGTGACGAAAATCGTCCTCCCGACGGTCGGCCAGTAACTGGCGGCCAAATTCGACTTCCAGCCTTCCACGTGGCGAATCTCGTAGGCGAGACTCGAAGGTCGAGGAGACAGAGAAGATTGCCAGCTCTCTCCAGAAGAGAAGGGTCTGCGGGGGCGCGGAAAGTTACCAGTTTCCTCACGTCCGGGATCGGAGCAGTACGTTGATCCGAGGACTCGCTCGGTACCGTACCGTCCGGCCACCGAGTTCGTCGCGGTGACGACATCGGGTCCGATACTGTCCACCGATTCGATCAGTCGCTCCGATCAAGAGAGATGCGTACGAACCCAATCAGGGCTCAGTTTCAGCGGTGACGAGATCGGCGACGACGTCGACGACCGATACGGCGCTTTCGCCGAGCACGTACGTGATCGGTTCGATTCCGAACGCCCCCTCGTGGTAGACGATGCGAGGAACGGTCGCACGCGTCTCGAACGCCGACCGGAGCCGTTCGGTTCGGTCCTCGTAGTCCGCATCGAACGCGAACGTCTCGAATCCTCGTTCGCGAGCAGCCTCCAGCAGCCGCTCGTCCGTCCGCAGGTTACACGCCGCCAGAACCGTCGGGTCCACCTCGTTAGCTGCAAGGATCATCCGCGAAACGTGTTCTGAAACGCCGAACTCCGGGTTTCCAGGAACCTCGATTCGGCCACGAACGGAATGGATTCGTCCCGGAATTGCAGCGACGTCGGCGGGACCGACCGGGTTGGGACGTGCCATCCCGAGGTTGGTTCCGGCGTTCGGGACGAACGCACCGATCGAATCGGACGTCCGAAGCATGCGAGTCGCCCGACGGACGTTCGCGAGCGTCTCTCGGTCGGCCGCGACGGCGTCGTCTGCCCCCCGTACGCAGATATCACAGCCCAGTCCCTCGAGTGCGGGCATCTCCGCTTCGTGAATCGCGCAGATCGGTCCCCTGTCTTCGAAGCTTCGGATCAACTCGATGATCTCCGTCATCGCTTCGTACTCGTCGAGATCGTCCGAATCGAAGCCCGCAACGAGTCGATCGACGGTTTCTCCAAATCGCGGGTCGTCGGTGAGACGTTCGTCTACGGTCCCCTTGCCGCTCGCGTATCCGCTCACTGCAGCCTGTGTCACGCCGAGTTGCTCGGCGACAGCTCGCTGCGTCCACCCGCGCTCGAGCAGCGCCGTCGCGAGCTCGGTCCGGAGTGTCGGTAACACCCGCTCGGTAACGATCTCCTGTGGCAACACCAGTCCCATAGCTACCGTTCCCAGCGGTCAACCATAAACGTCAGCCGGATCGATGGCGGCACCGACGAGCTTCTCGAGGATCACGGAAACGCCGACGTACGCGGACGAAGCAGCAGACGGAAACTCCTATTGCAGGTTCTCCGCCGAGAACGACCTGTTCGAACCAGCGCTCGAGTCGCTAACGTGTCTATGATTCCGTTCACTCACACCGACTGCTCGTGAGATCTCAGTCCGCGGATTCGGATATCCCCTCACCGTTCCAACTGAACGGTCTACCGTATCGCTACGTTATCGTCTGCAGATCTACTGTCCACAACTTATATTAATAGGTGGTATAACTAGGTAATCGATGCCTGAGACACAACTCCAGCGGGCCCGTGCGGGAGAGATTACTGCCGCTATGGAACGAGTCGCCGAACGAGAAAACCGCAGGCCAGAGACAGTGAGAAAACAGGTCGCTACCGGCCAGGCAGTCATCCCGGCCAATCACGGTCACGACTCCCTCGACCCGATGATTATCGGGCAAGAGTTCTCGACGAAGGTCAACGCGAATATCGGCAACAGCGACACAACGAGTGATATCAAAGGCGAACTGCAAAAGCTCCATACAGCCGTTCACTACGGTGCAGACACTGTCATGGACCTTTCTACCGGAGAAAACCTCGATCAGATCCGAACGACAAATATCGAACACTCGCCCGTTCCAGTCGGAACGGTTCCAATCTACGAGGCAGTCAAGCGTGCCGAGAGTCCCGCTGACATTACTCACGAGCTGTTACTCGAGATCGTCGAGAAGCAGGCAACGCAGGGGGTCGATTACATGACGATCCACGCGGGCGTGTTGATGGAGCATCTGCCGCTAACTGACGACCGCAAGACCGGTATCGTTTCGAGAGGTGGCTCTATTCTAGCTCAATGGATCGAAGAGAACGGAATGCAGAATCCCCTCTACGCTAAGTTCGAGGAGATCTGCAGTATCTTCGCAGAGCACGATGTGACGTTTTCGCTGGGCGATGGCCTTCGACCAGGCTGTCTAGCGGACGCAAGCGATGAAGCCCAGTTCGCCGAACTCGAAACGCTCGGCGAACTCACACGGACGGCATGGGACCGAGGCGTGCAGGTGATGGTCGAAGGACCGGGCCACGTTCCACTGGATCAGATCGCAGACAACGTCGAACGACAGCAGGAGGTCTGTGACGGGGCTCCGTTCTACGTCCTCGGACCGCTGGTCACTGACGTCGCACCGGGATACGATCACATCACAAGCGCGATCGGCGCGACCGAAGCTGCTCGAGCCGGAGCTGCAATGCTGTGTTACGTCACGCCGAAAGAGCACCTGGGCCTCCCGGATAAAGAAGACGTTCGAGAGGGACTCGCAGCGTATCGAATTGCCGCCCACGCTGCGGACGTTGCAAGCGATCTCCCCGGAGCACGCGATTGGGATGACGCACTCTCGGAAGCGCGCTACGAGTTCGACTGGCAGCGACAGTTCGATCTCGCGCTCGATCCCGAACGCGCGCAAGCCTTCCACGATCAGACGCTCCCGGGAGACAACTACAAAGACGCTCGGTTTTGCTCGATGTGTGGCGTCGAGTTCTGCTCGATGCGAATCGATCAGGATGCGCGAAACACCGACGGTGAAATGACCACGATCGACGACGAAACCGATCTCGATTCGTCTCCCGCGGCGGACGTGAACGTTCCCCCAGTCGGGGTCCACGATACCGGTCGTCTCCCGGACGAAATCGAAATCGACGGAGTAACGTTCACACCGGAGAAGCCTCACGCGGACGATTAGCGTCTCGATGGCGACGCCAGCAGTGGTCGCTGACCGTATCCCCGAACTGCAGTATCTCCTTCCTTTTGGATGGATGACTAACCCGCTTCCCCAGCGACTGCAACGCAGAGCCTGCAGTCCGAGGATCTCTTGACAACTCTGGACCTGTGTCCTCGAGTCCACGAGCACGCTACTGTACCGTACCGGTTCCAGGGATCCACTTTGCAGCTGCCTTCCGGTGGATCTGCTTAGCGGGTATATCTTAGATAAGAATCTTAGCAAAGATAGATTTCTAAGATTATTTCTCGGATAGCATACAGCGACTCGAGACGACAGGGCTTCCCCAGCAGTAACAACACCACGTTCGCCGGCGCGATCCAGCAGCTGTACTCGCAGCGAAAGGAGCGTCGGAAACGCCCGGTTCGTGCAGATGGGTTCGTCCCCCGAGCGCGTCTACAGTCGCCGGCTCCCGAGCCGGTTCGGTCGTTCGGCGGGCGCGTTCAGCCTTCGGTCGGGAACGTCTCGTGGAGCAGATCGTGTGCGTCGCCGAGACCGTCGACGACGCTCTCGCCCTGGACTCGTAGCCGACGAACGGCGCGCTCGGCATCGCGAACGGCCAGCAGCCGACCCCGGGTGTAATCGTACTCCGGGTCGTCGGCGTCCATCGACGCGACGGTCTCCTCGAGATCGACGAGCGCGGCGTCGAGGTGGCGTTCGATCTCCGCGAGACTCTCCGCATCGGCGAGTCCCTCGATGGGTCCCTCGAGGTGGCCCTCGAGTTCCTTCTCCGCGTGGTCGCGGGCGTGCTCGTCCTCGACGCCGAGGACGGTCATCAGTCCGAGTCGAAGCGCTTCGATTTCGTAGCAGCTCATATGTGGTCGGTGTGTAGTGGTTCGGCGGTTCCGTTGGTTCGAGTGCGGTTCGGTACCGAGTTCGAGAGGTGTTCTACAGGGTCTGGTCGACGAGATCGCTGACGAGACGCCCTCGTTCCAGATGGTCGGACACGATCCGATCGGCGTCTTCGGCCGCGACGTCGCCGTACCAGATCCCGTCGGGGTAGACCGCGACCATCGGCCCGTCGCCACAGCGACCCAGACACGACGAGCGGGTGATGCGAACGTCACAGTGCTCGGCGTCGCGAGCCTCCTGACGGATGCGTTCGAGCACCGCGGACGACCCCATGTCGGCACAGGTCCGGTTCGTACAGACCGTGACGTGCTTTTCCGGGGCGTCGTGGCTGTGGGGTTCGTCGTCGACGTCGTCCCGATCGGCGTGTGCCTCCTGGTGGGCAAGCGCGCGCAGCATGGCTCGCGCGCCGCCGACGTCCTCCTCGTAGCCCTCGAGATCGACCTTGTACTTGCACGTATCACAGGACATCTCGACGCTCTCCGTCCTGGCCTCCTGCCAGCGATCAGCGAGGACGTCGAGCAGCCGGGAGTCCGTCCCGAGGGGATCGCCAGCGAGCGCGTCGACGTACGGGTACTGGTCGTCGAACTCGCTCGTCCAGTCCCGAACGCGCTGCGTGAGAACGCCGTCTCCGAGCATGTACGGCAGGACGACGACCGCGTCCGGGCGGTGCTTCGAGAGCCCGTGCAGCGTGTCCTCGAGCGTGGGCTCGGTGACGCCGACGAACGTTGCTTCGGCGCGGTCGAACGCCCGCCCCTCGTACAGCAGCCGGGCGAGCTTGTGGACGTCGCCGTTCGCATCGGGGTCGCTCGAGCCCCGTCCGCAGAGGACGACGGCGACGTCGTCCGTCGTCCGGTCGACGCCCAGCTCGGCCTCGACCGCGCGAGCCCGGTCGTCGAGCAGGTCGAGTATCGCCGGATGGATCCCCAGGTGTGCCCCGTTGTCGATCTCGACGTCGTGTGCCGCTCGCGCTCGCTCGATCGCCAGCGGCACGTCGTTTTTGACGTGGCTCGCGGCGAACAGCGAGCAGTGGACGACCGTCACCCGCGACACGAGCGTCGCGAGTTCCGCGAACGCCTCGTCGATCGCCGGTGCCGCGAGTTCGAGGAACGCGGCGTCGACCGGGAGCCCGAGCTGCGACTCGAGGTCGGCGGCCAGCTCTCGCACCTGCTGGTTCGATTTCTCCCGGCGGGAGCCGTGACCGATCAGCAGGACCGCCTCGTCGTCGAACGCCGCCGCGGGCGCAGTGTCGTCTGGCGTACTCATCTTGGTCTCGTAGGTGGTCTTTCGTCGGTGATGGTCATGATCGGATCTCGATCGTCGGTTACGGCTCGTCGTACGCCTCGGCCTGCTCGAGGCTTCGCTCGAGCTTTCGACGACGGCTGGGCCCGTAGACTCCGGTCGCCTCGCAGTCCTCGTAGAGCCACGTTCCGAACGCAGGTGCGTCGTCATCGTCGATCCCGAACCAGTAGCCGCCCGAGGAGGTCTCCGAGAGATCGTCGACGGACGCCTCGACCGAACACGTCCTGATCAGCTCGCGAGTCAACTCGAGCAGATCGCGGTCGTCGTGGACGAACGAGATACCGACGGTGCCGCTCTTCGACTTGAAACAGATCGTCCCGCAGCCCTCAAGCAGTCCTCGAAGCAGCTCGCGGTCGTGGCTCGAGAACGCCCCAAAGCGGTAGTTCCCGCGGCCGTCGACGGGGAGACTAAGCGCGTTGCTGCGGCCGAGCAATCCCCTGGTACCGTCCTGGTGGCCCTCGCCGCTCTCTTCCTCGTCGTCCCCGATCGAGAGCGTGTACTCGTCCTCGGTTCGGGTGATCGACGCGTCGTGGGCGTACTCGCGGCTCGTCGTCTCGTACTCGAGGTCGCCGCCGGCGACGGCTGCGAGCACCCGTGCGGAGCGCTCGTCGTTGGTGACGACCTCGATACCGCTATCAACGACGTCACCGCTCCCGGCGACGTGCCCCCAGAAGTACGCGCTCGAGGGATGGCCCGCCAGCGGATCCGCGGGGACTTCGATCTCGAGGGGGTCCGTATCGTCGGGAGTTACGGACTCGCTCATCCGTCCACCTCCTCGACGACGATGGCGTCGGTCGGGCAGGCCGCAGCCGCCTGCTTCGCCTCGTCGATGCGGTCGTCGTCGAACGTCGCGACGACCTGCTGTTCGGTATCCATAACCTCGCCCTCGCAGTCGTAGATCGGATCCGCGTCGGGGTCGACCGTTGCGAGGCCATCCTCGCCCTCGACGAAGCGCGGATCGCGGGTCAGGCAGGCGAAGATGCCGTCGCAGGCGTCCTTCTCGATGGTGATTTCGTAGCGTGGCATTGGTTTGTTTCGTCGTTAGTAGTCGTACTTCGTCTCGTAGCCCCGCGGCGTCACCATCCGATCGTCCCAGACGTAGCTGTCCTCGGTGCCGACGAGGATCGTGGTCGTCATGTCGATAATCTCACTCTCGCCGAGGTCCTCGAGCTCGCCGAGTTCGGTGATCAGCACCTGCTCGTCCTCGCGGCCCGCGCCGTGGACGATGCCGACGGGCGTCTCGGGGTCCCGATGCGCGAGCAGGATCTCGCAGCACTTCTCGAAGTTCTCCCGGCGCTTGCGGCTCCAGGGGTTGTAGATCGTGATCGTGAAGTTCTCGCTCGCCACGGCGTGCAGCCGGGACTCGATTTCGGGCATCGGCACGAGGTGGTCCGACAGCGACACCGAGACGGTGTCGTTCACCAGCGGGGCGCCCAGCCGGGCCGCACAGGACTGGGCCGCCGGAACGCCCGGAACGACGTCGAACTCGACCATCGACGCCGTCGCGCCCTTAGATTCGAGGATCTCGAGTGCGAGCCCCGCGAGCGCGTAGACGTTCGGGTCGCCGCTGCCGACGATGGCGACGTCGTTGCCCGCCAGCGTGCGGTCGATCGACTCCTCGGTTCGCGAGACCTCGCCGCACATCGGCGTGTCGTAGATCTCGTCGGCCTGCTCGGTGATCTCGTCGGGAATAAGTTCGATGTAGGTCGTGTAGCCGACGATGTGGTCGGCCTCGAGCAGCGCCGTCTTCGCTCGTTCGGTCATTCCCTCGGCGTGGCCGGGACCCAGTCCGACGGCGGTTAGCTGACCGGGATCGGCGTCGAAGTCCGCGACGGTGGCGCCGACCTCCTGTTCGTGAGATTCGTCCTCCGAGCTCGAGGCGCCACACTTGCTCCCCGAGGACGAAGAGCTACTCGAGGCCCCGCAGTTCGAACTCGAGTCGTCGGTGGTGCTCGAGGCGCCACACGTGCTCGAGGATGACTCCGCCGTCGTCTCGGTCGTACTCGTCGAGCCGCAGTTCGAAGTCGATTCGTCGTCCGTCTCGGCGTTCGTATCCGTGCTCATGGTTGTAAGTCAGAAATCCTCGACGTCGCGCCCGCCGCGGGGCGTGACGAGGTACGTTCGGTCGTCGTTGCTCCAGGTCTCGGTCTCGTGATTGCCGACGATCAGCGAGGTGCCCATTCCCGAGACCCTGTCGTCGTGGTCGGCGGCCTCGCCGAGGGTGGTGATGAACTCGCTTTCGCCGTTGCGGCCGGCGTCGGCCCGACCCGCATCGTTGACGATCGCAACGCGGGCGTCGTCCGTCCGCTCCTCGCGAACGATCTCGACCGCCTTCTCGTAGTTGCGCCAGCAGTTGTACAGCACGATCACGAAATCGGAGATCGCCGCCGCGCGCAGCTTCTCCTCGATCTCGTCCCAGCCGCGCCACTTGTCTGACAGCGAGACCGTACAGAAGTCGTTACACAGTGGCGCGCCGACGTTGGCTGCACCGCCCAGTGCCGCCGTCATGCCGGGGACGATCTCGATCGGAACGTCCGTCGCATCCTCCTCGTCGGCCATCTTGAAGATCAGATCGGACTTGCCGTAGACGGAGGGATCCCCGCCCGAGACGTGGGCGACGTCCTTTCCCTCGCGGACGTAGTCGAACGCCGCGCGGGCGAGTTCGATCTGTCGACCCATCGTCGAGCGAACGATCTCCTGCTCGAAACCGTCTTTACGGGTGGCGATCCCCTCGTCGTTCGTCCGCTCTTCGGACGGAATCGTCCCGTCGTCGCGTAGAAACTCCTGGTAGAGGGTCGAGGCGATGACGACGTCGGCGGACTCGATGACCCGTTTGGCCTTCACCGTCATGTGATCCGGCAGACCGGGGCCGATGCCGACGACCGAGAGGGTGCCGTGGTCGTCGGGGGTGCCGCCGGCTGTCTCGGTCGCGACTGGGTCCGCGGCGTCGGCGTCCGAACTCATCGACCGATCGCCACCGTGACCTCGTTTTCGTACCCCCGCTTCTCGAGTACCAGTTCCCGCTCGGCGCCGCCGGCGATCGCACTCGCCTCGGAGACGCCCGGCCAGCCGATCAGCTCCTTGGACTTCGAGGGCGTCGGTCCCTCGTGTTCGAGCAGCGTCTCCTTGTCGAAAACCACGACGCCCAGATCGAGCTCCCGCGCGGCCTCGAGCAGTCCCTCCTCCTCGGCCTTCCGGGTCGCGGTGGCGACGAACTCGACGTCCTCGAGGTCGTACTCGGTCCGCTCGAGGGCCTCCTCCCAGGCGGCGAGAAACGCGTCCTTGCTGGCGCCGGAGACGCTGCCCGTACCGAGAACGATTCCGCTCTGCTTGTTGCGCTTGAGGACGGTGACGTCGTCGCCGACCAGCACCGCCCGTGGGCCCTCGAGCCGAGCGACGGGACCCAGCTCGTCGTCGAGCACGGCGAGGTTCGTCTTGACCGTCGAGTCGCCGTTGACGACGTGGGCGTCCATCGCCTTGGCCTTCGACTCGACGCCCTGCTTGCCCGCCGCCTCGCTGGCAGTAGTCATCGCGGGGACGGCACCCATCGTCGCCAGATCCTGGGCGACCTGGTTGGCGCCGTGGTGGCCGCCCGTGATCGGGATCGCCCAGGTTAACTCCTCGTCGACGACGCAGATCGCGGGATCCTCCCACTTGTCGTCGAGCAGGCCTGCAGTTTTGCGCATCGCAATCCCTGAAGCCATCAGGCCGACGAAGCAGTCGTACTCGCCCCAGTGGTCGGCGAAGACGTCGCCGTAGTACTCGAGGATCTCGATCGACTCGTACCGATCGCCGATCTCGGCTTTGACCTCCTCGGCGGTCTCCATCTTGCGCTCGAAGGAGACGATCGCGATCTCCTCGGCCACCTCGCCGTCCGAATCCGGTGTCGAACAGTGGCCGCCGTCGGAGTCTGTACTCGAGTCGTCCGTGCCGTCCGCGTTCTCAGTTCCTGAACTCATTGTCGAACCTCCATTGTACCGAACTCGTCCGTTCCACGCCGAATCGACCCGATCGGACCACCGCGCGGGTGGGACTGAAAGGGGCCAGCCCCGTCGGCGAAGGCGGCCGACGTAAGGACCGCAGGCCAACGGCCGAGGACCGCAGCGAGGCCCCCGAGTTGACGGGGCTGGGGGATTTCACCGTGTTCGCGGTCTCGAGGCCGAGTCGTCTCAGTCATTGCCCGCCTCCGTCTCACCCGTACTTCCGGAAGAACCGCGATTGGCCCAGTCGCCGTAGAGATACGAGCGCTCGTAGCCCGCACCGGTCACGGCGTCGCCGATGACGACCAGCGCCGAGGCCCGATACCCCGCTTCCTCGACCCTGTCGGCAATATCGCCGATCGAGCCGACGATCACGTCCTCGTCCGGCCAGGAGGCGTGGTAGATCACGCCGACGGGCGTCTCGGGGTCGTGGCCGTCCTCGAGCAGCCGATCCATCGTGTCCCGAACGGCGTGAGTGCCGAGATAGATGCAGGTCGTCACGTCGCCCATCTCGACGAACTCGGAGATGTGGTCCTCCTCGGCGCTCAGGGTCTTGCCCTGCGGGCGGGTGAAGGCGACGTGGTTCGCGACCTCGTTGAGCGTCAGCTGCGTCCGCAGGGTGGCGCTGGCCGCAAAGGCCGAGGTGACGCCGGGAACGAAGTACGTCGGCACGCCCTCGTGCTCTAAGGCGTCCATCTGCTCGAGCGCCGCCCCGTAGATGGCGGGGTCGCCGCTGTGCAGGCGAACCACGTTCCGACCCTCCTCGTGGGCGTCCCGCATCAGGGGGATCAGTTCCTCGAGGTCCTTCCCCACGGAATTGACGAGTTCCGCGTGGTCGCAGTACGCCTCGAGCAGTTCGCTGTTGACCAGCGAACCGGCGTGGACCACGAGGTCGCTCTCCTCGAGCAGCTCCCTCCCGGCTACCGTCAGCAGCCGCGGATCGCCGGGGCCGGCGCCGACGAAGGGAACTCCCTCCTGTTCGTCGCCGGCGCTGTGGTCGAAGACCCGGTCGTCCAGTTCCTCCCGGCGACGCTCCCCCTGCGCGTCGATCGCGCTCTGGGGGTCGCCGTCGTCCGAGGTTCCGTCGTCGTCCATTTCAGTCGTCTCACGCATCAGTACCAGCGCTCGCTACAGTCGCCGTGTTCGCAGCCCTCGACGCGCTCGAGGTCGACGAGCGTGCCGTCGACGTCCGAATCCTCCGGAAGGGAACGAAACTCGACACCTCGTTCGCGTCCGGACGACGGTCCGTTCGCCGACGATCGCCCCGCGACGGTCGACTCGCTACCGCCGTCCGCGATCGACTCGTCGCTCGACATTGCGTCGTCGGGTTCGGTATCGCCGTCGCTCGAGCGAGCGTCCGTTCCGTCGGTTCGGAAGGCTGCCGTCGCCCGCTCGATCTCGAGATCCGCCTTCTCGGCGTAGGCCAGCGTGTAGTAGTCCCGTTCGTCGGTCTCGGCGGGGTCGTCGGTCACCAACGTCTCGCCTTGCTCCATGAACAGCCGACGGCCGTAGGTCACCTCGTAGCCCGCCTCGACGAGCCCCGCGTGGGTCGCCGGCGCGTCGGTGACCTTGAACAGGATCATCCGATCCGGCCCCGTGGGGCTGGCCCCGCTGGCCGCCTCCCGGAGCGAGAGCCCCGCGCCGGCCTCGATCTCGACGCCCAGCGCGGTCGCGAAGGCCGTCACCGCGCTCACGCCGGGGACGATCTCGAGGTCGACGTCGGGGTGGAAGGCGTCGATCGTCCGCCGAAGGTGGCCGAACGTCGAGTAGACGTTCGGATCGCCGAGCGTGACGAAGGCGACGTCGCCCTCGCGAGCGTTGGGCGCGATCTCCGCGGCGGCCTCCTTCCAGGCCGCCCGAAGCTTCTCCTCGTCTCTCGTCATCGGAAAGTCGAGGTCGCCGATCCGCTCCTCGGGGACGTGCTCGAGCGCGACCGTTCGGGAGAGGCGGCCCGGGGAGTAGACGACGTCCGCGTCCTCGAGAATCCGTTTTCCTCGGACCGTCACGAGGTCGGCCTCGCCGGGGCCGAGTCCGACGCCGTAGAGGGTCATCGCTGCGATCCCCCACCGTCGGCGGTGACTCGCGTTCCGTCGTCTCCGTCCGCGTCGTTGTCGGTCGCGCTGCCGACCAGCATGTACACCGGGTTCTCCGAGTCGAAGCTCGTCGCACCGGCGAGCTCGTAGCCGTGACTCACCTGGAACTGGACGACCTCCTCGAGGAGGTCCCGCTCGCGGAACGCCTCGGTCGCCCGACCGGCGACCTCGAGGCGCGAGATGTTCATCACGACGCGATCGACGCCGGCTTCCGCGGCGTGGTCGAGAACGCCCTCGAAGTTGCGGCTCCCGCCGAGAAAGAGCGCGTCGGCGTCCTCGGGCAGCCCCTCGGGGGCCTCGGCGTTGCGCAGCTCGACGTCGGCCCGCACCGAGTCGGCGTTCGCCGCGAGGTTCTTTTCGGTCGTCTCGAGCCGTTCGGCCTTCCGCTCGAGGGCGGTTACGCGCTTCGCCCGTCGCGCGGCCTCGATCGTGACGGCGCCCGTACAGGAGCCGACCTCGACGAAGTGGTCGTCCGCCTCGAGCGCGAGCTTCGAGAGGGTAACGGCCCGAACTTCGGCCTTCGTCGGCCCGGCCTTCGCGTCGTGTGGCAGCGCAATCGGTGCCATTACCCGTGGATGACTGGTGCCTCCACTAAAACAATTGTGGTTGGTTTAGATCAACTACTATTGGGCATTCTGAGTTTCGGTAGCGAAAATTTCGTTGTGTTCCTGGGGTGACTGAGGAGAACGCGAGGACGGGCGTCGGAACCGGAAAGCGGTGCGGGCGACCGCTACACGGGTTGTCGCACCGCGAGCACAACCAGATCCGAGAACGGAGTGTCCTCCCGGCCGTCGCCGCCCGCGTGGTCCGACAGCTCGGCCAGCGTGAACCGGTGGATCCGCTCGTCCTCGTGGGTGAGTTTCTCACAGACCAGCGCCTCGAGTTCGGGGTCGGCGCCGCACTCGAGCAACAATGCGGCGAGGTCGCCGGGCATCCGATCGTACGGTCGCGGGAGCGCGAGCAGGTAGCGGTCGTCCTCGACGACGGCCCTCGCGAGTCGGTCGACGTCGCCCTCGAGGTCGCCGCTCTTGTGGAGCGTGACGAACTCGGCGTCCTCCATCGGGACCCGGGCGCGGCTCGCGGCCACCTGCAGCGAGGAGATGCCGGGGACGATTCGGATCGGGGGCTCGGCGGTCGCTCGTTCCGCAGCATCCCGACGAGTGTGCGAGTCGGGGCTCGTCGAGCTCTGCTCGACGGCGTCCTGGACCTTCCCGACGAACTGATAGCCCGAGTGGTTGGGGTCGCCCATCGCCACGGCGGTTCCGGACTCGCCGGCGGCGACGCGCTCGCCGAACGTCTCGAGAGCTGCGGCCTCGTCCTTGTAGCCGCAGGTCAGCAGGTCGGCATCGGTCAGGTCCGCGACGAACTCGACGACGGTCGTAAAGCCGACGACGACGTCTGCCTCCCGGATCGCCCGTTCGCCGCGCGGCGTGAGGAACTCCTGATTCCCGGGCCCGACGCCGACTGCGTAGACGGGATCGTCGATCTCCTCGTCGATGTCCGGTTCCGGGTGCCCGGCCGCGAACGTTGCCGGGTCAGGACCCGAATCGAGGTCGTACCCGTCGCTCATTCGTCCCTCCGGGTCGCCCGATCGGATGCCGTCCGATCCAGCTCGAGCTCGCCCGTTCGAACGTCGCTCGCGACGTGGATCAGCTCGTTCGTTAGCGCGGCCGCCAGGCCGCTCCCGCCGCGGCGACCGACGTTCGTGATCGCCGGCACACCGTACTCCGCGCTGACCTCGCGAACGCGCTGGCGGCTCTCCTCGGCCTTCACGAAGCCGACGGGGGTCGCAACGATTACGGCCGGTCGGGTACCGTTCTCGAGGCAGTCCGCCAGCGCGAACGCCGCCGTCGGCGCGTTGCCGACGACCGCGATCGCACCGTCGTAGACGCCCCGATTGTCGAGCTCGAGCACCGACGCCGCTGTTCGGGTCATCCCCGTCTCCTTTGCGAGTTCGGCGCCGTTTCCGATCGCCTTGCGCGTCTCGCAGTCGTGGCCCCGACCCGTGACCCCGGCTTTGGCCATCGTGATGTCGGTCACGATGGGCGCTTCCTCGAGCACCGCGCGGGCGCCGGCACGGACGGGGGCGTCCTCGTCGTCCCTGATCTCGTCGCTGCCGGTGAACTCGAGCAGATGCTGGAACTCGATGTCGCCCATCGAGTGGACCGACTTCTGGCGGACCCGATCGGCGAGCGTCTCGTCGGGGACGAACCCCCGGACGATGTCCATGCTCGTCTCGGCGATCTCCATCGCGTTCTGCGTGGTTGCGCCCAGATCGGCGTACTCCTCGTCGTACTCGCCCTCAGTCATCGTCGGACACCTCCGCGCCGACGACCTCGTTGGTCGTCCGCGCCTCGAGGTCGCCCTCGGCGGTGAGGTTCAGGTCGCGCAGGCGGTCGGCCGTCTCGTCGTCGGCGTCCCAGAGGTCTCGCTCGACCGCCTCGAGCAGCGTGTCGGTGATGGACTCGAGGGCCCACGGGTTGACGTCGCGCATCCACTCCTGGCGATCCTCGTCGAAGGCGAACTTCTCGGCGACCTCGGTCCAGAGGGTGTCGCTGACGACCCCCGTGGTGGCGTCCCAGCCGAGCGTCACGTCGACCGTCGTCGAGAGGTCGCCCGCGCCCTTGTAGCCGTGCTCCTCCATCGACTCGAGCCAGTCGGGGTTCAGCACCCGCGAGCGCATCGCCTTCCGGACCTTCTCCTCGTTCGTGTAGACGTCGACGTTGTCCGGGTCCGAGGAGTCCCCGACGTAGGAGGCGGGCTCCTCGCCGGCGATCTCGCTGACGGCCGAGATGAACCCGCCGTGGAACGCGTACCAGTCCGAGGAGTCGAACTCGTCTTGCTCCATCGTGTCCTCGATCTTGACCGTCGCGTCGACGCTCGAGAGACGGCGCTCGAAGGCGTCGTGGGCGTCCGAGACCCGACCGCGGGAGCCCATGGCGTAGCCGCCCCACTGGACGTAGACCTCGGCGAGGTCCGAGCGGTCGTCCCAGTTACCCTCGTCGACGGCCTTGTTCGTTCCGGCGCCGTAGCCGCCGGGTTTCGTGGTGAAGACGCGGTGTGTGGCGGCCGTGCGGGCATCGGATTCCTCGAGCCCTGCGTCCTGCTCGAGCTCCTCGGCCTCCTCCTCGACGTGTTTCTTGACGTAGTTCAGCTCGTGGGGCTCCTCGAGATCGACCACGGCGTCGACGGCGTCGTGGATGACCCCCGCCGCGGCGGGGAACGCGTCCCGGAACAGACCCGAGACCCGCGTCGTCACGTCGATTCGGGGTCGGTCGAGCTCCTCGAGGGGGATCGGCTCGACGTCGTCGATTCGGCCGGCGTCGGTCCAGACGGGTTCGACGCCCATCATCGCGAGCACCTGGGCGATGGTCTCGCCGCGGGTGCGGACGGTGGGGGTCCCCCAGGCGACGACGCCGATCTCCTCGGGGTACTCGCCGTTCTCCGCGTGGTGGCGCTCGAGGACACCCTCGGCGACCTCGCTACCGACCTGCCAGGCGGGCCTGGCGGGCACCTTCCGGGGATCGAGCGTGTAGAAGTTCCGCGCCGTCGGCAGCAGGTCGACGCCGCCGCGGGTCGGCGCGCCGGATCCACCGGGCGGCACGTACTCGCCCGAGAGGGCGTCGGCAGTCCGGGGTACTTCGTCCTCTGCCCCCTGCACGCGGGGCTGGGCCTCCTCGCAGATGTACGCCAGCACCTCCCGCAGATCGTCGTGAGCCCTCGAGGTCGCGCGGGCGTCGCCGATCGTCTCGAGGTCGACGACGAGCAGGTTCATGTTCACCTCGTCCTCCGGTCCAGCACCTCGCTCGGACTCGGGAATGTCGAACCCGTGTTCGGCCAGCGTCGCGACCAGCTCGAGGCTCGTCGCCCGCACCTCGTCGGCGGCCTCGGCGTAGGTCATCCCGAGGGCCTCGTCGTACTCGCCGGGCGCGTTTAGCATCTTCTCGTAGTCCACGCCCAGCACGCCGGCGACGCTCTCGCGCAGGCTCGGCGCGCCGGGGTTCTCGAGGCGGGTGAGCGCGACGAGATACTCCACGAGGCGGTCGTCGGCCGGCGGCTCGGACATGGTGTGGAGCCCCAGCCGGATCTGGGTCGACTTGACGTCGGTGAGATACTCGTGGATCCGCTCGACGAGGACGTCGACGTCGACCCGATCGCCCTCGACCTCGCCCTCGGCGAGCGTCGAGCCGGCTTCCTCGGGACCGCGAACGTCGGCCTTCTCGTCGATCGACCCCTCGATCCCAAGTTCGACCGTGAGATCCAGCTCGTCGACCGTCTCCCGCATGAGGTCCTCGAGGTGCTCGCCGCTATCGGCGCGGGCGTCTTCCATCCCGGCCTCGCGGTACTGGTTCGCGAGCTCCTCGAGCTCGGCCAGCTCGTCGTACGTCCCCGCGGCCCGCATGACGGGCGTGAGGTAGTCGACGATCGCGGCGTACGACCGTCGCTTGGCCTGGGTCCCCTCCCCGGGGTTGTTGACGATGTAGGGGTAGACGTTCGGCAGGTCGTCGATCAGCTGGTCGGGTGCACTCTCCCCGTTGAGCCCGACGGTCTTGCCGGGGAGCCACTCGAGGCTGCCGTGGGTGCCCAGGTGGACCACGCCGTCGGCGCCGAACTCGTTGCGCAGCCAGCCGTAGAACGCGTAGTAGTCGTGGGGCGGCTGCAGGTCGGAGTCGTGGTACACCTTCGAGGGATCCATTCCGAAGCCGCGCGGGGGCTGGACCGTGACGAGGACGTTGCCGAACTCGACACCCGGAACCGCGAACGGCCGGTCCGGAACTTCACCCCACTCCTCGAGCACGTTCTCCCGGAAGCGCTCGTCCGCGGACTCGAACCAGTCCTCGTACGTTTCGGGGGCGACCGTGTCGACCGAGAGCTCGCGGACGTCCTTGGGCGCGACCCAGCGGTCCTCGAGGGTCAGCTGCGAGGTGAGCTTCTCGACCAGCGTCCGTCCGTCCTCGGGCAGCTCGCCGCCTAAGTCGTAACCCCTGGCGTCGAGCTCCTCGAGCAGGTTCACCGTACTCTCCGGGCTGTCGAGCCCGAACGCCGTCCCGATCCCGTCGTCGCTCGGCGGGTAGTTGTGCAGGACGACCGCAACCCGCTTCTCCTCGTTAGGCGTGTGCCGGAGTTGGGCCCAGTTGACCGCCAGCCGCGTCGCGTGATCGATCCGATCCTCGATCGGGAAGTGGTGTTTCGGCGCCGACCCGATTCCGGCCTCGTCGTCGGTCCGTTCCTTCCCCGAGATGGGGTGGGTGATGACGTTGCCGTCGAACTCCGGCAGCGCGACCGAGAGCGCCAGTTCGAACCCCATGACGCCCGTGTCGCTGGATTCGTAGCGCGACCGGGACCGCATC
Source organism: Natronococcus roseus (assembly GCF_043677095.1). Classification (NCBI taxonomy): domain Archaea; kingdom Methanobacteriati; phylum Methanobacteriota; class Halobacteria; order Halobacteriales; family Natrialbaceae; genus Natronococcus; species Natronococcus roseus. The sequence continues at coordinate 23,552 of NZ_JBHLJR010000007.1, forward strand.
GTGGTGACCGTCTGCAGAACGGGAACGCCGAGTCGGTCGAGGAAGACGTCCTCGGCACTCTGGCCCTCATCACTCGCCGAACGGCCGCGCTCGTCCATCGACAGCGAGAACATGAAGGAGGAGAGGACGGCGTCGACGACAGGCTCGCCACTGTCGTCGATGAGCCATTCATCCGTCACCCACTCCGCGTCCTCTTGTTCATCTGTATCCGTGGCGGGGTTACAGAAGATCGGCAGGGCGTTCACCCCCTGCTCCTCGAGCGCCCGGACCTGGGCGTCGACGTAGCGGGTGTTCTCGTGGGTCCAGTGCGATTCGTAGAACCAGATCGCCACGGTCGGCTTCCCCGGGTCGTGGGTCTCGAGCAGTTCCTCGTAGCCGACACCCGGATAATCGGGGTGGTAGACCCCCTCCGTGGGGAGTTCGGTCGGCTCCTCGTACGCGAGGTCGCGGTCGCCGTACTCGCTCGCGAGGAACCGACAGCAGTTCTCGGCGTTGATCGTCCCGCCCCGCTCGAGGTACTCACAGACCCGCTCGCGGTGCTCGGCGCCGACTGTCGTATCCTCGAGGGCGAAGGCGTCGCCGGTCGCCTTCACGATCAGCGGAACGCTCGCCTCCTCGAGTGCGCCCGTCGCGTAGTCGTAACCCGGCATGCTGTCCTCGGCGCCGTGCAGCCAGAAGATCGCTGCGTCGACGCCGCGCAGTTCCTCGACGAACGCCTCGATCGCGGCTTCGTCCTCGAGGTCGCTCTCCGAGCGGACGACCAGTTCGACGTCCTCGAGACGCTTCGCCGCGCGTCCGATCGATCCGAGCTCGTTCTCCGTCGCGGTATAGATCCCGATTCGTGCCATCGAATTTTTAAACCTCTATTGTATTAGCGCAACTATGGTTGTAAACGCCGGGGGCAAAAAGCTGTCGTCGACCCCGTTTCCGGCGATCGTCGGCCAGTCGGAGCTCAAGCGCGCGCTGTTGACGATCGCTGCGAACGACGCACTCGAGGGGGCGTTGATCGTCGGCGAGAAGGGCACGGCGAAGTCGACCGCCGTCCGGGGACTCGGCGATCTCCTCCCCGAACAGCGCGTCGTCGCCGATTGCCGGTACGGCTGCGCGCCCGACGATCCGACGCTGCAGTGTGAGAGCTGTCGAAAGCGCGATTCCGACGAGCTGCCCGTCGAGACGCGTCCCGTGCCGCTGGTCACGCTCCCGCTCGGGGCGACCCGCGACCGGATCGTGGGAACGCTCTCGGTCGAGGACGCCCTCGCAGGCGAGGCCGAGTTCGATCCCGGGCTGCTGGCCCGCGCGAACCGCGGCATCCTCTACGTCGACGAAGTCAACCTGCTCGAGGACCACCTCGTCGACGTCGTCCTCGATGCGGCAGCCAGCGGCGTCAACACCGTCGAGCGCGACGGGGTCAGCGTCGCTCATCCCGCGAACATCACGCTGATCGGGACGATGAACCCCGAGGAGGGCGAGCTTCGACCGCAGCTCCGAGACCGGTTCGCCCTTCGGACGACCGTCGAGGGCTGCCGAGACGTCGCGGATCGGATCGAGATCATCGACCAGGCGATCGGCAGTAGCACCGATCCGAATCCAACGGAGTACGCCGACGCCGTCGATCGACTCGGCGAGACGGTAACCGGCGCGCGCGACCGCCTGTCCCGCGTCGAGCTTCCCGACGAGTTCAAGACCGAGATCGCCGAACTCTGCCTCGAGGCCGGCGTCGACGGCCACCGCGGCGACATCGCGACCGCCAGAACCGCGAGGACGCTGGCCGCCCTCGAGGGTCGAACGACCGTGATCGAGTCGGACGTCCGCGAGGCGATCACCTACGCGCTCCCGCATCGCCTCCGGAGCACGCCGTTCGAGGACGAACCGAAGCTCGAGGAGCTGCTCGAGGACCGGTTCGACGAGGAGTTGTCCGACGAGACGGAGGGAAGCGACGAGGGCGACAGGGACGACGAGGGCGAACCCGAATCCGAGGACGCCCGCGAGGACGGACCCGACGCCGACGACGGCCACGACCGCAACCGCGACGAGCCCGATGAGACCGACGGCAGCTCGGATCGCTCGGACGGCACGAACGACGACGAGCGCGACGGAACGGAGCGCGGACGGCGACCGAGCGACGACGACCGTTCGGCTTCGGCCGAGGCGGGACGATCGACCGGGGGCGATCGTGACGGATCGGACGGTGAGAACGAGGATCGCACAGAATCGAACGACGACGGCACCGATACCGAACCGAACGAGGACGGTGGGGACGCTCGACCGCTCGTTCCCGGCCGTCGGGCCGAGATCGGCGACGCGAGCGCGCCGGCGCTCGAGGCGTCCGAGGCCACGGGCGACCGCCGTGCCCGTACGGAAGGGAGCCGAACGACCGCCGCACCGAACACCGAGAACCGGGGGGCCCGCGTCAGGACCGAACCCGCGTCGGACGACGGCCCGATCGATGCCGCGGCGTCGGTCCGGTCCGCCGCGGCCCGTGGCGCGTCGGACGTCGAGACGGACGACCTGCGACGGTCCGTTCGGACGGGGGAAACGTCGACGACGATCGTCTTCGCCGTCGACGCGAGCGCGTCGATGCGACCCGCGATGCGAACCGCCAAGGGCGTCGTCCTCGAGCTGTTGCGGGACAGCTACCAGCACCGCGACGAGGTCGCGTTCGTCGCGTTTGCGGGCGACGGCGCCGACGTGTTGCTTCCGCCGACCGACAGCGTCTCCCTCGCTGCACGTCATCTCAAGGAGCTGCCGTCAGGTGACCGAACGCCGTTGCCCGCCGGCCTCGAGACCGCCCGGGCGGTCCTCGAGCGCTCGACGTCGGAGGCTGCCGTCGTCGTCCTCGTCACCGACGGCAGGGCGAACGTCGCCGACGGAAGCCCAACGGACGCGACGCGGGTGGCGGCCCGGCAGCTCAGGAGTACTGAAGCGGAGCTCGTCGTCGTCGACGCCGGTGACGACCCCCGTGCCGGACTCTCGGGGCTCGTCGCCGACGAGGCCGGCGGCGAACGCGTCCCGCTGTCCTCCCTCTCGCCGGAGCTGGTTCGTTCGACCGCCGAGTCGGCGGGCGCTGAGTAACACTGGTCGTTCGAGATGAACGACACCGTTATTAATGTTCGGAGCTTGAAAGGTGTGAGAGTACAGCGATCACGCGTCGTTCCGCTCTCTCACCTATCATGGAATCAAATCACTCTCCTCACTCCACCAGGGATGTAACAGCAGCGTTCGAGCACGAACTCCAAGACCTGGTTCTCACCGCGTTCGGACACGGAGCGGCCGTCGAGGGAACGTGGGAAATCGTCTCTCCGGCCGCTGATGCTCCGAACTGGGGCGTAACGATCGAGAAGGATACGCCGGACGACCGCCGCTTCGAGCCGACCGTTCTCGAAGAGTAAATTGTCGTTTTGGGAAAGTTTGTCAACCAAAGTCACGCGCTCCGCTTGAGCAGTGGGTCCAACGACAAAGGTTATAATTACGCTTCGCCCATCCGAGGGTAGACGTACTCTACTGATGTTGGCTTTCGAGAGATGTTGGCTCGCGCTGTATCGGTGTAGTACCTCACTCGCCTATGATGCCCCACGCTCACGGTCCGAACCGACCTGACGAGAACCGTTCCGAAATCACCCCGACGGAACTCTTCGTCGCGTTCTCACACGCACGTCGTCAGAAGACGGTCGCCTACCTGTCACAGAAGGCTGCGGCTATTTCGCTCGGGGATCTCGCCGAGTACATCGCGATCAAGGAGGAGAACCCGTCGTACGAGTGGTACGAGCGGATCCTCACCGATCTGGCACACCATCACCTGCCGCTGTTGCAGGAGATGAACCTCGTCGACTACGATCGAGAGAGCGAGTCGGTGCAACTGGCCGTCGAACGATCCGTGGTAACGCCGTACCTGGATCTCGCTGGCTATACCAGTGTCTAAGTGAACGTTCAGCTGTCAGGTGGGACCCCACCCGATCCCTGAATCGTGAAGTACCTCGGGGGCAAGCCTCGGAGGCACTTTCGCTGTATCTCCGTAGAACAGCAGGGATAGTCCCACCGAGCACCCGTTCGAAGTTTCGCTCGAGATCGTACAGATGGTCGGATCGTCGGACGGATGCGCCGGTGCTTTCACTCGAAAATCGACTCTCGATGCCGCCGAGAGCGTACCGTACCTGTCGTGGGTTACAGCGCCATCTCCGTGTTCGCTCGGCTCACTTCGAGGGCGTACTATCGCCGGCATGCAGTGAGACCACAGCCGTCCGTCGTTCGACCGTGGCAGTCGTAGATGACTGTCCGAACAGTCGTGACTTTAATGAACCAGAGAGAAAGGGTAGCGTATGGAATTTAGCCTGACTCGGGATCGATTCGTAGAAACGATGCGGACACAGGCGGAGATCGGCGCTACGGAGAACGGTGGACTGCACCGACTGGCCCTCTCTGAGGAAGACAAGGAGGTTCGGGACTGGTTCTACGAGCAGATGGAACGAGCCGGTCTGACGGTCCGAGTTGACGAGTTCGGGAATATGTTCGGCCGGCGTGAAGGTGCACGCGATCTCGAGCCGATTTTGGTTGGTTCACACCTCGATTCCCAACCGTACGGCGGTATCTACGATGGCGCACTGGGGACGATCGCTGCCTTGGAGTTCGTCCGGGAGTTGAACGATCGAGAGATCACGACCGAACGTCCGGTCGAAATCGTCAACTGGACCAACGAGGAAGGCTCACGGTTCCAACCGACACTACAGGGAAGTGGCGTCTGGTCCGGAGCTCTCGAGTTAGACGTACAACACGCGGCAACCGACGAGGACGGCCTCTCCGTCGAAGCAGAGCTCGAGCGGATTGGCTACAAGGGGGACCATCCAGCGAAGCCGGCGACGGACTACGATTCGTACCTGGAGCTTCACATCGAGCAAGGACCCTATCTCGAAGACAATAACAAGGACGTCGGTATCGTTACCGGCATCGTCGGACTAACATGGGGTGAAATCACCTTCTTTGGGGAAGCCAACCATTCGGGCGCGACCCCGATGCACCACCGCAGCGATGCGATGGTCGCGGCGGCCGACGTGATCACGCAGGTCAGACGGATTCCCAGTACACTCGGGGAGCGAACGGTCGGCACCGTCGGCTCCGTCGATGTCCAACCGGATTCGATCAACGTGATTCCGGGCGAAGTCTCGTTTACGTACGGCTTTCGCGATTCGGACGCCCGGACCCTTCAGGAGGCAGAAGAGCGCGTACTCCGAGAGGCCAAGGCTGCGGCCGAACGCGAGGGAGTAACGTTCGAACACGAGGATCGTGCTAACGCGGAACCTGTCTACTTCGAGGATCGCTGTGTCGATGCCGTCCGAGGGGCAGCTGGCGACCTGCAGTACGATTCCATGGACGTGTTCAGTGGCGGTGTTCACGATGCCACTCACGTGAATAGCGTGTGTGATACGGGAATGGTGTTTGCGGTTAGCGAAGGCGGCAAGAGTCATACAGAAGAAGAGTACACCAGCTGGGCGGACTGCTATAGCGCAGCGGATACGCTGGCCGGAGCCGCGCTCAAACTGGCCAACGACAAGCTGTGACGGTTCAGTATCAACTTTCTCGAGGGAGGCCGTAGCCTACGTTCCGCGTGAACTTTTTGATGCAGTCTCGTCCGATCGCCCCTGAACTGGATTTCGAAAAGCCGAACTGAAGCGCTAAGCCAGGAGCTCGAGCGCCGCACTCGAAAGGACGGCCACTCCAATCGAGAGGCTGTCTTCGTCGACGTCGAAGGTGGGAGTGTGATGGCCGCTGGGGTGATCGGTGCCGATCCCGACGAACGTTCCGGCGCCGCCGTTCGCCTTGACGGCCTGCAGAAGGTGGGTGAAGTCTTCGCTGGCACCCAGGGTACCCCGGCGGACAACCGAGGAAACGGCGTCCGTATGATTCTCGGCGAGATCCGCGACGAGATCGACGACTTCTTCGTCACAGTCCTCCCGCGGTGCCTGTCCCTTGATCGACGTCTCGACGCTACAATCGTGCATCTCAGCGGCGGAGTTGAGGACCCGCACTGACGCATCTCGCATATACTCCATCAGGGCAGTGGTTTCACCACGCACTTCGGCATCGGCCGAGGCTCGATCCGCGACGACGTTCGAGGCGTTTTCGGAGCGAAGGTTACCGACATTCACGCGCGTACTTCCGTCTCCGTGTCGAGGAATACCGTACAAGTTTCCAGCAGCGGTTACGAGCGCCTGTACTGCGTTGCGCCCCTGATTGGGCGCCAGACCGGCGTGTGCCGACTCGCCCTCGAACTCCACGCCGAGCTTACTGAAGGCCAGTGCTTCGTCGATACCGGCGACTACCTCTCCCGTCGGATGATCCAGGCCGACGTGGACACCGAGGAGATAGTCGACATCATCGATATGCGGACCAGCAGCCATGGGCTTACCGCCACCGAGAACCTCCTCGGCGGGCTGAAAGAAGACCTTGAACGTTCCCTCGAACTCGCTCTCGAGAATCGTCTCGAGTGTTCCGAGTCCGAAGGCAACGTGGGAGTCGTGTCCGCAGGCGTGCATCGCTCCGTCGTGTTCCGAGCGAAAGCCCTCTGTAGCGGGCAGGTGGCTCTCGCCGGTCGACTCCTCGATCGGGAGTGCATCGATGTCGACCCGAAGTCCGACGGTTGGCCCATCACCCTTCTCGACAACCGCGACGACTCCCGTGGTGCCGCCTTGGAGCTTTTCGAGAACGTCTGGCCGGTCCGTGCTCTCTCGAGCCTGCTCGAACCAGTACGATAGCTCTGCCTCGTCGGGAACGCCCAGTCGTTCCGCTGGATCGATCGCGTCGGGACCGACGTGTATCTCGTCGACGTCGGTTTGTTCGAGTTCGTCGACGATTCGTGCGGTGGTCCAAAATTCGCGCCACGCGGGTTCCGGGTGTCGATGAAACTCGCGTCGGAGTTCGGTAAGATACTCGTCGTCCGGGGGGTTAATATTCGGTACCATAACACACGATTCTCAAGTACGCTATTTTAAGCCTGCGGACAGAAAGAGGGCAGAAATGTCAGACTCTACAGCAGTTGCGGTCAAACTACTGATATTGCTCTCTTTATAGCTGAATCGTCCTATCGAACAGAACCTGCACACATCTACTTCCAAAGAATAAAGATAGTTGCCGGGTGGATTTCGAGTGGTATGATACCACACACAGATACTCCGAACGTCCCCCTGTATATGGACATCGCGAACAGCGTATACATGTGGGCTGCTGCGGGTGTCGTCGTTCTACTGGTACTCACTCAGGCGGCGCTCTTCATGCGGCGTGCGTACCGATCGGGGAAGAAAATGGGAATGGACGAAGAACAACTCAAGACGGGACTGCGAGCTGGAATGATCTCGGCCGTCGGTCCTGCAGTGGCGATCCTGATCGGGATGATGGCGCTAGTCGCGACGGTCGGTGGCGCGATCGCCTGGATGCGTCTCTCCGCGATCGGTTCTGTGATGTTCGAACTCTCAGCGGCCGAGTTCGGAACACAGCAACTGGGGTACTCTCTCGGTGATGAGGAACTCACGGAGGTTGCCTACGCGAACGCAGTCTGGGTGATGACGTTCGGCGCAGTTGGCTGGCTCATTATTTCGGGACTGTTCACCCCTCATATGGAAACGATACGACAGCGGATCGGCGACGGGAGGGAATCACTGCTTCCCGTTATCAGCGCCGCGGCTATGCTCGGTGCCTTTGGGTACCTCGCCACTGGAGAAGTAATGTCCGGAAGTCCGTTTACCGCTTCCGTCGCCGTTGGCGGGCTCATGATGCTTGCACTACTGCACATCGCCGACTCGAGGGACGTTCAGTGGATACGAGAGTGGGCTCTCGGAACGGCGATGATCGTGGGATTGTTTGCAGGAGTCCTGACGCAGGTAACGCTCGGCGGGTTGTGGTAAGATGGCTGGAAAACAAACCCAACAACGTTCTACGGATCGCTCGACGGAGGAAGTGTACGAAGAGGAGTTCGTTCCGTATATCAACAAATGGGGACGGCGAACGAATCTGCTCGCCGTTGCGCTCTCGTTCGGACCGGCTCTGGTCCTGCTCAGCGTGTACGGAATTCTCCCGCCAGCGGGTGCTATCCTGGGTGGTTTCATATCCGTGGTCGGCGCCTGGGGTGCCTTCTGGCTCGTCGAGCCGATCTCCTACTACCCGGTTCTTGGCGTTTCCGGGACGTACATGGCGTTTCTGTCGGGAAACATCTCCAACCTCCGACTGCCGAGCTCTGCGGCAGCACAGGAAGCTGCTGACGTCGAAATCGGCACGCCCGAAGGGGATATCATCTCTACACTGGGAATCGCCGGCTCGATATTTGTCAATATCTCCATCCTCACCGTCGGCGTTCTCGGGCTCGTTTCGGTGTTTCAGGCCCTCCCGGAACTCTGGCAGAACGCGCTCGAGCTCTATCTCGTTCCGGCAATCTTCGGTGCGATATTCGCCCAGTTCGGGAGGGACTTCCCCAAAGTCGCGGCTATCGCTCTCTCGCTGGCGTTCGTTGCGAACCTGCTTCTAGAGTTTGGCTACTTTGCGTTCCTTCCGGGCGATCCGATCTACGCTGTTATCATTATCGCCGTCTTCGGGACAATGTTCATCTCGAAGTGGATGTGGGAACAAGGGATGATAAGACAGGACAGGTAGACGCCACTCAGTGGCGTTATATCCGCCCTCAGAGCGCGGGGTGGGGTATAACGGGGTTCGTTACGCTCGTGGCAGTGTCAGTCGCTTACGTTGCAGCTTCCGAGGAGTGTTTGCGGGTACCGGCCGAGTCGGTCCAGCGTCCCGTCCGTTCTGCAAACCAACCCGGCCAGACGGTGCCAGGTAGGTCGTTCGGCTTGCCGTTCGGTACTCCCTACTCGTGGTTACGGAACCATAGTAACGGCTGTCGACGACCGAAAGCATGGACTTCAGCTTCGATACCTCGTGGCGAGAAACGAGTACGGTGCGGCTAACTGATTTAGTTACATCCATCAAATGTCTAATTCAGCCGGAGTACGCCTAATCCATACTGATCGTTCGAACTATCGGTCGCCCTTATTACCCCATTCGGCCGTACCTGAGTTGCACTATGACAGATCGAACCCTGACCCGCCGCCGGACAGTATCTCTCGTTGGCGTAGGTGCAGTAGTGGGACTGGCAGGCTGCGGAGACCTCGGAGACGAAGGGCCGGAAGAGACCGAGGGAGAGGAAACGGGCACTGACGGGGACGAAGACGGCGGAACGGACGAAGACGAAACGGGGGACGATACCGGCGACGACGAAAGTGAGGATGACGACGGCGGCGACGACGAGGGGGGCGAAACCGACAACGGAGACGACGACGCCGAAATTCAGGAGGTAGAGGGGTACGGCCGCGATACTGGCACCGAAGACGAGGGTGATGAAGGTGAGGGGGACGACGAGAACGGGACGTAGCTGGGGCCACAGACCTCTCCGGGGATCGAGAACCGGTACGGACACGGTCGGTCACAGAGCGTCTCAATTGTGGCAGGGACTCGGCGAGCCGAATCTCGAGTCCGCTACACTCGGACGAGACGGACGAAGAAAGGTCTCTGAAAGCACGAAAGCGCTATCGCTGCGTCCGAAACGGACGACGACTTCGTCCGTCGTAGTCTCCGTATATCGGAGTTTTCACCGTAACCCGAACCTGATCCACGTCTCTCACCAACTGTCTCCGAACACCGGTCTTCATTCCCCACCAACAGTGATATGCTCTAGCGTGGCGAATACGGATATCCTTGACGGGAGGACCTCTATGGAAGAGAACGTTCACACCTACTCCGGAGATCGAATCGAAGTCCGCTACGACATCAACCGGTGCATTCACGCCAGGGAGTGCGTTCGCGGGCTTCCGGAGGTGTTCGACCCCGACAAGCGACCGTGGATCGAACCGGACAACGCCGACGTCGACGACCTCGAGGACGTGATCGTGGAGTGTCCGACAGGGGCACTACAGTTCGACCGAACGGACGGCGGACCGGAAGAACGGGTTCCGGAGACGAACGTCGTCACCGTCTGGCCCGATGGACCGCTGTATCTCCGCGGCGATATCGAGATCGTGACTCCGGACGAGACGACGGTGCTCGAGGACACGCGCGTCGCGCTCTGTCGGTGCGGTGCGTCGGAGAACAAGCCGTTCTGTGACGGATCACACGACGAGATCGGCTTCTCCAGCGACGAGTAGTTGTGACCGTTCGATTCCGGAACTGTGGGTATCGAATGGCCATGGGCGAACTCATCACCGATGTTCGAAGACGATTCCGGGGTCAAGGCAGTCCGGACGTCACCTGAAGAGGTCCGCGAACGTTGAAGCGGTTGCCGACCTGTGAGGTACTGCTGTCAAGCTACCCAGTGTCGGTACACTCAACCGGTTGACCCGACAACATACCGTATGCCAGTCGAAGACGACGACGAACTCCGGGGGATCCTCGAGCTAGAGCGAGTCGCCGTGATCGGAGCGTCCACCGACTACGAGAAAGCTGCCCACATCGTCCCCGCGTTCCTTCAGCGAAAGGGCTACGAGATCGTTCCGGTCAACCCCTACGCCGAGGAGGTATTTGGACGACCCGCCTACGCCTCACTCTCCGACGTCGAGACGGGGATCGATATCGTGCAGATCTTCCGCCCGAGCGACGAGGTCGACGACATTGTCGATGCGGTACTCGAGCGTGACGACGTGCAGGCGGTCTGGATGCAACTCGGTATCAGTAACGAGACGGCCACACGGCGGGCCGAGCGCGCCGGAATTAAAGTTGTTCAGGATCGATGCATGAAAGCCGAGTACGGCATGCTCATGCACTGACTGTCTCGACGGTTTGGGGCCTCGGAAGGGGAACTCGTCGGCGCACGACTCACACAGCGTACGAGGTAACGTGAAATCGCGAGGAAAACGGGAAGCCGAAATCCGTCTCAGTGTAACGGATAGGGTGTCGTTTTCGCGGATCGATGGGGTCGAGAGCACCGCCGGTGGTCTGGAGACGACCTCATCGTCCGAAAGGACCAGTATCGAAGAGACGAAACGTAGTACCGATGGAGGAAACGCACGAGTCGTACGACGACCTCGCGGCTGCGGACTGGCTTCACCTCACCGACGACGAGCAGGTTCAGTGGGCGGGCCGTCCCTCGTGGCTCACGATCGCAGCCTCGGTCGCGTTCGGGATCGGTGTCGCGGTGCTCGGGATCGTGCTTACGGTCTGGCTTTCGGGGGTTATCACCGGCGAGACCGTCCCGTCCTGGGTGGCGTATCTGCCGCTGGTACTGGTCCTGGCCGGCGCCGGACAGGTGGGCGCGACGTACCTCAACTGGATCCGGCTGCTGTACGTCATCACCGACGAGGAGATCTACGTCAAACACGGGCTCATCTCTCGAGACGTCACGCAGGTTCGCCTCGACAGGGTCCAAAACACCGCGTACAACCAATCGGCACTCGAGCGGGCGCTCTCGTTCGGCGACGTCGTGGTCTACACGGCCGGAACGTCGACCGACGACGTCACCTTTCGCAGCGTTCCGAACCCGGAACGAGTCAAGCGAACGCTTACGCATCTGCTGAGCGAGAGCCGAACGCCCCAACCCAGCGACGGTCTCTGAGAGGACAACCGTGGTTTGCACTCGTGCGCTCGCTCGAAGGTGAGACGCGAGGCGCGTCTCCCTCGGCTCGAGCAGGTTCTTCGGACTAGTGTCTGCTCGATCGCGGACTCGCCCTGACCGGTCGGATCCGGCCGGAGACGGCTACGTATCGGGACGGAAGAGGGCGCAGTTCGGACACCAGACGGAGCTGTCGGCCCGAGCGATCTTTCGTCCACCGCAGTCGGTACATCGGTCGGTCGCGTATTGTGCCATGTAATACGAACGACACCAGTCGCTAATATGCTTTCCGTAAGATACTCACACACATACTGAACGGTCTCGAACTCGTACCGAACCGACGGGACGACGCGAGAGACCGGTGTGAATACGCCGACCGGCGACTCGAAAATTCATCGGAAATACGGTGTCGCTCTTTTGCAGGCCTCGGCGGGTCGTGCCGGCTCCCTATCGTCCGGCGACGTGGTTTCAGGTGGGTTCCCTCCTCGGAACGTCGCCGTCCGACGAGCCCTCGGTCGGGTAGGACTCCGCCTCCTCGGCGTCGGCCTTCGCCGTCAGCTCACGGAACTTCTTCGAACGGCGCTCGAGGAAGTCGACCGTCTCGCTGTCCGGCGTCAGCTCGCGGGACTCGATCAGGAACGTCGTGATCACGACGGTCTTCACCCAGGGTCTGAGGACGCCGAGGTAGACCGTCAGGCCGATCCCGGCGACGGCGACCCAGCCGAGGATCTCAAACGTCGGCGAGAGGCTCCCGAAGACGGCGGCCAGCGGCGTCAGCGCCAGCAACAGTCCGAACGCCACCGCGTACATCCCGAGGATGATCGCCAGCGTCGAACCGAGGATCGACTTCCAGGTCTTCGCGTAGAGGACGACGCCGTCCCGAGCCGCTCGCCAGTTGTTCTCCTCCTCGGCGATGAAGACGTAGGCGATGATCGCCTCGTCGATGTACGATGCCGCGAGCCCGATCGCCTTCCGAAGGACGGTGAGGATGTTCGAAAGCGTCGGAACGAAGCTCACCAGATTCGACAGCGAGATGGCGGTGTTGTTGAACTGCCGGATCGCCGCCTTCACCAGCTGATCGACGACGAACAGGGCGTTGGCTTCTTTGAAGTGCGACCGCACCTGTCCGGTCCCGAACGCGAGCTGATTTCGCGGCGTCTCGCCGGTCTCGACGATATGGGCGATGACGGCGACGTGGCCCGCGGCGACCATGTAGAGGACGTACCGACGGGCGAAGCGCATCGCGGCCAGGAAGAGCAGGGTCGCGACGAGCAACCCGACCGCCCCGATCGGTCCGGAGACGGTCCCCGCGTCGAGCAGCGTCAGCACCAGCCAGCCGACGACGCCGAAGTAGACCACTGTGACGAGCCCGAACAGCGCCCCGACGGCGATCCGCAGCGCGACGAACGGGAGCGTCCTGAGGAAGACGTTCGTCGCCTTCAGGAAGTGCAGGACCATCGCTACGCCCTCCGCCGGCTCGTCAGTGACGACGAGGACTCCCTTGCCGAAGTCGTCGTGCGGTTCCGTACTGTCGGTGTCTCTCGTGTTAGCATGCTATCTCCCAGGTTACCTCCCCGCCGGCGGGGTCGTGTTCTACGTCGTCGTTCATGTAGGACGAGGGCTCGAGGTGGAGGCTGCCCGACGTGCCGCTGCCGAGTTCGAACTCGATCTCGTCGACGGTCGTCTGGGCGTCGTAGGCTTCTACTTCGCCGATCGTCTCGTTCGGGTCGCCGGTCGGAAACGAGACGTGGACGTCGACGACATCGGATTCGGCTGGATCGTGACGTTCGACCCAGAACTCGATCTCGTCATCCACATCTCGATGGCGAATCATCTCGTTCTCCGGTGGAAAGGTCCTGCTCTCCTCACACGAGGCGTCGTCGTAGGTGTACGTCTCGTCCAGAAACGTAATCTCGGCGGTTCCGACGCTTTCCCCGCTCTCGTCGTCGCCACCGTCGTCCGACGGCTCGTCGTTCGTCTCCTCCGTCTCGTCGTGACCTTCGTCCTCGTCTCCGCTGAGGCAACCGCTCACGAGTGGGACGCTCGCGGCGCCCAGTATTCGAAGGACCGTTCGCCGGTCAACTCCCCCGCTATCCCTCTGAGTTGGTATCGTCATTGTTTCCGTAGTTCGGTCGGTGTCGTTCTCTCTCAACTCCCCTCGTTCGGCACATCGTACTCGAGCAGCTCCATCTCGAGCAGTTGCTCGCCGCTCTCGTCGTAGTACGCGACGAACGCCGGGAACGCCAGTTCGGGCGAGAGGCAGCTCTCGTGGACGACCGCGCCGTCGACCTCGGTCGTGGCCACGTAACACTCCCGTCCGACGTAGGAGGCGGTGTCATCGACCGCGTAGCGAAAACTCCCCTCGTCGGTCGCGACGCGCCACTCGTAGCCGACATAGACACCCTCGTCAGCGACGACGTACGGCGAGTGCAGCCCCGAGCCGATGAAGATCGCCGCCGGCGTCGCCAGCAGCTCCGAGAACACCTCGTCCTGAGTGCCGGTTACGGTCCGGGCGAACTCGTCTCCGCTCTCGAACGCCAGCTCGGTGTCGACGACGAGCCGATCCTCCCCTGCGTCCTCGACGATCCAGCTGAAGGTTCCGGGGCCGTCCTCCTCGGTGTCGATGCGGTACTCGTAGCGCTCGCCCGGTTCGAACTCGTACAGCCGCCACTCCTCGTCGGTTTCCGGCGGCTCCTCCGGCGTCTCGACGTCGATCCCCGTTCGATCCTGAAGCTCATCGCCCGCCCGATCGCCGGCCTCGCTTCTCGCCCGGTTCGTGATGTCGTCGACGCTGAGACAACCGCTCAGCGCAGTGAGCCCGGCGATCGCGACGAACGAACGCCGGCGCACTCCCATCAGACGTACCTCTCTGCGATCTCGCCGGCGACGGGGAGGGCGTATCGCTCACCCGTAACCGCCTTGTACGTCAGCAGTACCCAGAGGATGAACCCGAGCGGAGCGAGCACCAGGAACGTCAGCATCGAGATCGCCAGCGACAGCATCCAGCCCACGAACGGCAGGAACTCGAGGACGAACCCCATCATGAACACGCCCATTCCGACGGCGAAGAAGCCGCCGAAGACGACGATACTCTGTGCGGCGTGAAAGCGGACGAACTCGTTTCGATCCTCGAGAAGGTAGAACAGCACCGCAATAAACGGTGCGAAGAGGTAGACGAGCGCTCCTGCGACGTTCTCGCTGAGGCCGCCGACGACGGCATCCTCTGCAGCCGTCGAGTCCTCGGCATCGGGGTCGGCGACTGCCGGCTCCGTACTGGTCGATCCGGTCTCCGCGGGGACGGGGTCGGGTCCGCTGGTCGATAGCTGTTCGTCGATGTCGGTGTTGTCTGTTGCCATTAGTTTCTCCTCCGTATCGCTGTTCTGGCCCATCCACTCTCGAGGAACGGGCCATCGAACCGATGCGTGTCGGACCGCGTCCCCGGTGACCGGTCGGTCACCGCGGCTGCGACCGAGTCTTCCACCCACCCCATCGCGTTCTGCGGATACAGGCCGCATTTACCGACAGATTTGTGGGGAAGACGTTCACGCTGTATTACACAGTTGCAACTCGTGTATAAGAAATGTTACCACGGCATGTGCCGTACCGGCGGTCGCTCCGCACGGGCGAGAGTCCGTGCTGAGCTACCGGAATTCGACATATGAAGGTACCGTCGTTTTGTACGTGCGATGTCGGCGGTCCGCACGATCGCCGTTGCGAACACCGACTCCGCCTGTTCCGTCGAGGAGCCGGACTGCCGAAGCCATCGATCATCGACACCGTTCTCAGTCGCCGTAGAAGGCTTCGAACACCTTCTGCTGGGCCGCGCGCAGGTGCTGGAGGTACGTCGAGTGAGAGATATCCAGGACGTTCGCGATATCGGTCGCCGACGAGCGACGCGGCTGCTCGAAGTAGCCGTGACGGTAAGCCGCCTCGAGCGCGGCCGCCTGCTTTTCGGTCAGCGCGCTCGTATCGACCGTGAGTCCGCCGGCGTGATCTCCCCACTCCCGTTCGGCGAGCGACTGTACCGACACGTTCCCGTACCGGTCCTCGAGGCGGTCGATCAGCGCGCCGAGGTTCTCCCTCGAGGGAAGTTCGATCCGAAGCACGGCGCGGTCGGCGGTGACCTGTGTCGATCGAACGCGCGCGTTAAACGGAGCGAGCGTCGACTCCGGGGTCTCCCCGCCGACCGTCAGCCGCAACGAATCGGGGTCGGTCTGTCGGACGGGAACGACGGTCCGGACGATCGGATGATCCGCGGCGGCGTCGCGAAACGTCTCGGAAGCGCCGCCGTGGAGGGTGACGTACTGGACGACTTCTCCGCCGCCGTTCGAGTAGGTGCTGTGGACGGTCACCTCCGGGGTGGACGCGTCGCCTCCGGCGACGGCAGCGATCTCGCTCAGGTAGTGCGTTCCGTCCCGGAGTTCGATCCGAGCCCCGACGCCGTGGTCGGCCGTAAGCGCCTTCCGGGCGTCCATGTGGTGGATCGCGTAGCCCACGGTCGCCGCGAGGTCGCGGAGGAACTCGTGCTCTGCGTCGTCGATCGAGTCGGGTTCGGTTCGGTAGGCCGCGAGGACGCCGTAGGTGACGTCCTCGTAGCCGACCGGAAGCGCGATCGCCGTCCGAAAGCCACGCTCGAGGGCCAGTCCCCGCCAGTCGGCCGAAAACAGCGCCTCGAGGTCGGGGATCAGCTGCGTCGTTCCGGTCCGGGTCGCCCAGACGCTGGGCTCGCACTCGTGCTCCGCTCGCTCGAGCGAGAGTTCGACCTCGTCGACGTACCCCCGGTCTCCGGCGACGGCGCGCGGCTGGAGCGTCCCGTCGATGACCGTCCCGAACCAGACGAGATCGTACCCCTGGTCGGCGAGTTCGGTGACGACGGCGTCCTCGAGCTTCTCCCGGTTTCGGGACGCCACGAGCGCTCGCTGGAGGTGTCTGTTGAGGTTTCGCTCTCGCCGGTGGCGAACCTCCTTCAGTCGCTTCGTCGTAACGTCCCTGATCGAGAGCATCGTCGCCGGGGCGCCGTCGTACACGAGTTCACATCCCGTGTACTCGCAGTGAGCGGTCGTCCCCTCGCCGGTCACCAACCGAAAGCGGTGAACGCCGTCCGTGAGGATTTCCCTGTCGATCCCGCGAAACCGTTCCCGGTCTGCCTCGTGGACGAAGGCGTCGACGAACGAAGTGTCGACGAGGTCGTCGACGCTCGAGCCGGTGAACTCGGCGAAGCGCTCGTTACAGAACAGGATCCGGCCGTCTCGAAGGATCACGATCGCGTCGCGGCTCTGCTCGATCACGGTCCGGTAGCGCTGTTCGCTGTCCTCGATCGCCCGTCGTAGTGCGCGGCGTTCGACCGCGCTTCTGATTTTGCCGGCCAGAACGGGCGTCTGGTCGACCTTGGGATCCTTCGGGAGGTAGTCGGTTACGCCGGCGTCGATGGCCCGCGTCGCGATCGTCTCACTTCCTTCGCCCGTCACGAGGATGACCGGCAGCTCCGGGCGACGCTCTCGAACGCGCTCTATCAGCTGGATCCCGTCCGCCTCCGGCATCCGGTAGTCGACGACGAGGCAGTCGTGGTCCGCCCCCTGAAGCGCGGAGAGCGCCTCGTTCGCACCGAGGGCCAGTTCGACCCGGAACGACGGATCGCGCCGCTCGAGTTCGTCGGCCATGAACGTCGCCCACCGCTCGTTGTCGTCGACGAGCAGGACGTCGATCGTCTCGAGGAACGGCTCTCCTCCGCGATCGTCGGTCGGCGGTTCAGTCATTCGACCACCCAGTCATTTCGTCCGACGAGCGTTCGCTCTCGATCACCGCCCCGGTTTTGTCCGAGGGGGCGGAATCGGGAACCGTGACGGTCTGTGCGGCCGCCGGTTTACGGTCGCCGTCGGCGCGTGCCAGTCGAACGGTCACGATCGATCCGGTTGGCCGGTTCTCCGCGACCGAGAGTTCGGCTCCGTACCCCTCGATCAGCGATCGAACGATGTAGAGCCCGTAGCCCGGACCTTCGTACTCCGAAAGGGGGGTCTTCCCGGTGAGCAGATCCGTCGGTCCCTCGGGGAGGCCGGGACCGTCGTCGGCGATCGCGACGAGGATTCGGTCGTCGGACTCGGTCACGGTGACGGTCACCTCGGGCTGAGGGTCGTCGCTGTGGACGACCGCGTTCGTCAGGAGGTTGTAGAACACCGACGAGAGCATCTCGTCGGCGTACACCGTCGCATCCGGGAGGTCGGACACTATCTCGACGCGTGCGTCCTCGAACGCGGTCGCCACGGCCTCGAGTTCCGCCTCGAGAATCGGCGCGAACTCGATCGGTTGCGGTTCGCGCTCGCGCCGATCGATCGTCCGCAGGAGGTCGCCGACGGTCTCCGTGAGGTCGACGACGTGCTCGCAGTTCCATCTGATGCGGTCGGTGTGCGCCGCGAGCCGATCGTGGACCTCGGAGCTGTCCTCGCGCAGGCGCTCGAGTTCGGGTTCGACCCGACGCAACAGCCCCAGAACGAGCCCCATCTCGTTTCTGATATCGTGGCGAACCAGCTGGTTCAACAGCTCTCCCTGCTCGTTTCGCAACTCGAGCGACCGTTCGTAGCGCTTCTGGGCGGTGACGTCTCGGATGACGATCACCCGACCCACGGTCGTCTCCTGGGAGCGCAACGGCTGCGAGCGGAGCTCGAGGACTCGATCGCTCTCGGGCGTCTCGGTCTCGACTGTCCGCACATCGTCCGTTTCGTCACACAGCTCCGGAAGGACGGCGTCTACGGGTTTCCCGGTCAACGGCGGCGAAACGCCGAGTAGCTGACCGACGCTCTCGTTCGAGTGGACGACCCGCCCGTTCGAATCGAGAACGAGGACGCCGTCTGGCGAGTTGCGCATCGCGGTCGTGTACGCGATCGGCGGCAGATCCAGCAGCCGGTACCGGAACGTCGCGACCCCGAGTGCGGCGACCGAGAGGCCCGCCGCCGCGGGGACGAGGTTCACGCCCTCCCGACCGAACGGCGGAACCCCTGCGATCGTGAGGAAACTCGCCCCGATAGGAGCGACGACCGCGACCGTCAGGAGGGCGGCCTGCGGGTAGTACGTTCGGCCGGTACGAACCGACTCGGAGAGCACGACGGCGAGCGTGAGGGCGGCCATGAGCGCGGCGTAGACGAAGCTCAGGGCGACGTGGGCCGGGCCGCGATCCGCTCGCCAGACGACCAGTCCGTCGGCGTCGACGATCCGCGTGTCGATGATCGCGACGTCGTACGGGTTCGTAAACAGGAGCGCGACGAACGCGACCGGCACAACGAACACGCCGACGGAGAGCGAACGGGTAAGCCAGCGGGAGCGATCGGTGTACGCGAGCGCGAACAGCAACAGGAGGGGCCCGACGGCGGCGCTGCCGACGTGAAGCAACTGATAGCTCCGGAGCTGGACCGTCGGGTCGGTGCTGAGGAGTTTCAGCGCGGAAAACCCGGTCCAGATCGCGATCGCACCGGTCATGGCGGCGAACGCGAGCAACGTCGGTGATCGTCCGCGGGGGTAAATGCGGGCAACCGCGTACGTACCCAGGGCGACCGAGAGCGCCGTCGCGAAAAGAATCGGGTACGCGTAGACAGTGTGTTGCCACGACATACCACATTTCTCGAGCGAGGCTGATATAACGGTATCGAAGACTCTTTGCCGCTCGGTCAGGTCCTTATGAAGGAGTTCCAGGGAAAGAACTCCCGATCGAACCGATTCGATCACCGTTCGTTGCAGCCGCGACCAGACGAGCGAAAGCGGCCGGATAACCTGTCGGCGGTCGTTCTTGGGCAGTGTCTATAGTAGCCACTGAAAGTCAGTGCGCACCCGATCGCACGACGGCTGTGTGATCGGTGTGCAAACAGTTTCAGTTGTTACTATAGCTAGGCCAGTTTGAGAAACGAGCAGGTCGTAGAGTTAATTTGGCATGAAGCTCGCAGACCTGCTCAGCGAGTGTTATACGACGGAATTTGATGAAGTTTGGGAGCATGAACGGACGGCGACGCCCGTTAGGGCGTTTGCCGTCCGCCTCCACGCAACCAGAGGTTCGCTCCGAGAGGCACAAGCGATTCTTCGTTTGCATCAGTCACTTAACGAACAGACGCCAGCGGAGGTGCTAAACTAGACGGTGCTTGCCAACCTTTTTATCAACTATCCGTTATCCGTTACTATGGGACCCAATAGCAGTCGGAGGCGGGCGTTCCTCCAGGCTGGTGGTTGTCTGGGGGTCGTCTCACTTGCTGGCTGCATTGACTGGACACTGCGCCGGCTCGGGAACATACCTGAACCGCTTGAGGGCCCCCATCTACTCACCGTCGAAGAGGTGACGGAAGATTCAGACCCCGACGAGTTCCCAGTCGAACTTTCGTACGAGGTTGATGATAGACGGATTGCTGAAGACGACCCTGCGCGGCTTTCGATCGGCCTGAGAAACGCTAGTGATCAAACACTATTGTTCCGTGCTAATGGCCCTCCGTGGCCGTTCGGTGTCCGCATGTTGCTCCCAGAGGGTGATAACGACGACGAGGACGATGACGATAACGAGATGGAGCCGGTTACGCTGTGGACCGACAGTTACGAAGAAACTGATGGGGTTACGACAACGCGGCATCGTTCGGTTCAGAGTGCTAGTGATAGGCACATTCATGGGGAAGTACCAGGTGGAGCATCGGTGACGGAAAACTATCGACTCTACCTCGATTCTGCGTACCTCTCTGTCGGAACATACAGTATGAGAGTGACAGTATATGTAGATGACGAGGTTATAGAAGGCTCGCGTCGGATCGATTTTGACAAGATCACTATCGAACCAGAGTGAAAATAGGAGTGAGACGCTGTCAGAATTAACGGCGCCTGTCTTGGGTACACGCTGCAACAAACCCAGACTCACAGCTCGTTCCTGCTGTCGCAATCTTCGGACGAAGAGTCACCGATCCAGCTGCTGCGTTCTTGCATCGATCGACCGAGAAACACGATCTCGACGACGCAGTGTTTCTTGTTGATGGCTACGGATATAGTAGCCACTGAAAGTCAGTGCGCACCCGATCGCACAGCCGTCGTGCGATCAGTGTGCAAACAGTTTCAGTTGTTACTATATTTGACCGCCATCTCACGATGAGGAGTGGGCGGTCAGCTGGATTACGTCGAGAGAAACCTAATTGAAACGTGGTTTTATACCCCCAAAATGCGGGTCGACCGCTTTCATAACTCGTGGGTGGACAGTCAGGCGAACGTCAGAGAAAGACTTGAACAGTTTGTACACTACTACAACACGCGACGACCACATCAGTCACTCAACGGACGGACGCCGGTGGACGTGCTAAACTAGCCAGTGTCCGTTATCTTATAGCAGCTGCCCGTCGGGGGGTTATCGATACGCGCCGAGAAAAACGAGAGAGAAGACGTGCGCTCAGTAGACGTCGAACACCGACGGGAGCACGTCGGGCATGACGTAGACGAACAGCAGCGCCCAGATGCCGACGACGGTGGCGTAGTAGAACAGGGGGATCAGGTTCAGCCTGATGACCCGACCCTCCTGGCCGACGAGACCGACGGTCGCCAGCGCCGCGACGATGTTGTGAATCGCGACGAGGTTACCGATCGCACCGCCGACGGCCTGCGTTCCGACGACGATCTGGCTCGGCAGGTCGAGTTCGTGTGCGGCCGTGAACTGGAATCCGCCGAAGGTGATGTTCGAGACGGTGTTCGAACCGACCATTGCGGCCGCGAGCGCGCCGATAAGCGCCGCCAGCGCGGGATACAGCGGCCCGGTGGCGTCCGCAGTCGCGATCGCGAGGATCTCGATCATGCTACCCACCTCGGGCGCGCCGGGTGCGCCGCCGGACTGAATCATCACCTGCACCATCGCGATCACGAAGATTAGCGCGATAAACGGCGACACGAGCTTCTGTGTAGCCTCGGCCCAGGCGGCTTTCACCTGTTGACCCGACATTCCGAAGATACCGATCGCGATGATCGCGCTGAGCAACAGCCAGAAGCCCGGTGCGTTCACCCACTCGATATCGGCGGCGAGATCGTAGCCGAACATCTCGTTCCACACGATCACGACGCCGACCGTGAACTCGCCGAGGCCGGCGACGGCGATATCGGCACCGAGGTCCGCGTCGGTGATCGTCTCGGAGATCGGGTCGATCACGCGGGTAACGACCAGCAGGACGATGAGCACGATGTAGGGGGACCACGCCTTCAGCAGCGACATCTGCTCGCCGCCGTTCGGAACGGGTCCGTCCGCCTCCTCGCTACCGGGTTCGATCGCGCCGACCCAGTGGTCGGCCCACTGTTCTCGCGGCGGGAAGTGCCACTCGTCGTCCGGCAGAAGGTATCCTCGCTGGAGCAATGAGACGGTGATCGCTCCGCCGACCATCGCCCCGATCAGCGCCGGGAACTCCGCGGTGAGGAACCACGCGGAGATCCAGTAGGGAATCGCGAAGGCGAACCCCGAGAACAGACACAGCGGCCAGACGCTAAGTGCCGGCTTGAGCGAGCGTTCGTCCGGCGGGCTGAAGAAGTAGACGACCATCCCGACCGCGAACAGCGGCATCAGGAAGCCCGTCAGGGCGTGGTAGGTCGCCGCCCACGCCGCGACTTCGTGGGAGTACTCGACGACGCTCATTCCGCCGTCGTTGACGATCTGGTCCTCGTAGATCATCAGCGGATCCTGGATCCCGACGATGATCGGCGTCCCCACCGCGCCGTAGGTGACCGCGATGATGTGGCCGATCAGCGCCGCGATGACGGCGGCCAGCGCCGGGAATCCCAGCGCCAGCATCAGGGGCGCCACGACCGCCGCCGGCGTCCCGAACCCGGCGGCACCCTCGATGAACGTCGCGAGGAAGAACGCGATCAACACGATCTGGACTCGACGATCGTCGGAGACCGCGGTGAATCCCTTGTTGATCCGATCGAACGCGCCGGCCTGCATCAGCGTGTACAACAGGACCAGCGCGCCGAAGACGATCCACAGGATCTCGAGTGCGGTCATCACCCCGACGAACGACGACCCCGCCAGGTAGTCCGGCGGGTTGTTCCACCAGATGTAGCCGACGGCGAGCGCGGCGATCCACGCGATCGGCATCGCCCTCGTCGCCGGCCATAACAGCCCGACGAGCAACACCGCGACGATCACGAGCGGTAGCGCCGCAACGATGATGTCCACTACCATCTGTCCCGTTCACCCCGGTTGTGTTGGCGTATGGCCACCGTTCGTCCGTTCCCCTGCCCGGTTTCCTGTCGCGTCGCACCGTCCTTTTGTGTCATGAACGTCCCGTGATCACGTATATCACAAAGTATAATAAATGGTTCTATTTATAATCTGACTATTGGGTGTCAGTAGGAGGATACGAGTCCGGGATGGAAGTGGGCCGGCACCCGAACGAGAAGCTATCGCTTCTCGAACAGTGAGAAAAACTGCAAGGTGTCTGACGTTATCGAGCCGGAAGCAGCTCGTTGACCTTTTCGATCGGGTGCGGCGGCTTTTCGGAGGGTTCGTCGCGGTCGCCGATCTGGCTCCGGCAGGAGGCACCGGGTGCGACCGGGTTCCCCTCGCTCTCGTCGATCTTCTCGAAGAGTCGCTCGCCGATCGACTTCGAGAGGTCGTAGTGCTCGGCCTCGTAGCCGAACGAGCCGGCCATTCCACAACAGGTGCTGTCGAGCGGATCGACGGCGTAGCCAGCCCGACGGAGGATGCCGACGGCGTGATGGTCCTTGCCGGTCGCCTTCTGGTGGCAGTGGCCGTGGTAGGCCAGCGTCTCGTCGGTCTCCTCGAGCGGGAGATCCTCGACGAGGCGGTAGGTGTCCATGTACTCGGTGATGCCATAGGAGTGGCCGGCGACCTTCTCGGCGGTCGCGGAGGGCGCCAGATCGAGGTACTCGTCCTGGAACATCACCGCGTCGGAGGGCTCGAGCGAGACGATCTCGTATCCGCGGTCGACGTAGTCGGCGAACCGCTCGATGTTCGCCACCGCGCGCTCCTCGGCGTCATCGAGCATGCCGACCGAGAACGCCGCGCGGCCGCTCGGTCCGACGTCCTCGGGGACGGTGACGTGGACGCCCGCGGACTCGAGGACGCGCACGGCGGCCTTTCCGGGCCGGGAGTAGCTGTAGTTCGTGTACGTGTCGGGGAACAGGACGACCTTCCGGTCGGCCGCGTCGGGGTCGACCCGCGGGCCCCGCTTCGCGAACCAGTCCTGGAAGGACTCCTGCTGGAAGCTGGGAAGCTCCCGATCGGCGGCGATTCCCGCGACTTTCTCCATGACGAGACGGCTTCCGGGGAGTTTCGGTCCGAGGTTCGACAGCGGAGCGAGCGCGCTGCCGACCTTCGAGAGGGTGTCGATGTTGCCGAACAGCCGCGAGCGCAGGCCGATCCCCTCCCGTTCGTGGTACTGGTGTTTCGTCTCGGCCTTGAGTTTCGCCAGGTCGACCCCGGTCGGGCAGTCGCTCTTGCAGCCCTTACAGCCGACACAGAGATCCAGCACCTCCTTCTGGAACCGCTCGGAGTACATCTCCTCCTCGGGGAGATCGCCCGAGATCGCCGACCGGAGCATGTTTGCCCGCCCGCGGGTCGTCGCGATCTCGTCTTTCATCCCGCGGTAGGTGGGACACATCACGTCGTCGGTCTGGCGGCAGGTCCCACAGCCGTTACACAGCTCCACGAGGTGCGAAAAGCCGCCCTCGTCGGAGAAGTCGAGTTTCGTCTGGGGCTCGATCGAGGCGTAGGCGTGCCCGTAGCGGAGGTTCTCGCGCATGTCCGTCGGCTCCTCGTCGGTGTAGACGACCTTGCCGGGGTTCATCCGCCAGTCGGGATCGAACACGGACTTGACGTCCTTGAACGCCTGCCAGAGGTCCTCGCCGTACATCTTCGGGTTGAACGCGGTCCGGGCGAGCCCGTCACCGTGCTCGCCGGAGAACGATCCCTCGTGCTCGAGGACGAGGTCGGTGACGGCGTCGGTGATCGACTGCATCGTCTGGATCCCGCCGTCGTCCTTGAGGTTGAGGATCGGCCGGATGTGCAGGGTCCCGCTGCCCGCGTGGGCGAAGTAGGCGGCGGAGGTGTCGTGGTCCTCGAGGACGTCCATGAACTTCTCGACGTACTCGGCGAGCTCCTCGGGGGGGACCGTCGCATCCTCGATAAAGGGGTACGGCTTCGGGTCGCCCTCGAGGCCCATCAGCAGCGGGATCGCGGCCTTTCGGAGCTTCCAGATGTCAGCTTGATCCTCCTCGGTGTACGCTTCCAGAGCGTCGAAGGCGTCGCCGTTCTCGACGAAGTGCTCGTTCGTCCGACCGATGGCCTCCTCGAAGTCGTCGTGGAGCTCGGAGTCGTACTCGAGCATCAGCGTCGCCTCGGTGCCGTCGGGAATAGGCTCCTCGTACTGGGCGAACTGCTCGGACTCGCGGGCGAGCCGGAACACCTCGCTGTCCATCAGCTCGACGGCGCTGGGTTCGAACTCCAGGGCCTCGGGGACGGCCTCGAGGGTTTCGATGAGGTCCTCGAAACAGTACAGCACGAGCGCGGTCTCCTCGGGGAGGGTGACGAGGCTGATCTCGGCCTCGACGATCACGCCCAGCGTCGACTCGGCGCCGACGAACAGCTTCGAGAGGTTGATGACCTCCTCGCCGTCGTCGTTCTCGTAGACGACCTTGTTGAGGTTGTAGCCCGAGACGTTGCGCTTGAGATCGGGGTAGCGCTTCTCGATCTCCTCCCGGTTGTCCTCGACGAGGCCGCGGACGGTCTCGTAAATTTCGGCCTCGCGGTCGTTCTTCGAGACGATCTCCTCCCACTCGGGAGAGTCGAGGACGACCTCGCGAGTATGGATCAGCGAGCCGTCCGCGAGCACGACGTCCAGTTCCTCGGTGTAGGCGTCGGAGATGCCGTACCGGACCGAGTGGGCGCCGGTCGAGTTGTTCCCGATGCCGCCGCCGATCGTCGCACGGTTCGAGGAGGCCGGGTCGGGAGCGAACTTGAGTCCGTACTCCCTGGCCGCCTCGTCGAAGTGGTCCTGGACGACGCCGGGCTGGACCCGCGCCCGCTGGCGGTCGGCGTCGATCTCCAGGATGTCGTCCATGTAGGTCGTCATATCGAGCACGACGCAGCCGGGCCCCACGGCCTGGCCGCCGAGCGACGAGCCCGCGCCACGGGCCATGATCGGCACGTCGTGTTCGGCCGCGACGCGGACCGCGTTCTGGACGTCGGCGGCGTCTCGCGGAAGCACGACGCCGGCGGGTTTGGCCTTGTAGATGCTGCCGTCGGTCGCGTACAGGACCTGGGCGTACTCGTCGAACCGAACCTCGCCCGTGACGACCGATCGGAGATCCCTCGCGAGTTCCACGTACTCGTCGACGTCGTCGTACTCGTGATCGAGTTCGTCACGGAACTCCTCGTAGTTAGCTAAGCCACCGCGTGGCTTTTCAACAGCCATTACCCGACCCTCAGGGATCGATTATGATAAATCCTGTGTCTGTCCTCCCCATGAAATCCGATAGACACTCACACGAACTGGCGGTTCCCGCAAGGCTTGCCTTACGAGGAAAATCCGGCAGTCAGTCCTCGGGTTCGACGACGAGGATCCGGAGGTCGTTGACGTTCGTTCCGGTCGGTCCGGTCCGAACGATGGCGTCGGCGTCCTCGAGCGCGGGCAGGGCGTCGTTTCGCGCGAGCGCACGCCGACCCTCTGCGGCCGGGACGTCGCCAGCCGCTGCGATCGCGCCGGCGGCATCGGTCGCGCCGTCGATCCCATCGGTGTCGACGCTCGCGACGACGACCTCGTCGCTCTCGAGTTCGACGGCACCACTGAGCACGAACTCCTGATTCGGGCCTCCCTTGCCGTGATCCTCGGCGAGCGTCACGGTCGTCTCCCCGCCGGAGAGCAAGACCGCGGGCGGCGAGATCGGATCACCGGTCTCGGCGCACTCCTCGGCGATCGAGACGTGGGTGATCGCGGACTCGCTGGCCTCGCCCCGGACTCTCGAAGAGAGGACGAGCGGATCATACCCCCGCTCGCTTGCCACCTCGCGGGCCGCCTCGATCGCGGTCCGGCCGCTTCCGAGCACGTGGATCCGCACGGACTCGAGCAGCGGATCGTCCGGCGAGACCGTTTCGGGGTTCTCGCCGCGCTCGCCGGCCGCCAGGTACGTCGAGACGGTTTCGGGAACCGACAGCTCGTATCGCTCGAGCACCTCGAGAGCGTCCGCGTAGGTGGAGGCATCGGGGGCGGTCGGGCCGCTGGCGATCACGCTCAGATCGTCGCCGACGACGTCGCTCAGGACGAGCGTCGCGACCGTCGCCGGCGCCGCCCGGCGGGCGAGTTTGCCGCCCTTGATCGACGAGCAGTGTTTGCGAACGGCGTTGATCTCGTCGATGGAGGCCCCACACTCGAGCAGCGACCCGGTAACCGACTGGAGGTCGGCAAGCGAGATCGACCCGGCGGGAGCCGGCAGGAGGGCGCTTCCGCCGCCGGTAATACAGGCCAGCACGAGGTCGTCCTCGCCGGCACCGTCGGCGACCTCGAGCACTCGCCGGGCGCCCTCGACGCCGTCCTCGCTCGGGATGGGGTGGTCGCCGGGGTGTTCCTCGACGACGGACGTGCCGGCCGGATCGTCGGTGACGACGACCCCGCCGGTGAGCGCGTCGCCGAGCGCGTCCTCGAGGGTCCGGGCGAGGTGGCCCGCGGCGTTGCCGCCCCCGACGACGAAGACGTTCTCGTAGCGGTCCAGATCGTACTCGGTGCGTTCGTCTCCGGCGGCGTTCTCGACCGCGAGCACGCCCTCGCGAACGGTTAGCGTCTCGTCGACGATCCGCTCGGGATGGGCGGCCTCGAGGCCGGCGACGAGACAGTCGAGTGCCACCTCGTGGGCGCGCGATCGCTCGAGCGCGTCGCGGTTCGCAATCGTGACCATACGTTCCAATGGACGGACCGCGGTATGTAGCTTTCCTGGATCGCCCGCGGCTCCCGCGTCCGTCGTCGGTTATACATAATTGTTGGTAGTAAAAACAGCTTTACGATCCGTACGATATATGATGGCATATGTCCCTCGAGGACGAGTCACTGGAGTACCACGAGGAGGAACCGCCAGGAAAGATCGAGATCGCGACGACGAAGTCGACGAGCACGCAGCGGGACCTCTCGCTGGCGTACTCGCCCGGCGTCGCCGGCCCCTGCCGCGCCATCGACGAGCGACCGGACGACGCCTACCGGTACACGGCGAAGGGGAACCTCGTCGGCGTCGTCTCGAACGGCTCCGCCGTACTGGGGCTGGGCGACATCGGCGCGCAGGCGTCAAAGCCGGTGATGGAAGGGAAGGGTGTCCTGTTCAAACGGTTCGCCGACATCGACGTCTTCGACCTCGAGTTCGAACTCGACGATCCCGACGAGATCGTCGCGGCGACCGCGGCGATGGAGCCGACGTTCGGCGGGATCAACCTGGAGGACATCGCGGCGCCGGACTGCTTCGAGATCGAGGAGCGACTCCGCGAGCGGATGGATATCCCCGTCTTCCACGACGACCAGCACGGCACCGCGATCATCTCCGGAGCCGGGCTACTGAACGCCGCCGAACTCGCGGGGAAACACCTCGAGGACCTCGAGGTCGTCTTCTCGGGGGCGGGCGCGAGCGCGATCGCGACGGCTCGCTTCTACGTCTCGCTCGGCGTCCGGAAGGGGAACATCACGATGTGTGATTCGACCGGGATCATCACCGAGGAGCGCGCCGAGGCGGGCGACGTCAACGAGTACAAACGCGAGTTCGCCCGCGACCTGCCCGAGGGGGGACTCGCGGACGCGATGGAGGGCGCCGACGTTCTCGTCGGGCTGTCGGCAGCGGGCATCGTCTCCCAGGAGATGGTTCGTTCGATGGCCGCCGACCCAATCATCTTCGCGATGGCCAACCCCGATCCCGAGATCGGCTACGAGGAGGCGAAAGCCGCCCGCGACGATACGGTGATCATGGCGACGGGACGCTCGGACTACCCGAATCAGGTCAACAACGTGCTCGGCTTCCCCTTCATCTTCCGCGGTGCGCTCGACGTCCGCGCGACCGAGATCAACGAGGCAATGAAAGTCGCCTGCGCCGAGGCGCTGGCCGACCTGGCGAAACGGGACGTCCCCGACGCCGTCATCAAGGCCTACGGGGATCAGCCGCTGCGTTTCGGTCCGGAGTACATCCTGCCGAAGCCGATCGATCCGCGCGTCCTGTTCGAGATCGCGCCCGCGGTCGCCGAGGCGGCGGTCGAGAGCGGGGCCGCCCGCAGCGAGGTCGATCCCGAGAGCTACCGGGAACGGCTCGAGGCCCGGCTGGGCAAGTCCCGCGAGATGATGCGGGTCGTCCTCAATAAGGCCAAGAGCGACCCCAAGCGCGTCGTCCTCTCGGAGGGGGAAGACGAGAAGATGATTCGGGCGGCCTACCAGATCCAGGACGAGGGGATCGCGACGCCGGTGTTGCTCGGCGACCGCGACGAGATCGGGACGACGGTCACCCGGCTCGGCCTCGAGTTCGAACCGGAGATCGTCGATCCGTCGACCGGCGACTACGAGTCCTACGCCGACCACCTCTACGGGCAGCGCCAGCGCAAGGGAATGACCCGCAACGAGGCCGACGAACTCGTCCGGAGCGATCCGAACTACCTCGGCAGCGTGATGGTCGACGTCGGCGACGCCGACGCCATGCTGACGGGGCTGACCCACCACTACCCCTCCGCGCTGCGCCCGCCCCTCGAGGTGATCGGCACCGGCGACGACGCCGACTACGCGGCCGGCGTCTACATGCTGGCGTTCAAGAACCGCGTCGTCTTCATCGCCGACGCGACGGTCAACCAGGATCCCGACGCGGACGTTCTCGAGGAGGTCACCCGCCACACCGCCGACGTCGCCCGCCGGTTCGACGTCGAGCCCCGCGCGGCGATGCTGTCGTACTCGAACTTCGGCAGCGTCGACAACGAGCGCACGCGACCCTCCCGCGAGGCCGCCCAGCGGCTGCAGGCCGACCCGAGCGTCGACTTCCCCGTCGACGGCGAGATGCAGGCCGACACCGCCGTCGTCGAGGAAATCCTCAACGGCACCTACGAGTTCTCGGAACTCGAGGAGCCCGCGAACGTGCTCGTCTTCCCGAACCTCGAGTCGGGTAACATCGGCTACAAGCTGCTCCAGCGGCTGGGTGGCGCCGAGGCGACCGGGCCGATGCTCGCGGGGATGGACAAACCCGTCCACGTCCTCCAGCGAGGCGACGAGGTCAAGGATATCGTCAACCTCGCGGCCGTAGCGGTCGTCGACGCACAGCGAACGGAGAACTGATCGACCCGGGTCTCAGGCGACGCGATTTTTCAGCTCCTCGCCCGACTGGTAGCGCTCGACGTTCTCCGCGACGAGTTCGGCGATGTCGAGGTGGTACCGATTGGTCGCAGACCCCTTGTGCGGGAAGACGATCACGTCGTCGAAGCCCCACAGTGGCGACTCCTCCGGGAGCGGTTCGGTCTCGAAGACGTCGAGTCCGGCGCCGGCGATCTCGTCGCTCTCGAGGGCCTCGACGAGCGCGTCCTCGTCGACGACGGGGCCGCGGGCGACGTTGATCACGTAGGCGTCCTCGCGCATCGCCTCGAACTCCGCGTCGCTCAGCATGTCGTCGGTAGCCGGCGTGTGCGGGACGGTGAGGACGACGAACCTGGCGTCCTCGATCGCCTCGTGGAGCTGATCGGGCGAGAAGATTTCCGAGACGCCGGGCACCGGCTCGTCGGAGCGACGAACGCCGACGACGTCCATGCCGAGGGCGTCACAGCGGGTCGCGGTCGCCTCGCCGATCGTGCCGAGGCCGATCACGCAGACGCGCTCGTTCTCGAGGGTGAACGGTCGTTCGTACGGCGGCTCCCACCACTCGCGGTCGTTCTGGTGGTCGCGGTAGCGATGGCCCAGTCGCGCCAGCGAGAGCATGCAGTTGAGCGCGACCTCGCTGACCGTCGAACCGTGGATCCCCGAACTGTTCGTGAGCGGAACTCCCTCCCGCTCGTACTCGTCGGTGTCGAACTCGTCGTAGCCGGCGCGAATGCAGTGGACCCAGCCCGCGTCCAGGTACTCGGGCCGCGGAACGTAGGTCGCCACCGCGTCCGTCGGACCGTACTCGCGGCCGTCGCCGACCAGTTCGGCCGGAATCGGGAGGTCGTCGAACGCCTCGACGAACGCTTCCGGCGGGATCACGTTTTCGACCGATTCGTGGACGTACAGCTGCTCGAGCTCGTGGCGCTCGGTCATACGCTACTCCTTCCGTGGAGGGGAATTGAATGTTGCGTATTATTCAGCACCTCGAGAGAGTGAATACAGTTGGCACGGATCCCGGGACGCGACGCTCGCGTCGCCGTCACCGCAATCTTTTTTGAGCAACGTTGCGCGTGTTGCGGTATGGAGTACCAGGAAGTGGAGGCGACGCGGGAGTTCCTCGCGCGACTCGAGACCGGACAGGACTGGCGCGACGAGATCGAGAGCCTCGCCCGGGCGGAGGAGGTCGAGGCGGGCTGGTTCAACGCGATGGGCGCGGTCCAGGACGCCGAGATCTGGTTCTACGACCAGGACAAGGAGGAGTACCAGTCGGTCTCCTTTGACGAACCGCTCGAGGTCGCCGCCTGCGTCGGGAACGTCGCGAAACTCGACGGCGACGTGTTCGCTCACACCCACGCCGTCCTCTCCCGACGGGACGGCGAGACCCTCGCCGGCCACCTCGAGGGCGGGACCGTCTTCGCCGGCGAGGTCCACCTCCGCGCGTTCGAGGAGCCCCTCGTCCGGAACTTCGACGAGACGACGGGTCTGGACCTCTGGCTCAACGAGTAGCGCCGACAAAAATTGCTGTTTTCGCGGCGACCGTGACGACACCGGGTGATCCGTTAGAGGCGACTGCGGAGGTTCTCGACTACGTCCTCGGTTCCGCTCGAGCCGCCCAGGTCGGGCGTTCGCGGAGCGTCCGCGTCGGCGAGCTGGTCGGTGACGGCGTCCCAGAGGTCGTCGCTGGCCGCTTCCTCGCCAAGGTAGTCGACCATCATCGCGCCGGAGAGGACCGTCGCGATCGGATTCGCGACGCCCTCACCGATGATGTCGGGGGCGCTGCCGTGGACGGGCTCGAACATCGACGGATAGGTCCTCGAGGGGTCGATGTTGGCCGAGGGTGCGAGCCCCATACTTCCCGTAATGATCGCACCGATATCGGTCAGGATGTCGCCGAAGAGGTTCGAGGCGACGACGACGTCGAACTCCTCGGGACGGCGGATGAAGTCCATGCTCGCCGCGTCGACGAGCAGGCGCTCGACGGTGACGTCGGGGTACTCCTCGCTGACCTCCTCGACGATTTGGTCCCAGAAAACCATGCTGTGAGCCTGGGCATTCGATTTCGTGATGCTCGTCAGGTGACCCTCGCGCTCGGTCGCCGCGTCGAATGCTGCCCGGACGATGCGCTCCGTTCCGGTTCGGGTGAAGACCGCGCTCTGGATCGCGACCTCGTGGTCGTGGCCGGGGTGTTCCTGGCCGCCCATGTTGGCGTACTCACCCTCCGTGTTCTCCCGGTAGACGACGAACTCGATGTCGCCGCCGTCGTACCCCTCGAGCGGGCTTTCGACGCCGTCGAACAGGATCGCGGGACGCTTGCAGATCGACTGGTCGAACCCCTTGCGGATCGGCAGGAGGAGGTTGTTCAGCGTGACGTGGTCCGGGACGTCGGGGTGGCCGACCGCCCCCAGCAAAATTGCGTCGTACCCCTCGAGTTCATCGAGGCCGTCCTCGGGCATCATCGCCCCCTCCTCGAGGTGTCGCTCGGTTCCCCAGTCGTACCGCGTTAGTGAGAGTTCGAACCCGTGTTGTTCGGCGACGTCCTCGAACACCGGCCGGGCCGCGTCGACGACCTCGGGACCGATACCGTCACCTGGAATACTCGCTATCTCGTATGCCATGGGAACCGATACCGCTCGACCATCAAAAAGACTCGGAAAGGGTCAAGGATTCCTCGTCCACCTGACGAGTGTCCCTGCATTCTGCGAACCCGGAGTGTCGATCGGTAGCATCCAGTGACTTTAATACCGTGGTCGACCGGGAAAACGGTATGGAGCTCATCCATATCAACATCAACGTCGCCGACGCCGACGAGACGATCGCGTTCTACGAACAGTTTGGCTTCGAGGAGAGCTGGGAGTTCGAGACGCCCGACGGCGAGACCCAGAACCGCTACATCGCCGACGAGAACGGCGTCGAACTCCAGCTATCGGACACCGATGGCGAGGAGAGCTTCGAGGAGGGGTCGTCGTGGGACCACCTCGCGATCGGCGTCGACGACGTCGACAGCGTGTTCGACGAGATCGACCACTACGGCGTCGAGAAGGAGCCCGGCGACCAGCCCGAAGCGGGCGCCCGAACGGCGTTCGTCTACGATCCGGACGGACGGAAGGTCGAACTCGTCGAATCGCTCGACTAACGGATCAACACGCACTCGCCGCGGCGGAGCGGCTGCACGACCGATTTTCCCTTCTTCTCGGCGGAACTCGCCTCCGCGAAGCGACAGTGCCGACGAACCGAACGGCGATCGGTCGGACCAGGATGACAAATCAGTACAGTTTGCTCGCTCGGGTTCTCTATTTCAGAATATCCGGCACTGATACGGACGGGACCGAAATGAATTACAAAAATACTGCTGTAAATATGCTGATATCCTCTCGTCGCTATGGAGTGGTAAAAGAAGCGGATCCAGCCTATGTTTTCTATCTCAGAACGGAGTTGAACTACCGAGTAACCGGTTGCTCAGCCCACGAATCGGGTTTGGCTGCCGGGCTGTCGGTCGGTTTGATGGATCGGTAAGCAATTGTTTTCTATAGGAGCATTGACCCGACAGTATCGTCATAGACGGACCGGACGAACCAGCCGTTCGGACGCGAGGTCGTCGTCGTAGCCGCAGCACTCGAGCGCGTCCGCGGCCGCCGCTTCGCCGTCGGTCCGGTTTTCCCGATCCCCAGCGCTGTACCGAACCGTCGCACGAACGCTCCGTCGGATACCGGAGACGGCGCGTTCGCGCCGCAGTCGGCCGTCTCGGCCGCGAGGTGGTACCAAACGATTTTAATATTAGAACGCAATAGAGCCAGATGGATTCATGAGTACGCATACCGACCGTCTACACGACCGGAAGTTCGTGCGAACGTTCTTTACTACCCCAACTGCCGTCGAAGGAGAGGACGACTCCGCGAAGATGCTCCAGAGCGCCGTCCAGCTTCGCGGCATGCAGGCACCCGACGTCTGGGTGCCGGACAACGAGGACGCGACCGCGCCGTCGATGCGACCCGAGGGCGTCGACAACATGATCGACGTGATCTCGGAGCACGGCGCCGACTTCCCCGGCGAGATCCACCCCCGCGTCGTCTGGCACCGTGAGAGTCCCGGAACGCGATACCAGGGCCTCCAGCAGATCATGAAGCTGGCCGATCCCGAAAACGGCGCCATCGAACACCTCGACGGCTTCGTGATTCCCGAGGTCGGCGACATCGACGACTGGAAGAAGGCCGACGAGTTCCTCACCATCGTCGAGAACGAGTACGACCTCGAGGAAGGGAGCCTGGCCATGTCGGTCATCGTCGAGAGCGGCGAGTCCGAGCTGGCGATGGGCGACCTCCGCGAGGAGATGGGCAAGCCGTCGAACAACCTCGAGCGCCTGTTCATGCTGGTCGACGGCGAGGTCGACTACACGAAGAGCATGCGCGCGATCACGCCGACCGGCGAGCTCCCCCCGTGGCCGGAGCTGCGACACAACACCTCCCGCGGCGCGAGCGCGGCCGGCCTGATCGCGGTCGACGGTCCCTACGACGACATCCGCGACGTCGAGGGCTACCGCGAGCGCATGACCGACAACCAGGCGAAGGGGATGCTCGGCATCTGGTCGCTCACCCCCGGCCAGGTCGTCGAGGCCAACAAGTCGCCGCTCCCGCCGAAGAACGGCAGCTGGCAGCTCGAGGTCAACGATCGCACGATCGAGCTCGACGAGGAGGACGGACGCCACGTCTACAGCGGTAACGAGGTCGAACTCGAGGAGACGGGCGACGACCAGTACACGCTCCGCGTCGGCGGCGACGAGCTCGAGCTCGACGGCGAGGAGCTCTCCCAGGAGCTGCTCGACATGACCTCCTACATTCCGAGCCTGGACGACATCGTCGACTCGATGGAGGAGTTCGAGGCGGCCAAGGAGGCCGGCAAGGGTGCCATCGCGATGGAACGATCGGGGACGCTCGTCATCGACGGCGTCGAGGTCGAGGTCAGCAACGACCGCATGTGGGACGAGGCAACCTACCAGGCGGCCCAGACACCGATCACGCTGTTCCAGGACGTCTACGAGAACCGTCCGGACCAGCACGAGGACCTCGAGGAGCTCTACGGCGAGGACCTCGTCGAGCGCGCGGTCGTCGTCGGATAGTCGGGGTTCGGTACCTCGGACGAATCGTCTCGTTTTTTGATCTCCTGCTCGAGGAGACAGCTCCCAACTCCCACCCTGTCGGCTCGTCCCGGCTCCCTCCGCGGCGGCGAGCGCTCTCGAGCACGGCCGAGGCGTCCGCAGTTCGTGCCCGCGGGCGGTGACGGCAGCGAGCATCCGACGGCACCGTTCGACGGGCGATACCCGTCGCACTAACCCGCCCTCGCGGACGGGCGGTTCCGCCGCTTCGAGACGTCAGTCTGGCTCGAGACCGACGATGGACGGTCGTGACTACGACGAGCAACCGTTCTCGATGTGAGAACTCTTCTTCCGTGTAAACCGCAATTCTAGCGCGTAGTGCCGAGCGTCGCCTTCGGACGTCAGACGACGTTTGCAGCCACTTCCGCTGAGACAAGCTGTTTCGGTCGGCGACCGTAATCGTCGATTCCCCACTTGGAGGGCCAGTACTCGAGGATCGCGGTGTTCTCTATGAGAGACCAACCTTTATTGGTCTCCGCTAACTGGCTTCGCGTATGGAAAAACGGGCCAAACACCCCGTCCGGACGACCGAGAAGTCGCTGACGCTCATCGACGAGCTCAACCGCCGCGGGGGCGCGCGGATCACGACGCTCGCGGACGAGCTGAGCATGGGTAAGAGCGCGATCCACAACCACCTCAGCACGCTCGAGGAGCACGGGTTCGTCGTCAAGAACGGGAACACCTACGAGCTGAGTCTGCGCTTTCTGGACATCGGCGGTCAGCTCCGCAGCGAGATGGACGTCTACAGGGTCGCCGAACCGCAGGTCGAGGCGCTGGCCGAGGAGTCCGGGGAGCTGGTCCACTTCGTCGTCGAGGAGGGCGGTGAGGGGGTCTACCTCTGTCGCGCGAAGGGCGAGCGGGCCGTCGACCTCGACACCTACGTCGGCTGTCGTCACCCCATGCACAGCTCGGCGTTCGGCAAGGCGATCCTCTCGCATCTCCCCGACCAGCGGGTCGAGGAGATCATCGACCGCCACGGCCTCCCGTCGGTCACGCCGAAGACGATCACGAGCCGGGACGAGCTCTACGACGCGCTCGAGCGAACACGGGAACGAGGATTTGCCGTCGACGATGAGGAACGACTCGAGGGGCTTCGCTGTATCGCCGCGCCGATCCGGTTCGACGCCGAGGTCATCGGCGCGATCAGCATCTCGGCACCGACGGCCCGCATCGACGACGACTGGGAGGAAAACGAGTTCGTCGAGCAGCTCCGTCGCACCGCGAACGTCATCGAGCTGAACAAGTACAAGGTGTAGCTTACGCGAGCGACGCCTCGAGTTTCGCGATCGGGTGGGGCGGTTTCTTCTCGTACTCATCGCCGATCTGAGTTCTACAGGACGCCCCCGGAGCGACGACGCCGTCGCCGTCGCTCTCGTCGATCTGGCCGAACAGCTGCGTGCCGATCGCGCGGCTCATCGAGTAGTGCTCGGCCTCGTAGCCGAAGGAGCCGGCCATCCCACAGCAGCTACTGTCAAGGGGGTCGACGCCGTACCCCGCCCGTCGGAGCACGCCGACGGCGTGGTGGTCCTTCTTCGTCGCCTTCTGGTGGCAGTGGCCGTGGTAGGTCAGACGTTCGTCAACGGGGCCGAACTCGAGGCGGTCGTCGAGTCGGTGGACGTCGAGGTACTCGCAGACGCCGTAGGCGCTTTCGGCGACGTCGGTCACGTCGTGGCCGGTGACCAGATCCGGGTAGTCCGACTGGAACATGACCGCGTCGCTGGGCTCGCAGACGACGACGTCCCAGCCGTTTCGCACCCTCGGAATCAGGGCGTTGACGTTCTGCTCGGCCTGTTCGCGGGCCGTCTCGAGAAAGCCCTTCGAGTAGGCGGGACGGCCGCTGCTGGTGGTTCCCGAGGGGAGATCGACGTAGACGCCGGCGGCCTCGAGGAGCCGAACCGCGGCCTTGCCGATCTCGGGGTTGTTGTACTCCGTGGTGACGTCCGGGAACAACAGGACCTTGTGGTCAGCCGTCTCCGGATCCACGGTCGATTCCCGGCTCTCGAACCAGTCGGTGAATGTCTCCCGGTGGAACGTCGGCAGGGATCGCTCCCGGGCGATTCCGACGGTTTTCTCCATCACTGTCCGGGCGCCCGGCAGCTTCGTCATGTAGTTCGACAGCGGTGCGGTGGCGCTGCCGAGTTTCGAGAGCGTGTCGATGTTCGCGAACATGCGCTCGCGGATCGAGGCGCCGTTTCGCTGGTGGTACTCGTGTTCGACCTCGACTTTGAGCTTCGCCATGTCGACCTCGCTCGGACAGTCCTTCGCACACCCCTTGCAACCGATACAGAGGTCCATCACCTCGGTGACGAACTCGTCGGAGAACGCCTCGTCGGGCTCGAGCTCGCCGGTCATCGCCTGGCGAAGCATGTTCGCCCGGCCGCGGGTGCTCGTGATCTCCTCGTCTGCCGCCCGGTAGGTCGGACACATCACGCCCCCGGTTCCTTCCTGGCTGGTCCGACAGCCGCCACAGCCGTGGCAGAGTTCGACCATCCCCTGGAACCCGTTCTCGTTCTCCCAGTTGAGGGCGGGCTCGAAGCCGGCCTCGAACTCGCTGTCGGGGCCGAACCGGAGGTTCTCGGTCATGTCGTGGTCGCCACAGACCGAGCCGGGGTTGAGCAGCCAGTCGGGATCGAACGCGGTCTTCAGGTCGCGGAAGACGTTCCAAATGTGATCGCCGTACAGCTTCCGGTTCCACTGCGTGCGGGCGCGACCGTCGCCGTGCTCGCCGGAAACGCTGCCGCCGTACTTCACCGCGAGGTCCGTCGCGCCGTCGGCGATCGCCTCCATCGTGTCGACTCCGTCAGCGGTTTTGGTATTAACGAGCGGTCTGACGTGCATACAGCCCGGCCCGGCGTGGGCGTAGAAGCTGCCGAACGTCCCATTTTCCTCCATGACCTCCTGGAAGTCGGCGACGTACTCCGTGAGGTGCTCCGGCGGGATCGCGATGTCCTCGATGAAGGCGATGTGTTTCTCGTCGCCGGTCCGCGAGAGCAAGATTGGCGTCGAGGCCTTTCGCATCTTCCAGAGCCGGGACTGCTGTTTCTCGTCGTAGGCCGTCAACGCGTCGAACGCGATCTCGCCCTCGCGGTCGTCGATCAGCGCCTCGACCAGTTCGCGGCCCTCCTCCTCGTCGTCGGCGTAGAACTCGACCAGCAGGAACGAGCTGGTCCCCTCGGGGAGGATACCGACGACGTCGGCGAACTCCTCGGTGTTTCGTGCCAGATCGAGCAACACGTCGTCCAACACCTCGACTGCCGCAGGGTCGTGCTCGAGGATATCCCCGACGTCGTCCATCGCGTCGAGCAGGCTGCGGTAGCAAAGCACCGCGACCGAGGTCGTGTTCGGGATCGTCTCGAGGGAGACCTCCGCCTCCGTGACGATCCCCAGGGTTCCCTCGCTGCCGACCAGCAGCCTCGCGAGGTTGACGGTTCCGCTCTTGGCCTCCTCGACGAGCATATCCAGGTTGTACCCGGAGACGTTCCGCTTGAGCGTCGGGTAGGCGTCCTCGACCGCGTCGCTCTCCTCGTCGACGATCCGAGCGACTTCGGCGTAGATCCGCTCGAGGAGCTCCCCGTCGGGGTCGGCCCGCTCGCGCAGTTCCTCGAGGTCGATCTCGCCGAACCGTTCGACGGAGCCGTCGGCGAGGACGACCTCTACCTCCTCGACGTAGGCGTCGGTCTTGCCGTACTTCAGCGAGTGCGCCCCGGTCGTGTTGTTCCCGATCGCGCCCCCGAGGGCGCTCCGATCGGCGGTCGACGGATCCGGAGCGAACTTGAGTCCGTGGAGCTCGAGGGTCCGGTTGAGTTCGCCGACCGTAATCCCCGCCTGGGCTCGAGCCCGCCTGGCGTCCGGATCGGTGTCGGTTACCGCGTTCATGTAGCGGGTGAAATCGAGGACGACGGCCTCGTTGACGGTCTGTCCGGCGAGGCTCGTGCCGCCACCTCGGGGGAGCACCGGGATCTCGTGGTCCGCGCAGTAGCCCATCACCGCGGCGACGTCGTCGGTCCCGGTCGGGTAGACGACGCCGATCGGGAGCATCTCGTAGGCGCTCGCGTCCGTCGCGTACAGCTCGCGGGAGTACTCGTCGAAGCGGACGTCGCCGTCGACCCGCTGCTCGAGTGCGTCGACGAGATCGATTCGTTCGGTCGTGTCGTTCTGGTAGTCGTACTCCGCGCGACGATCCGTCGCCGGGTCTCCGTCGATCGGTCTGTCGTGTGTAGCCATTGGATATCTGGTGTTGGTCGAAGCGGTTTCTGTTGCAAGCGATGCCGAAATCGGCCCGGGAAGGCGACGAGGGGCGTCTACTCGCCGGTCCGGCCGTCGGCGAACGGTCGGACTGCTCGCCACACCGCGAACCGGTCGGTCGGGAAACGGGGAGCAGTCACCGGTCGTTTGCTAATCGCTTGCATGTTTCGTGTGTGGTAACTGCTAGTCGAGGGAACTCACATAACTGTTGTGCCACTCGGCTGCGAGCATAGTCGTGTTCGTGGATCGCACCACTCCAGCGCACCGTTCCCACGCGGACTTCCGGGAGTCGTTTCAATCGGCGTACCCGTCGTTCGCCCGGTAGACGACGAGGAGATACGCGGTGACGACGAGAAACACCGTCGCGTACAGCACCGAACGGGTGTACAGGGAGTAGACGAACGCCGACGCGTTGAGCATGATTCCGCCCAGTACGAGTCCCCGCTGGAGTCGCGGCATAGCCATCGATACGGGCACTCGAGTATTAAACTCGGTGGTGATGTCGACTCCCCAGTACCCCTACTCGTCGTCCCCGACGGAGCCGTCCGTCGCTTCGTCCGCGGTCTCGAGCTGGTGGACCGGATACCGCCCGTCCTGGGGCCACCCGATCGCGGCGAGCTTACACGGCTCCTCGAACGGGTTGTAGACGAGGTGGGCGCCCGCCTTCCCCTCGTCGAACGCGACGATATCGTCGGTCTCGAGCGTCAGGGTCTCCCGGGTCGTTTCGGCGCGGCAAGACCCGGAGACGACGTAGAACAGCTCCTTCTGATTCTCGTGGTAGTGGAAGTGATTCTGCGAGAGTCGCTCGCCCGACTCGAGCACGGCGACGTTGAAGTTGAACGCGTCGATTCCGAGCGCCGGCGAGGCCTCCCACCGGCGTCCCGGCTTGTCGGGATTGGTCTCGAGCTCCTCGAGTGTGACGTGTTGCCAACCGTCTTCCATACGATACCGGTCGCACGTCGGTACTTAGCCGTTGTGATAGCGGTTGTTCGCCGCTCGCTTCGAGAAGGGATCCGAGTGTCAGTTCCTGCTGACGAGCCGCTTGACCCGCCCCTTCAGGAAGGGACCGAACAGGATCAGGAAGATGGCGAGCGTCAGCAGGAACGACAGCGGCCGGTTGATCGGATCGAAGAAGATCGTGTACTCGCCGCCCGAGATCTGCAGCGACCGGAAGAAGTTCTCCTCGGCGATCGGACCGAGCACGATCCCGAGCACGAACGCGATGATCGAGTAGTTGTTCCGGACCATGTAAAAGCCCAGAACGCCGAGCACGATGACGGCGCCGACGTCCCACCAGTTCTGGTTCAGGGTGTACGCGCCGGCGTACGAGAGCACGACGACCATCGGAATGATCAGCGTGGTGTCGAGTTCGGTGATCTTGCTCGCGTACGGGATCAGCGTCAATCCGACCGCAAGGATGAGGACGTTGCCGAGGAACAGCGAGATGAACAGCGCGTACGTGATCTGGAGCTGTTCGCCGAAGAGAACTGGACCCGGCTGAAGTCCGTGCATGAGGATACCCCCGAGCAGGACCGCAGTCGATCCGCTGCCCGGGATCCCGAACGACAGCGTCGGAATGAGCGATCCGCTGACTGTCGGGTTGTTTGCGGCCTCCGGTGCGATGACCCCGCGAGGATCACCCTCGCCGAATCTCCCGTCCTTGGTGGAGGAACGAGCCTCCTCCGCGTAGGCGACGAACGTCGACGTCGTCGCTCCGGAGCCGGGAACCATCCCGATGCCCATTCCGATCAATCCCGACTTGAGGGTCGTAACCGGATACTTGAATACGGTCGTGATCCCGTCGCGAACGCTGCCGGCGAGTTCGACATCGCCCTCCGAGATCTTTTTGCGGGCGGCGAGTTTCATCATCTCGGCGAACGCGAACATCCCGATCAGCGCCGCGACGAAGTCGATCCCCTCGTAGAGTCCGAACTGGCCGAACGTGTACCGCGGACGCGGACTGAGGATCGCGGTCCCGATGGTCGAAATCATGAACCCGAGCGCGCCGGCAACCAGTCCCTTCACGATCGACCCCTGGGTGACGATCGTGATCAGGGAGATCCCGAGGATCGCCAGCAGGAAGTACTCCGGCGAGCCGAACGCCAACACGACCTCGATCAGGATCGGCGAGAGGAGGATCAGTGCGAGCGCGGCGAGAAAGCCGTTCAGCGCCGATGCCGTCGTCGCGATGGCGAGTGCGTTTTTCGCCAACCCGTTCTGTGACATCGGATACCCGTCCAGCGTCGTCGCCGCGGCTGACTCGGTCCCGGGCGCGTTGATCAGGATCGCCGCGATCGAGCCGCCGAACATCGCGCCGCTGTAGATCGCGACCAGCAGGATGATCGCCGCCGTCGCGTCGAGGGGCAGCGTCAGTGGCAACACGATCGCCATCCCGACCGGCGAACCGATACCCGGGAGGGCGCCGAGAACGATCCCGAGGAGCAACCCGAGCGTCAGCCAGACGAGCATCTCGGGCGTCGTTGCGATCGATAAGCCCTCGAAGAAGGCGTCGACCGCCATCTACAGTCCACCTCTCAGTAGTATCGGTGCGCCGTCGAACAGCATCGGCACGAGCGGACTGAAGTCGAAGACGTGCCCCTGGTCGAACGGTAACACGAGATACGTCATGAACAGGTAGATGACGGCGGTCCCCCCAATAGCCAGTCCGACACTGACGACCGGATTAACCCGGAACCAGAGGGTGTACCCGAGGATGTACAGCGGCGTAATAAAGAGGAAACCGGCGGCCCATCCGACAACGAAGTACAGAATCGCCGTCGAGACCATAAACACCGTCTCGTTCACTTCGTATCCGTACTTCGCACCGAGTGTGTCCTTTTTGTACTCCTCCTCCGGCTCATCGACCGCCTCGAGCGGTTCATCGTCCTCATCGACCTGATCGACCTGATCGATCACCTCTGACGAGTCTGAGGTGGTGATGCTGACACTCTCGGCGACGAACTTCTGGAGGGGACCAGGAAGGTAGTTCTGCAGCAACAGGAGCAGCGAGCCGATAAAAACGGCCGACGCGGTTAGCTGGGGGAACACGCGAGCGTCGTCCGGGTAGCTCTCGATCACCGGCTCGATAATAAACACCGCGCTCACGACGAGGAACGTAACGAGCATTATTCGCTCCGGCGTTACTTTCCTCTTAATTGACTCTGAATTGCTCATTATAATATAACAACGGCGGGGGTAGTTACGAGTGCTCTTCGATCAGATCGACGATCTCTAGCTCCTCCATCTCCTCGAACGCGTCGTCGATCGCCGCGTTCGCCTCCTCGGGACCTTCGTAGAAGATCGGATTCCCGGTCTCGTCGGACCACTCCTCGTAGCGCTCGTCTTCGGTTGCCTCTTCGACTCGTGCGGAGAGTTCCTCGATCGTCCCCTCCGGCGTTTCGGGTGGCGCGTACAGGCCACGGGTCACACCGGCGATGAAGTCCATCTCCGGATACCCCTCGTCGGTCACCGACGGAATGTCGGGGTACACCTCCGTCCCCTCGCTCCAGAACGTACAGACCGGGTAGACGCCACCCGCGGAGACGTCCGGTTCCGTCCCTGCGTCGGTTCCGATCCCGCAGGGAACCTCGCCGGAGGTTACCGCCTCGGCGATTGGGCCGGTACCCGTGTACTGGACCCGATCCTCCCACTGCCAGTCGTACTCCTCGGCGTACCCCTCACCGTGTTTCGCCAGCAGGGTCATGATGTCCTGTGGACTGCCGGGCTCCTGGATACCGATCGAGTCCCACTCGCCGGAGTTGTGCATTTCGCGGACGTCCTCGAACGTCTCGACCTCGTCCTCGTACTCCTCGTTGACGATCAGACACCACGTCGAGCGGCCGATGTTCGCGATTCCCTCCAGTTCGCGCTGGTCGAAGCCGGGGTCGTCCAGCATCTGTGGCGGCACCTCGAGCGGGGTTGCGCTCCCCGCAATCGTGTGTCCGTCCGGGTCGGAGCCGTACAGTTCCCCGAACCCGTTCAGACCGCCGCCGCCGGGAACGTTGTCGACCTGGATGTCCTGATCCATCGCGTCGGTAAGCGATTCGACGATCCCGCGAGCGTAGACGTCGGTGCCACCGCCCTCGTCGTACGGCACGATGTATCGGATCGTTTCGGCGGGCTCCCAGTCCTCGTCGTCTCCCGCGTCGGGGTCGTCGTCCTGCAGACAGCCAGCCATCGATACCGCCGCACCCGCACCAGCGATTCCGAGGAACCCTCGCCTGGTCGTTGCCTCCACCGTCAAACGTCGTTGAGTTGGTTTTTCGGACATACGTATCGACCACAGACCCTGGAATGCGTTACACGACTCCGTGAGTCAGGGTCACACTACCATGATCAAACAGTACAGACATAAAGCTTTCTCTTGTGTTGGGGCTTGGTCCACACATAGTGAAAAATGAAGTCCGATAATGTTAGATCTAATAATAAATGGGCCGGCTGATCGTGGCTACGAGCCACTCCAGCCCGGCGAGTAACTGATTTATGGGTGGAGGCCGTCGTCGGATCCATGACCGTCGTTGCAGCGATCGATCGTTCCGACAGGGCCGGCGCCATCAT
Source organism: Natronococcus roseus (assembly GCF_043677095.1). NCBI lineage: Archaea > Methanobacteriati > Methanobacteriota > Halobacteria > Halobacteriales > Natrialbaceae > Natronococcus > Natronococcus roseus. The sequence continues at coordinate 67,392 of NZ_JBHLJR010000007.1, forward strand.
CACCGAAGCACATCAACTCGGCGAGGCGTTCGGCGAACCGGTCGAGGTCGTCCACGTGCTTACCCGCGACGAGTTCGTCTCGCTCGAGCGGACGAACGTCAGCGAGACGGGGGAGACGGTACCGGTAGCGGACGTCGTCGAGATCGCCGAAGAGATCGCTGCGGAGGCGATCGAGGACGCCGGCGTCGAGGCGATCCCGGTCGGACTCCTCGGAGATCCGGCGGACGAAGTCGCCAGCTACGCCGACGGGGAGGGAGCGAGCTACCTGGTCGTCGCGGGGCGCAACCGCTCGCCGGTCGGGAAGGCGCTGTTCGGGAGCGTCGCTCAGTCGATCCTGCTGAACGCCTCGACGCCGGTCGTCTCGCTTCGAGCCGAGTGAGTCGGAGGACCGACGCCGTAATACAAAATTTTTTGCGAGAGACCCACTAACGGGGAGGTATGGTTAGCTACAGCGCCTACGAAAGCATCACCCTCGACGTCGACGACGGAGTGGCGACGATCGAGTTTCACCGCCCCGAGGTTTACAACGCGCTCAACAACGAGGTCATGCTCGACCTCAGCCGCGCGTTCGACGAGATCCAGCTGAACCGCGACATCGACGTCGTCGTGATCACTGGCGAGGGCGAGGACGCGTTCTCCGCGGGCGCGGACATCTCCCAGTACGCTGGAACCGCCGACGAGCACGATCCGCTCCAGCGGGACCGTCAGGAGCTGTTCTACGAGATGTACCAGAAGCCCTACGACTGCCACGCGCCGGTGATCGCGAAGATCAACGGCTACTGCGTCGGTGGCGGGCTGATCTTCGCGATGTACTGCGACCTGCGGATCGCCGTCGACGACGCGAAGTTCGGCGTGCCGACGGCGAACATCGGTCAGATCCCCACCGGGGGCTCGACCTGGCGAGCCGTCGAACTCGTCGGCGAGGCGAAAGCGAAGGAGCTCGTCTACACCGCAGGAATGATCGACGCCGACGAGGCCGAACGGATCGGACTGATCAACCACGCCGTCCCGCGCGAGGAGTTAGACGAGACCGTCGACGGGATCGTCGAGGCGGTCCAGGACACCGGACGCGAAGCGGTCAAGAACTCCAAACGCGCGATCAACGGCGCGGTACGTGCGGGGAGCCTCGAGGGCGCGAGAGAACAGGAGGCCGAGATCTGGTGGGAGCAGTTCGCCACCGACGAGCGCCGCGAGCTGGTCGACGAGTTCAACGAGGGTCAATGACCGGGGGACCGCTTTCCGACGTGTCGGTCGTCGAGATGACCGGTCACCGCGCGGGACCGTTCTGCGGAGCGCTGCTCGCCGACATGGGCGCCGACGTCGTGAAGATCGAGCGACCGGGCGTTGGCGATCCGGCCCGGTCCCAGGGGATCGGTCCCGACGGCAAGTCGGGGTACTTCATGGCGAACAACCGAAACAAACGCTCGGTTACCCTCGATCTCAAGACCGATGCTGGAACGGAGGCCGCCCGTGAGCTGATCGCCAGCGCCGACGTCTTCGTCGAGAACTTCGGCTACGGCGTCACCGACAAGCTCGGCATCGGCTACGACGAGATCAGCGAACGCAATCCCGGAATCGTCTACGCGAGCATCAAGGGGTACGGCGAGACCGGTCCCAAGCGAAAGCAGCCGGGGCTCGATCTCATCCTTCAGGCCGAGGGCGGCATCATGAGCGTCACCGGCCCCGAGGGCGGCGAGCCCGTCAAGATCGGCCAGGCAATCGGGGATCTCACCACGGGGATGTTCGCCGCGATGGGCGTCCTCGCGCGGCTGTACGAGCGCGACCGCCTCGAGGAGTCCGACTCGTTCGTCGGGAAGTTCGACGTCGGCCTGTTCGACTCGATCGTCACCCTGCTCAACGAGTACCTCACGGAGTACTCGATGGACGGCTCCGTTCCCGGCCCGCAGGGCGTGACCCACCAGACGCTCGTTCCCTACCAGCGCTTCGAGACCGCCGACGGCGCCATCGTCACCGGCGTCCCCAGCGACGACCGCTGGGACGACTTCGTCGATCTCATCGGCGAGGAGGAGCTCCGGGAGTATCCGACGAACGACGACCGCCAGGACGACGCCGAGCGCGTGACGGAACTGATCCAGGCGTCCCTCGAGCAAGAGTCCACCGAGCACTGGCTCGAACAGCTGACGGCCGCGAACTTCCCCTGCGGCCCGATCAACGACGTGGCCGACGTCGTCGCGGACGAGCAGACGAGCGCCCGGAACCTCGTCGTCGACCACGACGATCCCGACTGGGGCGAGTGTCTGCTTCCGGGTCACCCGATCAACTATCCCGACTACGACACCGTCGTGCGCTCGCCGGCACCGCGGCTCGGCGAGCACACCGACGAGGTGTTCGATGAGATCGCGAGCGACCAGACGACCCTCGAGCAGTGGAGCGAGGGCGGCGCGTTCGGCGACTGACGCGCTCGGCCGTTCTTTCAGATCAGCAGCTCGGCGACGAAAGCAGAGAGAAGAGCGTTCGGCGGTGCCGTTTTACTCGAGATCCGGCCGCGAGAGCTCGGTCTCCTTCGAGGTGATGATCTCGAGCAGCGCGGGCGTGCCGGACTCGGTCTGTTCGATGGCGCGTTCGATGGCCGGTCCGACCTCGTCGGGATCCTCGACGCGCTCGCCGTAGCCGCCCAGTGCCTCCCCGACGTCGGCGAAGTCCCCGGAGAAGGGCGTGTCGTAGGAGGCCATCTCGTAGTTGTTCAGGTGGATCGTCAGGATCGGGATGTCCTCGCGGGCGGCCGTCTCGAAGTCCAGCCCGGTCATGCCGATCGCGCCGTCGCCCATGAGGTTGATGCAGTGCTTGTCGGGGTGGAGCAGCTTCGCGCCCATCGCGAGGCCGAGCCCGTAGCCGAGCTGGGTCGTCTTCCCCCAACCGATGTACGACAGCGGCTCGGTCGACTCCCAGAACGGCGCCAGGAAGTCCCGCGGGTTGCCCGCGTCGTGGGTGATGATCGTCTCCTCGGCGTCGAGGACCTCCGTGAGCTCGTGGATCACGCGGTAGGGGTTGATCGGCGTCTCCTCCGACGTGAGCTTCGGGCGCCACTCGTCGAGCCACGCCTCGCGTGCGTCCTCGATCTCGCTGACGACGTCGTCGAAGCGGTCGCGGGAGTCACCGACCCGTGTATCGACGGCATCGACCAGCGCGTCGAGGGTCAGCTTGGCGTCGCCGACCAGCGAGTAGTCGGACTCGACGTCCTTGTCGATGTCCGTCGAGTCGAGCGTCGAGTGGATAACCGTCGGTCCGTCGGGGACCGTAACGCCGTAGGCGGTCTCGGTGAAGCTACAGCCGATGCCGAAGAGGACGTCCGTCTCGCGCATGAAGTGCGCGAGCTGTCCCGGTTCGCTCTTGCTGGCGGCGCCCAGCGACAGCGGGTGGTCCTCCGGGAACGCGCTCTTGCCGTTGAGGCTCGTTGCGACGGGCGCCTCGAGCGTCTCGGCCAGCTCCCGTAGCTCGTCCCACGCCTCGGCGTAGTGGACGCCCTGGCCGGCGAAGATAACGGGGTTCTCGGCCTCGAGCAGGACGTCCGCGATCTCGTCGACGCCGTCCGGGTCGGGGCCGGACCGGTTCGACGACGTCGGCTGGTACTCGAAGTCCTCCGAGAGGTCGGTGTAGAAGACGTCCTTCGGAACCTCGACGACGGCCGGACGCGGACGACCGTTCCGGGCCGCGCTGAACGCGCGGCGCATCGTCTCGCCGACGGCATCGGGGTTCGTCAGCTGCTCGCAGGACTTGCTGACGTGCTGGTAGTTGACCAGCGAGTTGAACTTGGGATCGACGTCGGTCTTGGCCTCGTCGTAGCCGGCGGGGATCGCGACGATCGGCGCCGACTCGCCGTAGGCCTGGGCGACGCCGCCGAAGGAGTTCTCCGTGCCGGGGCCGTGCTGGCACGCGAACGCGCCGACCCGCTCGCCGGAACTCAGCCGACCGACGGCGTCGGCCATGTGAACGGCGGTCCGTTCCTGCCTGGTGATGATCGTTCGAATCCCTTCCTCTTCGGCCGCACCGGTGTCGAAGAGCGGGTTGCTCGGAAACCCGAACAGATACTCTACTCCTTCCTCTTTCAGGGTGCGCGCGATCGCTTGATTGACATCCATAGTGTTTGCTCCGGGTAGGGCTACCTACTCCTACTCCCGAGCACTATCATAAATCCTTCGACGCCTGCGGTCGGTTTCGGCCGAATGCGGAGCTATCGCTCCAAGAACCCGCGGTCTCGGTCGGAACGGGACCCGGCTGCTGGCACGTCTCCCGGTCCGACAGCGCCACCGCTCCTCACGGGGGGCTGGCCCTCTCTCGCAGTCGGTTCAGCCCGACAGCGCTCCCTTTCGGCGGAGTTCCTCTATCTCCGCCTCCGAGTACCCGAGCGCCCGGACGACGTCCTCGGTGTCCTCGCCGAGCAGCGGCGGCGCCTCGTCGAACCCGCTTTCCGACTCGGCGTAGTTCAACGGGTGCTCGAGGATCGGGATCTCGCCGGCGGCGGGGTGGGAGAGGCTGTCGACCGCGCCGCGCGCGTTGACCTGCTCGTTGTCCAGTGCCTCGTCGACGCTGTAGACCGGTCCGACCGGCAGACCGGCGTCGTCGGCGAGGCGTTCGACCCACTCGTCGGTCGAGCGTTCGGTGAGCGTCTCGGCGAGTTCCTCCTCGAGGGCGTCCATGTTCGCTACCCTGTCGGCGTTGGACTCGAAGCGGGGATCCGACGCGAGGTCCTCGCGGTCGATCTCCGCACAGAACTGTTCCCACAGCTTCTGGTTTCCGCAGGCGACGTTGAGGTAGCCGTCGGCGGTCGGATAGCTCTGGTAGGGTGCGAGCACCGGGTCCTTCGTCCCCATCCTGGTCGGCTCGTCGCCGACGAACGCCTTCCCGGCCTGTTTGGTCAGCCACGGAAGCGCCGCGTCGAGCATTCCGAGTTCGACGCGTTCGCCCTCGCCGGTCCGCTCGCGCCGGTAGAGCGCGTTGACGATCCCGAACGCGGACCACATCGCGGTGATCAGATCCGTCTGCGGGAGGCCGACCTTGACGGGGTCGCCGCCCTCGGGTCCGGTGACGCTCATCATGCCGCTCATCCCCTGGATGAGCAGGTCGTAGCCGGGGCGATCGCTCCAGGGTCCCGAGTCGCCGAACGCGGAGATCGAACAGTAGACGAGTTCGGGATGATCCTCGGAGAGGTCGTCGTAGCCGAGGCCGAGCCGTTCGGCCGTTCCCGGCCTGAAGTTCTCGACGACGACGTCGGCCTCGTCGATCAGTTCCCGGCAGATCTGGTACCCCTCTTCGGATTTGAGGTTCAGTTCGACACTCCGTTTATCGTAGTTGACCGTCCAGAAGTACGGCGACTCGCCGTGTTCGGACGCGGCCCGTCCCTCGCCTTCGTAGTCGGAGATGTCGACAAACGGCGGTCCCGAGTGTCGGCTGTCGTCGCCGACCTCCGGCCGTTCGACCTTGATGACTTCCGCTCCCTGGTTCGCGAGCATCAGCGTCGCGAATCCGCCGGTCACGAACGTCGTCAGGTCGACGACGGTGATATCGTCGAGAATCCCACGGCTAGCTCTGGCTACCATACACCAAGCATGCGAGAATACCGTATTAAATCTTGTCGTTGGTTACCTGCCCTCACCGTACAACGTGATCAGGGTGATCACGATCCCCGCACCCACGAGCGCGAGTACACCGAGTGTTCCGAGGAGCACGGTCTCGCTCGCGTAGGTGAGCAGTGAGCCGGCGAGTGCGGCACCCGCCGCGCCGAAGCCGAACATCCCGAGGTAGGCGTAGCCGTAGGAGAGGCCGTGGACGTCGGCGGCCGCGTACTCGGCGATCACCACCTGGTAGATCGGCGCCGTCGCGTAGAGGAAAAAGCCGAGCGCGGCACAGACGAGTAGGAACGGGGCGAGCCCCCAGCCGACGGAGGGGATGAAAACGAACGCGAGCACGCCGAGGGCGAACAGCGTCGAGAAGAACGCGTACTCCGTCCGAACGTGGTCGGTGACCCGGCCGCCGACGTACTGTCCCAGGATGCCGATCATCAGGATCCCCGTGTAGATGTACTGTGCGGGCTCGGCCTCCTGGCCGAAGATCTCGTAGGTGCCGAACTGCGGCAGTCCCCCGATCATGTCGGGCAGGAACGTCAGCAGGCCACGGTAGTAGATCCCGTAGATCATGATCGCGGCGAACGTGAGCAGGAACCCGGTCGTGAGCAGCAGCCTCGAGTCGTCGACGATCGACTGGAGGTCCATCGACGACCCGCCGTCGTCGGCGTCGTCCGTTCCGCCGTCGGCCGCGGTCGCAGCGTTCTCGTTGAACTCGATCAGCGAGCCGAACGCGACGACGGCCACGGCCGGGACGGTGAGCGCGACGACGACGAGCCGCCAGTCGAAAAAGAGGAGCAGCGAGGCAGTTAACAGCGGGCCGAACGCGGTGCCGATGTTGCCGCCGACGCCGTGGTAGGCGAACACCGTACCGCGATTTTTCGCACCGCGGCTGATCAGCGACAGACCGGCGGGGTGGTAGACGCTCGCGGCGACGCCCCAGATGACGATGGCTACCATCAACACGTAGACGTTCGGCGCGAGCGCGAGGAGGAAGAACCCGCCGCCCATCCCGACCACCGATGCGACGATCAGCCGACGTGAGCCGTAGGTGTCCGAGAGCAGTCCGCTCGGGATCGCACCGACGCCGATGAGACCGTAACCGATACTGACGACGATTCCGAGGACGAACGGCGAGACGTCGAAGACGTCCAACCAGATGACGATGAAGATGGGGATACTCAGCTCGTAGGTGTGAAAGATGCCGTGTGCGAGCATCGTAAACCCCGTAATCGAGCGATCGTTCTCATCCATCGCCGTTCACCACTTCCTTCCAGCGGGAGGACGAACCTGGCATGGCATAACGAAGCGTGTCGGATCTACTTAACCGATTCCCTGTCGCGTTCGCTCTCGAGCGGGGCGTGCTGGCGTAATCTATCCCAGTTATTCGGATGAGCCCAAAAGAGGCCCGAGACAGCTGTATGAGACTGGGAGGACAGTTATTTTGGTATCAGTTCGCCAATGTAGCATCCGAGAGTCCGGGATATACGCGAAGAACACCAAAACATGGCGAATGAGGCCATATCACACGTCCGACTGCTGGCTCCACAGGAACCATTACGAGGGTACGAATGTAATTCCATGGGACGGCCTCGGTTTTGGATGATAATATATTGGGATTGTTGTCGGAAAACGGCCGAAACAGGAGTCCCGGTTCACGGTTCGAATATCGCCGATCCCGTTCTATAGGATCTGGAGGGAGACCGGTATGGAGGCCCGTCTCCGCAAGGAGTAGCATAATTTATAATGCCTGGGTTCCCAGGATCGGGTATGGCAAACAAACCCAAATCGGGGGCGCGCACGACCGAGACCTCCATACGGATCATCGACGCGCTCCGAGAGCTGGGGGAGGCGACGATCCACGAACTATCCGAACATCTCGGACTCGCCCCGAGCACCGTGCATCGTCACCTCGTCACACTCCGCGAGCACAGCTACGTGGTGTGTACGGACGGGCGCTACCGGATCGGGTTCCAGTTCCTCACCGTCGGCGGTCACGCCCAGCGGACGACGACCGCCTACCCGATGATCAAGCAGAAGGTCGACGTGCTGGCGTCGGAGACCGGAGAGCGCGCCCAGTTTCTCGTCGAAGAACACGGCGAACGCGTCTACCTGTACACCGAGGTCGGCCAGAGCGCGGTGCAGACGGGCGCCCACATCGGAAAGCGCGGCCCGCTTCACACGAGCGCCGCGGGAAAGGCGATCCTCGCGAACATGCCGGCGGATCGCGTCGACGAGATCGTCGCGACACACGGGTTACAGGGCGTGAGCGAGAACACCATCACGACGCGCGCGGAACTCGAGGAGGAGTGCGAACGAATCCGAGAGCGAGGGTACGCCTTCAACAGGCAGGAAACGACGGAAGGAGTCCACGCGGTCGGCGCGGCGGTGACGGACGCCGACGACGAGGTGATCGGTGCGCTGAGCGTCTCCGGACCCGCCCACCGCGTCAAGGGCGCACAGCTCACCGACGAGCTTCCGGAACGGGTGCTCGGCGCGGTCAACGAACTCGAACTCCACATCGCTCACTCGATCTAGCTGTCAGTCGTCGATCAGTACACTCACTGTTTGCCCGAACTCGTCGGTGTCTCCCGATCCCGGTCGGTTTCGGCCGGAACGAGCCGCGGGGGCGATCCCGCTCCGTCCGGCGTCTCGAGGACGACCGAGTCGCCCGCCTCGAGACCGTCCTCGAGCCGGGCGATGATACTTGCATCGCCGTCGAAGGAGGCGAGACCGAGCCGATTCGGGGCGCTGACGCCGTCGGGTGTGACGTGAACCGCCGTCACCGCCTGCACGGTTCCGACACCCGAATCGCGAGTCCGCAGTCCGTCGGCGCCGCAGTCGAGACAGCGGCGTTTCTCGTAGAAGGTCCGACGACGGCAGTCCGGACACTCGAGAACGCGCGTCATCCGTTCGCCTCCACGATCGTACAGACGCTGTTGTTCCCGAACCCGGCGACGTTGATGGCGAGTCCGTACCGCGGCGAATCGACCGCGCGATCGTTCGGGACGTCGCCTCGAAGCTGCCAGACGAGTTCCACGAGCTGGGAGATCCCCGTGGCGCCCAGCGGGTGGCCCCGGGCTTTCAGCCCGCCGCCCGGATTGACCGTCAGCCCGCCGTCGCCGTCGATCTCGGTCCGTCCCTCTCGGGTCAGCTTCCACGCCTCGCCCCGCTCGGCGAGCCCCAGTTCCTCCATCTCGAGCCACTCGAGGATGGTGAAGGCGTCATGGATGCACGCGATATCGATCTCGTCGGGACCCGTCCCCGCCGCGTCGTAGGCCGCTCGCCCGGCGGCCGCGGCGCTCTCGATCTGCAACGGGTTTCGTCGATCCGCGACGGCGTGAACCCCGACGGCGCTCTCACAGGCTTCGACCGTTACGTCGGCGCTCGCCGCCGTGACGACGACCGCGGCGGCTCCGTCCGTCGTCGGACAGCAGTCGTACAGGCGAAGCGGCGTCGCGACCTTCGGCGAGTCGAGGACGTCCGCGACCGTCACGTCGCTCTCGAACTGCGCGTACGGGTTCCGACGGGCGTTCGCGTGGTTCTTCACCGCAACCCGTGCGAGGTCGCGCCGGGTCGCATCGTAGCTCTCGAGGTACCGGGCGGCCGCGAGGCCCGCGAACGAGGGGAGGGTGATTCCCTGATCGTACTCCTGGCTGTGCGTGATCCGGCTGATGATCTCCGTCGCGACCGACGTCTCGGCGACGGACATCTTCTCGCCGCCGACGGCGAGTGCGACCTCGGCCCGTCCCGCCCGAACGGTGTCGACCGCGTCGAGCACCGCACTCGCTCCGGTCGCGCTGGTGTTTTCGATTCGACGTGCGGACGCCCGGCTGAGGCCGAGACTGGCGGTCAACGCGTTCGCCAGTCCGGAGGTGTTGTTGAACGCTTCCGCGGCCATGTTCCCGACGTGGACCGAGTCGACGGCGTCAGGTTCGACGTCGGCGTCGTCGAGCGCCCGCTCCGCGGCGGTTTCCAGCAACTCGGCGATCGATCGGTCGTCGGAACCGGTAAACGCCGTCATTCCGACGCCAGGAACCCCGAAGCTGGCCGGTGATACCTCTGGCCGACCCGGCAGAGAGCTATGACTTTCCATCTCGCTGCATGGGATAACAAACCACATCGACTTATAGATGTCGTTGCGAACGCCCGAAAAGGGGCGAATAACCCGCCATCGTCCCGAATTCGGTAGCGCTCGGCTCCCGAGAGTAGCGTCAGCTTCTGGCCCCGTTTCCGGTACACTACCCGTTCGGCCGAGTTTCTCGTTCAGTCGGTCGGGATTGGACTCGTGATCGCTGACTCGAGTAGCGTAGCAGTCCCTCGCGGACGATCAGATGCGGCCCCGCGGTCAAACCTGCGTTCGCGGACTGTTCGCATCGGCCGAAAGTCGTTCCCGTCGATACTGGGTTCCGCTCTTTCCCAAAGCCTCCCGGAGTTGTCGATCGCTGTTAACTTTTCGCTGCAAGTATAATTGTTCAATATAGGCAATACTCTGGCGTGCTACACGCGAGTCAGTTCCGACCGGTCGTCGGTGGCCACTCCTTCGCTGGATTCCTGCTCGAAGTGTTTTAGGTTCGTGTCCGGATCGCTGAAATGGACTTATACCGCCTTCAGAGTTAGTTCGTTCCCGTTGTACGTGAAACAACGATCGACCCTGTTCCACACCCGCGGACGGACGGTCGTGCTCGAACTCGTCTGTGATCGAGTTGGCACGATAATTAGTATTGTGACTATTCTGGATTATAGCCAGGATTTGTATACCTAATGTAGTAATTTAGATATTTTCGTAATGGGATCTAACCGGTTCGAGTTCCAACGACATCGGACGAGCCGTGTCGAGTGCAGTCGGCCGCCGATACGAGAGGGGAGAAAACGGCTCGGCCACACCGGGAACGAACCCGACGACGACACCGTCAAAAGTGCCAGTAGTGGCGAGGACGACGAAAAGAATGTGACCGGTGCGGACGGCGGAGAGGGCGTGTTCGAGTAATCCGCTCGAGGGGCAACGTCTACCCGCCAGCAAGGGAAAGAGTGAGAAGAGAGGAACGACTCTAATACGGGATGAACAGCGATCGGAGCGCGCACTGGGAGTACAAGGCGATCGAGCCGCCGACGGAGTTGACGAAGCGCGAATCCGCGAACCCCGAGGATCGGTTGAACGAACTGGGCGCGGACGGCTGGCGGCTCGTCGAGACGGTTTCCTACGACGGCGGCGGCACGAAGTTCCTGCTCTTCGAACGGCGGCTCGAGGACTGATCGTCGTCAATGAGGGATCTGACGACCGCTAACACGATGCGCGAGCGGGCCGCCGAGAATCGCTACAAGCTCTGGGTGCTCCTCAACGCGAACCGATGGCTCCTCACCGGGATGCTGGCAGCGGGCATCTTTTCGCTGTTGATGCTCTGGGGCGTCTCGAGTTCGCAGTCGATCCGCGCGGTGATCGCCTCGGAGGACTGGGTGAAGATGACGTTTCAGGCGCTGGTCGGCGCCCTCATCACCGGGACGACACTCGTGGTCTCGATCAACCAGCTGGTCCTCTCCCAGGAGATCGGACCGCTGGGGAGCCAGCGAAAGCGAATGGATCTCGCGATGGACTTCTACCAGAACACCGACGAGCTACTGGACTTTCCGAGTCCCGCGAACCCGGCGCTGTTCCTCAAGGAACTCATCGACGCGACCAGCGATCGGGCTCGACAATTCGAACAGACCGTGCAACGCAGCGACGACGAGGACCTCCGCGCACAGACTGCAGAGTACGTCGACGACCTCCTCGAGAACGCGACCGTGGCCGGGGAGGGGTTGGCGGGCGCCGACTTCGGGTCGTACGACGTGATGAACTCGGCGCTGAACTACAACTACGACCGGAAAATGTACGATCTTCGCTGGCTGTTGGCCGAACACGAGGACCGCCTCTCGGACGAGCAGCGCGAAGCCGGCGTCCGGACGCTCGAGGCGCTGACGATGTACGGGCCGGCGAGAGAGTACATCAAGACGCTGTACTTCCAGTGGTCGCTCGTCAAGCTCTCGCAGGGGATCCTCTATCTGGCCGTCCTCGCGCTCGTCGTCGCCGGCGGGATGCTGTTGTTCGTCGACGAGGGGACGATGATCGGATCGCTGTTCGGCGTCGACCACCTGCTGTGGATCGTCGCTCTCGCGTACACGATCTGCGTGCTGCCGTTTCTGCTGTTCGTCTCCTACATTCTTCGTCTGGCGACGATCGCGAAACGAACGTCGGCGATGGGCCCGCTGGTCCTTCGGGGGGACTGAGATCGTTCGTCGAAATCTCGGTCGCTTCGCCGTCAGTCTCCCCCTCGAGCGTCCGACAGCTGGCACCGAACGCAGCGGTCACCGGGGAAGCAAGCGCCGTTCTCGTACGGACAGTCCGATTCGTCGACGTCGACGGAGAGCTCGCGTTTCGCGTCCTCCCACGCGGTTTCCCAGACCTCGATGTCCATCTCCGCGGAGGTGAAGACGACGCTGTCGTCGCGGTCGACGATCTTCGCCGCCGTCACCGACCGATGGTGGTCCTTCACCACGCCGATCGCGTCGGAGTACGACCCGCATCGGATCGTCCTCGTTTCGTCGCCGTCGTCCAGCAGGCGAACGGTTACGGAGCCGTCGATCTCCTCGGTCGGTTCCAGTCCTCCGGTCATACTGTCGGGGTCGGGCCGCCGACACAAAAGGGTGCGCTCGAGTTTCGACGAATCCGACGTTCGTACTGGCGGACAGTATCAGCCTCGTCCGAAGTGTGAGCAATCCAAAGAGCCATCCGATGTTCCCTCGTCACTGAACGGTATGGTCACCGTTAGATCGGTCGTCCAGTGGGGGCTGGGCGTGCTCGTCGCGCTCTTTGCGCTCACCGCGCTCTCCGCGATCGAACTCTCACCGCTCTCGATACTGCAGGGCGTGCTCGCCGCCCTCCTGTTTCTCGGCGCTGCGGCGCTTATCGTTCCGCGAACGCGGGCGGCGATCGTCGGACGGACCGATCGTTCCCTCTCGTCGGGGGTCCTCGCCGTCCTCGTCGTGGTCGCGGTTCTGACCGGGATGCTGGTCACGCCGCTCGACGCCGACGACGAACCCGCGGTCGACGCCGATGCCGAGGACCTCGAAGCCGCCGATACCGACGGCCAGGCGGACGACGGAACGCAAGCCGACGAGACGAACGACGCGGACGACGAGGTGGAGTCCGACGACGGTGCAGCGGACGAAACCGGTAGCGAACCGGGATCAGCGCAGGCGGACGCCGATGACGACGGTACCGAAGCGGAAGGCACCGACGACGGCTCGAGCGACGAGTCGGAAGCAGCTAGCACGGACGGCGACCCGGAGACCGAACGGACGACCGATGTCGAGGGCGAACTCGAGATCCACCACATCGACGTCGGCCAGGCCGACGCGACGCTTCTGGTCACGCCCGACGACGAAACGGTGCTGATCGACACCGGCGACTGGCGCCAGGACGGCTCGGACGTCATCGCCTATCTCGAGTCCCAGAACGTCGATCGGATCGATCACCTCGTGGCGACCCACGCACACGCAGATCACATCGGCGGCCACGCCGCCGTGATCGAGCACTTCGAAACCGGCGGTGACGGCGTCGGAGCCGCCTACGACTCGGGCGTCGCCCACGACTCCGCGACCTACGAGAACTACCTCGACGCGATCGAAGAACACGACGTCGACCTCTTCGAGGTCGAGGAGGGCGACGAACTGCCGATCGACGGGATCGAAGCGACCGCGCTGAACCCGCCCGCAGGCGAATCCGACGACGACCTCCACTACAACAGCGTCTCGATCGCGTTCGAGTTCGGCGAGTTCGCCTACCTGACGACCGGCGACGCCGAGGCCGACGCCGAACGGCGGATGGTCGAGGCCCACGGCGACGACCTCGAGGCTGACGCGTACCAGGCCGGCCACCACGGCTCGTCGACGTCGTCCACCCAGCCGTTCGTGGACGCGGTCGAGCCGGAGATCGCCGTCATCTCGAGCGGCTACGACAGCCAGTACGGCCACCCACACGAGGAAGTGCTCGAGGAGTACGCCGAGCGAGGGATCGAGACCTACTGGACGGGCGTCCACGGCGACGTCGTGGTGACGACCGACGGAACCGACGGAAGCGTCGAGACCGAACGGGAGTTCTCGACGGACGCGGCCGACCTCATCGAAGAGCGACCGGACGAACAGGCCCGCGTCGCCACACCACAGGTTAATACGGCTACGGCCGGTGTGTCCGGGTAATGACCGCCGACGGCTCGTTCACCTGCGTCGTCGATCGCATCGTCGACGGGACGACGGCCGTCGTGCTCGTAGAGGAGGACGGCGACGTCGTCGACCAGCTGGATCTCGACCTCGAGACGCTCCCGGAGGAGTGTCGCCACGAAGGGGCGCTGTTCGACGCCGACGTCTCCGACGGTGCGCTCGTCGACCTCGAGTACCGACCCGAGCGCGAGCGAAAGCGACGGGAGCGGCTTCAGGAGAAGTTCGATCGGCTCTCGAAGCGACTCGATGAGCAGTAGTTTCCCTCCGGTGTCGGGCGGTTCACGACGGAGTCGCAGGCGGACAAACGGGAAGTTTCGACTCGCTGTGAAGCGTCGAGCCAGTCCGGCCCGAGAGGATTCGCGTCGGTGCTCTCGAGAACGGGGCGGTAGTTGATCGTCCGTCTGCCCGACTCAGTCCGCGCTGTGGGCCGGAATGGATCCACACTCCGGGCAGCCGACGTGTTTCGTCGTTCTGTAGTCGAGCGCAGCACTGCATCGGGTACACTTGTACTCGGTTTCGGTCATCGAACGCTGGTAATCCGCTCGAGCGTATATGCTTTGTGCGACGTCTATAACGGTTAATTCGACAGATACGGGACGTCTCGCCTCGTGGTCAGCCGGCACGTTCGTCGGCGCCGACGTTTTCCCGGCTCTCGAACGAGTCGGGATCGGGCTCGATGTTGGCGAACTGGACCGCTCGCGTTCCGAGCGTCTCGACGCGCTGGCGAACGTCCTCGTCGATCAGTTCTCGGTCCTCGAACCGACTGTGGGCGTTCGGCACCGCTGCCTGGTGCGGTAACACCCAGGCGTCGAGCGCCCGGCAGACGACCCGCAGGTGGTCGAGCGCTCCGATTGGGAAACTGCCGCCGGAGACCGCGAGCAGCCCGACGGTCTTGTTCTCGAACTCGTCGAACCCGCAGTAGTCGAGCGCGGTCTTCAGCACCGAGGAGTACGAGCCGTGGTACATCGGCGTCCCCAGGAGGATGGCGTCGGCCTCCCGAACACGCCGGGCGAGTTCCGACGCGTCGCCGGCCTCGTCGTCGTCGGCGTCGAACAGCGGGATCTCGAGTTCCCGGAGGTCGACCAGTTCGGTGCTCGCACCGGCGGCCTCGGCCGCGTCTAAGGCGTGTCGCAGGGCTGGGCGGGTGTAGCTCTCCTCGCGGAGGCTGCCGGCGATTGCGACGACGCGGACCGTGTTCTCGTCCATAGGCCACGTTCGCGAGGACGGGTTAAAATCGCTCTCCCGCACGCGGCGGCCCGATCGGTCCGCTACTCGTTCGTCGCGACGGAGTCGTCGTTCGCGGCCTCGAGCAGGAGGACCGCGCCGCCGAGGAGGGCGACGTTCTTGCAGAAGTTGATCTTGTTCGCCTGGCGCTCTTCGCCCTCCATCGTCCAGAAGTCGTGGATCCCCGGCGTCGTCCCGAGGAAGAAGACGATCACCGCGCCGGCGGACGCTCGAGGAAACTTCCAGCAGACGATGCCCAGATTGGCGACGAACAGCATGCCGGTAACGAACGGGACGAGCAGATCGGGGACGGGAACGCCCTTCTCGCGGGCGATCTCGACACGCTTCTCGTTGCTCTGGAAACCGTCGACGGCCATGTACATGAGCGTCGCCCCGTACAGCAGTCGGCCCAATCTCGAGGGTGGAGACGAGTCGGCCATCGCTCAGATCGCCTCCATTCGGCTGACGTTGGCTCCGAGTCGGCCGACCGTCTCGTACGCCCCGCTTTCGTCGCGTCGCATGATCCGACCCTCGACGTCGTCTCGTTGGTCGGGGACGTCGAACAGTCCCGAACCACAGAGGACGTCGCCGTCGTGGACGGTCCACGTCTCGATGACCTCGTGGGGTTCCCCGGGGAACGGCACCCGTTCGAAGTCCCGCCCGAAGTTCGTCGACTCGAACAGCGCGACCTCGTGTTCGTCGTCGACCCAGGCCGGCGGCGCCTCCTCGCCGCCACAGAAGAACAGCCGTCCGTCGTGGACGAACACCCGCCGGATGTACGAGAAGTCGTTGCCGTCGTCGATCCGGGTCCAGGAGTCGCCCGCGTTCGTCGTCCGGTAGAGGCCGCCGACGCCGACCGCGTGACCCAGACCGAGGTTCTCGAGGTCGTGGTCCAGATATCCGGTCGTCGCGAGCCAGACGTCTTCCGAGATCGGCAGCACCTGATGGACGTCGTCGGTGATCGTCTCCCGGCGGTCGAGCCAGATCTGACCACCATCGTTGCTCAGGTGGATCCCACCGGCTTCGACGCCAGCGATGAGTCGTTCCGGGCGACCAGGGACGGCCTCGAGCGCGCGCAGCCGCGCGTAGTGAGGATCGATCGGCGACTCCCAGTGACCGCGGGAGGGGAGTTCTCGAAACCCCTTCAGCTCCGACCACGTCTCGCCGTCGTCGACCGAGCGGTAGATGTAGGGATCGTTCGTTCCCGCATAGAGCGCCCCGTCGGCCGTCGCGAGAATCGACCACACCTCGCTCTCGCCGGCGTGCCAGAAGCGGTCGCCGAGGGGAACCTCGAGGTCCGCCCAGGTCCGGCCGCCGTCCCTCGAGCGGTACGCCCCCGTCGACGACGCGACGAACACGCCGTCGGCGTGGTCCCACGATCTGACCGCCGTGACGACCCCGCAGTCGAGCACCTGCTCTGCCCCGTCCCGATCAAAGGGGACCCCGGCGACCCGGTAGAGGCCGTCGTCCGTCCCGATCAGCAGCGCCATGTGTGTCACGTTACTTCGACACATAATAAAGTTTTACCAGCCTGTAAAACGCTAAGTGGTCGCGCCGACGATAGGGAAGTCGTTGCAGCTATAGCGGCCTCGTCCGCACCGTTTGCCCACTCGATCTGAACCCATGCCACCGACACACCCGACGAAACGGCCGACCGACGCAGCGCACATCGACGACTATCCGGAGCTGCCGACCAACCTCCTCAACCTGCCCTGGATCGACGTCCACAACCACGCCCACACGCTCTCGTGGGACGATCGCGAGCGGTACGCCCTCTCGGGCTGCGAGTCGATGGTGATGGTCGCCTCGGGCTACCACTGGACGCCGTACAAGCCGGTCAGAGCCGAGGACATCCGGTACCTCTGGGACGACGCGATCAACCGCCGCGCGGCGATCGAGCGAAACCACTTCTTCGAGGCCAACCTCGGGCTAGGGATCCACACGGGTGTCCGCATCGAGAACCCCGACGAGGCGCTCGAGGCGATGGCCGACTACTGCGCCCTCGAGGAGGTCGTCGCGGTCGGCGAGACCGGCGTCACCCCCTCCCAGCACGTCAGTCGCTGGGACCTCGACGAACAGCGCGCGATCGTCCAGGCCCAGATGGAGCTCGCGGATGCCCACGACCTCCCGGTGCTCCTCCACACGCCGAACACCTCGAGCGATTCGGGCCGATCCTACCGTTCGGGAATCGGGACGCCGGGCTACGAAAAGAACCCGGGGTTGGGACAGGAGCCAGTGATCGACGCCGAGAACCCGGCGCTCGAGGCGGTGAAGATCGACGTCGAAGCGGCTCGAGACGCCGGTCTCGACGAGGACCAGGTCGTCGCCTCCCACGCGGACGAGAACAACACGGAGTACCTCATGGAAGAGACCGACTGCTACCTGAGCTACACCATCGGCCACTCGTGGCTGATCGGCGTCACCGCGGCGGACGTCGCCGACGCGATCGACGAGTACGGCCCCGAGCGGATCATGGTCGACACGGACTGTGCGAACGTCCTGCGGACCGATCCGTTCGCGCTGAAGCGGGCCATCCTCGAGCTGTACCGCTACGGGATCGACGAGGCGGCGATTCGGCAGGTAGTGCTCGAGAATCCGCGCGACGTATTCGACATCGGCCGGTGATCCTCGAGGAGGGGATCGTCACCTGTTTCGCTTCGGCATCGTCGAGTGGCGCTTGACGGCGTGCATGTCCGCCCGTTCGGACGGCGGCGGTGCCATCGTCGAGAGACGCGACGAACCGCTCGAGCCGAGTCCGCCGCTCCCGTCGTCGCCTAGTCCGAGGAGTCCGTCGTCGCCTTCGTCGGCCTCCCTGGTGTCGGTTTCTTCCGCCTCGTCCTCGTCGTCCTCGCCGTCCGTGTCGTTCGCCATCACCTCCTCGAGTCGGTCCTGGACGTCGCCGATCTCGTCGCCGAACGTCTCGAGCGGCGAGCTCATCGCCTCACGAAGGCGATCTCCGAGATCGGCGGCGGCCTCGCCGTTGCTCTCCTCGACCTCCGCCTCGCGCTCTTCGTCGGTCGTCGGTTCCCGATCGGAGAGTTCGTCCTGGTCGGTGTCCTCTGGTTCCGTCTCGTCCGTCTCGGACTGCGCCCGACGGATCGCCTCACGAACTCCGGCTGTCGCATCCTCGAGCGTGTCCTCGTCCGATCGGTCGCCGAGTTTCGCGAGGCGCAACAGTCGATGGAGATCCTCGACGCGTTCGGGATCGCCCCTCGTGATCGCCTCGAAAACGGACTCGGCCTCCGACCCGTCCGGGAGCGTCCCGAGGCCGGCGGCCTCGAGCAACGCCGTCGGCTCCGAGGACGCGACGAGTTCGTCGGCTTCCCGTGCGACTTCGAGAAGGTCGCGTCCGGCATCGTCCGTCGTCGCCTCCGGCGCCAGCAACGTTTCACTCTCGGTGCTCGCTTCGTCCAGAATCTCCGCCACTCGAGTATCGTATTCGTCGGTCATGGATCGATCCGTGCAGAACGCTCACAATCGGTCTAACCGCACTTCATCGTCCGTAACCGTCTCGACGTTTCGTTCGGCGAGCTCGTAGCTCTCCTCGTCGGAATCGCCCCACCCGAGCTTCGATCTGATGGCGTCCGTAACTCCCGGATCAGGGTTGACGGAGGCGCTCTCGTTTTCGACGGTTTCGATGATGCCGATTTCGTCACCCTCGGCGTTGACGACCCGTTTGCCTTCGTCGCCGTCCGTGAATCGAGCACACATACGGCAGTTCGTCAGCGAGCACCGAGTAAGAGCTGTCACCTCCATGTGCCGGGAACTCAACCTCCGGTCCTCATCCTTTCCAAAATCCGACTCGTCGTTCCGGTCCGTCCGTTCGCCGACCGGAGGACTGGGAGACGCAGACGGGCGAGAAAACGATCATCTACGAAGGCGATTTCTCGGACTGTTCGGCGTCGGACGATCGGATGTAGACCTCGAGGATACCGTTCTTGAACCACGCGTTTCGCATTTCCGACGAGGTCCAGGGAAGCTCCACCCGTCCGACAGTAGTGCCCGTCTTTTTGATGACGAGTTCGTTCGTCTCTGGATTGATTCCAGCCGTGAGATCCCCTTTGGTTGCTCCGGGAAGGTCTGCGACGACGACGAACTCCCCGTCGTCGAGACGAGTGTCGATCAAACACTCCGCGGACTCGGATTTTCGTGCTCGTTTCCGTTCCGAATCGTCTCGGTGTTGTTTTCGATTTACCCGGCTTCTCTGAGCCGGTGGGCGTGATCCGGGCGGTCCTCTCGAGGAACGCTTCGCCTCTTCTCCGACCACGTTCTCTAACCCCTCCGATAGCGATCGCAATCCCGCTTGAAGGGAACTCTCGATAGCGCTTGCAAGGGACGGATCGGTTCGTTGTCGATCGCGTCCGGATGCATCTCGGTCACTGTCCTCCCGCTCGTTTTCGTCCTTGTTGCTCATAGGGGGGTCACCTCTGTATCGCGAGTATCTCGTACGTTATGTAATAGCCTCTATCGGGATAAGCCTCCGTACCCGTCAGTTGCTACGTTTTCTTTTAGGCTGCCTTCTGAGCGGTGAAGGCGGTGCACTGGCCCCGGGGAGGGAAACTCAGTCCTCGGTTCACATACCCCTACAACTCGATCCTCGAGGGATCGTTCACGGGACTGCTCACCGCGCCCTGCTCGCGGCCGCTCGCACCGGTTCACACGGGTGGTGAAACTGGCGGCCACTCAACGGCGAAAATCTACGCTACGGAGCCGCCCGCTCCCGATGGTCGCTCGCGAGTCCCGTGCTCGAACGACGCCGCGGCGGCACCAGCTTCGACCGTACGGGACGGTGGCTCGATCCGAACTGATACGCAGCCCTGCCCTTCCACGAGTTCCGCGGCCAGCACGAACTGCCGAAACCGTGTTACCCTCCGGCGTTAGCTATCGAACGCGCAGGTGTTCGTCAGTTCGCCGAGTCCCTCGACGCCGATCGTCACCTCGTCCCCGTCCTCGAGCAGTACCGGTGGTTCCCGGTAGACGCCGACTCCGGGCGGCGTACCGGTAAATATCAGATCGCCCGGCTCGAGCGTGAACGCCTGGCTGCAGAACGACACCAGCTCGTCGATCCCGAAGATGAGGTTCGCGGTGGTCGACTCCTGGAGGCGCTCGCCGTTGACCTCGGCCCGGATCTCGAGGTCGTGGGGGTCCTCGACCTCGTCCGCCGTGACGAGTTCGGGTCCGATCGGGGCGAAGCCGTCGAGGCTCTTCCCGCGAACCCACTGGCCGTCGCCGTGCTGGAGGTCGCGCGCCGAGACGTCGTTGCCGACGAGGTAACCGGCGACGTGCTCGAGGGCCTCCTCCTCGTCGACGCGCCGAGCTTCCTCCCCGATGACGACGACGAGTTCGGCCTCGTAGTCGACCTTCTCGGTGAGATCGGGATCCCAGCTGATCGTGCTCCCGGGGCCGGTCACGGTCGTCGGAAACTTCGAGAAGAGCACGGGTTCGTCCGGGATCGGGTTGTCGCCCTCCTCGGCGTGGTCCCGGTAGTTGAGCCCGACACAAACCACCTTCTGTGGATCACCTACCGGAGCGTGTCGCACCAGGTCGTCGTGCTCGTAGACGCCGACTCCCGTCTCCGCGGCGTGCTCGACGGCCAGATCGGCCTTCCGTCGCCACTCCCAGCCGGCCAGCAGTTCGGTACTCCGTCGGGGCAGGTCGACGCCGGCGGCGGCACCCGCCTCGACGAGGTTGACGACCGTCTCGTCGTCGGTTCTGGCGCCACACCAGGGCTGTTCTTCGTCCGCCGTCGCGTATTGTCCAAGTCGCATCGTAGTTGGATTCGTGGGGAGGGTTACTCGAGGTCGACGCCGGCCTCGTCGAGCAGCCGTTCTCCGGAGGCGACAAAGCGGTCGAACTCCGCCTCGACGAGCGGGTTGTGCAGTTCGCCGTCGCGCTTGACCGGTTCGCCGTCGACGAGCACGGTGTCGATGTGGGACGAATCGGACTGGAAGACGACGGTCTGGACCGGGTCGTGACACGGTGCCGTCATGAAGTCATCCGTACGGATCATCACGATGTCCGCCCGCTTCCCGGGCGTAAGCGAACCGATCTCGTCCTCCATGCCGAGCGCTCGCGCGCCCTCGATGGTGGCCATCTCGAGGGTGTCTCGGGCACTGGTCTGTACCTCGGTGACCTCCGAATCGCCCTCGAGGATCGCCTGGTTCTCGAACATCCGCTGGACCTGCAGGCCGATCCGCATCTGCGTCGCCATGTCGCCGCTGATGTCCGAGCAGACGTCGACGCCCCATGCCGGCCGGCCGCCGGCCTCGAGGACCTTTCCGGTGACGGGGATGCCGTGGCCCATCTGCATCTCGACCTCCGGCGTCGCCGAAAAGGAGACGCCCTGCTCGACGGCGTGGTCGATATCCTCCTGGGCGAAGTGGTTCCCGTGGGCGACGTTGACGTCCGGTCCGAGCATGTCCTCGATCGCGCCGAAGCCCTGGTAGTCGTCGCCGTACACCGACGAGGGCCAGCACGCAGCGCCCATGTGAAGCGTGGCGATAACGTCGAGTTCGCGGGCCAGCTCCAGGTCGCTGCGGGCGGCCTCGTCGGTACAGAAGTCCGGCCCCCGGAGCCCCAGCGCGAGATCGAGCAGGTCGTCACCGCGGATCTTCTCGTCGTGGAACTCGCGGATCTCCCGTTCGGGAAGGGTGACGTCGCTGTCGAACCACCACGTCGCCGCGTCGTCGCCCGGCGGCCCGTAGGTGTACACCGCGCGCAGTCCGGTGTCCTGCAGCGCGTCGACGGCCCGTTCGGCGTGCTCGAGCGAGTTGGGGTACGACCAGTCCAGGGCCGTCGTCGTTCCCGTGTAGAGCTTCTCGAAGGCGCCGAAGAGGCCCCCGAGGTACATGTCCTCGGGCTGGTAGAGGCCGGCGATGTTGCCGAGCAGGTGATCGAAGTAGTCGCCCATGAGCGACCAGTCTCCAGCGATACCGCGTACCTGGGTCTGTGCGAGGTGGATGTGCGAGTCGACGAACCCCGGCAGGACGATGTGATCGCTCGCGTCGATCTCCTCCGCGTTCGACGCGCTCAGCCCGCGTCCGATCTCGACGATCTCGCCGCCTTCGATCAGCACGTCGGCCTCCTCGAGGTTGCCGATCTCGGGGTCGAGCGAGACGATCGTCCCGTTCCGGATGAGTGTATCTGCCATGCGCGGTCTGACAGACTGACCGCGAGGACAAAAATTTACCGTCCGGTAAACTCCCGGTCGCCGGAGCAATCGAACTATATATCGCTCGAACGGAGAGAACGTATGAGCGAGTCCGGCGGGAGCGCCTCCGACAAGGATACCGAGGCGGTGATCATGGAGGCGACGTTCCGTGCGCTACGCGAGCACGGGTACGCGGATCTCAGGATGCGCCACATCGGCGACGAGATGGAGCTAACCCGACAGGTGATCCACTACCACTTCGAGGGGAAGTACGATCTCCTGTCCTCGTTTCTCGAGTACGTCATCGACCAGTACGAGGGAAGTGTCGACGTCGACCGCGACACGGACCCCCGGACGGAGCTCGAGGCCCGGATCGATCAGTGTCTGTTCGGTCCCGAGTTCGAGGAGTTTACCCACTGGGACCGGATGAAGGTGTACCACGAGCTGTACACCTACGCACAGAACGACGAGCAACACCGGGAGATCTTCAACGAGCACTACGAGCGGATCCGCGGCAGCATCGTCGAGGTCGTCGAGGACGGCATCGAGCAGGGCGTCTTCCGCGACGTCGACGCCGAGCGGATGGGCCAGCTCGTCACTGACGCGATCCACGCCGCGCGCGGACGGCGGATCTCGCTCGGTCACGACGACGCTCCCGAGGAGGCGCGGCGGGCCATCCACGAGCTCGTCCTCGACCCGCTGTGCATCGACGCGGAGGGCGACCGGTACTCCTGATCCGTCGGGCGCAGCGCCGACGACGTCGGCTTCACGACCGACGCACCGAGCGTCGGTCTTTCGATACTGTTATTCCGCCGTTGGATAACAAACGCGTATGCGACGACGGACGCTACTCGGGGGTGCCGGGGCGACGCTCTCGATCGCGCTGGCCGGCTGTGGCGACGACGAAGCGTCTCCCGATCAGAGCGACGAGTCCGACGCCAACGAATCCGACGGCGACGACTCCGGCACCGACGACTCCGGTAACGAAAGCGACGAACCGACCGACGACGCCGACGACGAGCAGGTGTACGAGGACGACTCCATCGAGGGGGACGTAACTCTCTCCGGGGACGCGGGCGAATCGCTTTCGGCCCGGCGACACACCTACACGTGGGCGGACGAACCGCCGTCGGACTACTGTCACATCCACGTCGAACTCGAGAACGAGGGCGACGAGGAGCCGACCCTCGACATGGAGGCGCGGATCTACGACGACGACGGTGGCGAGCTCTCGAGTACGCGCTACGCCGACGAGACGGCCCCCGAGCCGGGGGAGGCGGAGGTCTACTCGTTCTCGCTCAGCAACTGCGAGGAGACCGCCGCGTACGAACTCGAGGTTGGAGACGTCGACGAGGACGACGAGAGCGAGGACGCAGACGAACTGGCGATCGACGACTTCGAGGCGTACGACGGCGACGACCTCGAGGGTCCGTGGACGCTCGACGGAACCGGCGACGCCGACGTCTCCTCGAGCGCGGCACTGCACGAGGACTCGAGTCAGGGGCTTCGACAGGGCGGCGACTCGAACGTCCGCTCGTTCCCCGATCAGGGACTCCCGAACTACCCCGAGGACGGCCGCGAGGTCTCGGTGCTCGCGCGTCCCGAGTCGGGCGCCTCCCAACCCTGGATTCTCGTCGGAATGGAAGAGGACGTCTGGTCGACACAGACACCCGGCTGGCGGCTCATCGTCGATCCGAGCGGCGAGATCCGGCTCGGCCGTGAGACCGGCAACGGCGTCGAAATCCTCGAGGAGGACTCGACGGTTCCGAACCTGGCGGACGAGACCGTCGACTGTCGGTTCGTTTTCGACAGCTCCGAGGGCGTCGAGTTCCGGATTCAGGATCTCGAGGGGGCGACGCTTGGATCGGTACACACGAGCGAGACGGACGGGATCGACGACGAGATGAGCATCGGGTTCCGCTCGACGAGCGGCGTCGACTGGGACTGGCTGCGGCTCGTCGACGAGTAGCGATAGCGGTCGGGGAACTCCACGGAACCCGGGCGGTCACGATCCGTTCTCCTGCGGAACCGACGTCTCGAGTCGCTTCCGCCGGCTCGAACCGGTTCCGTCGACGTTCCGTCCGGGGCGATTCTCGAATCAGCGGCGTTCCCCATCGTTTCACCGTGCGCGACTCCGACGGGAAGAAGATCCACGCAGCCGACTTCCGTTCGCCGCTTCGAGGCAGGTGTCAATAAGAAGGTCGACTCAGTCCTCGCGGTCCGCCTCGAGTTCGAACTGCTCGTTCTCGGCGACCTTGTTGAGGACGATGCTGGTGTTCGACTGCTTGATGTCGGGATCCGTAACCAGCGCCTTGATCTGGTCGTTCATGTCGTCGGTATCTTTGAACTTCCCGATTGCGACGATGTCGTAGTCTCCGGTAACCTCGTAGACGGACATCATCTGCTGGTGGTCCCGGAGCGTCTCCGTGATCTCCGCGAGCGCGCTTCCCTCGGCTTTGAGCTGCATCACTGCGGTCACGTCGTAGCCGGCGGCGTCGTAGTCGACGATCGGCGTATAGCCCTCGATAACGCCCTCGTCCTCGAGGTCCGAGAGGTGGTTCGAGACCGTCGTCACGGAGACGTCGAGCTCTTCGGCGAGGCTTCGGAGGCTGGCGCGGCCGTTCCCGAGCAGTTCGTTCACCAGATCGGTGTCCAGATGTTCGTAGGTCATTAGTTTGATTATTTTTCTCCTTATACTAGGATGTTACGAAAACTGATTCGGCGAATTCCGGAAAGGATTCAGCCGAGTTTATAAGCTACAATTTGTTCTTTCGGGAAAGCACTCGCCAACGAGCATCGGCGAGCCGAGACGCGTCGGTCGGATCGCGAGGGAAAATCCACAGTATTACGGCTCCGATTCGCCGATACCGGCAACTCGAGTCGTCTGACGAAGCTAACGGTGGTCCCTCGAGGCCAGCCAACTAGTCACGTGGGAACGGTCACAGAAGGACTTCCCCGAGGGGAAGACCGGGTGCATGGGTGCAGGGTCGATACCACTGCACGTGTGAGCAAGCGACGGTATAATACAGTCGTTACGGTTTTAGTTGAATAATAGCTATTGCTAGTATTATATGCTTGTAGCAGTTTCGGGACGGTCGTGGCCCGACGGCTGTCTCGAGACGCTCCACCGCTGGCCGGTCGGGATCAGCACCACGGGCGCTTTCCGGGAGTTACAACTCGTCCAGGGTCGAGCTTCGACACGAAGAATGACCGACGACACCGACACACAGGACAGAACCCCCGAACCGAAACGACGCGTGGTCGCCGGCTGGCACGGCCGCTACTACGAGGACTTCGCGGTCGGCGACGTCTACAAGCACCCCTTCGGCCGGACCGTCACCGAGACCGACAACGTCTGGTTCACCAACGTGACGATGAACCTCAACCCGATGCACTTCAACGAGGCGTACGCAGCCGGGACCGAGTTCGACGAGCGCCTCGTCGACGGCACGTTCGTCATCGCCCT
Source organism: Natronococcus roseus (assembly GCF_043677095.1). Classification (NCBI taxonomy): domain Archaea; kingdom Methanobacteriati; phylum Methanobacteriota; class Halobacteria; order Halobacteriales; family Natrialbaceae; genus Natronococcus; species Natronococcus roseus. The sequence continues at coordinate 93,073 of NZ_JBHLJR010000007.1, forward strand.
CGCCGTCGGGATGAGCGTAATCGACGTCTCAGTGAACGCGACTGCCAACCTCGGCTACGACCGGATCCGCCACCACGCCCCCGTCTACCACGGCGATACGATCTTCGCCGAGAGCGAGGTGCTCGAGAAACGCGAGAGCGACTCCCGGGACCACGTCGGCATCGTCACGACCGAGCTCCGGGCGTACAACCAGGACGGAACGAAGGTGCTCTCGCTCGAGCGGACGCCGATGGTTCTCAAACGGGAGCACGCCGATCCGTCCGCCGCGCAGCCGCCCGGGTGGCCCGAGGGAATCGGCACCCAGCCGGAGGACCCGTGACCCGGAATCGTCCCTCGTCGAGGCCGAATCGGGACGGGAACGCGACGTTCGAGCGGCTGGCCGACGCGACCGCGGCCGCCGGAGCGGACGCCTTCGTCCACGTCGGCGACCGGTTCGACGACGACCTGCGGTACCTGACCCGCTTTGCCGGCCCCGATCGGGACTACGCGTTCGTCCACGTCGCCGGGCGCGCCGTGCTGTGTGCGCCCCGACTGTTCGCCGAGCAAGCCGAGCGGGAGTTTCCGGGTTCGGTCGTTTCGGCCAGCGAATCTTCGGCCTCGAGCGCGGCCGAGCGGGCCCTCGAGGTGCTCGGCGACCGCCTGGCATCACCGCTCGAGGACGCCTGCGTGCTCGCTCTCCCCTCGATGCCCGCCGGAGTCACGCGGACTGTCGCCGACGGCGTCGACGAGGTCGTACTCGAGCCGATCGACCTCGGCCGGGCGCGCAAGACGAGCGCCGAGCGGGACCGACACGCGTTCGTCCAGCGGGCGGCCCAGCGGGGGATGGCCAGGGCGGAGGCAGTGCTCGCGGCGGCAACCCCCGAGACCGCCGAGGACGCCGAGGAAGCCCGACTCGACGAACTCCGCTGGGACGGCGACCTCCTTACGACGGAACGACTGCGCCGCGAGGTGAACGCGACCCTGGCGAGATCGGGAGTTCGTGACGCGGGAAACACGGTGATCGGCGCCGGAACGACCTGTGCGGACCTTCACTTCACCGGCGACGATCGCATCGGTCCGGGCGAGACGGTGTTGCTCGACCTCTCTCCGCGGGGCCCGCAGGGGTACTACGCCGATCTGACGCGAACGTACGTCGTCGGCGACGTCGGCGAGTGGGAACGACGATCCTACGACGCGGTCGCCGAGGCCCGGGACGCGGCGTTCGACGCGCTCCGCGGCGGGGCCGGGACGCGCGCGGCTGACGTCCACGAGGCGGCGACCGGGAAGCTCGCCGAGTACGGGTTCGAGTCCGGCGACGTCGACGTCGGAATGTCCCACGGCACCGGCCACGGCGTCGGCGTCAGCCTCCACGAGGCGCCGTCGCTCTCGAGCGAGGACCCGCTCGAGGCCGGCCACGTCGTCACCGTCGAACCGGGAGTGTACGACCCCGACCGCGGCGGGGTGCGACTCGAGGACCTCGTCGTCGTGACGGCCGACGGCTACGAGAACCTGACTGCCTACCCCTGCGAGATCGAGCCAAACCCGACCCGAGCTGAGACGATTTCCGACCTCTCCAACCAAATATAACTCTACTTTCGCTGTTTAGGGCTTGTCGGCGCTGCAGACCGTAATCACAAAGACGTTCCGACACTGAACGTGAGAGTACGACGGTCCAATGAGTGAACAACCCGACGACGACCTCGAGGAGCTGGGGATCGACATCTCGATCCGCGGCCCCGACGGGGAGGATCTGGAGTACGACGGCGTCTCGGCCGACGAGGAACTCGAGAGCGGTGTCGCGCCGGCCGGTGCCGACGAGGAGTGCTCGCTCGAGGCGGTGAGTAAACAGTCCACGCGGGACTACCCCGACGACTGGGATCGGCGCCGACAGGAGGTCTACCGGCGCGACGACTACCAGTGTGCCAACTGTCGGCGCCGCGGCGGCCCCCACGGCGACGTCGAACTCCACGCCCACCATATCGTCCCGAAGTCCCGCGGGGGTATCCACGAACTCTCGAATCTGATCACCGTGTGCGAGTCGTGTCACACCGCGGTTCACAACAGGGACGCGGTCGCGCCGACCGCGATCCCGCCCGAGGAGCGGGGGAAAACCGCCGGCGGCGAGCTCGCGGAAGCCGTCGACGAGATCAAGTCGGCGCGACGGGAGTACCGCTCGTGGAAGCGGCTGTTCAACAAGTTCTTTTGAACTCTCCGCAGGCGACAAGCAAAGTAGCTCCGCTCGAGACACCCTCGTATGCCACGTGTCCGCGTCCTGAGCACCGGCGGAACGATCGCATCGACTGACGGCGACGGCGGCGCCACGCCCTCGAAGGACGGTAACGACCTCGTCGCGGCCGTCCCCGAACTCGAGGACGTCGCGACCCTCGAGGTCGAATCCGTCTGCGACGAACTCAGTTTCCATCTCTCCGCGTCGAACGTCGCGTCGCTGGCCCGTGCAGTCGAGCGGGCCGACGAGGACGGCGTCGACGGCGTCGTCGTCACCCACGGCACCGACACGATGGAGGAGTCGTCGTACTACCTCGACCTGGTGAGCGACGCCGACGTCCCGGTCGTCTTCACCGGCGCACAGCGGCCCGCGGACATGGCGGGCGCCGACGGCCCCGCGAACCTCCTGCAGGCGGTCCGCACCGCGGCCGACGAGCGGTTCACCGAGGGGGCGTACATCGCGTTCGGGAACCTCGTCCACGCGGCCAGGTGGGTGACGAAGGCCCGAGCCGGCCGTCCCGAGGCGTACGCCTCGCCCGACTCGGGACCGGTCGCGGAGCTCACGGCCGACGGAATCTCGCTGCGTCGCGACCCCCAAAGCGAGTCGGTCTCGCTGCCCGCGACCGAGCTGACCGCTCGAGTCGAGATGATCCCCAGCGGGCTGGCCGTCGACGCCCGCCAGCTCGAGCGCGCCGTCGAGGACGACGTCGACGGCCTCGTCCTGGCGGCGAGCGGCATCGGGAACACGACGCCCGCGATCGGCGACGCCGTCGAGGATGCTGTCGAGGCGGGCGTCCCCGTTGTCGTCGCGACGCGGTGTTTCGACGGCGCGGTGAGCGCCCGCTACGGCGGTCCGGGCGGCAGCCGGACCGTCCGCGAGCACGGGACGATCCCGGCCGGCGACCTGCCGCCCTGGAAGGCCCGGATCAAGCTCGGGCTGGCGCTATCGGCCGACGACGATCGGGAGGCGGTTCGAGGGACGTTCGAGGAACAACTCGGTGTCCCGACGACCGAGTAGCGCTCGTTCGTCCGACCGCCTCAACCGCCGCGTTTCCGGTACCAGACTCGAGCGCCGACCGGCGACTCGCCGACCTCGAGGTCCAGTCGCTTCTCCACTAACTTCCCGATAGCGGCCGTGGCGACGAGTTCGACCGACTCGCCCTCGTCGCTTCGCACCTCGAAGACGGCGTTTCCGTCCCGACTGTCGGTTCGCTCGACGGTGCCGACGGTCCACCGATCGACGTCGGTCGTCGGTTTCCGCGCGCGGATTCTGTCGCGACTCATGCCCGTTAGTAGTCGCCGAGGACGCCGGGTCGTCTGGCTCGACGGGTCGCGTACTAGAATACTACGTACCCCAGGGCCAGGTAGCCGACCGCGACCCCGGCGAGGAGCCCCAGGTCGATCGGCGAGAACTCCCAGAGCCGGATCCCGTCGACCATCGCGCGCTGGAGGAGGGCGCTGCCGTGAGCGAGCGGGAGGACGCGCATCCAGCCGAACTCGAACGCGGGCGCGGAGATCAACACGACGAACCCGAACTGGAGGAGATTGAGCCAGTTGCCGATCTGTTTGTAGAAGACGGTGATCCCGCCCGCCGCGAGGCCGAGACCGAGCACCGAGACGATCGTAAGCGTCGCGACGACGACGATCGTCAGGAGGTTCAACTCGAGCGTGGTTCCGGTAACGACGATCATCACGGCCAGGATCACCGTCGAGGTGAGGACGGTCCGAACGATCTTCGCGACGCCCTTCAACAGCGCGACGGGCGCGAACCCGAACGGCGTCATCACGTGGCGCTCGAGGGTGCCCCACTGAACCTCGCTCCCGATGTCGTTCGAGATCGAGGAGTAGGCGCCGACCGAGAGCGTCCACAGGAAGTAGCCGACGACGATCCCCTCGATCGAGTCGGTGAGCGCCTGCCCGGCGACCATCCGCCCGCCGTAGAAGAGGACGCCGAAGAAGAACAGCGCGACGATGATCCCCCCGACCGCGTTGGCGGGGTAGCGAACGAAGGGCAGAAACTTCCGGGAGAGGACGGCTCGCGCGAGGTGGCGGGAGCCGGCCTTCCGCGGCGTCTCGGCCGCCTCGGCCCCCGAACCGGACCGTCCGACCGGGCCTTCCGTGACGGAGTCCCCGGCCGTCTCGTCGATCTCGGTGCCTGCGCTCTCCCGACTCGCAGACCGACCGCCGCCGCGCACTGTCACACGCCCTAGAGGCGGGAAAGCGACAAAAGCCCGAGGCAGCCTCCCGATTCGAGTCGCGCTCACCCGCCAGCTCCCGTTCGGCCGGCCGGAGCGGGTCAACACCGTCGCTCGAGCGATCACGGCGAAGGAGAAAGCGTTTCACCCCCTCGCCCCGGAGCGGTGAGTAGATGAGCCGAGAACGACGGGACCGGTCAGTCGACGTCATCAACGGAAAGCTGGTGTGGCCGTTGATCGTCCTCTCGGTTCCAATCGTCATCACCAACCTGCTGATGGTCGGCTACAACCTCGCCGACACGTTCTGGGTCGGCCGGCTCGGCCAGGCGGGCGTCTCCGCGCTGTCGTTTTCGTGGGCGATCATCTTCCTGGTGATCAGCTTCGGGATCGGCTTCAACGTCGCGGGGACCGTCCTCGTCGCCCAGAACAAGGGCGCCGGCAACGTCGAGCGGATCGCCCGGGTCGCCGGCCAGACCGTCACGTTCGTCTTCGGTCTCTCGGTACTGATCGGGATCGTCGGCTTCCTGCTGACGCCGACGATGCTCCGGCTCATCGGCGCCGAGCCGGGTACCCTCGAGTACGAGTACGCCCGCACCTACACCCGAACGGAGTTCGCCGGGATGCCCTTCATCTTCGCCTTCTTCGTCTTCCAGTCGCTGCTGCAGGGGTGGGGTGACACGCGCACGCCGCTGTATCTCATGACGTTCAGCGTCGCGCTCAACGTCGCCATCGACCCCTTCTTCATTCTGGGCTTTCAGGACAACGTCGTCTTCGCTTGGTTCGGCCTCGAGGCGCTCGAGTCGCAGCTGTTCGCGCTTACGGGGTTCGACGGCTGGGCCGTCCAGGGTGCGGCGTTCGCAACGATCCTCTCCCGGGGACTGGCGGCCGGGATCGGCATCTGGCTGTTGCTCTCGGGGCGGGTCGGGATCGAACTCTCGGCTGGCGACTTCCGGCCGGAGCTCGAGACCGTCAAACAGCTCGTGACGATCGGCCTTCCCGCGAGCGTCGAGGTCAGCACCAAGGCGTTCAGCGTGACGATCCTGACCGCGCTCGTCGCGCTGGCCGGCCCGACGGCGGTCGCCGGCTACGGCATCGGCACCCGCGTCACGTCGATGGTCGTGCTGCCGGCGCTCGGGCTCGCTCGAGGCGTCGAAACCGTCGTCGGGCAGAACCTCGGCGCCCAGCAGGTCGACCGTGCCAAGCGCGGGGTGTACGCCGCGGCCGGACTCATCGCGGGCTGTTTCCTCCTGTTCAGCGGGTTCGTGTACGTACTCGCCGATCCGATCGTCAGCTTCTTCATCACCGGCTCGGGGGCGGCCGAGGTGACGGCCGTCGGCGCCGAGTACCTGCGGATCGTCTCGCTCTCCTTCGTCTTCCTGGGCGTCTTCTACATCGTCCAGGGAGCGTTCCGCGGAAGCGGCAGCACCCGAACCGCGATGGGGTTCGCGATCGTCGGCTTCATCGTGCTCCGCCCGCTGCTGGCCTACGGCCTCGCCGAGCCGCTGGGGATGAGCGCGACCGGCGTCTTCATCGGGGACGCGCTGACGAACATTGTCATCGTTGTACTGGCCGGGCTGTACCTCCTCCGGGGGACGTGGACCGACAGCGTGGTCGAGGCGGATTCGGATCGAGAGTCCGAACCGAGCGCCGAGGAGCGACCGCCGACCGCGAACGGTGGGTTCGAGGAGGACGACTGACGAGACGGTCGCCGAGCGTTCGGCGACGGTGGATCGTCACGCACCGAGCAGGCAGCTGAAAGCAGCAGCGTTTACCGTTTCACTGAGTATCAGAATATATGTCTGTTCTCACGGCAGTAAAAAAGCGTCTCTCGGGAGATGCTGCCGTGGTCTACGAGTGTCGGAACTGCGGCACGGTCCTCGAGGCGAACGAGTGGACCTGTTCGTGCTGTGGCTCCATCGAGGTCGCGGAGTACGACAGCGTGGAGTACGACGTTCCCTGAGCGACTCGAGCGCTACGGACCCCGACGAAGGGAGGGCGTCTCAACTCCCGCGAGCGTTCTCGCGAGGAGTCGGCGATCAGAGTGACGTCGACGGGTCGTCCCGAAGCGGTGCCTGTAGCTCCTCGACGTCGACGATCACCACGTTGTTCGTCTCCTCGATGGCCGTGATCTTACCGAGAACGACCAGACTCGAGACCGGAGAGGGACCGACGACGATCGGATCCCCCTCCTCGAGGTCGCGGACCGACTGCTGGAAGTGAAGCTGCGCCCGGCAGAGATCGGGGTGGTGGACGTTCGTGAAATCGATCTCGTCGACCGTCGCGTCGACGCGGTCGTACTCGCTGGCGAGGGTGACGGTTTCCGTATCGTCCAGCTGCTGGCGACCGAGGATTTGGTAGGCGGCGTCGGTCGGCTCGTACCCGCCCTTCGGACCGGCGATCCCCTCGGCGAGTCCGATCGAGGTGAGCGTCCGCATCTGATTCCGAACCGTGCCCGCGTTTCGGTCGGTTTCGTTCGCGAGGGCGCGGGCGTTCACCGGTTCGCCGGTCGCCTGATACTCGTTGATCAGCGTCGTTATCGTCAGCCGCTGACTGTTACTCAGATCGATTTCGTCCATACCTGCACAAACGGTCGTTCAGTTATACGGATTGTGGTTATCAGTTCACTAACACGGACGGAGCGGCCACAGTCGAAGAGAGACCAGCGTAAGCGAAGAGGGGCGATCACCGCTAGCGGCCCTGCGATCGGGGTCGATACCCGTGATTCACGCTCTCTTCCCACGAACCGTACTCCGCCGACCGTACGTGACCAGGTAGGCGGCCACTGAGGTGAGTAGTAACAGCGGTACCGAGTACAGAACGAGCGTGAACGGATCCGGCGGCGAGACGATCGCCGCGATCGAAACCGCGAGCATCGCCAGAACCAACGCCGTCGACAGGAACTTCGAGAACGTTTTGGAGTGCATACCGGGAACACTACTGGTATTTCACCATATCCTTTGTGTCGGCGTGGATCCGGTTCGAGCCCCGGACGGCTTCGAGTCGAGTTTCCGCATCCCTCGCGTTCAACTACTGTCGAGGAGACGGAGTCGCATGGAGGATCGATCACAGTCGTTGCTGGCGAGGGACGACCGCTCGGTCGGAAACTGGATCTCGATCGGCCACCCGACCGTCGCGGAGCTCTGCGCTCGAGGGTTCGATTTCGTGGTTATCGACACCGAACACACACCTCTCGGCCTCGAGACCGTCGCAAACACGCTCCGGGCGATCGAGGCGCTCGACGAGGCGGTCGCGTCGATCGTTCGCGTTCCGGGGAACGATCGAACCCGGATCAAGCGGGTGCTCGATCTCGGCGTCGACGGACTGCTGGTGCCGAGGATCGAGACGGACGAGGAGGCCCAGCGAGTCGTCGACGCGTGCGATACCCGCCCGAGGGGAGTCGCGGAGCGGCTCCCGCTCGAGCGTCCGACTACGGGCGGGCGTTCGGCGAGTACGTCGAGCACGCGAACGACGAGCTGACGACGATCGTCCAGATTGAGACCGCACGCGGCGTCGAGAACGCCGCGGAGATCGTCTCGGTCGACGGCGTGGACGCAATTATCGTCGGCCACGGCGACCTCTCGGCGTCGCTGGACGTCTTCGGCCGGTGGGACCACGAACGGTTCCAGTCGGCACTCGAGTCGATCCTGGAGGCTGCCCACGGAGCCGGGAAACCGGTCGGGATGCTCGCGACCGACGACGAGGAGATGCGGCGCTGGGTCGACGCCGGCGTCGACTTTGCGATCGCCGGCGCGGACCTGTGTTACCTCGCGGAGGGGAGCGACGCCGCGCGCGAGACGTTCGAAACGATGACCGCTGACGACGGCTCGGACTGAGTCCAGGCAGCGAAACGGCCTCGCGGGAACGAATCCCGAGAGCCGCCGCTCTCGGCCCAACGACTATAGTCGCCGCCGATCATGTCCTCCCATGGTCGAGGCACACCTTCGGGAACTCGACGGCGAGCAGATTCGGTACAACGACGATACCTGGGAGTTCACCGGAACGATCGACGTGAAACAGAACGGAAACCGGATCCACGCGGCCGCCAAAAAGCCCGAACGGGTCCGCGGAAACACCGGCACCCTCAACTTCACGCTCGATGATCCACCGGCCTCGCTCAATCCGGGGAATCTCGGCGATCTCGGGTGTGAACTCGAGCAGGGAGCGGACGGTCCAGTCCTCGTCGTCGACCGAAACCACACGGTCGATCGCTACACGCTAGATAGTCTGAGCTACGATTGAGCGCGCGGTTTTGACGTCTCCACCGCTCGGGGTCGAACTCAGTCGATTCTGACGACCGGTTCGTCGTCGAACTCGATGCGGATCGTGCGTCCGGCGTACGGGAACTCGACCGTCCCGATCCGCACCGCTTCGCTCTCGGGATCCGCGAAGATCCCCTCGAGCGCGTCGGGATCGACCGCGTCGAACAGCGGTGGGAGCGCCACCGGATCGACGTTCTCGAGCGTCGCGACCCCGACGACGATCCGTTCATGTATCTCGGTACCAGCCTTCGTGAGTGTTTCAGTCATCGTTCTCCGGAACCATATTATTTCGTAAATACTTTCGGTTGATTATTCCTCGGTGTACCGGGAGACCCACTCCAGACGGTCCTCGATCGCCCGCTCTCCGGTCTCGGTGAGTTCGTAGTAGTTCGTTCGGCGGTCGAGTTGCCCCTTCTCGACGAGGTCCTTGTTGACGACCGTATCGAGGTTCGGGTACAGCCGACCGTGGTTGATGTCGGCGCTGTAGTACTGCTCGATCTCCGCTTTGATATCCTGGCCCGACGGTTGTTCGGCACCCGCGATGACGTACAGGAGGTCTCGCTGGAATCCCGTGAGGTCGTCCATATTATGAGAACGTCTACAGGTGAGGAGATTGTTATGTGCGTCTTAGAGACTGTTTGGGACAGTAAACGTTGTCTCCCGGCGATGGCGGTGACACCGTTGCCCTCGAACGCGACGAGACAGCCCTCGTAGCGTCCTCATCGCCGCTGACACCGCCGACGGATTGCGTCGGTCGGCCCTCGAACACCGATACTACCCGACCGAAAGGGGGCGCGTATTTCGGCCGTTCGGGGTCCACAGGTATCGGTATCGCCCTCCCTGAAACCCGGGTCCCGACGGCTCCGGTAGTCGGCAGCTTCCTCGAAAGCGAAGCAGCTAGCGACGACCACTCGACAGTACGGCGTAACTGTCGACGAGTAGAACTCCGCGAACGGTCTTTCGAGGGCGACCCGAGGCACCGCTGTGAGTCAGTCGCCCGCTCCCCTCGAGTCGTCTTCGGCCGTCCGGCGAGCCGTCTCGGCCAGGCGGTCAGATAGGCGACGAGCCTCCTCGGGGGTCAGCGTCGCGTCGACGTGGCCCGTGCCGTGATCGCCCGCCATCGCGTCGACGCTCAGGATAACGTCGTCGCCGGACCGGCGAACCGAGAGGTCCGCCCGATCGGGGTAATCCCGCGGCGGACCGATCTCGAGGTTGTTCTCACCGCGCGTGACGCCGAACTGGATCGCCTCCGGTCGCTCGAGGTCGAGCGTCTCCGTCTCGTCCGAGTCCGACATCTCGTCGCGGGTGGGGTCGGTGACCATGCCGGAAGTAGATCGGGCGGCGACTTGGCTGTACTGCCGGTCGGCGACTCGTCGCGACTCGATGGCCGGTCGGCGGCGATCGGTGGGACGCGGCCCTCGTTTCGAGGTGCGGCGAGCGGAGACGCGCTGATGTCAGCCACCAGATCCCGATCCTCGAGAGAGATCGAGTGGCTCGTGACCCGACTGGGAGGGGCCCGCATCCGACAGGAGGTTCAGTCGACGGGGCCGAAATCCGTCTCGGTGACGTCGGCTCGGCAGAAGAGACACCCCCTGCCGAGAAGCTCCGCTTGCACCATCGAATCGACGACGTCCTCCCGCCAGCTCGGACACACGAACTCGTACCGATTCGGATCGGATCCCATACTCGAAAGAGGGGAGGAGCGCACATATCGGGCGATCCACAGTACGGTGGGTAGTGATCCCGCGCGTCGGTCGACCGAGGTTGATCCCCACCTTATCGACAGGTCAAAAAAAAAGGTCGCGGCGGTCGCTCAGAACATCCCGTACGGGAGGAGGTAGAGGACGACCGTCAGGAACGGGAACAGGGCGAGCAACATCACGGCCGCGTACCCGAACATCTCTCGAGCCTTGATCCGAGTGATGGCCAGCAGCGGGATCGCCCAGAACGGGTTCAGCAGGTTCGTGTGTGCCTCACCGACGGCAAAGGCCATCGTCGCGTGCCCGAACTCGACGCCGAGCTGGTCGGCAGCCTCGAGAATCGAGGGACCCATGACGATCCACTGGCCCCCGCCGGAGGGGACGAACAGGTTGAGGACCGCCGCCGCCAGCCACGCGAAGATCGGGAACGTCTCGGGGGTCGAGAGCCCGATGATGAGTTCGGCGAGCGCACCGGCGAGACCCGAATCCGCCATCATTCCCTGAATCCCGGCGAAGAAGGGAAACAGCAGGATGATGCCGGCGGCCGCCGACGACGCCTCGCCGAACTTGTCACGGTACGTGGAGGGGTTCGTCCAGACCAGTATTCCGGCCATCAGGAACGCGAAGTTGATCGTGTTGAGATCCCACAGTTCGATCCCCTCGGTGACGAGTACCCAGACGACGTACGCGACGCCGGTGAGCGCGAGGAGTCCGCCGAGAACGCGGCTGTTGTTCAGTCGCTCGGCTGGAACCGTCTCGTCGGTCCCGGACGCCTCCGGTTCGACGACGTCCTCGCCGCCGTCGGTACTCGTCTCGTAGAGTTCGTCCTCCGGAATGTACTCGGTGATACCTCGAGCTCGGTCGCCCGACGGCGTAATGAGGTAGAGGACGGAGACCGCAAAGAGGATCGAGAGCACCGTCAGCGTGATCGTGTACGGGTGGAGGATCGTCTCCGTCACCGGAACCGGCTCGGAAACCATAGCGAAGGCCGTCCCCTCGCCGACTTCGGACTCGTCGGTGAGCAACAGCGGCGCGGATCCGGACCACCCCCAGTGCCAGGTCAGGCCCAGCCCCATGTACCCCGCGACACACAGCAGCGGATAGTGGACGTCGATCCCCTTCTCGTGTGCAACCTTTCCCATCTCGCGGGCGAAGATCGCACCCAGAATGAGGCTGAACCCCCAGTGAAGCCAGGCGACGGCCATCGAGAACCCGGCGACGAGCACGACCGCCTGTGCGGGAGTGCTAGGGAGTTTGGCGAGCCGGACGAGGAGCCTGTTGGCGGCCGGGTGGTACGCGAGGACGAACCCGGTCATCAGAATCACGACCATCTGCATCGAGAAGTCGAGAAAGCCCCAGAACCCGCCGAACCAGAACTCGATCATATCGACCGGACCGACCGCTCCGCCGCCGTTTGGCGGCTCGATCGTCCCGGTTTGATTCAACGCGAGCCCGGCCGCGAAGACGAGATACGTGAGCAAGATTGCGAACAGGAACGGACTCGGCATCCACCGTTCGACGATACTCGAGAGCCCGTACCCGAACCGCTCGATAGCGGAGCCCCCTGTGTTACTTTCGGACATACAAGCTACGTGTACGCAACTCCGAGGATAAATAATATGGTTTGGATACCGTTTAGCCCGCTAACACGTACGCAGGCGATTCGCGTCGGCCACTCGGTTCGTCGGTCGGCGATTCGTATGCGGACGCGACACGGTCGGACCGCCGATGCGCTTACCTTGGAGAGGTGCGAACAGGAATCATGGAAGACCTGAGTTCGTACGAGGTCGGCGACACCGTCCGCGACATTCGAGGTGACGGGAACGAGTACGAAATCGTCGAGAAGGAGCTGTCCTCCGTCGGGAAGGTCAGCGCCGTCGTCGTCAAGCCGGTCGGCGAGGACGACGCCGAAACCCGGGTCAGGATCCCACAGTCGGAGTGGAGCGACACGTGGACGGCGTGATCGGCAGATCGGTGGCGGCGTGTACTGTTGCCCCTCGAGGGCGATCCGACCCCTGCTCACGGAGCTTCGCTCCCGGTGCGAGGGGGCTCCACCGAACGAATCGTTCGTCCGGAGACGACGGAATCCGGTTCGACGTTCGGTCACGGCGATCGGACCGCCTCGCCGACCGACAGGGTGAGGTGTTGCAAACCGAACTCGAGATGGTACTTCCAGCGGCCGCGGGACGCTACCGCGGTCGAGGTCGCGGACGTCCTCGGTACTAACCGAGCGACAGCCGTGGAGTACCTCGCGTCGACACAGCGGAAGCTACGTCCAAGTATCGTCGGCAACCGCGACTGAGGGCCCCTCCAGGTCGGACCCGAGGGCCGCGGGAGCGACGACCCTACGAATCGGCGTACTGTTGTTCCCACTCCCGGCGGTTGCGGATCGTCCGCTCGCCGTCGTCGGTGATCGCGTAGTAGTTCGTCCGTCGATCGAGTTCGCCCTTCTCGACGAGCCCCTTGTTGACCAGGGTGTCGAGGTTCGGGTACAGCCGGCCGTGGTTGATCTCGGCGCTGTAGTACTGTTCGATCTCCGATTTGATATCCTGGCCGGAGGGTTGGTCGGCACCCGCGATCACGTACAGGAGGTCTCGCTGGAACCCGGTGAGGTCGTCCATCTCGTCGGAGAATTCAACGAATATGTATTTGATAGCTTTCCCGCCTTGAGTTGTATGTCCGCGGGCTATGAAAGTGATCGCGGATCGGGTTTGGCCGGCGACGCGGTGTCAAGGGGAACGCGTCGACGCGACGCTTCCGGCGGCCGACCGCGAGTCGTCGGGAACGCCGTAGCCGAACACGCTGGCGACCGCCGCGAGGACGGGAACGGCCACGCGTCGAACCGGGGTCGGAACGTCCGCCGGCCGCATCTCGCGGCGGAACCCGTGGAGCAGCGCCGCACCCACGAGCGGGTTGGCGGGCATCCCCTCGGCATCGAGCCCGCCCTCGCGGTCGAGCGCGACCATCGCCCGGAGGAACTCCTCGAATCGCAGCGCCGGCCGGTGTTCGGTCGTCATGCGGAGCTCGCCGTCGCCTGCGTTCCAGAACGTGTGCGGCGTCCCGGCGGCGACCGTTGTCTCCTCGCCCGGTTCCAGCACGAACTCCTCGTCCTCGACGGCCAGTCCGAGCGTCCCCTCGTGGACGACGAACCGCTCCTGTTGATCGGGGTGGCTGTGGAGCGGACGTTTCACGCCGGGAACGAGGGTCGTTTCGATCCGCAACAGCTTCCCGTCGGTGTCCGCCGCGGTGTCCTGAAGGGTGAACCGCTCGCCAAAGCTGGTCTCGAGCGTCCTCAGGTCGTCGTGATCGGGTATCTCCATCGTATCACACCCCGATGGGTGGTACGATACCAATGCGCATATTACTTGGCCGGAAATGCTCGGACGGCAGTCGGCGATCGCAACCGCTCGACGTCGTCGCTCGCGAAGATGGGACCCCGCAGCGATTTCCGGCATCCGATCCCTTTTGCCGTCGATCTCTGTGGTATGGGGTATGCCGACACCAACGGAGCGGGTTCGTCGGGCCGAGCGCTCGAGCATCCGCGTCATGTTCGATCTCGCGGAGCGACACGACGGCGACCTCGTTCGCCTCGAGGTCGGCGAACCCGACTTCGATACCCCCGAACACGTCATCGACGCCGCGGCGCGCGCCGCCCGGGAAGGAGCGACCCACTACACGTCCAACGCGGGCCTTCCCGAGTGCCGGCGGGCGATCAGCGACACGCTCTCCGGCGAGTTCGGCGTCGAGCACGAGCCCGACGAGATCGTCGTCACCACCGGCGGGATGGAGGCGCTTCACCTCGCAGTATTGGCGACGGTCTCGCCCGGCGAAGAGGTCCTCGTCCCCGGGCCGACCTGGCCGAACTACGAGACCCAGGCGCTGCTGGCCGACGGAACGTTCCGCGAGGTTCCGCTGTCGGCCGCGTCGGGGTTCGCCCTCGAGGCCGACCGCGTGATCGAGGCGATGAGCGACGACACCGGGGCGGTCGTGCTCACGACCCCCTCGAACCCGACCGGCCGCGTGTTCGACCCCGAGGCGTGTCGGGCGGTCGTCGAGGCCGCCGCTGACCACGACGCCTACGTGATCGCCGACGAGGTGTACCTCGGACTTACGTACGACGGCGAGGCCGAGGGAATCGCGTCCTACACCGACCACCCCGAACACGTGCTGACGGTCGGCTCCTGCTCGAAGGCCTACGCGATGACCGGCTGGCGGCTGGGCTGGCTCGCGGGCGACGACCACCTGATCGACGAGGTCGTCAAGATCCGCGAGTCGACGACCGCCTGCGCCTCGAGTGTCGCCCAGCACGCCGCAATCGCCGCGCTCACGGGACCACAGGAGCCCTTCGAGGAGATGCACGGGGCGTTTCGCCGACGCCGGGACCTCGTCGTCGATCGGGTCGCCGAGATCGACGGGCTCTCCTGTCCCCGACCGGAGGGTGCGTTCTACGCCTTTCTCGACCCCGGTATCGACGACGACAGCCTCTCGATCGCGAAGTACCTGCTGCGGGAACACGGCGTCGTGCTCGCCCCCGGAACCGGGTTCGGCGAGACGGCGCCGGAGCGGCTCCGACTCTCCTTCGCGAACTCCGAGGATCGGCTCGAGGAGGGGTTCGATCGGCTCGAGGAGGGGCTTCGGAGCTACCAGTAGATAGTAGTGCGATTTCTTTATTCAATATGGGCCGTGAATCTGAACTGGTCGATTCGTTACGTGCAAATACGTATGGACCGTCCGGCGTCGAGTCTCCAGTACCGACCAACTGCCGCGGGGTGGGACTGAAAGGGGCTGGCGTTCTCGGGCGTTCCGACGACGCAAGCACGCGACTGCAAGGAGCGCGCAGCGAGTCAGAACGCCCGAGAACGGCAGGGGCTTTCGCGGTAATACTGAGAGAAGCAGACGCTGCTCGCACGAACACAGGGAATCGCCACGCCCTCCCCAGCCGATTCGCTCGCTTTGCTCACGGCTTCCGCCGTTCGCATTGCCGCGGCGCACAGCGCCGCGCTCCGCTCGCTCATCCCTCGCGCAGCATCGTCGCCCGTCCTCACTGACGTTCGGCCGGACGACAGCGCGCGCCGCCGTCGATCGAGTGGATGGCCCGACGTGATACGTAGTTCTCTATACGTAGCGCGAGTTTCACACGAGATTCTGAATAATGGAATCGTACTACCAACTACTGCTATAGTAACAGCTGAACTGTTTGCACACCGATCGCACAGCCGTCGTGCGCTCGGGTGCGCACTGACGTGCAGCGGCTACTGTACTACCCCATTCGCTCGCCGCCGTTGACGTTCAGGGTCTCGCCCGTGACGAACGTGGCGTCGCGGAGGTAGGCGACCGCCTCGGCGATGTCCTCGGGCCGACCGTACCGGTCGACGGGAATCGCCGCCAGCTCCTCGAGCTTTTCCTCGGGCGTTCGGTCGCTCGTCATGTCCGTCTCGACGTGACCAGGCGCGACCGCGTTCACGCGAATCTCGGGCGCGAAATCCGACGCGTGGCTCCGGGTCAGCGAGAGCAGCGCCCCCTTCGAGGAGGCGTAATGGCACTCGATCGCCGCGCCGGTGTGAGCGAGGATCGAGGAGACGTTCGTCACCGACGGCTCGTCGGCCGACTCCCGGAGATAGGGAAGCGCTGCCTTCGTGACGTTGAACGCCGAGTTGACGTTGACGTCCATGATCCGATCGAAGTCCGCGGGCTCGAGATCTTCGGTCCGGACGTGCTGGTCGATCCCCGCGTTGTTGACGACGTGGTCGATCCCGCCGAACGCGTCGGCTGCGGCGTCGACCAGCCGGGCTGCAGCGTCGGACTCCGAGACGTCGGCTCCGACGGCGATCGCTTCCTGACCCCGCTCGCGGATCTCGTCGGCGACCCGTTCGGCGGCGTCCTCGCTCGAGCGGTAGTTGACGGCGACGTCGTAGCCGTCGTCGGCGAACCGAAGCGCGGTTGCCTTCCCGATACCTCTGGACGATCCGGTGACGACTGTGGCTGGCACGCCTCGAACTGTCGATCGAGACGACTTGCCTGTTCCGACCGCCACCGCGGGCGGAACCGTGATCACGTCGGCGAACTCGAGCATCACGGCCTACTCGTCGAGTCCGGTTTCGTCGTTCGGAGCTCGTGAAAGGGGCGTTCGGAATCGATCGGACAGTTACGGTGGAAAGGGCTCGAGACGGACGGGAAATTGCTATGACTACGGGAATTTTTTGTCGTTTCCCGTACGAGGAAGGGTACGCTATGTCGAAATCGACGGACAAACAGGGACGGATCTACCTCCCGAAGGATATCCGCGAGCGGTTCGGTGACCAGTATCGCATCGTCGAACTCCCGAGCCACGTCGCGCTCTTCCCCGTCGACGAGGACCCGCTGGACGGTCTCCGAGCAGCTGTTGGCGATGCCTTCGCGGAGACGGAAGCCGACGAACTGAAAGCGGACGCTCGCGAGGCAATCTCCCGAGAGGTGCGGGCGGAAGCGGAAGATCGGTCCCAGGGCGACGAAGAATGAGCCGTGTCCGTCGGAGCTGACTTTCTCACCGCGCTGGTGAACGACGACGACTGGTTTCAGGAGGCCGCAATCCGCGCCCTCGAAGAGTGCGAGGACGTCCACACCTCGATGCTCGCGGACGCCGAAGTGCTGGTGTTGTTCTACGACCGCGGAGCGGCCGAGTACGAGATCGATGCGCCGCGAGCGATCACCAACCTGCTCGAGCTGGTTCCCATCGTTCCGACCGAACACGAGGACGCGGTTCTGGCCGCCGCGGCGTTCCTCGACGAGTACGATCTCACCCCGTTCGATGCACTCCACGCCGGGCTCGGTACGACCCACGATGGGGGTGTTCTTTCGACCGAGCAGGAGTACGACGCCGTCGGCCTCGACCGTACGCCGTTGGAACACGAATCCTCCGGGTGAGCCTCCCGAGACGGAATGGATGCCGGCGCGCGATACGTCGGAAAGAGGATATTTGGGGAGATGGAAGGGACGCATCGTCGCGTAGCGAGTTTTCGGCACTGGCGGCAAAGTTATCTTACTAACTTAGGTAAAGGCCTAATATGAGAATCTTAGATTCCTTACCAAGATTAGAGCGTTAAGCAGATTTCGAAGGAGAGAGACACCGATCACGGGTGAACGGACGCCGGATAGGATCGGAAGGCGACCGAAATCAACGGTCAGTCTCGTCGCCCCCCGTCGACGGTCAGTCTCGTCGCCCCCCGTCGACGGTCAGTCTCCCGTCGCTCCCCAGTCGAAGGTCTCGTGGACCCGCCGACCCTCCTCGTTCAGCACGGGACCGACGACGTCGGTGCCGTTCTCGAGAATCGTCGCCGCGCGAACCGGCGGCTCGTGGCCGGTGAACTCGCCGATCTCGTTGCCGCCGACGCTGTAGACGACCCGATCGAACTCCGCACGGATCATTCCGCCGGCGCACATCGGACACGGCTCCGTGCTGGTGTACATGACCGTCTCGGCTCGCTCCTCGGGCTCGAGTTCCCGACACGCGCGGTAGGCGAGGTGGAGCTCGGGGTGGCGGCGAACGTCGTTCTCGGTCACTACGCGGTTCGACTCGGACATGACGACTTTGTCGTCGCGGACGAGGACGCTGCCGAACGGTCGATCCCCTCGAGTGGCGGCCTCGCGGGCGAGCTCGAGCGCGTCGTGCATGTGGGCATCGTGGTCGAAGTCGTCGGCATCCATGGAGTCGCGTTCGCGCGGCGACGGCAAAAGGGATCGGCCTACTCGCTCGAGTCGTCCTCGAGGTACTCGATGAGTTCGATCCGTACGTCGTCGGGCGCGACGAAGAAGGCGATCCGCTTGTCGCCGTAGACCGCGGGCTCCATGACGATTTCGACGCCGTCGTCGGCCAGTCGGGCGAACGTCTCCTCGATGCCGTCCTCGACGACGTAGCCGAAGTGGAGGAAGCCGAGCGGCTGCTCCTCGACGAGCCCCGCGGCCTCGTAGGGCGCCCGATCGAAGAGGTAGACGCGCTTGTCGGCGATGCCGAGAACGACCGCGTCGACGGCGAACTGGTCGTCCGACTCCGCGGCCCGGCGACGCTCGAGGATCTCTGCGTCCAGATGCTCGCGGTAGAACTCCGCGGCGGGCTCCGGCTCCTCGACCTTGATCGCGACGTGGAAGAACGATTCGGGTTCCATCGGTACTACTGTTCGAGCTTCCAAATTAAGTTACTGGCGGACGGATCGTCACGTCCTCACTCGATCCAAAGGATGGCTCTCGGCGGTCGAGACTCACCCGTGTGCTCGAGCAGCCGATCCGGCCGGCGTTACGTCGGTAGCGCTGCCGACGCGTACCGGAATAGTGTCCCGTCCGGAGAACGGCTCGATCGCGAATTGGAGGGGTGCTGTTGTTACTGCTGTAACGGCAGCCTCGTCACTACGGTCGCCTTCTCGGTCGGCTTAACACAATCAAGGCCATCGGAACCGGTAATGACGACGGATACTCGATCGAAGACGGCCGCGGTCTGTGAGAACTGTGGGAAGGCGGTCGCCGCCCGGCTCTCGGAGGACGGGGAGATCCGTCCCATCGGATCGCGTCGCGGCTGTTCCTGCGGCGGGACCTCGTTTCGAACGCTGTAAGCTCTCCTCCAGCGCCCGGGACTCGAGATCGGCCGCCGTTACGTTCGCGACCGGTTAGCGAACGACGACGACCGGCGTCGGCGAGCGACGGACGACGGTCTCGGCCACACTGCCGAGTAGAACGCGGGAGACGCCCTCTCGACCGTGGCTGCCGATGACGATGGAGTCGTACTCGCCGTCGACCGCCTGGCCGACGATGACGTGGTTCGGTTCGCCAATGATCATCTCGGTCTCGATCTCGCGGTCGTGTGCCGACGCCGTCTCGCTGGCCTCGTCGAGGAACGTTCGTCCCCGCTCTTTGGCTTTTTCGGCGTTTGGAACCCTGTCTTCCGGTTCCTCGAACGACGCCCAGTAGCCTCTGGGTGCCGGAACGACGTACAGCGCGGTGATCTCGGCGTCCGGGAACGTCTCGAGGGCGTACTCGAGTGCCTGTTCGGACGGCTCCGAGCCGTCGTACGCGAGGAGGATGCGTTCGGTCATACGCGACAGTACGTCGGCTATCGGTATAAGAAAGGGTCGTTAGCCCCAGTTGCTGGGATTCGGCCCGAACAACGATACCGGTCGAACGGCCGCGAACGATCCAGGCTCACGACAGATCGTAGCCCATGCGAACGTATTCGGGAGAAACTGCTTCGACGAGCGGATGGACGGACTACGTACAGCGCGGACGAACGGTTTTCACTACTATGACCACGACCACAACGATCGACTCCGAAGCCTCGCTCGGGCGGCTCGTCGGCGACCACCCGGAGTTCGCAGCCGTCTTCGAATCGCTCGGCATCGACTACTGCTGTGGCGGCGACACCCCGCTGCGACGGGCCTGCGAGGAGAACGGTCTCGAGGTCGAGGCCGTCCTCGAGCGACTGGCGACGACCGATTCGACCGACGAACTCGCTCCGGCCGAGGCGTCGATCACGGAACTCGTCGACGACGTCGTCGAAACCCACCACGACTACCTGCGCGCCGAACTCCCATCCCTCGAGCGGACCGTCCGCAAGGTCGCCCGCGTCCACGGCGACGCCCATCCCGAACTCGAGGCGATCGAGGCGGCGTTTCTCGAGTTGCAAGAGGAGGTCACCCATCATATCGCCGACGAGGAGGAGAACGTCTTCCCCGAACTCCCGAAGCTGGAGAACGACGCGCCGCTGACCGCCGCGGAGGAAGGCCAGATCCGCGAGGCGATCGACCACCTCGAGGCGGAACACGACGCGGCGGCCGCTCGTCTCGAAGAGATACGGACGCTGAGCGACGACTACGCGGTCCCGTCGGACGCCTGCACGAGCTACCGAAACGCCCTCGATCGCCTGCAGCTCCTCGAAGCGGACATGCACCGACACGTCCACGCGGAGAACAACGTGCTGTTCCCGAAAGCCGAACGGGCGCTCGAGGGACGCTGAGACGGAGTGGTGTCCCGATCCCCGGGATCGCGGTTCGCTGGGCACGCCCGGCCCACCGACAGTGCTCGGACGGAGCGCAAGCCCGAACCCGGGGGTCGCTTTCGGCCGGGATCAGCGACTGACAGCCGCACAAATATACAACTGGCTCGAACACGACGACACAGGTAGATGGTCACATAGCACATGGAACTCGCGAACGCGCTACTGACCGGGACAAGGGGTATAGATCGACTGGAGTCGGTGGCCGACCGCCTCGAGGACGGCACGGAAGCCGTCGCCACCGTCTCAGCGCAGGCTCGCCGAGCCGTCAGCGGGCGAGCCGCTGCCGCCGTCGACCGGGCTGTGGACGAACGCCGCGATCGGTCCGACTCCGACGAGCCGTTTCGCGATCGCGTTCTCGAGCGCGTCGCCGACGAGGCGTGCAGCCGCGTCGTCGGTCGCTCCGCCGAGGAACTGCGCGAACGGGCGGAGACGGACCGAGACGCGACCCTCGATCGGGCGCTCGAGGCGTTCCTGCGTCGGTACCGACTCGACGCGACGCGGCTCGACGACGAGACGCTGGCGGCGATCCGCGATCGGGTCGCGCCCGAGGCCGACCTCGGCCCCGAGGAGCTGCTCGAGCGCCTCGCCGACGCGGACGGATCCACACCGGATTCGGACTCGCAGACAGGACGGGCCGACCCCGCAGCCACCGTCGCCGACGCGTCCTCGGACGCGTACGGGACGTTCTGTGAAACGCTGGATCTCGAGACGGATCGGTCGCCGGACCGGATCCTCGAGGACGTCCTGAACCGAGACGCCGTCGAGGTCGCCCGGGCGCTCGAGCAGGGGCTCGAGGCGTTCCCGACGGATCTCGAGCAGCCGGGGACCGGGTCGGGGCAGACAGCTGGAGACACCCGGGACACGGGTGCCGAACCCGCGGCTCCGTCGGGCCCGACCCTCACGCCGGGCTCTACTGGTATCGACTCGGACACGTCCGCGGGACCCACATCGGTGGCGACCGCGGCGGCGCTGGCAGCGACGACGCTCCTGTCGGACGATTTCGGAGATGGACAGGCGCTGACCAGGCTGTTGTCGATGTTAGCCTCGGTGGGAGCGAGCGGTGACGGGTTCGGCGACGGCGTCCTCGGGTGGCGACTCCTCGAGCTGCTCTCGGGGTCGCTAGCGACTACCGACGCCGGCGGGATCGACCTCGCGTCGCTTCGCTCGAGGTCGGCGGGATCGAAGGCGCTGATAGCGCTGTTCGTCGCGAACCTCGTCGCGATGAGTATCGGGGCGTGGGTCTCCCGGGAGAAGGCGCCGCCGATCCCCGAGGAGATCCGCGACCCCGACGGGGAGGCGATCGTTACGGCCGACCAAATACGGCTGGGGAAGAAGGCGTTCCAGGCCAACGGTCTGATGAGCCACGGCTCGATCCTGGGCAACGGTTCGTACTTCGGGGTCGATCTGACCGCGGACGCCCTGGAGCTGAAAGCCGAGTACGTCCGCGAGTACTACGCCCACGAGCGGGGCGTCGACGCCGTCGAGGAGCTCGAGGCCGACGAGCGGGCGGGCGTCATAGAGCAGGCCGAGCAGGAGTTCGACACCGACGCGCCCGAGGGGCCGTTCGCGAGCTACTCGGCCGCGGAGGCCTACGCCCACCGCCGCATCCGCGAGGAGTACGTCGAGCGCTACTACGAGGGCGACCCCGATCGGGGCGTCCCGACGGAGTTCGTCAACTCGGCCGACGAGGCCGAACGGATCGCCGACTTCGCGTGCTGGACGGCGTGGATGGCCCACACCGACCGACCCGGCTCCGATCACTCCTACACGAACGACTGGCCCTACGTCCCGGGCACCGGGAACCGACCGACCGGGCAGGTACTGGTCTGGAGTGCGATCAGCCTCGTCCTGCTCATCGCCGGCGGCGGCGCGGGCGCCTGGGCCTACCACGCCTTCGACTTCGCCGAGCCGGCGACCGAGGTCGTCGACATCCCCTCGCCGGATTCGGTGTCGATCACGCCGACCCAGTACGCCGCGGCGTGGTACGTCCCCGTCGCCGGCGCGCTGTTCGTCGCCCAGACGCTCGTCGGCGCGCTACTGGCTCACTACTACGTCGAGCGCACCGGCTTCTACGGCATCGGCGACGCGCTGGGGATCGACATCGTCACCCTGTTGCCGTTCTCGGTCGGTCGCACCTGGCACATCAACCTCGCGATCCTCTGGATCACGGCGCTGTGGCTCGCGGGCGGGCTCTTCCTCCCCGGGCTGTTCGCCGACGGCGATCCGCCCCTGCAGGCCGCGGCTACGGCCGGGCTGCTCGGCGTCCTCGTCGCGACGACCGTCGGCGCGTTCGCGGGCGTCTGGCTCAGCTCGCAGGGGGCGTTCGCCTCGCCCGACGAGGGCGAGCTCTGGTGGTGGCTCGGCTCCGAGGGACTGGAGTACCTCGAGGTCGGCCGACTCTGGAAGGTGTTGTTGCTCGTCGGCTTCGTCAGCTGGACGGGGCTCGTGTTGCGAAGCGTCCGCCGGATGGACGAACCTCCGACCGGCCTCGGTCACTTCATGACCTACGCGGGCGGCTCGATCGCGCTGCTGTTCGCCGCGAGCATGCTCTACACGCCCGAGACCAACATCGCCGTCACGGAGTTCTGGCGGTGGTGGGTCGTCCACATGTGGGTCGAGGGCGTCTTCGAGTTCTTCGTCACGGCCGTCGTCTCGGTCGCGCTGGTCTCGATGGAGCTTCTGGACAAGGGTGACGCCGAGAAGGCGATCCTCTTCGAGGTGTTCGCCATCATGGGGGCGGGGATCGTCGGCGTCTCTCACCACTACTGGTGGGTCGGTCTCCCCGATATCTGGGTGCCGATCGGGACGACGTTCTCGACGCTCGAGTTCGTCCCGCTCCTGTTTATCCTCTACCAGAGCTTCGGCGAGTACAGCGCGCTGAAAGCCCAGGGTGAGTCGTTCCCCTACACGCTACCGCTGCTCTTCATCGTCGGCTCGAGCGTCTGGAACTTCGTCGGCGGCGGGGTGCTCGGCTTCTTCATCAACCTCCCGGTGATCAACTACTACGAGCACGGCACCTACCTGACCGTCGCCCACGGCCACGCGGCCACCTTCGGCGCGTTCGGCCTGCTCGCGCTCGGACTCGGCACCTACGTCATGCGGGTCGTCACCCCCGAGGCGGCGTGGGAACCCGCCTGGTTCCGCGGGGCGTTCTGGCTGACGAACGCCGGGCTGGCGGTGATGACCATCGCGTCGCTGCTGCCGCTTGGCTTCCTGCAGCTCCAGACGTCCTACCAGGACGGCTACGCCGCAGCCCGCAGCCTCGAGTTCTACGAACAGGATCGCGTCCAGACGCTGCTGTGGGCCCGCACGCTCGGCGACACGCCGATGATCCTTGGCGCCCTGGCCTTCACCGTCGGTGCGGTCCGACACCTCCTCGCCGCGCGGCGCGAGCACCGCACGACAGGCTAACCGTCCCCGCCGTCCCGTTTTCGACACGGACCGAACCGATCGCTCACACGTTCCGCGAGCGTGGCTGCTCGTACCGACCGCATCGAGACCGGCCGTTTCGACTACCAGCCGTATCGCCGTCCGCGACAACTGAATCGTCCAACGGTGAGCCAGAACGTCACGAGACGACCGGTCCGCAGTCGCACCTGTAGCACCGGGTGACTGTTCCCGGAGGGATTTAAGGGCGACGTCGTCGTACGGCTCCGCCGACGGCCTCCCTCGCGACAGCGTCGTGAGCGTTCCGGCGCCCCGACCGAGGCGTACCACCCGGTCGAGACTCGTGCTCGAGCGACCGAGAGTATCGACCGAACGCGGTGTCTTCGACGGCAACCAATCACACGTGTCACGATCAGCGCAACGCGAACGATCCGACCCCGAACCGCAAGCCGACTGGTACGCTCGACCGCTCGAGGATGTCCTCGAGGCCCTGGAGACGTCGCGGCGCGGACTGGAGCCGGCGGAAGCGCGCCGGCGCCTCGAGCGCGAGGGACCGAACGAGATCGAAGCGGGGGCGGGCGTCTCTCCGATCCGAATCTTGCTCGAGCAGTACACCTCGGCGCTGATCTGGGTGTTGATCGTCGCCGCGATCGTGATGGCGGGCGTCGGCCATCTGATCGACGCCGGCGTCATCGCGGGTATCGTCGTCTTCATCACGCTCTTCGGCTTCCTCCAGGACTACCGGGCCGAGCAGAGCATCCGGGCGCTCGAGGAGCTGTCGACGACGTCCGCACTGGTCAGACGCGGCGGCGAGAAGCGGGAGGTCGACGCGAGGACCCTCGTTCCCGGCGACGTGGTCTTCGTCGGGGCCGGCGACATCGTCCCCGCGGACGCCCGACTCGTCGAGGAGTCCAACCTGCGCGTCGACGAGGGCGCGCTGACGGGCGAGAGCGTCGGCGTCTCGAAGGCGGTCGGCGAGGTCGCCGCGGACACCTCGCTGGCCGAACGCGAGAACCTCCTCTACAAGGACACCGTCGTCCAGCGGGGCTCCGGGACCGCCGTCGTCGTCGAGACCGGTCCGGAGTCCGAGATCGGGCAGATCGCGACCGCGCTCGAGGAGGCCGAGGACCGCGACACGCCGTTCCAGGCAGAGATGGATCGGCTGGGAAAGCTCATCGCGGTCGGCGTCGTCGGGATCGTCTCGATCATCGCAGTTACCGAACTCGTCGTCGGCGATACGGCGCCGCTACAGGTGTTTCTGACGGCGGTCGGGATCGCGGTCTCGGCGGTGCCCGAGGGGCTGCCCGCGGTCGTCACCCTCTCGCTGGCGCTCGGGGCTCGACGGATGGCCGAGCAGAACGCCCTCGTTCGCCGACTGCCGATCGTCGAGGCGCTGGGCTCGGTCGACGTTATCTGTACGGACAAGACGGGGACGCTCACCGAGGAGGAGATGACCGTCCAGCGGATCGTTACCAACCGCGAAACCTACGAGGTAACCGGCACCGGCTACGGCACCGACGGCGAGTTCCGCCGGGATGGCGATCCCGTCGACGAGGACCGCGTGGCCGAGGTGTTGCGCTGTGGCATGCTGTGTAACAACGTCGACGTCGGAACTCGCGAACGGGACGACGACGGTGGAGCCGCGACCGACGATCAGCGCAGCGAGGGTGATCGGACGTATCTCGGCGACCCAACTGAGATCGCGCTGTTCGTCGCCGCACAGAAAGCCGGGTTCGACCACGAGGAGCTCGAGGCGGAGTATCCCCGGATCGGCGAGATCGACTTTACCTCCGCGCGAAAGCGGATGACGACCGTTCACGAGACGCCCGACGGCGGCATCACCGCGTACACGAAAGGCGCTCCCGAAACCGTCCTCGAGCGCTGTAACCGCGAACTCGTCGGCGGAGAAGTCGTCGAGCTGACCGACGAGCGTCGTCGAGAGCTCGAGGCACAGACAGAATCGTTCGGCGAGGACGCGTTGCGGGTAATGGGCTTTGCCTACCGACCGGACGTTCCCGACGCGCAGGCCGAGAATCCCGACGAGGACCTCGAGCGAGGGATGGTCTTTCTGGGTCTGCAGGGGATGCTCGACCCACCCCGCCCCGAGGTCCCGGACGCGCTCGCGGGCTGTCTCGACGCCGGCATCGGCATCGTCATGATCACCGGCGACAACGCCGTCACCGCGCGGGCGGTCGGCGAGGAGATCGGGCTTCGCTCGGCGACGGTGATCACGGGCCCCGAACTCGAGGAGATGAGCGACGAGGAGCTTGCGGCCGTCGTCGAAGACGTCGACATCTTCGCGCGCACATCACCGGAGCACAAGACCCGGATCCTGCAGACGCTGCAGGCGAAGGGACACACAGTGGCGATGACCGGCGACGGGGTCAATGACGCGCCCGCGGTCAAAAACGCCGACGTCGGCGTCGCCATGGGGATCCGCGGCACCGACGTGACCGAGCAGGCCTCCGACATCGTCCTGCTGGACGACAACTTCGCGACGATCCGTGATGCGGTGCGGGGCGGGCGACGCATCTTCGACAACGTCCGCAAGTTCGTCAACTACCTGCTTTCGGGCAACGGCGGCGAGGTGACGATGATCTTTACGGGGACGCTGGCGGGTCTTGGCCTCGTGATTACGCCGATCCAGGTGCTCTGGATCAACGTCGTCACCGACGGCATTCCCGCGCTGACGATGGGCGTCGACCCGGCAGCCGACGACATCATGGAGCGGGAGCCGCGACCGCCGGACGAGGGCGTCATCACGGATCGGATCGTGACCTCGATCGTCGGTATCGCGCTGTTCATGACGGTCTGTTTGCTCCCGCTGTTCACGCTGAACTTCTACGGCGAGCTGATCCCGGGGTACGACGTCACCGGAGCGCTGGTGGGCTGGAGTCCCGGCGACGACGTCGGCCGCGAGCTCGCCCAGACGATGGTGTTTACCGGTTTCGTCGTCTTCGAGATCGTTCGCATCCAGGCGATCCGGTTCCGGTACGGTCTCGAAATCGGCTCGAACCGGTGGCTCGTGCTCGCCGTCGGCGTCGCGATGGCGCTGCAGCTGCTCGTGCTCTACACGCCGACCGGGCAGCTCCTGTTCGACGTCGAACCGCTCGCGCTCGTCCACTGGGCCCAGATCGGGGTCGCAGCGGCTGTCTTCGCGCTGTTGATGGCCACGTTCGTGAAGCTTCAGGACCGGTACTTCGATCGGTACTGAGCGGATCGTATGGCCGTCGACGCCGTGTTTCCCGCCACGGCGGAGTCGCAGCGTCCCAGTCAGCGCTCGAGGGCAAGCACCGTCACGAGGACATCGAGGCTGCTCAGCCCGAGCTCGCCGTACCGGTGGGTCTCGACGCAGGACAGGGCGTGGATATCCGCGCCGTATCGATCCGCGATCGTGAGCGCGTGCTCCACCGCTCGGTCCGTTGACTCGCTTCCGTCGGTGGGTACGAGAATTATGTCGTACATCGGCGTTGGACACCACACCGAAAGGGTTCAGATAAGTAACACCGGACACGCTAATCGGAGAAGCTCGCGGACCGCGATCGGCCGGACGACGTCCGCTCGAGCGCCGGGGAGCGAATCGGTCGGCGCTCGTCGGCTCGAGACGGAAAGCGCGGGAGCCGCCGATCGCTACTCGTCCGCCGGCTCGAAGGCGGGCGGGAGCCCCTGGTGTTTGATCCCCGTCCGCTCGTCGATCCGGAACTCGTAGACGGCGACCTCCCCGGAGAGCGACGCCGACTCGAGGAGGCTCGGCCGCCACGCGTCGGCCAGGACCTCCTCGAGTTCGTCCCACGAGGATTCCGAGACGGTGGAGATCCGCCCCGACAGGAGGACGCTCTCCCAGTTGTACGCCGTGTCGACCGAGAACGCGAGAAAGCTCGCGTTCGCGGCCCGTTCGGTTAGCGCCTCCTTTCGGCTGTTCGAACCGAGGAGGTACGTAAAGTACAGGCGAGAGTCGCCGTCGTAGCCGAACGACAGCGGAAGGAGGTAGGGTGCACCCTCGTCGGGAAGCCCGAGAACGCCCGTCTTCCGGGTCGAGAGGAAGTTTCGAATCTCGCTGTCGTCCATTTCGACTAACCCGTACTCCCGCAGTTCGTCGACTGACATGGGCGACTAGTACGCGGAGTACCACGAAAAAATCCACCCACGGTCCTCGCCCGGTGAGTATCGGCTATGGGATACGCGTCCCCGACTGACAGTGGGGCTCGATCGCTACCGAGCCGACGGGACCTTCGCATCGACCGCCTCGAGAACGCTCGAGACGAGGTCACAACGGTAGTAGCGAACCGTTCTCCCGTGGCGGTCGTAGTCGACGAGACCGATATCTCGGAGCATCGGTAGATGGACGTGGTGCAGTTCTCCCTCCCACCCGTCGTCGCCCGTCGCGGAGATGGCTCGAGCCAGTTCGTCGACCGTAATCCAGTTCTCGTCGGACGCCTCCAGCTCTGAGACGATCTCGCGACGACGCGCGCTGGCGAGCACGCGAAGGACCTCGTCCGCCTCGCAGGTCCGGTACACGATCCCGTTCTCGTCGAGGATCGGACACTCACTCATAGGTAGTTGGTGCGACGACGGGCGGAGAGCGTAAAGTCTCCCGCAAGAGTTCCCACGACGTGATAATATCGGGACTGGGAGCCGTTCTCGAGACGGGTACCACTCGAACTCGCTTGGCTCTCGATTCCAGTCGTTCGATCCCTCCTCCAGTTGGCCGCAGTCACGGTCTCTCGAGGGAGAATTCCCCGTTATGATCACATATGTACCTGCGTAATTTACGTCCCGACTGGAAAATCGGACCACAGCCGCTTCGAGCGCCCCTCGACGAGCGCTGCGGTCCGCGCTGCCAGCAGGGAGGCGAGTCGAGATCTAGCTATTCGTCGTGGTCGACGTCGGTATCGTTCTCCGTACGAACCTCGATCCTGCCAGCCATCGGGTCGGGGTGAGCCCCGCAGGCGTATTCGGCGAGTCCCAAGTCCGCCCGAACCCGAAGCGTTCGTGTCTCCCCTCGCGTTTCGATCGACTCCGTCAGCTGTCGCTCGGTGATCGCTCCGTCACCGTCCCGGAGTACGAGGGCGTGCGGTTCGCCGTTACCGTTTCTGACGGTGATCCCGTACTCCCGGCCCTCGTAGAGGACGAGCGTCGGATTCCGCTCGCCGGCAATAGCGCCGGGCTCGAGGCCCCGCCATCCGTCGACGTCGCTCTCGAGGACGATCTCCTCGACGCCGCCCCACGCATCGTAAACGGCTGCCGGCTCGGTACACCCTCCGAGAGCGGCCGTTCCGCCGACAGCAGCGAGGATCCCCAGCAGCGTCCGACGTCCGCACCCGAACCGGTTCCCTGAAAACGGATCGGCGAACGAGAGACGCTCCTCGAAGCGGGTCGGGAGCCGTTGGGATGGGGTTCGGTTCCGTCGTGGGACACCGATCGGATCGGTCAAGAGAGCGGTTCGCATCGGGTGGGCTGGCTACGGCGAGCGACGTAAACCGTTTTGCACGACGACTGCACTGACACGACGGCGTATCTGTCCGCTCTCGAGAACGGCTCGCGGCAGCCGCGAGCCGCGACAGGTCCCCGCTCGAGGTCGTCGAGCCGCGGCGACTCCTCGAGCCGGGATCCCTCGCCCTGCTACTGGCCGTCGCGCTCGTCTTTCCCGCAGTCGAAGAGATCGGGCTGCGCGGCTACTGGTTCGATCAGCTGCAGGCACGCTGGAGCGCGCTCGTGGCGAGTCTGATCCTCGGGGTCGTCTGGGCGGCGTGGCACGTGCCGCTGGTCTACATGGTGGGTTACTACGACGAGACGACGTTCCAGCCGGAGCTGTGGTGGTGGCTCCCGAGTATCGTCCTCACCGCGATCATCGGGACGTGGGTGTACAACAACACTCGGCGAAGCGTCCTCGCGGTAATCGGTCTCCACTTCGTCGGCAATCTGACCGGCGAGACGATGGGATTCGCGAGCGAGATGTATCCCGTCGTCCACCTCGGAACGGCGCTCGTCGCGGTCTGTCTCGTGGTCGTCTGGGGACCCGAATCGCTCCGCGGGTGGGGCGTTCCGAAGCCGACCGCGGGAGTCCTCGAGCGATCGAGCTGACGGCGGGCTCGGCGAGAGCCTCGTCAGTCGCCCGACTCCGGTCGATCGAACCGGGGCTCGCGACCTCCCGGCTCGGCGACGATCCACCAGTCGACGTCCGCCGACGGGTGTCGCTTCTCGACGTGTTCCCGGAGGAGTTCGCCCGTCGGAACGTTCGCTCCGCAGAGATCGCACCGGTGGTGATGGTGGTCGGGCGAGAGGAGATGGTCACCCTGGCCGTCCCGGTGGATTCGCGGCGGGACCGCCCTCGAGGTGGACTCGTTCGAGACGATCGCCCGTCGAAACCGAACCGCCAGCCGATCGAAGTGCAGAAATTTCGGGTGGTCGACGACGAGCTCCGACAGGATCGCGAACGGAATCGCGATCAGGACGACGACGCCGATCACCTCGAGGGTCACTGCCGCATCCGTCGCGATGACGACCGCGAGAACGTCCTCGGTAACGCCGAAGACGATACCGATGACGAAGAACTCGAGGAGTCGTTTGAGTCGCTCCGCGTTCATGGCTCCCCCACCTCGAGCGGACGGATGAAGGTTTCAGCTGGGTTCTACCGGGTACGGGGCGAGACGCGCTACGCCGAAACGGTCGTCACCCGGAGCCGACGCGAGCGAGGCCCGTCGCAGTCGACGAACAGGATCGCCTGCCAGGTCCCGAGCGCGAGCTCGCCGTCGACGACAGGAACCGTGACGCTCTCGCCGAGCAGCGTCGCTCGCAGGTGTGCGTCCGCGTTGTCGTCGATCGCGTCGTGGGCGTACCCCTCACCGCGCGGGACGAGGCGCTCGAGGGCGTCCTCGATGTCCGAGAGGAGTCTGTCTTCGCGTTCGTTGACGATCACGCCGGCCGTCGTGTGCGGGACGTACGCGGTACAGAGCCCGTCCTCGAGATCGGTCGGGACTGCATCGGTGACGTCGGCGGTGACGTCGACGATGTCGACCCGCTCGTTCGTCCGAACGTCGATCTGCATGGACGACCCCACGACCGATTCCGTGATAGTCCTGCCGCCGCGAGCGGTCGCACGCACCGTGTATTTGTTCGGTGGCGACGAAGGAACCCGTATGGTCGCATCGGACGGCGGCTGGGTCGCGCTGTTCTCCGGCGGCAAGGATTCCTCGTGGGCGCTGTACCGAGCGCTGGAGGGAGGCCGCGA
The DNA here is from genome assembly GCF_043677095.1 of Natronococcus roseus. Lineage (NCBI taxonomy): Archaea > Methanobacteriati > Methanobacteriota > Halobacteria > Halobacteriales > Natrialbaceae > Natronococcus > Natronococcus roseus. The sequence continues at coordinate 124,071 of NZ_JBHLJR010000007.1, forward strand.
CGTTCGCCGGCTCGTCGTCGTTCGCCCCCCGGAGGGGGCCCACGCGTACCACGCCCCGGCGACGTCGGTCGCACGGCTGGCTGCGGAGAGTCTCGGTATTCCTGCAGTCGACGCGGGGCTCCCCGCGACCGATATCGAATCGCCCGACCTGCGAGCGACCGGGCGATCGTCCGGAACGGACGGCGTCGAGAACCTCGAGCCGCTGGAGGTCGCCCTCGAGCGTCTCGACGACGAGTTCGAGGGCGGGCTCGCCGGGGTCGTCGCCGGCGTCGTCGGAAGCGAGTTCCAGGCCGAACGGCTGCGATCTCTGTGTGCGGGGCTCGACTGTGACTTTCTCGCGCCGCTGTGGCGAGCGGAGCCGCGCGACCTCGCGACGGCGATGATCGACGGCGGCCTCGAGATCGTGATCGTAGAAGTTTCGGCTCCCGGGTTCGACGCGGACTGGCTCGGTCGGCGGCTGGACCGGGACGCCCTGGCCGATCTGGAGGTCCTCCGTCGCGAGCACGGAACCCACCACCTGGGCAAGGATGGGGAGTTCGAGACGATCGTGATCGACGGTCCGCATATGACGCGCTCCATTGCACTCGAGTTCGAACGAGAGTGGAACGGGGAGTGGGGCCGACTGCGGATTACCGACGCCCGACTCGAGTGACGGTGTCCGGATCGTGGGAAGATTCGTTCCGCTCGGTCGGATCCGGCCCGGTTCGGCGACCGACACGCGCTCGACTCGCAGGTATCAGGAGTCGGTTCGGACCTCCTTTCGACCCGTCATCGTCTCGGGCTCGAGGCGGAAAAAGCGAAACCGAACCTCCTTCGGCGGTCGTTCGAAGACGTCGACGAGCGGGATCTCGACGGCCCACATCCCGTGGATCGCACCCGGTTCGAACGGATCGTCGGAGATGTCCTCGAGTTCGCCGCTGGCGACGACGCTCCGCCAGCCATCGTCGGTGTTCCGATGCGTGACGAACGAGACGGATCGGTCGACGAGCTCGGCCTTCCGGCCGTCCTTCGGCATCGAGAGTCGGTAGTAGAGCGCTCCCTCGTCAGGGTTGTACCCGTAGGAAACGGGAATCGAGACCGGAGGGTCGTCCGCGCCCGTCGCGAAGGAGATAACCCCGACCCCGCCTCGGCCGAGGAACTCGCTCATCTCGTCGGCGTTCAGCTGAAGCCAGCGAAGCCCTTGCATGCCGGTACGGAGGACGGGAGAGGGGAAAGTACCTTGCTGTGCGGAAACGGGACATTCACACTGGGATGACCGAAACGGTCACCTCGGCTCGAGGACGGACACTCACCTGCACCCGCCCACTCGAGTCGGCTTTCGGGCTACGGTTTTACCGATTCGCACGCCGTAGAGCGGTGCATGGTCGACAATTCGGTTCGAGTCGGCGTTTTGAGTTTTCACGATAGCAAGGAGTCGAAGGCGATCTGCAACGCCGTCGAGGAGCTCGGCCACGATCCCGTCTGGCTCCGCGAAAACAACGTCCTCCTGCGATTTACGGACGGTACGTTCGTTCTCGAGCCGGACGTGGACGTAGTGATCAACCGCCTGCTGCTGTCGACGGCGACCCAGCCCGTCGAAGCCGTCGGGATCGCGAACGCGATCGCTCGCTTCCGGCCGATGGTGAACGATCCCGACGCCGCGGCGCTCGCCTCCCACAAGATCGCCGCCGCCGCGACGATGGTCGCAGCGGGTGTGCCGATTCCGGAGACGGCGCTGGCGATGGGGACGACGACCGTTGGGCGGGTCGGCCCGACGTTCGGCGAGGAGTTCGTCTACAAGACGATCGTCGGAACCCACGGCGGCGGCGCGTGGAAGGTCCGCCAGAACGACCTGCTCACCGGAACCGTCGGGACGCGGCGTGCGTTCCTGCAGGAACTCGTTCGCGCGGACCGCGAGCGAACGCGGGATCTCCGCGTCTACGTCGTCGACGGAACCGTCGTCGGCGCGATGTACCGCTACGCCGACGAGGAGGAGTGGCGGACGAACGTCGCACGCGGCGGGTCCGTCGAGGACGCGACCGACGCGCTACCCGCCACCGTCGAAGACACCGCGACGACCGCGGCGTCCGCGGTCGGACTGGACTGCGCCGGCGTGGACCTCATCGAGGGCGAGGACGGCTGGTACGTTCTCGAGGTCAACCCGACCGCCGGATTCAGGGGACTGTTCCGCGCGACGGGGCGGAGTCCGGCGCCCGTCATCGCGAAAGTCGCGGTCGAGCGCGTCGGAGGGTCGGTCGACGACGAGCTAGTCGAGCGGTTGCGGGCGACGCTCGACGATTCGGTTCCGTCGTGTGTCCCGAGCGAGGGCGAGCCGATCGGGAACGACGCACCGGTCGTCGGGCTCACCGAACGCGTCGTCGTCAGCGGCACGACCGACACGAAGTCGGTGGCTGGCCGGGCCGAACCGGTCAACGCGCGAACTCGGATCGATCTGCAGCTCGCGGCCGCGATCGGCGCCGGTCCGATCCAGGTCGGAACGACCGACTCCGTCGAGAACGGCCGTCGTCGGCGACCCGTCGTCGACGTCGTCGTCGGCGTCGCCGGAACCGAACGAACCGTCGACGCGATCGTCGAGGACCGAGCCGGAGAACAGTATCCGATCCTGCTCGGTCGCGACGTGCTCGCCGAGTTCCGAATCGACGTCGCCAGCAGGTACGGCGGCCGGATCGACGAGTCGCTCGAGGAGTGAGGGGTTCCGTTTCGGGCGTTCGCCGAAACGCAGCGTCGCCGTTACGAAGGTCGTCGCAGACGCGGCAGCGGAGTGGTTCGACGGGACGCTGGCGTAGCCGTTTCGAGGGCACCGAAAAGCGTCGAAACGGTGTCGTCGGTTCGCGGACCTCCGTCGCTATCGCTCGCTCTCGAGGACGCGCTCGTACACGTCCAGAATCGGACGGTACCGGTCGCGGTGACTGTCTGGAAGCTCCCGGACGACGTCGTAGCTGTCCTCCGAAACGACGATCGTTCGCGGAACTCCCTGCCAGTCCTCGCGGTGGCCGAAGAGTTCCCGCTCGATCCCGTACCGGCCGTTCTCGTCGACGTAGGCGACACGAGTCACCGGAAGGTCGAATCGTACGTTCGGAATCGAAACCTCCTCGAGCGAGCGGGCGACGGCGGCGAACCGACACCCCGATCGTTCGGTATCGGCGTCCTCGAGCCGGCGGATCGTCTGCTCGTCGATCAGCGCGACGTCTCGGGTGGGGGCGCTACCGGCGGTACGTTTATTACCGTCTCTCGTTTTCGTATTCATGTTCTCTGAGATCCCGGAGGACACGAGGTCCGCTGTTGGCGCAGCGGGCCGGAAATCGTTCCCGACACACCTCGAGTAACTATCCATATCCTAGCGAGCCACGCTTATAAACCTGTGCCGTTCCTTTCAGGTTACGGACTATCAGAAAAGCAACCCCCGTGTGGTAGTTCTAACAGTCGTACTGTAACGTGGCTGGTAGGAAGATCGAGAGAGGGGAAATCGGCGGTTCTGTAGACGGTTTCGGGCGGCCGGAGTCAGTCGCTGTTCGGTTCGGCCTGCCCGACGATCCCGGTGACGATTACGAAGGTAACGAACCGACTCGGGTCCGTATCCTTGAGATGGCGATAACGGCTGCGAGGCGTGACGCAGGGCCGTGGTCGCCGGAGTCGAAGCTACCGCCGCGGAGACGGGCGCTCGGGACCGAAACGGCTACTCGAAGGGACCGCCCGACGTCCCTTTCGACGCTCCGAAAACGCTCGTGTTGGCTGCCCTCACTGACGACCGTTTCGGCCGGGAACCTCGAGCGCGGCGGTGAGGCGTTCGAACAGCCCGGGTCGATAGGCACCGACGCTCTCGGTCGTGTCGTACTCGGACTCGAGCGTACTCTCCCCGTCCTCGTCGAACGTCAGCACCGTCAGCTCCGAGCCCTCCGCTCGCTTCGCGACGTCGGTCTCGACGGTGCCCGAGGTCGTCACGACGACCGGGTGTGCGCCGACCGATTCCGCGAACGCGTGGAACTCGTCGACGCTCTCGGCGTCGGGCGTCTCGTGAACGCTAACGATCCGTCGTTCGCCCATCAGTCCGTCCTCGGCGAGGACGTGAACGCGTCGGGACCCGCCGTCGTCGACGGTGGTGTCGATCTCGGTCTCGAAGCGACGCTCCTCTAACGCCTCCGCGGCCGTCCGACGGGCCGCCTTCTGACGGGCGAGCCACGTCTCGCCCTCGGGAGTGAGCGTGTACCGGTACAGGACCCGTTCGATCGTTTCCAGCGGGGGGAACATCGACGAGCACTCCCGGCACCGAAGTCGGTCGTCCGGCACGTCGAACGACTCGGTACACTCCTGGCAGCTGTAGCGGAGTTTCTTCTCGATGTCGACGGACTCGAGGTCCTGCTCGCAGTCGGGACAGCGGTAGCCGGCCTCGGACTCGAACTCCGATTCGGGACCCGCGTAGCCACAGACGTGCTCGAGCACGGTCGTCTCGATGGCCTGTGGATCCCCGCAGGCCGGACAGACGGTCGTGTACTGTAACCCCTCGGTCGTACACTCGGGGCAGACGTACACCTTCGAGACGAACTCGTCGGCCAGTACCCCTCGAGTGGCGAACCGCTCGAGGACGACGGTCGGATCGTCGTCGATCTCGTCGAGCAGGTCGGCGGCGGCCGAGTAGTTCACCGACCCGTCGTCGGAGATGTCGGGCTCGAAGGCGTCGTCCTCGAGCAGCGTATCGATCAGTCGAAGCTCCCCTGGTGAAACCATAATCCCGGTTCGAACTGGGAGGACAATTACCGTATAATTTCCGCTTGAGTGGCTACTAGTTTCTCGGTGAATGTCCGTTGTTCGCAACTGGAATCGAGTGGGTGCGGGTTCGATACTCGTACCGACTGACTTCCTCCCACGACTGAAGTCGTGGGCTTTCTCCTCGAACCTCTGTAATAGCCGCTTTGCCGGTGAGAAGCGAGCCGTTTCTGTCACCGGAGGAACGACGAGACGGGGAAGATCGCTATCCGACCGGTTGGGTTGCCGTGCGAAAGCCCCAATCTCGAGCGAGGGAGCGATGACGGACACCTGTGGCGGCGCCGCTTCGAGAAGCGAACTGCGGCGAAGACCACACTCGTCTCCGTCAGGAAACGACTTCGACGTGCTCGGTAGCCGCTACGAAATGCGGTGGAGCACCTGCTCCGGACGGACAGTCGGTCGGAAGGACTGCGTTCCGTGAGATCCATCGTCGAACCTGCGTTCGCTCCTCGTACTCGCCCCGCCAGAGGGAAGGGGACACCGGGTTCGCGTCGCGTATCCGGTGTCGCTCGTGAAATACCATATCTGAAGGCATTCTCCAGAACCGTCGAATCGTGTTTCGCGACGGGGCGTTCAAGCCGCGAGTTTCGTACGAACCAGCAGGGAGAACTCCACGATGATCATGAACAGCGCGGCGAGCAGCGAGACCCAGAGAACGGTGGTCGGGAGGACATCGAGCAGTACGAGCGAAGCTGCGGCGGCAGCGGCGAGCAGGACACCCGTGACAACCTGAGTGGAACCCAGCGTTTTGAGCACGGTTACCATCCGCCACCATTCGGTAGCTGTGGCTTAGTGTTTGTCCCTGGCCGGTCCGAGCGCGTGCCAGCCACGGGTTCGCGCGGAAGCGTACCCCGAAAACCGCCGAGTCCGACGGATGGTACCTCGGCACCTGCTCGCGAGCGGAGGGAGCTCCTGCTGTGGGGCGTATCACGCGAGTGACACCGTCGACGGCAGTCTTGCTCGGCGGCGACTACTACACGGATCGGACGCTCAGTCCCGACGGGGGGCACGATGCGCTGACGGGAATCGATCCACAACACGTCACCGGCGAAACGGCTCGAGGACGAGTCATCGAACACTCCGAGTACCCGTGTGCTCCCGGTAACCGCCCACTCGGCGGTGAAACGCCGCCGTGCCTCTCGAGGACGGGCTCATTGGAACCGATCGCACCGAGCGGGTCTTCGAGAAGCCGACCGGCGAGCGGACCCGGACGAGTGTCGACAGGGAGCCAATCTCTCGAGACCCGGGCGACCGATGCCGCGATCCGCCGGAACGGTCGGAGATGAACGCGAAACGAGCGGGTTCGAACGGTTCGGACGCCGATCGCACGGCGCTCGCTCGAGCGGGCATCCGCTACCGCTGACGACCGTGAGTGGTGCTATGCCATTTTCATAATACTTCTTACCATAATCTTCGGAGAATAGGTGTGAGCGGTAGAGGAACTACACCACCAGTATACGTGTTCTTTCGGCCGAACCGGTTCCCCCCTATATTCCCAAGTGACGGGAATCTGAAACAGTCATAACGTCGTGTCCGACGGAGTGTGACCTGTACAGGTGCAGGAACTTCCACCGCGACAGCCCCAAGACGATGACAAAATCATACGCGTCCGATCCGACAGCCCCCGAGGAACCGACTAGCATGACCGCGGTAGACGACAGAGATCCGCTCTTCGCGCGAATTCCGCGGCGTGACTTCATGATCGCGGGCGCAGCCACCGGCATGATGGGATCGCTCGCGGGCTGTACCGGACTGCTCAGCGACGACGAGCAGGTCTCGGCGGCCGACGTCGACACGGAGGTCCCGCCGGGCGAACACGACGACTACTACGCGTTCCTCTCGGGCGGCCACTCCGGCGACATCCGCGTCTACGGGGTTCCCTCGATGCGCCAGCTCATGCGCATCCCCGTGTTCAACGTCGAGAGCGCTCGAGGGTACGGGTTCGACGACGAAACCCACGAGATGCTCCAGGAGTCCGGCGGCTACACGTGGGGCGATACCCACCACCCACGAATCAGCCAGACCGACAACGAGTACGACGGCGAGTGGCTGTTCGTCAACGACAAGGCCAACGGCCGGATGGCCCGAATCGACCTCGAGTACTTCGAGACAGATGCAATCATCGACCTGCCGAACCACCAGGGGACCCACGGCGCGTGTATGCTGTTGCCCGACAGCCGGTACGTCTTCGGCGTCGGCGAACTCCGCGTCCCGATTCCGAACGACGGCCGGGATCTCGACGATCCGAGCGAGTACGGGTCGACGCTCTCGGCGATGTCACCGGACCCGTTCGACCACGAGTGGGACGTTCGCGTGGACTGTAACCTCGACAACGGCGACTCGGGCAAGGACGGCGAGTGGTTCTTCACGACCAGCTACAACAGCGAGGAGGGCGTCACCGAACGGGAGATGACGGCGGCCGACACCGACTACGTGGTCGCCTTCAACATCCCCCGCATCGAGGACGCGGTCGACGCCGGCGAGTACGAGGAGATCAACGGCGTCCCGGTCGTCGACGGTACCGAGGACAGCCCCCTCAACGACGGCGACGAGCCCCTGGTCCGGTACATCGACGTCCCGACGAACCCCCACGGGGTAAGCGTCACCCCGGACGGACGGTACGCGATCGCCTCCGGCAAGCTCGACCCGACGTGCACGGTCATCGAGATCGATCGGCTGAACGAGGTCGACGACCCCAACGACGCCATCGTCGGGCGGGTCAACGTCGGGAACGGTCCGCTGCACACCGCCTACGACGGTCGCGGCCACGCCTACACGACGCTGTTCGTCGACTCCCAGGTCGTCAAGTGGGACATCGAAGCCGCCGTCGACGCCGAGATGGGCTCCGAGGATCCCGTTATCGAGAAACACGACGTCCACTACAGCCCCGGCCACCTGATCGCCGCTGAATCCTACACCGGCGATCCGCAGGGCGACTGGCTGATCGTGCTCAACAAGCTCTCGAAGGATCGGTTCCTTCCGGTGGGACCAGTGTTCCCCGAGAACGACCAGCTGTTCTACATCGGCGACGACGACGCCGGGATGGAGCTGGTCAAGGACACCCCAACCTACCCGGAACCCCACGACGCCTCGATCGTCCGGGCCGACCGGCTCGATCCCGCCTCGGTGTACGACCCCGACGACCTCGAGCTGGAGTTCATCTCGGCCGACGACGACGAGAACTTCATCGACCGCGACGGCGACCAGGTTCACGTCGAGATGTACAACCAGCGCAACCACTTCGGCTTCGAGGACATCACCGTCCAGGAGGGCGACGAGGTCACCATCAGGTCGACCAACATCGAGAGCGAGGAGGACATCATCCACTCGCTGGCGATCCCCCAGCACGACGTCAACGTCAAGCTCGCTCCCCAAGAAACCCGCGAGGTGACGTTTACGGCCGACGAGCCGGGCGTCTACTGGATGTACTGTGCGTACTTCTGTAGTGCGCTCCACCTCGAGATGCGCTCGCGGCTGCTGGTCGAACCGGCCGACTGACCACGTCCATCCCACCCAACCCCACATCCGCCACCCATGTCCAGACTCACCCGACTGACCGAACTTCGTCGCGCGCTCCCGCTCGCAGCGGCGGCGCTGTTGCTCGTCGCGATCGCGCTCCCGATGTGGCGGATCACGCTCGAGGCACCCCAGTACCCCGACGGACTGTTCGTCGAGCTGTACGCCTACCCGCGCCTCGAGGGCGACGTCGCCGAAACGCAGGGGCTCAACCGGTACGTCGGGTTCTACTACCCGGATCCCGTCTACCTCGATCCCAACTACGACGTCAATCCGAACGCGATCGCGGTTCCCGAATGGTCGGTCGGCCCGCTGGCGTTCGTTGCCGTTGCTGCAGCGGGTGTGTTCGTCGCGCTCGCGCCGACGGTCCGCAAGCTGAAGCTCGGGCTGACCTGCCAGCTCGCTGGAACGATAGCGGTGTTCGTCGCGATGTTCGCGCTCATCCAGTACCGGCTCCACCAGGCCGGCCACTCGCTCGATCCCGACGCGCCGATGCGCGGCATCGACGGGTTCACGCCGCCGCTGCTGGGTACCTACGAGATCGCCAACATCAGCGGCCTCGCCTGGTTCGGTCCCGGCGGCTACCTCACCCTGATCGCGATCGCGCTGCTGGTCGCGGCCCACGCGTTCCGGGACTCGACGGCGACCGTCGGCGACGTGCCGACGATCGGCGCGGACCGGTTCGAGCGGGCTCGAGCGTGGATCCGAAGCCGACGCGACCGGAACGATCGACCCCAGCCGACCGCCGCGGCCGACGGCGAACGCGAGGTGACCCGCGATGACTGACCGCGTCGTGGCCGACCGCGAAACGTGGTTCGTCGTCGTCGCCGTCGCGGTGCTCGTCGTCTCGCTGGCGGCGGCCGCCGTCGCGGCGACGGACGGCTCCGACGACCGCGAGGCGACCGTCGAGGGCTGGACGCCCGACGTCTCGGACCCCCGCGACGCGGAGGCGCCCGGCGAGTCCGGCGTCGCGACCGTCGACGGCGAGGAGTTCGACTCCGTCCAGGACGCCGTCGACGCCGCCGAGCCTGGCGACACCGTCGTCCTCGAGGGGGTCTTCGAGGAGCGCGTGACGATCGAGACGGAAGGACTCACGCTCGAGGCCGCGGGTGAGGGAGCGCTGATCGACGGCAGCGGCGAGGACACCGTCGTCCACGTCGCGGCCGAGAACGTGACCCTCGAGGAGCTGTGGATCCGCGAGTCGGGCCACGATCGGGGTAACGAGGACGCGGGCGTCCTCGTCAACGGGTCGGGCTCGACCCTCGAGGACGTTCGGATCACGGACGTCACCTACGGCGTCTGGATCGGCGAGGCCGAGGACGTCATCGTCGCGGACGCGACGATCGCCGGCCGCGAGGACGTCTCCGAGTCCGAGCGGGGTAACGGGATCCACCTCGACCGGGCCGACGGCGCCGAGCTCCGGGCCAACGAGATCACGACCGTCCGGGACGGGATCTACTTCTCGTGGTCCGACGGCGTCGTGGCCACCGAGAACGCGATGTGGGAGCTTCGCTACGGCGTCCACTACATGTACTCCGACGACAACCGCCTCGCGGGCAACGTCGCCTTCGACAACGATGTCGGGTTCGCGATCATGGTCTCGGAGAACCTCACCGTCGTCAACAACGTCGCGGTGAACAACGACGGCCCGAGCGGCCAGGGGATCCTCGTCAAGGACGTCGACCGTACCGAGATCCGCGACAACGCCGTCGTCGCCAACCGGAACGGGTTCTACGTCTACAACGCTCACGGCAACGAGATCGTCGACAATCTCGTCCTCGAGAACGAGGTCGGCGTCCAGTTCACCGCGGGCAGCTCCGACGAACTGGTCGTCGGCAACAGCTTCGTCGCGAACGACCAGTCGGCGTACGCGCCGACGACCGTCCAGATCACCTGGAACGACTCCGAGCGGGGCAACTACTGGTCCGACGCCCGAACGGTCGACCTCGACGGCGACGGCACCGGCGAAACCCGCCACCAGCCGGCGGGGACCGTCGAGAACCTCGTCCGCGAGCGGCCCCAGGCCGCCGTCTTCGCCGAGAGTCCGGCGTTCGACGCGGTCCGGATGGCCGAGAGCTCGTTCCCCGTCATCGAATCGCCCGGGGTGGTCGACCACCGGCCGCTCGCCGAACCGCCGCACGACGACTGGAGGGAGTACTATGCAAATCACGATCACTGACGTTCACAAACGCTACGGCGACGTCGTCGCCCTGGACGGGCCGACATTCGAGATCCCGTCCGGGTCGACGTTCGGCGTCCTCGGGACGAACGGCGCGGGAAAGACGACCCTCTTCGAGCTGCTGGTCGGCCACGACAGACCGGACTCGGGGCGGATCGAGGTCGCCGGGGTCGACGTCGAGCGGGCCGGCCACCGCGTCCGCGAGCGCGTCGCCTTCCTCCCCGAACACGCCGGCTTCCCGCCGTCGATGACGGGCTACGAGGTGCTCTCGGTTCACGCCCGAATCCGCGGCATCGATGGCCGCAAGGAGCGCATCGACGACGCCCTCGAGACGGTCGGTCTGGCCGACGCGGCCGACCGGGCCGTGGAGGGGTACTCCAACGGGATGGGACGACGACTCGGGCTCGCGTCGACCCTGCTGGCCGAGCCACCCGTCCTCGTCCTCGACGAGCCGACCGCGGGGCTCGACCCCCGCGGCGTCGCGACGTTCCATAGGATCGTCGAACGGATCGACCGCGAGACCGACGCGACGGTCGTACTCTCCTCGCACGTCCTGAGCGAAGTCGAGCGGCTCTGTGACGCCGTCGCCGTCCTCGAGGACGGCCAGCTCCGCGCGGTCGGCACCGTCGACGAGCTGCAGGCGGCGGGCGACGGGCGCGTCACCGTCGCCGTCCGGCCCGCGAGCGAGCGGGATCGGTCGCGGGTCCTCGAGACGGTCCAGGGGTACGGCGAGGTGGCCGACTCCGGAGGGGAGATCGCGGTCGCCTGCGACCGCGAGGCCGCCCTCGAGCTCTCGGGAGCGCTCGAGGCCGATCTGGTCGACCGCTTCGAGGTCCGCGAACCCGGGCTCGAGGCGGCGTTCCACGAGGCGCTGGCGGGAACCGAGAGCGGATCGAGCGAGACGGCTGTCGACGGCGAGGTCGCCGGTGGAACGGAGGCGAGCGCGCGATGACCGACCGCCAGCGGACCGCGACGGATGAGCCGCGCCCGAGAGCCGACGGCGGCTACGGGACGGTGGCGGACGCCGAGTTCGGGCGAGCGAGCGAGTCGGGCGTCTGGCACCGACAGCTACGGGTCGTCGCCGAAACCGAGTACCGACTCGCGGTACGGGGGCGGTGGGCGATCGCGCTCACCGCGGTCTTCGCCGCGTTCGCGCTCGGGCTGACGACGTTCAGCGGCTCGAGCGTCAGCCCCGAGGGGTTCGAGCGGACCGTCGCGAGCCTCGCCGTGCTCGCGGTCTACCTCGTTCCGCTGGTCGCGCTCGCGTTCGGCTACGACGCCGTCGTCGGGCGCGAGGAGAGCGGCTGGCTTCAGACGCTGTTCGCCCTGCCGGTCGAGCGCGCCTGGATCGTCGTCGGAACGCTCCTCGGGCGGGCGGTCGTCCTCGCGAGCGCGACGATCATCGGGTTCGGGGTCGCCGGCGGCTTCCTGCTGTGGGAGTTCGGCCTCGCCGGCTTCGACGCCTACGCGACGTTCCTGCTCGCGACCGTCGGCCTTGGGCTTGCCTTCCTGGCGATCGGAGTCCTCGTCTCCGCGCTCGCTCGAGAGAAAACCCACGCGCTCGGGATCGCCCTGCTGATCTGGGCCTGGTTCGTCCTCCTCCACGACCTGCTCGGGCTCGGGATCGTCGCGGCGTTCGATCTCTCGGGGGCCGCCGTCTCCGCGATGTTGCTCGCGAACCCGACGGGGATCTTCCGCGCGCTCGTCCTCGGGACGCTGGGTGCGGCCGGCGACGCCGGCTTCGCCACGGTGCTCGCCGAGTCCGGCCTCTCGACGGGGGTGCTCCTGGGCGCGCTCGTCGCCTGGATCGTCGTTCCGACCGTCCTCGCGGCGCTCGCGATACGGGGGCGACGGCTATGAGCTGTCCGCGACGCCGCGTCCTCGTCGGCGCCGGAACGATCGCGACGGCAGCGACGATCGGTCTGGCCGGCTGTCTCGGGGGCGACGACACGGCCACGGAGGAGTCGGCCGAGCCGATCGCCCTCGACGACGGGGCGACGTGTGACGCCTGCGGAATGGTGATCGCGGATCACGCCGGCCCCGCCAGGCAACTCCTCTACGCCGACGAAGACGAGGGTCCCGCAACGTTCGACAGCCTCCGCGAACTCGTCGCCGTCCACGAGGAACGCGAAGTTCGGGGCGACGAGCTCCGCGCGGCCTTCGCCACCGATTACTCGAGCGTCGACTACCGCCTCGAGGAGCGTGAGGGTACGCAGCGCATTTCGACCCACGCCGGGGCGTCGGCGTTCGCCGACGCGACCGAGCCGGTCTACGTCGTCGACAGCGCGGTCGAGGGGGCGATGGGCGAGGAGTTTCTACCGTTCTCCGATCGGGGAGAGGCGTCGGCGTTCGCCGACGAGCACGGCGGCGAGGTCAGCGCGTGGGAGGAACTGGGAGCCATCGAGTGAAATCCACCCCCGAGTCTCGAGCGAGACCCGTCGAGGGCGCGGGCTCGGGTTCTTCGAAACCGCGCGAACGCGGAGCACGGCTACCGATAGGCCTCGAACTCCTGGCCGAAGAGCGCGAAGTAGACGACACCGATCATGCCGATGACGGTGGCGATCGTAAAGGAGAGTTCGGGATCGACGAACTGCCAGAGGAATCCACCTAGCGCGCCGCTGGGAATCACGATTGCACCGCGGATCAGGTAGTACGATCCCGTTACGCGGCCGCCTGCGCCCTTCTCGGCGGGCCCGACCACGAGCGCCTTGTGAGCGGGCAGGCCGGCAAAGCGCAGCCCCGAGAAGGCAAACAGCGCGATCAAAAGCCACGTTTCGTCGATTCCGCCGACGTACTGGGGACCGAAGATCAGCAGTACCGGGAAGATCGCGTAGACGAAAAAGCCCAGCCCGACGACCGGTTTGAGCCCGACGTACTCGGCGAACTTCGCCGCCGGCGCCATCGTCAGCAGCGCGACCAGCATCTCAGTGCTCAAGAGGAGGCCGAAGAAGGCCGCGGGCGAGAGGTCGATCGTCCCGACGACGGAAAGGGAGAGCGTCAGTCCGATCTCGAGTAGCTGGATGATCACGAGGATGAAGAAGGCGTACACCATCCCGTTGGCGAAGCGGACGAACGTGTCAACGTTTGCGGACCGTTGCCAACGGTCGTACGTCCGTCGTCGATCGACAGTGTGTCCGTTGCTCTATTTATGAAATAAATCATACGGTAGTTACGCCACAATGGCGGTCGGAAGCTCGAAACGGCGTTGTTGCAGTGGCAGGTGCGGGTTTTCAGTGTCTCGAGCGGAAGGGGACGTGTATGAGCGTCGTCGCCGAGTTCACAATTTCCGCCGACGCCTTCGCACTGGAACACACTTTCGAGGCCGTTCCCGACGCGACCGTCGAGATCGAACGCCTCGCAACCCACAGCCGCGAGTGGGTGATGCCGTTCCTGTGGGTAACGAGCGACGACCTCGAAGCCGTAGAGCGCGCCCTCGAGGCCGATCCCGATATCGAGGAGGTCCAAACCCTCAACGTCGCCGACGGCATCGGCTACTTCAACGTTCACTGGAGCGAACACCTCCAGCAGCTGATCGACGAGATCGTCGACCAACACGGCATCATACAGGAGACCGAAGCGAAGGACGGACGCTGGTACCTCAAGCTCAAGTTCGTCGACGAGAGCGTCCTCGAGGAGTTCGAGGCACACTTCCGCGGGCGGGATCGCGCGTTCGAACTCCAGCGTCTGTACCGGGGCATCGAACCGAAGGAACGGCGATACGACCTCACGCCGGAACAGCGGGAGGTGCTCACGACCGCCCAGGAGATGGGCTACTTCGAGGTTCCCCGCGAGACCCAGATCGAAGAGCTGGCCGCGGAGCTCGGCATCTCGACGAACTCGGTCTCCCAGCGACTGCGTCGGGCGACGGACAACCTCGTCGGGAACACTCTCACCGTCTCGACTCCAAGTGAGATGTCGAATGCGAGATGAAGTCCCTACCCCTATATAACTACTCTCGATTTCAATGCAGAGTCGGTTTCGACGAGGACCGTCTTGGATCGATAAATGAGCGATCGTTCCAGCCGCAACACGGGGACTGATTCGGACGCCGACGCGGAGACGACGCGGAAAGTCGCAGCGATCTGTACCACCTGCGGGAAAGCCTACGCCTCCGAGCAGCGAACCGACGGAACCGTCCGGCCGATCGGACAGCGAACCGGGTGTGAGTGCGGCGAAACGTCGTTCGAGATCGTCGATTCGACGGAAACCGGCTTCGACGACTGAGCGGTCGCTTCGGACCCGCGACGGTAGCCCGTTTCGGCGGGACCGCACCCCTCCAGCGGCGAGACCGGGGCGGCTCTCGAGCGAGTGCGACGGTGAACGACGCGGGAAGCACGACTCGGCGAACGGGGATCGTTCGATCGACGAGGGGTGTTCGACGAACACGTGTTAGTTTGATGACGACGCCGACAGTACGACTCTTCGGTGGTTTCCAGCCATGTACACGGCGGATTCGGCTACGGACGGCGATTCGAGGACCGCGCCGCGGCGGCGAACGGTACTCGCGGCGCTGAGCGCGCTGACGGGGGTATCGGCGACCGGTTCCGCAACGGCAACGGCACAACGGGACGGCGGCCGGGTGGAGACTCGAGGCTGTGGCGACGAGGACCTCACGCCCGAGGACTGGTCGACCGGTGCGATGACCGTTCGCGCCTGCGAGGGCAGCAGCGGCGAAGTGACTCTCGAGGTCACCGGTAACGTCTCGACGGAGCGCTACGTGCGGGATCCGCGGCTGTTGCCCTCGAGCGAGACGCTGTTCGTGTCGGCGGGCCAGCGCGGCACCCTCTGGTTCACCGGGCGAATCGTGGGGCTCTCCTGTTCGAGTTCCGCGCTCAACATCGGGATCGCACACCGCGGGTGAGGCGCCACCGTACGACTCACCTGGTCTACCACTTACTCCCGTGTCGCGAGCGTTTGCGTCCCCTCGTCGCCGATAGAACAATTTTTCAGCCGATTCGGTTCGGATCGTGTTGACTAGAGTCAACTGTGTTCCCGGCAAAGCTATCAGTGTCGGGGTGAGTCCACACATGTCCACTACGGCGGGGGTCGACGGAATGTGCTTTCTGACGCAGTCGTCCGTTCGAATCCAGCTGCTCGAGACGCTGTACGACGAGCGACGACTCCGAAAGCGGGAGTTGCGAGAACGGTTCGACGCCTCTCGCGTGACGGTCCGGCGAAACGTTGCCGCGCTCGAGGAGCGGGACCTGGTTGCGGTAGCAGGACGGACCTGCGAGATCACTCCCCTCGGCGAGCTCGTGGTCGAGGACGTGCTTCCCGCGCTGTCGCTGGTCGACGTCGTCGAACGGCTACGGCCGTTCGTGCGGTGGTTTCCCGACGACGAACTCGAGTTCGATCTCCGGGCGCTCGAGGACGCGACGGTCGTCGCCGCGAACTCGAGCGATCCGTATGCGCCCGTGAACCGCCACATCGAGGCGATGGAGCGCGCCGATCGGTTCCGGTGTCTGCTTCCGGCCGTCGGGCTGCCGGCGATGACGGTGGCCCGCGACCGCGTCGTCGACGACGGGAGCAGCCACGAACTGATCTACGGTCGCGAGATCGCGGCGACGGTTCGGAGCCAGCCGGAGTACGAGCGACTGATCGACGAGATGCTCGAGTCCCGTAACTGCGAACTGTACGTCGCGGACCGCGGGGTCGAGTTCTACCTCGGCCTCTTCGAGGACGGCGTCCAGCTCGGCGTCGAAAACGACGACGGCGTCCCCCGGGCTCTCGTCGAGACCGACGCCGAGGCAGTTCGCGAGTGGGCCGAGCGGACCTACGACCGCTACCGAACGCGAGCCGACCCCTTGATACCCTGAACCGAGCGCCGACCGCTCTTTGAGCGACCGATCGAAGGGCGCGAGGAACACCCCCCGCTCTTCGATCGAGGGGTGTTCGCGGAACACCGAATACAACTTTTTCGTGTTGAGAGATAGCAAGTAGCATGGTTTGCCAGCGAAGGGAGCACACAGACCAGGCGGATGGCCATCGATGCGGAGCGGAGTCGAACGGGAGCGACCCGGGACGACGTCCACACGGGAGTCGTGTCGGTCGGTCGCCGGCCGGCGGTCCTCGAGCGGAGCGAGTGGCAGGCCCCTCGCCGGAAGGTGGCGGCCGACGGAGCGATGCTGCGGGACGCCCGCTCGAGAGCACGCATCGGGAGCGAGCACGATGAAAGATACCGAGCACGTGGAACGCGAGCCGTGCCGAAAGGGGTTCCCGGACGATCGAACGAAACCCGCGGACGGCCGGACTCCGACGGTAGGGAGACGGACGCTACTCCGGCTGGGTGCCGGGGCGGCCGCAGCCACGCAGGTCCCGTCCGCGCTCGCACAGTTCGACGACGAGGACGAAGGCGAGGGGGTTCCCGACGACGTCGTCGCGGCGATCGAGGACGGCGTCGCGGAGGGGATCGAAACCGCACGAGCGGAAGGTGTCGAAGCGAGCCCGGAACAGGAGGCCGCACTCGAGGAGAGCGCGCTCGAGGCGGCGGCCCGGTATCCGGAAGCCAGTCCCGACGCGATTCGGGCGGCGACGGCCGGCGCGGCGGAGGGCGCGTTGCTCCCGTCGGAACCGCTCGAGGCGGACGACGGGGACGGAGCGCTGCTAACGACGCTTTCGACGGCTCGCGGCTCGGCTCAGCCCCGGACCGCGACGCCCGTCGAGGCGATCAGACCGGCCGTAACTGGCGCCGTAGCGGGCGGGCTCTCTCAGTACCAGTCGGTGACCGTCGAACAGCTCCAGTACGTAACGAGGGGCGTCTGTGGCGGCGCGGTCGTTCAGCGACAGCGCGTAACCGTCCGGCAGGTACAGGTAGCCGCGTTCGGCGCCGCGCGAGGCTGCGTCCGTTCGATCGTCCAGTACCAGGAGGTTACCGTCGAGCAGATTCAGTACGTCGCCGACGGCACCGTACAGGGTTGTCTCACTGGTGTCGTCCAGCACCAGCGGGTGACTGTTCGACAGGTTCAGGCCGTCGCCTCCGGCGTCGCGCAGGGCGGGATCTCGGCAGCCGTCCAGTACCAGGAAGTCAACGTCGAGCAGGTCCAGTACCTGACCGGTGGTGCCGCGTGGGGTTGTCTCACGGGTATCGTCCAGCATCAGGAAGTGACCGTCGAACAGCTCCAGTACGCCGCAGCGGGGACGACTCAGGGAGCCGCCAGCGGCGTCGTCCAGCGTCAGACCGTCGACGTGCGGCAGGTCCAGTACGCCGCCCAGGGGGCCGCACAGGGCGCGGTACAGATCCAGGAGGTCGACGTACGGCAGGTCCAGTCGATGGCCTTCGGCACCTCGAGCGGCGTCGTCTCGCGCGCGGCCGACGCCACGCCGGAACAGCTCAGGTCGGCCGCCCTGGTAACGGATCGGACGGTCGGCGAACTCGTCCGCGATCGGCCCGTCTCCGACGAGGAACTGCAAGCGATCGCGGCCCACACCGCGGGGGAGACAGTAGAACACGCCGTCGAGACCGAGACCGACGACGAGGACGAACTCGAGCAGCGAGCGAGCGAGTCGGCCGAGGAGGGGTTCGACGATCCGGAGGAGCTCGAGGAGCCCGAGGACCGCCCGGAGGAACCCGACGAACTCGAGGATGAGGCGGAGTTCGAGGAACCGGAAGCGCTCGAGATCGCGGCGTTCGACGTCGACGACGCGGTCACCGTCGGCGAGGAGCTCGACGTGACCGTCGGGCTCCGGAACCTCGGCGACGAGACGGTCACCGAGGACGTCGTCCTGGAGATCGACGGGGAGGAGATCGAGACCGAATCGGTGGAAGTCGATGCCGAGAGCGAGGAGACCGTCGAGTTCGCCTACGAGACGAGCGACGACGACCTCGGCGATCCCGAGGTCGCAGCTCGGACCGACGACGACGAGGCGAGAGCGACCGTCGAGGTGAGCGACGACGCCGCGCCCGCGGAGTTCGCGGTCGAGGTCGTCGAGGCCGACGAACCGCTCGAGGCTGGAGAGACCCTCGCGGTGGTCGTCGAGGTCGAGAACACCGGTGACGAGGAAGCGACCCAGGAACTCGAGTTTTTCGTCGACGACGCGCTCGAGGACACCGAGTCGGTGACGCTTTCCGGCGGCGAGGTGGAGACGGTCGACTTCGAGTACGAGACCGAGCCTGCAGAGGACGATCGGGAGCTCGCGATCCGGGTCGAGAGCGAGGACGACTTCGAGTACGAGACCGAGCCTGCAGAGGACGATCGGGAGCTCGCGATCCGGGTCGAGAGCGAGGACGACGTCGACGAACGAACCGTACTGGTATCCGGGGTCGAAGAGGACGAGGAGCCTCCCGCCGACGAAACGGACGAGGATCCCCTCGAGGACGAAGACGAGCTGTCCGAGGAGCCGCCGACCGAGGAGGACCCGCTCGAGGATCCACCGATCGACGAGGACGACGATGACCCACCGACCGACGAGGACGATCCGCCCGAGGAGGGCAGTGAGGACCCCGCTCCCGACGGCGACGAGCCCGAGGAGCCCGACGAGGGACCGCCGAGCGAAACGGACGATCCCCTGGGCGACGGCGCGGGAACCGAGGAGGAAGGTGGTGACGACGCATCCGTCGACGGCGAAGAGACCGGGTCGGGGATCGGAGACGGCGCGGGACCTGAGGACGACCTGCCCGAAGACTCGTCGGCGTAAACGCGCAGAATGAACGTACTCGAGTCACTTCGGGAGCTGCTCGACGGCGACGACGTCGTCCTGTACGAGTGTCGCAGGTGCGGGACGACGTTCTCGACGGAGACGACCGAGTGTCCCCGATGTGAGTCGAACGAGATCGCTCGGTACGAGTGGTGAGCGACCGGACGTTTCGGCGCGGGTTCCGACTCGGACCGGGTTTCGAGGACGGCGGTGACGGTCCGGTGGCCGTCGGACGCGGTCAGCCATTACCCCAGTCGGGCCGTTCCCGCGGCGGAGCGAGGACGCCGATTCCGACAGCGGGGTCGGGTGATCGGTTCTCGGCACCGTGACGTTCCCGGCTCCGAAAGTGATAGCAGTCCCCGGGCTCGAGCCGCACCTCCTCGCCGTCGGCTATCGCGACCAGCGTCCCCTCGAGCATGTAGCCGATCTGTTCGTTGTCGTGTTCGTGAACCGGGAGGGCCGCTCCCGGATCGATGCGCCAGTACTTCACGCTCGCTTCTCGTCCCGTCGCGAGGTCCGCGAGGTAGACGCCGTCGTCGACCTCCTCGAAACCCGCGTCGCCGGTGTTCACCTTGTCCATGATATCACGACCCACGACATACATCCACAATGCTCCTTATAAAAGTTGACGAGAAAGGTTTATCAGTGAATTCGTGATCATTGTGACTGCATGGCAGACAATAACACGCTCAAACTGTTCCACCTCCCGTTCTCGTTCGTGTTGCCACAGCGGGTGGCGGTCGAACGGGGGTACTTCGAGGCCGAGGGACTCGACGTCGACCTGATCGAGCGCGACCGCGGGTCCGTCGAGATCAAGTACATCCCCGCCGAGGAGACGCTAACCGGCGACTACGAGGTCGACCTCTACCCGGTCTGCAAGTGGGAGAGCCTGAAGCGAACGTGGGGGATGGGCGACGGCGAGGTCGTCGCGAACGGCACCTTCGCCGACCAGCCCTACACCGTGTTCACCCGACCGGAGACCGCGATCGAGTCGCCGACCGATCTGGCCGGGGTCGACGTCGCCGTCAACCGCCGCACCGGCCAGGAGTACACCGCGATGCGGGCCCTCGAGGAACACGTCGCCCCCGAGGACGTCCACCTCGTCCACTACGGGATGCCGACCGATCGACTGCGGGCGCTGCGGGACGGCGAGGTCGACGCCGTCACGCTGCTGGATCCCCAGTCCACGCTGGCCGAGCAGCTGGGGTTCGAGCCCGTCCTCGAGTTCGAGAACCACATGGGGATCGTCGGCGGCGACGACATCGATTCCGACCTGCTCGAGGCGTACGTCGCGGCCTACGGCCGGGCCGTTCGCGATATCAACGAGGATCCGGCAGCGTTCCGCGAGGAGTACCTCGAGATGCTCGAGAAGGATGCCCGCGTCGCGCCCGACCTCTTCGAGGACGTCGACATGGACGCCCTTCGAGAGCGGGTGACGGTGCCGCGCTACGAGGTGCCGGAGCTCGCCGACCGGGACGATCTCGGCGCACAGCTCGAGTGGATGAAAGAGCGCGAACTGATCGACGACGAGGCCGAGATCGACGCCATCGTCGCCTCGCTGGGGTGATCGAGATGGCAGAATCAACTACCGTCGACATCGAGAGCCAGCAGGCCGAACTCGACACCTACCACGACGAGCCGGGCGATCGACCAGTCCTGCGGGCCCGCTTCGAGCACAACGGGAGTCCGCGGTACATGCTGTACACGATCAAACGGCTCGGGCTCGATCACGAGCACGGCTTTCACCTCGACGTACAGCTCGTTTCGGATTCCCTCGAGGGCGGCGTCGAGACCGTCGAGGCCAAACTGCAAGAGGGCGACGCCGACCTGATCGACATCGACTACATCTCGACGGCCCGCGAGCGCGCCGACGGGGCGCCGATCGTGGCGATCCATCCGTACGGACGGACCGTCGGCGGGCTCGTCACCCCCGAGGACTCGCCGATCGAGGACCTGACCGACCTCCGGGGGCGTCGGATCGGCGTCGTTCGCCGCCTCGACAAGAACTGGATCCTCGTGCGGGCCGCGTGCCGGGAGCGCCACGGGTTCGATCCCGACGAGGAGGCGACGCCCGTCGAGGCGGGCTCGAAGGTCGAGCTCACGCGGATGCTCCGGGACGGCGAGGTCGAGGGGATCCTCCAGTTCTGGCCGATCGTCCCCGAGATCACCGAAACGGGGCCCTATCGTGAGGTGTTGCCGATGGCCGAGCTCGTCCAGGATCTCTCCGAGACCGATCGGAAGCTCCCGATCTCTACGTTCCTGACCAGCGAACAGTACCTTTCGGAGAACCCCGATGCAGTACGTGGATTCAAAGGTGCCTACCGGGACGCCGTCGACCGACTGACGAGCGACGACGAGCTCTGGGCGGACATCGGCGAGCGCCTGATGTACGAGGACGATCCCGAGATCGTCCGGGCCGTCCGGGACGGCTGGCGGGACATGGTCGTCGCTGACTGGGACGCGGAGACGATCGACGGGATGGATCGGCTGTTCGACCACCTGCTCGAGGTCGCGGGCGCCGACGCGCTCGGCGTCGATCACGTACCCGACGACATGTTTCGGCTGGGGGAGTGAGAATGGAGTCGCTCACCTTCCAGCTCAACTGGGAACCGAACGGGTTCCAGGCGCCGTACTTCCTCGCCCGCGAGCGCGGGTTCTACGAGGAGGAGGGTGTCGACATCGCCTTCCTCGAGGGCCACGGCTCGCCGTTCGCCGCCGAGCAGGCGGCCAAGGGGGAGGCCGATATCGCCCTCGCCGGCGCCAGCGCCGTCCTCTCGGTACAGAGCCAGGGACACGATCCGCTCGCCGTCGCGGCGGTGACCGCGAAGACGCCGGCGGCGATCTACACGCTCCGAGACGTCTTCGGCGAACCCCTCGAGGCACCCGAACAGTTGGCCGGACGTACCGTCGCGCCGTCCGCGACGAAAACCAGGATTCTGACCGCCCAGCTCCTCGAGGACGTCGGCATCCGCGGGGAGGTCGACCTGCTCGAGGTCGATCCCCACACCCACCACCGCGTCCAGCACCAGGTGCTCGACGGCAGCGTCGACGCGGCCGTCGGCGTCGTCACCAACGGACTCGAACTCGAGGACGAACACGACCGGGTCGCCGACGAGCTGCCGATCGGGAACCATCTCCCCGTCTACGGGATGACGCTGGTCACGAACCCCGCCTTCGCCCACGAGGAATCCGAGACCGTGAGCGCGTTCCTCCGGGCGACCGCCCGCGGCTGGGCCGAGGCGACGGCCGATCCCGACGCCGCGATCGACGCCTTGGTTGCGCGGAACGCGACCCTCGAGCGACGCCGCTGGATCGAGCGCGAGAAGTTCGAGACGGCCGCCAGAGATCTCCAGTTCAGCCCCCACGTCGAGGACGCCGGCTGGGGGAACCACGACGGGGCACGCTGGCGACGCCTCGCGAGCGCGCTCGCCGAGACCGACCTCCTCGAGGGCGAGATCGATCCCGACGCCGCGTGGACGAACGACTACCTCGATACCGAGACGCCGGTCGTTCGGGAGTACGCCCAACGGGTGAGGCGGTAACGATGCGAGCCGTCGATCACATCAACGTCGACGTCGATGACCTCGAGGCGACGTACCCGTTCTACCGCGACGAGCTCGGGCTGTCGGTCCGGCGGCCGCCGGAAGAGTTCGACGGCGAGCACGCCATGTTCGCGGTCGGCGACACCGTCGTGACGCTCGCCGAGACGGGACGGGCCGACGGCTGGGACCCCGCTGCTCTCGAGCATCCCCTCGACAAGGCACACCTCGCGTTCGAGACCGACCGGGGAAGGTACGAGGAGTTCGTCGCCGAACTCGACGGACAGTTTCCCAACCAGGGCCCCTACGACTGGGACGAGTTCGAGGGATTCTACTTCCTCGATCCGGACGGCAACCTGCTCGAGGTGATCACCTACGATCCCCCGGCGGACGGACGCGAACGGGACCTGCTCACGCACGACGACGTGACGTAGGCGTCGGTCGGGGTCGTGGATATCAACCGGAACCGGACCTCCGAAGCGGTGCCGGTACCGACTGAGACCGAGACCTCCAAGACGGTCGGTTTCGACTGGATCCGTATGACCGACGACCGCAGTCGCTGGAACGAGAAGTACGACGACCCAGGGTTCGAGCTACCCGAGCAGCCGATCCCCGAACTCGAGTCCCGGGTCGAGACGCTGCCGGACGGCCGCGCACTCGACGTCGCGACCGGGACCGGTCGCAACGCGCTCTACCTCGCCGAACGGGGGTACGACGTCGACGCGGTCGACGTCTCCGACGAAGCCCTCGAACGGGCGGAGGAGCGAGCCGCGGAGCGGGGCGTCGACGTCGACTGGATCCGTGCGGATCTCGAGGAGTTCGATCCCGAACCCGACGCCTACGACGTGATCACCGTGAGCTTCTTCGCCGCGCTCGAGTTCCTCCCCGATCTGAAGGAGGCGCTCGCGCCGGGCGGAGTCCTGGTCTACGAACATCACCTGCGCTCGACCGACGACGTCGAGATCGGACCCTCGAGCAAGCGCCACCGGTACCGTTCGAACGACCTGCTCCGCGCGTGTCTCGACCTGACGATCCTTCACTACGAGGAGCGCGTGCGAACCGTCACCGACGGAACCGCTGCGGTTGTAACGCTGATCGCGCGAAACTCGAGCGGCGGGACCCAGTCGTATCCGAATCTCACCGAAGCGGACGAGACGTCGTAGCGAACCATCACCTCGGGCCGCCGATATCGCCGCAGGAGATCCCGCCGGGAAACTACCTACGAAGACATCCTTTCCGTAGTCCGCTATCGAAGACAGATATCTTAGATCCATAGAATACATTCATAGACGAGTGCCTTAGAGAATCATCTTAGGTTCTTGTCTTAGGATTACGCTATAGGTGAGCTACGGGGGCAAGATCGAAATCGAAGCGACGTTCGACAGCGTCGATCCGTGGATATCGTCGCACTCGAAGACGTATAGTGGGATCTAACCTCTTCCCCTACTTCCGGAACAGTTTCTAAATATCTTAGATTGTGGTCTTAGATTAGATTTGTATATATTCACCAAAGGTGTGTGACTTACCTGTCAGTCGTAGATTAGTTGTCTGACGTACTTTCATATCTGAGCGGTGACTTCCAGGAAGTATGCTCTCGTATACGGTTTACTCCGAGGCGGGGGGTGTCGGGAAATCGTCGCTGGCGGCGAACCTCGCCGTCGCGCACGCTCGAGCGGGACTGGACGTGCTCGTCGTTCCGCTCGACCCCCAAGACGGCGACCTCAGTCGACTGCTCGGCGTCGACGAGGAGCGCGCGGATCAGGACGTCGACAACCTCGTTCGTCACCTCGTCGACAGCGGAAAGGGGTCGTTCGACGGACTGATCCGATCGGCGGAGGGCGTCGACATCGTCCCCGAGCATAACATGCTCTCGGATCTGTCGAACCACCTCGCGCGCGAGAAACGGAAAGCCGAGGAGCTCGGCGACGCGTACAATATCTACGCACAGCTCCAGCGAGTACTTCGAGAGGGCGGCGTCGCCGAGGAGTACGACGTGTTGATCTGTGATCCGCCGGCGACCGAGTCCGATCACCTCTATAATGCGATCTACGCGACCCGAAACCTCGTGCTCCCGGTCGAGCCGAGCGCGAAGGGACGAGCCTCCGTCGATGGCCTCGAGGAACTCGCGAGCAACTTCGCCGACCAGATGGGTATCGAGGTCGGCGTCCTGGCGGCTGTTCCGAACGGATTCAAGCGGACGAACGACCAGACGGCGCTGATCGAGGAGATCGAGTTCCCCACTCCGGAGGTGCTCCCCGACCGAACCTCCCTGATGGAGGGCTGTTGGAAGGAGCAGTGCTCCGCGTTCGAGTTCGTTCGCGAACACCGTGATCGCCGTCGCGACTACGAACTCGAGACGCTGGCGCAGTTCGATCGCCTCGCTCGCTACCTCGAGGATCAGGCCGGGATCGACGCACCGAACCCGCCGGAACCGGGCGCACTCGAGGAGGTGCCGACGGCATGAGCGGATTCAAAAGCGGCGCGAGCAGCGACGATCCGTTCGGCAGCGAGGACGAGAGCGACGACGAAGAGAGCGAGCCAGCCAGTACCGGATCCGGCGCCGAACGATCATCCGCCCAGTCGGCGGGTGGGTCGGATACCGATCTTCAGAGCCCAGAATCAACAGAAGGCGACTCGAGCGCCAGTGAGTCGGGTGGTGGCTCGTCGGGTAGATTGCCGTGGATCTACAGACGCGATAGCATCTCCGACGACCGACCGAAGACGGTCCAGCTACACCTTCAGGAGTCGACGCTCGACCACCAGCGCGAGACTCGCCGAACTCTCGAGGGGGAGCTCGGCGAGTCCGTCAAGAAGGCCGACCTCCGAGAGGCCGCCCTTCTCGTCGGAATGACCCGCATCGACGAGGTCGCCGACGTACTCCGCGACTGGGGTTACGACTTCGAGTGACCGCTCACCTCTCGAACCGAAACCGGCTCGAAGTTCGCTGGAGTAGCAGTCGGAGCAGTGATCCAAGCCGAGAACCAGTATATCGTATATCGCGATATGCATATTGAACCGTTCGGAGAATCGCCTCGCTCTCGCTATGGACCGTCACCACGGGGTTTCACTACCGAGAACCAGTCAATCTCATAACACTAGTCAGACACACCTCGTTTCCGGTGAAATGGACCTGCGCGAAGGCCAGTTATCGAAGGTACCAGAAACCGCCGGTTGGGCGGACTTTCACCGGAACCCCGGTGTGTCGACGGGCGAACGTTGTCGTCGACGGGGACACCATCTTTCCGGTGGAAAGCTGGACGGGGTGGTTAGATCGGAGATAAGTGCGCTGTAGCCGGAGATCTCAGAACCGAGAATCAGCAGAAGTGCGGTCGGTCGAATCGGACTTGTACGACGGACGAAGACACACCGAATTTCCGGTGGAGGAGCACACCATATTTCCGGTGAATCAAGCCGTTTTCTTTCCACAAACGGATGGTTCCATCACGATCGATCGGAACGGTCGTTCGGGAACTACTCAACGGTGTCCTCGAGGACGTTTTTGACCACTTTGGGATCCTCGAGGAGCGTGTGTTCGGTGTAACTGCCCTCCGCGCTCCCCCCGCTGTGGCGGGTCTGCTCGAGGATGTCGAGGAAGGCGTGTTCCTTCAGGAGGTCACGGACGCGGCGAAGCGAGAGCGCCTCGGTTCCCTCCTGTCGGCAGATCTGTTCGTAGACGTCGTAGATGCGCGTGGTTCTGAACCCGCTGTTCTCGACGCCTTCGTCCTCCCGCTGTTGGTCGAGCGAGAGCACCGTCAACGCCTGCAGGACGTACCGGGAGTGAGGGGTCGAGCCGCGGATAAGTTCGCGGAATCGGTCGACCTCCGCGCGTTCCCGAGCCTGAACGACGAACTCCTCGCGAACGGTCTCCGTGCCCCGAGTCTGGGCGATCTCGCCGGCGTACCGGAGGATGTCGATCGCCTTGCGCGCGTCGCCGTGCTCGCGGGCCGCCAGCGCGGCGGCCCGTGGAATTACCGCGTCCTCCAGCACGCCCTTTCGGAACGCATCGCTTCTGGCGGTCATGATCTTGTTGAGCTGACTCGCGTTGTACGGCGGGAAGACGAACTCCCGTTCGCAGAGGCTCGATTTGACCCGCTCGTCCATCCGATCCTTGTACTTGATTTTGTTGCTGATCCCCATAACGCCGATCTTGCAGTTTCTGACCTTTCCCGCCTCGCCCGCTCGGGAGAGCTGCATCAGGATCGCGTCGTCCTCGAGTTTGTCGATCTCGTCGAGGATGATGAGCGCAACGTCGTACTCCTCGTTGAGTAGACGCCAGAGTCGTTTGTAGTACGTCGCCGTGCTGATCCCCTTATCCGGAATGTAGATGTCCGTCTTCTCGGTGTTGACCGAGCTCGCGATCGTCTGGACGGCCTGGGTCTCGGTGGTATCCTGTGCGCAGTCGACGTACGCGAAGACTGCGTTGATGTCTTCTTCCTTCGCGGTTTCGACGAGTCGTCTGGAGATATACTTCGCACAGAGGGATTTTCCGGTCCCGGTCTTTCCGTAGATGAGGACGTTGCTCGGACTCTGGCCGAAGATCGCCGGATTGACCGCGTTAGCGAGATGGCTGATCTCCTCGTCCCGACCGACGATACGACCCTCGTCCGGGAGGTGACTGATCTCGAGGAGTTCCTTGTTGACGAAGATCGGATCCTCCCGGACGAACAGGTCATCGGACTCGGGCATTGATTCAGACACCGTGTTTCCGGTGAATCAACTTGAGGGTTTCGACGAGTGGGATCGGCCGGCCGCACACACACACCACGTTTCCGGTGAAATGGGCTCCGAGGGTGGGTGGGGTGGAGGGGAAACGGGGGTTGACGAGGAGTCGAGAGCCAGTCATCGGAAGATAGGACCCGATGCGCGACTAGACTTCACACATCAATCTAGACGTGAGAGGCAGCGAGTTCGACTCGAGAGTACGATTACTTGGGTGATCATTATCACCCTTTTCAGAATGTGATTCAGCCAATGGACTGTATGCACTACTATCTAATAAAACCACTAGAAAGATGAACCAAAAGATCTAGATCTCCAAACTAGAAACTTCCGACAGTTACCGCCAAACTCGTTCTCACTCCCCTCCCTCTCGAGCCGTTTCACCGGAAACGTGGTGTGTGTGTGCGATCCAGCGATTCCCTTCCCCTCTTTCGACGTCCTCTCTCTGAAACTCCCTACCCGATCCGTCGTTTGCAACAGCTCTTTCCACTGCCTCTCCCACCAATAATCCCGTCTCTCGGTATCGGACAGTTCAGTTACGGGTTCGCTTCGACGAGTTCCGCCTCGCCGTAGGTCTCGTCAACGCTCGTGACCCGGACCGTCGCCTCGATCGCCGCGATATCCGCCTCGAGAAAGAGCACGAACCCATCCTCGGTCTTACAGACGAGAGTTCCATCGGCTTTCTCGTCGACGATGTCGACGGTCACCTCGTCGCCAGGTTCGGGTTTTCCGCCGAGGGGCTCCCCGCATCGCCAACATTCGGCGTCGTACTCCGCGGATCCTTCCGGGGCGTTGCTCGCTCCGCATCGAGGTGCGTCGCACTTGATGAACGAATCGTGTCGTCCCGGCTGATATCGTCCCACATCGCCATCGTCGCTGCCGTCTCTCAAAAGCGTGCCGCTCGTCCGTTTTCGAATTCCGACCGAAGTCGGACTCGAAGCGACGAAGTCGGCCGCATTCGGATCTCCTGTCGCCGACCTGATTGCTTATCCCGCTGACCTCGTTGCCTATTACTCGCTATCGTAGCTGCGTCACAACTTGGCCTGTCGTTCCCAGACCGGCTGCATGTCGTGGCGCGTTCGACGGTAGTGTTCGTACAGTTCGTCGTACGTTTCCGCGATGTCGCCGTCTGGATCGTAACGCCGTTCCGTTTCTCCGAGTCGGGAACCGGCCTGCTCGAGAGACGGTTCGATCCCGAGTCCGACCGCGAGCAGCGTCGCCGCACCCTTCGCCGCGGGGTACTCCGCCTTCGGAACGAGTAACTCGATCCCGAGACAGTCCGCGAGGAGGTCACACCAGAACGCCGATCGGCTCCCTCCGCCGGTGAGATACACTCGAGTCGGCGCCGCGGGAAGATGCTCGATACAATCCCGGACCGCCAGACTGAGCCCCTCGTAGACACTGCGGACGACGTGCGCCCGAGTGTGTTCCGGCGTCAGTCCGACGAATCCGGCTCGAGCGTTCGGATCGGTGAAGGGCCCCCGCTCCCCGGTCGTGCTGAGATAGGGGAGAAACAGTACTCCCCCCGACCCTGCCGCCGTCGACGCGGCGATCGGTTCGAGAGTCTCGATTCCCTTCTTCTCGAGCAACTCCTCGCACACCCACTCGAGGCTCGGCGTCCCCGCGTTCGAGCCGATCGCCGTCGTCCAGCGATCGTTGATTCCGAACGCCATCCCGATCCCACGATCGTCGGCTCCCGGACCCTCGGTGATCGTCTGGGCAAACAGTGACGTCCCGAGCGAAACTGCCCCGTCGCCCGGCGCGACCGCACCGGCGCCGACCGCCGAAGCGACGACGTCGATCGTTCCGGCCACTACCGGCGTCCCTTCGGGGAGTCCTGTCTCCGAGGCGGCGTCGCTCGTTACCGTCCCGATTACGTCCGTCCCGGTACGAACGTCCGGGATGAGGCCACTTTGCTCCGGAATACCAGCGCGCTCGAACACCGCCGGCTCGAACTCACCCGTTTCGCGATCGAGAAACGGCACCGTCGCCTCGGTATAATCGGTCGCTCGAGTTCCGGTCAGGTTGTAGCTGAGCCAGTCCTTACACGAGAACGCGGTCGTCGCCCGCTCGAGCGTTTTCGGCTCGTGCTCGGCGAGCCACGTCAAGATCGGCAGGCACATTCCCGGATACACGGGTGAGCCACACGTCTCGACCAGCGCGTCCATCGTTCCGTTCGCCGTCCAGTCCTCGAGGACCGGTGCC
Organism: Natronococcus roseus; assembly: GCF_043677095.1. Lineage (NCBI taxonomy): Archaea > Methanobacteriati > Methanobacteriota > Halobacteria > Halobacteriales > Natrialbaceae > Natronococcus > Natronococcus roseus. The sequence goes on from NZ_JBHLJR010000007.1 coordinate 153,627, forward strand.
GCCCGACTGTCCGACCACAGGACGGCGTTCCGAACGGGCCTTCCGTTCGTATCGATCAGCCAGCAGCCGTCACCTTGGCCCGTAATGCCGACGCCGGCGATCTCGACGTGTTCGTCTAGCCTCGCGGCCACTCGCGCGATTGCTTCCTTGGTGCGGTCCCAGACTGTCCCCATATCAAGTTCGGCCTGACCGGTGTCCGGACGGTCGACGGACTGCGTTTCCGTCGCGGTCGCGAGAGCTGATCCGCTTGTATCGTACGCGACAGCCGTGATAGCGGACGTTCCGGCGTCTATCCCGACGAGTGCTTTCATGCGAACGGCGACGGACGCGTGTCTTATCAAGGCGTACGATGAGCAAAACCGCTTAATTTTTCGGACTTCTTTTCAGATCGTTTCGCTACGATCACTCCCAGCGTTTAACCTTCTCGGGTCACTCTCTCTACTCGACTGATGAAACGCCCGACCCGTCAGAAACAACGTGACGAGCAGACGAAGAATAACACGACTGAGCAGGAGGGCGTTCGGGCGTGTCCGGAGTGCGATTCGACGGCACTCGTCCGGAGTTCGGACGGAAGTGAGGTCAGCTGTGAGGACTGCGGGCTCATTCTCGAGGAGGGCGGCATCGACCACGGACCCGAGTGGCGGGCGTTCAACCAGTCGGAACGGGACAGCAAGTCCCGGGTCGGGGCGCCGACGACCCAGACGATGCACGACAAGGGGTTGACCACGACGATCGACTGGAAGAACAAGGACGCCTACGGTCGGTCGCTGTCCTCGGAGAAGCGAAACCAGATGAGCCGGCTCCGGAAGTGGCAGGAGCGCATCCGAACGAAGGACGCCGGCGAACGGAACCTGCAGTTCGCCCTCTCCGAAACCGACCGAATGGCATCCGCGCTGGGCGTCCCCCGTTCGGTTCGGGAGGTAGCCAGCGTCCTCTACCGGCGCGCGCTCGACGAGGACCTCATCCGGGGTCGATCGATCGAGGGCGTCGCCACGAGTACCCTGTACGCCGCCTGTCGAATGGAGGGCATTCCGCGCTCGCTGGACGAGGTCGCGGCCGTCTCGCGGGTCGATCGCATGGAGATCGGCCGAACGTACCGCTACATCTCCCAGGAGCTCGGCCTCGAGATGGAGCCCGTCGATCCGAAGAAGTACGTCCCGCGGTTTTGCTCGGAGCTCGACCTTCCCGAGGAGGTCCAGCTCAAGGCCAACGAGATCATCAACACGACGGCCGAACAGGGAATGCTGTCGGGCAAGTCGCCGACCGGGTACGCTGCGGCTGCGATCTACGCGAGTGCGCTCCTCTGTAACGAGAAGAAAACTCAGCGGGAGGTCGCCGACGTCGCCCAGGTAACCGAGGTCACGATCCGGAACCGGTATCAGGAACAGATCAGCGCGATGGGCATTCACGACTAAGGACGACGACCATCACGTCGCCGAATGACTCGGCGACCTCAGCTCTCTCTGTCAATATTTGAGCAAACTCGAGAGCCCAGCATCTCGTCGTTCGTCGAGTCCCTCGAGTCTCGAATCTTCCTCGATCCCCCTTGAGACCGCTTCGATACTTCGGTCGATCTTTCCCGCGCACGCGGGAGAATTGTTGGCCTGCTCTGCAGAACGATCTCTCTGCAGAGCGATCGACGACGGCAGGAATTCCCGGAACATCGGGGTAGCAGGGGACTCAAACCGCGATGAGCGTGACGCCGATAACTGCCAGTACGGCCGCGACGAGTCGAATCCGGAAGTAGCGCTCTCCGAGGAGGATCCCGCCGAGAACGACGGCGATAATCGCCTGCGTGTTGATCACGGGCGAGGCGATGCTCGCCGGCAACAGGGCGAACGCCAGCGTCGTGAGATGCTCTCCGAGTGCGACCATCGCTCCTCCGACAGCTAGCTTGGGGAGATCCGCTCGGATCTCGGTCGGTGGGTTTCGGATCGCACTCGGAAGGAGAACGACAGCAACTCCGGATAGCAACAGCGGGACCCAGAGCGTCTCCGGGATAGCGAGTTCCTGCAACGAAACGCGCTTTCCGAGATCACTGACCGCGTAACACATCGCGCTCACTAGCGCGAGCTGTGCAGGCCGCGATCGCGCAGCCTTGACGAACGGCCGGAAGAATCCGCCGGGATCGTAGTTCGCCACGTACACTGCGAGGGTCGCGACGACGACTCCCGTGACCTGCAACGGTGTCAGCAGCTGCCCGAGAAACAGGATCTCGAGCGGAAGGACGAACATCGGGACGATCTTGTTGATAGGTGTCACGTACGAGACGTCTCCCTGTGCGATCGCTCGCAGAAAGAGGACGAACGCGGCGGCGGTCGACACGATCGTCAGGACGACCACGCCGACCTCGAGAAGGCCGAACCCGCCGAACGCCACTGCGGAGCGATCGGTTCGCGTGAGCGAGACCGGAAGATACCACGCGATAGCGAAGGTGTTGATGAGGACCGTCAGCGCGGCGGGCGGATATCCCGAGAACGAACGCTTCAACACGTAAATGTAAAATCCCCAAACGAAAGCGGCGACGATCGCAAACCCGAGTCCGGCGTCCATCGTTCAGACGGAGGAATGCCCGTGGTATCAGTCGTTCGATTGGTCACCGATAGTTTTGATTCTGTCTCCCTGTCGGTGCCTAGTCCCTCTGTCGGTGCGTGGTTTACTACCTTCCGTCTGATACCTCCTCGCTAACAAGTTCTATTTTATGACTGTAATATTTTTATTACTGTGTCTCCTATAGACTACCGATGACGGAAGACAACAACACGCGTCGACGGTTTCTCGCACTGTCGGGGTCGGCGACGTTCGCGGGGCTCGCCGGGTGTACGGACCGATTCAGATCGGAAACGTCCGAAGAAAACGGCAGCGGGTCATCCAACGAATCGACGTCCGACACGACCGGTCAGGGCGAGACGAACAGCTACGAACCGCCGGCGCTGACGGTCGAGACGGAGTATAATAGCCGCGAGGAGTTCGGCCAACCCGGGGAGGCGTTCGACGACTTCGAAGATCTCGACGTCTGGGAGACGGTTCAGGGGTCCGCGGAGGCCGACGAGGACGTCGCCTTCGACGGCTCCCAGAGCCTCAAACTCACCGCCGAGGACGGCGAGAACGTTATCGTCGAACGGAGTATCGAGACGGCCGACCTGACCGACCGGGAGTTCTCACTCGCCGTTCGAACGTCCACCCCAGGAAACGTAGCGGTCGACATTCGCCTCATCGACATCTACGGGGGGTACGCCCACCACCAGCTTCGGAGCGTCACCTACCGAACGCCGGATATCGGCTGGTTTCGGATGAACCCCGGCGTCTTCGAGGAGAGCACGACCCCGCTCGAGCGCGACGTCGTCGACGAAATCCAGATTATCGTCTACAACACCGACGAGGCGGAGGTGTGGGTCGACGATCTCCGCATCCACGACAAACCCGAGAAGGGGTACGTCGTGCTCTGCTGGGACGACGGCTTCGACGACTACTACGACGTGGCGAGTCCGCTTCACGACGAGTACGGCGTCAACGCGGTGCAGGCCGCGGTTCGCCAGTGGACGAGGGGACAGCGCGATGGGATCATGACTGCCGAACAGCTCCGCGAGCGCCAGGAGGCCGGCGACCAGATCGTCGCTCACGGGACTCACACCCACCTCGCACAGATGGACGAGGAGTCGCTTCGGGACAGCCTTCGACGAGACAAGAACTGGGCGGTCCAAAACGAATTCCAGGGCGGGCACTATCTCGTCTATCCGCACAACAGCTTCGATCAGACGGTTCTGGACGTCGTCTCGGAGTACTACTACGCCGGCGGGTTCAACCAGGCCGGCGACGTCAATCTCACCGGCGTCCACGGCTTCGATCCGCTCGTCCTCCCGCGAACGATCGGTCACGACCTCGACGTCGTGATGCGGTGTATCGATCTCGCCGCACGGCACCGTCAGTGTACGATCCTGAACTTCCACGCGTTCGACTTGGACAATACGATCGACGCCGACGAGTACGAAACGCTGCTCGAACACATCGATAGCAAGGGCGACGCGCTCGAGGTTATCGACTTCGACGACCTCTGGACGATGCGACGCAACGGTCACTGATTGAAGACCCTTCGGGTAAATATCACTAGTGGTACGCTTTAACATGACTCGGGCCGTACCGACGTTTGCAATGAGCCCCGACCAAGATTCCCCGTTCGCCGACAGCGAACTTCGGAACAAGGAGGAGACGGAGATTCCGATCGGCGAACCGCGAGAACCCGAGAACCGAGGTCACAGTATGTGGCGGTGTCGGAAGTGTGGCGAGATGGGACGATTTAGCGGGAGTCTTCCGGACGCGTGTCCCGAGTGTGGAAGTCCGAAGGAGGAACTATACTACTGGGAGGAGGATTAGAATCGCAACCGCAGGATTTCACTATCTGCGGAGCGAGTATCCCGACACTGAGGATTGACCGTGCGTTGCAGTCCGTCGTAACGGACGACTAACCCTCGCTGTTTGTTCCGACGGCGACCTTCTGGCGTGCTCGCGTACCTTCGTAGTCGAGCGGCTGTACGGGACCTTCGCCCCCTTGATCTCCGCTCGGTCTGAAGAGCAAGGATTCACACGGCACCGCGCTGTTGGATTGAGACGTTTAGGCTCGTGGTTGCCCGGAGTGAGCGGCTACTGGCCGTGGTAACCGACTACTGCTCCTACCCGTAGTGGGTTGCAGAGATATCTCCCTCAACGTGCTCCGTTTCCAGTCCCGAGGGGGTTCCTCTGCGTCGAGATGAGGTGTCTCTGTTAGAACAACATCCGAAATCCCTCCTCGTATGATGTGTGTAGCATGATTCCTAGGATGACGACGGTACTCTGTGACGAACGGTGAGGCTTCACCTGTTGTGCACGCAACCGTCACGGCTCGTACTGTGCTCAAATGCGTCTCCCGTACGAACGTGAAACGATTTGGGATACCGATCTGCTGTTCTCAGACTCATTCGGTGATAGTATTCTAAACTGATTGAATCAGCATATTGTATATAAAAGCTACATTCACCCACACTCATCTATCTGCGGTATCTGCAGCCAAAATCGAAGCCGCGTTGCGATCGGCGATAGCTCGGCGGCTTGCCATCACCGCCGAGAAACACGGTGGTTCGACGCTGTGTTCCTCGTGTAGCTTTTCAGAGGCTGGATCTGCTACACTTTCGACTTTGCTCGACTCGAGCCGTGTACGCTATAACCCAACCATACGGGCTCCGACTGCAGCGTCCGTCAGCACGCTCGGTGTCGGGTCAACTTCCGGTTTCGGAGATCGTGACGCAGTCCGGGCTCCGAACGACGCTGACTTCGAAATCAGCTTCGCAGGCTGTGGAGACTCGAGCTCGTTCGACTGTAAATATATGCACTAAGAGTAGTACTCGAAAGTGACAGCTCCCGAAGTGGTGTCGAGCACCGAACCGAAACAATGGCCTCAATATGATTCTCGCCCAGTGACAAGTTCCTCTCGGGACGTTGCTCGAATACAGTTACGATGGTAGGCTCGCTCGCCTGGGTCCATCGATGTAGGCTCGAGAGATTGCTGACGGTGCATGAGCCCCTACGAACGCATTTAGCAGCGAGGCTCTCGCTCGAGCCGTCTGTATTTCCTCCGTTCAGCAGTTAGAACGTATTATCTGTCCGCTCCGACAAAATTGGATCTCCGAGAGCACGCTTCCAGATTGATATGGCACTATGTGATTTATAGAAATAGACAGTCCGTCATGGTCTACACTGTGTATCTTGGTTGTCCAGGTTGCGACAACTAAATACACGATAGTTTTTAGTGAGTGTCATGAGTAGCGAACCGTACGAAAATGATACTCTTAGAATCACCATGATCCGAAGAAAACGGGCTACTCGAGGCAATTTCGCGTGAGTAACGAGCAGATCCAGTGGTCGCACAAATCGCTTGAGGAACTCCGCGAGTTCTGGAACGCCGAAATCGAATTCGAGCTGCAGCGCGCTGGCCACGATCTCGAGGAGAAACCCACTTATCAGGACCTCCTCGACGTCGGCTACGGCGGGCTCACTTACACGCTCCGAGAGCACCAGGAGATGACTCTCTCGGAGTTTCTCGAGTTCGTGGGTTACGTTGAGGAGTCTGAGGAGGTCTATCCGTGGGGTATCGATGATGAAACCACTACTGAGGAACTCGAGTCGTTCATCCGAACGCTCGAGCGCCGACAAGGGCTTGCCGACACCACGGTTGCAACGAAGCGGTCCCGGCTTGCGACCTATGCGCAACTCTACGATGGACTCCACGGCCAGGCCAACCTCGTGGACCATGTCGTCGACGATGCCGAACGGGCTGCCGAAATTCGACGTGTTCTTGCGGTGTTCGACGAGCTCGACGCTGATCTCGGGACTGACGCCTCGAAGCAACGGTATCTGAGCGACGTCAATCAGTTCTATAGTCACCTCGAGCGTCGGGCGATTGCCGCTTTCAACCCGGCTTCGAGAATTAGTGAAGAGTACAACTGGAACCGTGAAGAGAAAGACAATCAGCCACTCTCGAGCGAGGACGTCCGGCGACTATACGGAGCTGCCGGGAGTTCTGAGGAGGAACTGCTCGTACTCGCACTGTGCGCGTGGGGCCTTCGACGGAACGAGGTCGCGTCGTTACATGTTTCTCAGCTGGTCCTCGAGGGCGAAGATCCACATATCTACTTTGAGGAGCGAAAGAACGGTCCGGGGACGGTTGCGCTAGTCTATGGTCGTGAGCAACTGTCGGATCACATTGACGCACTCCGTGCTCGAGACGACGAATGGAACGGGTATCTGTTCCCTTCGACGGCATCTTCGAGCGGACATATCGTTGGCGAAACGGTCCAATCACGGTTTCAGCGGCTTGCAAACCGTGCCGATGTCACTGTTCGTGGCGAGACGCCGACCTCGAAGATGGGCCGGCGGTTCTGGTATACGACGTACATGGACGCCCAGAAACAGTTACTCGAGAATCTCGACGTGATCGCGGGCGACCAGGGGAGCTCCGACGCGAGCGTTGTGCTGGAAAATTACCTTTCGGAAGCGGAGCGCCGGAAGTACCGGCGTGAATTCATGCACGAGCGATTAGCAGACGTATTTGAGGTAGGTTTGTGATTCCGTTTGAGATTGCATTTTAATATGGCCGATCATGCGGAAAGAGAGGTTGTCAGGTGAGAACAATCTGGGTAGGTCCAAGCGCATCGTATTCTTTTTTGTTTAATGTCATTTCAACTGCCTGATCAAACGAGTCGAGACCGGAAAGCTCGTCGGTAATATATTCTTTAATAGATACACGGCCTTGTTCAACTAATCGTGCGGCGAAGGTGCCGGTCGTACGGTTCGGTCCGAGGTCGGTTGCACCAGTGACAGGGTTGATCCAGTCGACGCTCTTCGAACGAAGGATCCGTGGCGTAATCGTAAGGTCTCCTATGAGATAGCCGATCTGTACGATGGATCCTCCACGTGCAACCATCTCTACTGCCTGAGCGAGTGGGGTCCTGCCATCAGTACCTCGGTCCTGATCACCGCCGACCGCTTCGATTACGACGTCCGCGCCAGTGTGGCCAGTGCGATTTCGAATTGACTCAACCGGGTCAGTTGTTGTCGCATCGAGGGTAGTCAAGCCGTGACGTTCAGCGATATCAAGCTTCCGTGTGTCGATATCGGTTACGATGACCTCGTCTGCCCCCTGAAGCAACGCAAGCTGGGCACTTTGGAACCCCATTACTCCAGTACCGACGACAGCGACGATATCGCCCTGTGTAATTCCAGCCTCGCGAAGGCAAAGAACAGTGCTGGCAAGCGGTTGCATAGCGGCGGCCTCCGCATCGCTGACTCCGTCCGGCACCCGTGATAACGGTTCAGCAGGAAGTGCCGCATATTCCGAAAGTGTACCAGGAATGTCGTAGCCGATGTACTCCTTGTTCAAGCAGTATAGCTCACGGCCTGACTGACAGTACCCACAGTTCCCACAGGGGATCTTACCAGCTGCATAGACTCGATCGCCGACATCGAATTCAGTTACGTCGTTAGCAGTCTCAACAACCTCAGCACAGAACTCATGGCCAAACAATCGGCTAGGACCGTCGTTGAGGCGATTGCGTATCGTTTCGTAGTGAGAAATCTCTTTGCCGTGATAGAGGTTACATTCAGTAACGCTCAATTGGACACGTTGTACCTTGACAAGTACCTCTCCCGTGTTGACTGACGGCATCGGGACGTTCTCAACACGTGATTCGCCGAACTCCGAACAGACAACTGCTCGCATATTCCCTTTTATTCTGTCCTCTTATAAATGAGTTAGCATGAATGGGGTTAGCAGCTAGTTGTGGAAAATGTTGGAGATCGAATACCGACCGATTGAGAACTTCGTGTGCTACTATAACAATATGTCGTCCGTTTCTATGTCGGTCTCTCGAACCGATCAGCTCCCTCTCAATCGGTGTTCCAGACCTGTTCCGGCATTGGTAGTCCCTCCCAAAGATCTGGATCCAACGGCTCGTCAATATCAATCTTGAGCTCGTTTTCGAGGATCCATTCGAGTTGACGAACATGCTGGCCGGCATGCCAAGTAGTCCGCTCAAGGAATTTGTGCTTTGTCGGTTCACCCCAGAATACGTCCGCTGTCTCGCTCCAGTCACACGTCTGGCCCGGATCTTCGAACCAATCGTCCAGCCGACCCTGTACAGACTGACCGTACGTCGACAGAGCGACTTTCGAGTAGTGATCCCAACAGTGCTCCATTCGGGGAACGCTGTCCATCGAGACACCCGCCTCGTGCATAAGGAAAACATCGGTGAGTGAAAAAATATGCTGGACGAGATCAGCGTAACTACGTGGTCGGTTCGGAATGTGGGTCTTGAGCTCGCTCTCGGGTAGTTGTTCGAGATACTGGTGAGTAGTGTCCAATAGGATATCGAGTCGACGACGGAGTTCCTCAACCGGCAATGGTTCGGCATCATACTCGATGCCAACGAGATCTGCAATCTTCTCGAGGTCCTTACCGTCAGCCCACTCATCACCGCGTCTAACGACTGGCACATGTTCCGGGAGTCCGAGTTCAGCCATTTCGTCGATGATTTCTGGATCGACGCCCCGTACTCCGATAGCGGCTTCGTCGGCGGGGTCGGAGGTCGTATTGTCCCCCTGAACGACGTTGTGGGACACGAACGATACGTCGTTGCGTTCGAGAAACTCTTTGACACGGAGACAGCTGGTACAGCCAGTTGCCCAGTAGAGGTGGATTTCAGACTCGGTCACAGCCATACGGTGACAAAACGTTTCACAGTAAGTAAACCTATTTGAGATGATTTGACACGTCACGCTGCAGCTACTCGGCTTACATCAAGTAACTCCGATTTAGAGGAGACGGTGAAACGGTGAGATGAATATCAGTGTTCGTCGATATTCGTCCCTACTGAACAGACGTATTCACCACTTGCGACTTGTGGAAGACGCCGGCACCGCCAGAAAATACCGCTTTCGTCCGCGACGACCTCTTCTTTTGGAGCACCAAACAAGTCTGTGACGGTAAACAGCGTTTCCCTGCGAGAGACTCGCTGTCCAAGTTCCTTCTCGAATTGAACGAGGCCGCCCGCAGGTGCAGTATAGTAGCGCATGTCGTTCGCTCGCACCTGTGGTTTCGTTTCCGGCTGACCTGTGAGAAAGTCATATGTTTGAAGAACATTGAAGACACCCTCGACACCCACCCGAATGCTCTCTTTATCCCAGCCTACTGCACCACCGAGTTCGGGATCAATTGTTGGAATCCCGTCGTTCGGTGCGACTCGTGCTAACTGGCCACGGGGCCCCTTCTTGTCCATGATATGCCCGCATCCGAAAGCCCTTGCAAGTTTAAGACACTGATCATGGAGCCGATGTTTCGAGCCACAGCGGACGCGCGTTTCGTGGACCATCTTGCTTGTCGATGCTTGGTGGAGGTCAAGAATGAGATCTGCGTTAGAAGCGATGTCGTAGGTAGCGTGAGCGATGCGTTCGCTCGAGGTTCCGGCTTCGTTACCTCTATATGCTCTATTGATCTTAGTATCGTCAATTGGATTCCGGTGTTCGGCCACCTGAAAGCCATAGTAGTTAACGATCCCAACGATCATTATTTCGCCCGAGAGTTTGCTGGGATCGAGTTGCGGGACAAGCTGGTGGACTACTCCAACACCGTTGAGTTCGTCACCGTCACTCGCCGCCTGAATATACAATGTTTTCCCACTTTCTATACCGTTAATCACGGCGACTGGGAGCTCAACGGGGCTCCCGTCTCGAGCTTCTCCAACGCAGAGCGTTCCCACATCGATTTCGCCCGGATTTGCCTTCGCGGTCCCTATTGTTTCCATCAGTGACACTACTCCTTGAGAACCTCTGGGTTCGCGAGGTATTCCTCATCAACTGATTGGCCTTCGAGCACTCGGCGGACATTTCGAGCAGTTGTCGCAAGCATCCGTTCACGCGTTTGGACAGTCGCCCCCGCGAGATGTGGTGTCGCAACCACATTCTCATGGTTCAGGATCGAGGAGTCCGGATCTGGCGGCTCTTCGTGGAAGACGTCTAGTACAGCGCCACCAATGGCGTCGGTCTCAAGAGCGTTTTGGAGAGCTACCCGATCGATTACGGTGCCCCGCGAGGTGTTCACCAGCAATACGTTATCGTCGAGTAGTTCGAACGCTTCATCGTCGATCATGCCCTCCGTCTCCTCAGTCAAGCGAACGTGAAGACTAACGATATCGGCGTTGGAAAGTAATTCCTCGAGCGACACCCGCGTTCCGTTAATGTTATTAATGCGCTCTTGAGAGACATACGGATCCGCGACGAGGAAGTCAACGTCAAACGGTTTGAGCCGCCGCGCTGTCTCGTATCCGGCGGCCCCAAGTCCGACAATACCGACCGTCTTGCCGCGCAGTTCGGTTCCCCACCAAGCTTCCGAGCGCCAGCCGCCGTCAAGGAGGTGGTTTTCAGCGGCGTGGAATCGCCGCGCAAGACTCACGATCGCACCTACCGTGAACTCCGCGACGGCGACGCCGTTCATTCCTGGCGTGTGGAGAACTGCGATGTCGTGTTCGGCCGCAGCATCGATATTAATGTTGTCGATTCCTGATCCGGCCTTACCGATGGCCCGGAGGTTTGGTGTGGTGTTGAACAACTCTTCCGTGTAGTCGTTCTCAGAGTGGACGAAGAGTCCATCAGCGCCCCCGACTCGCTCTTTCAGTTCGGACGGCGAATATCGTTGCTTCGGTTCTCGCTGTACTGAAAGATCCCCAAATTCATCGATAACACGATCAACTGATCGAAATGTTACGACGTTCATATACCCTAATCATCGAGTACAAGAATTAATGTTTTGGTCGAATCGCCCGATCCGCTTGAACCGATTCCGTCCGCCGAACCGGGAATTATTCGATGTAGCTGACGAATTTATCGAGTTCCGTGTCCTCGAGGTTCTGAATCGCGGTGTCCAGTGCTTCTGCATCTGATTCCGAGAGACGGGATTCAGCACACTCGTAGAACTTCCGGTCGAGACGCTGTTCTTCGATTGGGTTGTTCGGGCTACCTGGTGCGTATCGGATCTCCTCGCGGAGTTCCGTTCCGTCGGTCTTTGTCACCCGAACGACTGCGCCATATCCTGCAAACTCGTCGCCGAATAGGTTCGACTCGAATGCGCGGGAGACCTTCTGGATCGTCTCCTGCGTTTCGGGTTGCTGAACATATTCGTCAGTGAATTCGTGAATTCCGGCTCGACCCTCTCGGAGGATCGAGGCCAGACAGAATTCGATGGAGAACTTCGCCTGCAGTGCGTCGTTAGGCTGTTTGTGATGGAGCATCTCTGAGGCAGCCTCTTCAAGCGTGACAACGACGGACTCGACGCTTTCAGGCTCGAGGCCGTGTTCTCGAGTGAGGTTGCGCATCGCGTCCATTGCAGCATGGGTGATGACACCAGAGGGATACGGTTTGAAGCCGATATCGAGGACACCCCATTCCTCGAAGAGATCTTCAGTGATCTCTTCGGGGTCGTAGCTGTCGTCGATTGTCATCACGCGATTGTAGCCGATGTCTCCCTCGAAAATTTCCGAATCGGCGGTGAATCCGTTCTGTGCGAGCAACACCGCACGGACGCCCATCTCTGCCGCGTGACCAGCATGGAGAGGCTTTGTCATCGTCCCGAAATTCTTCTTCAGTGCCGAAGAGAGGGAGGCAACGATCCCAAATGCGGTCGAAACCTCCTCCGCATCGAGATTCTGTATCGATGCAGCGGCGCCGGCGGCTCCAAACGAACCGGCCGTTCCCGTGCTGTGCCAGCCGTTCTGGTAATGCTCCGGATACGTACTGTGGCCGACTCGATACGCGACTTCACAGCCAGCGACGTATCCGGTCAGCAACTTTGTCGTCGAAGCGTTAACTTCCTCTGCCGCCGCTAGCGCTGCAGCGAATACGGGGGATGTCGGGTGAATAACAATAGACTCAAACGTATCATCGTAGTCGATGGCGTGACCGAACGCGCCATTTGCAAGTGCTGCAGCAGGCGCAGACTTCGCGTCGCGGTGAAACACCGTCGCGTCACCGTCTCCGTACTGTGTATCAATGTAGTTGTAGATCGTGTCGCCAACCTCGTGGTGGGAGCCGTATAGTGCGACGCCAATATAATCTCGAATTGCGGTCTTTGCGTGCTCAGTCGCTTCCGACGGAATATCGTCATACGTAATCGTCTCTACGTATTCAGCTAGCTCTTGGGTTTCTCCCATATTTAGTATGATTTGCATGGTGGGGACTTAGATATTGCGGTAAGATTACCACCAGGATGGTCGCTGAACCGAGTGCCCGAATTTAGAATGGGTGCTGCCGAGAGCCACCCATTCAGCCTTCCTGATCTTTGCATTGGCACGTTCGTCTATAACGAACAACACTTGCTTTTGTTGAGGGGCAGTGATTAGGAACCTACCTCTTTACATTAGTACTATTGTAATTATAACCACATCTGTCTTATATTCTATTCTATAATCTAGATGCGCTTGGATTGGTTTACAAGAGTACTTCTGTATAGGAATTGTGTTCTGAGGTAGCACTACACGTTAACAGTGGATAATCCCTGCACGATAGTTGAAAGCGTGTGTTCGTTCGTTCGTTACGAACGATTCATGAGGTGCTTTCGGTGCGGACGGTTACGACTGTCGACTCAACGTTCAACAATAGTGACTGGGTAATACTCCCAAAAACCGCCTTGCCAATCGGAGAGCGTTTCCGACCGCCGACGACAAGATATCGTGCTTTGGTCTCCTCAGTGTAGTTCTGGATCTCTCCTGCTGGCGAGCCAATCCGACCGACGGGTGTAAACTCCTTTGTTTCTAACGACGCGATGTCTGCCGCGATATCCCGAGCAACCTCGAGAGTAGGACGCGAATCAGGTTCGTCTGCCGCCGCTCCCTCCTCAAGGTCGTCTCGATCCAGTACGTGAATGACGTGCAGTTCATCACCAAACGCGCCTGCGAGAGCTGCTCCTTCCGCAATCACTCGACGGTCGCGTTCTGTGTCTTCTACAGCGGTAACAATCGTCATCAGCAATTATATCTCATCCGTCCCTAAAAAACCTACTGCCATTCAAGAGTACTCAATCTTGATTTCGAGTTCGTTCGCCGTTCCAAGGAGAGTGTTCGGGAGTTCCTCCTGAAACCAGTCTTTCTCCATCCGGTGGCGGGGGCCGGAGACGCTGAATGCCCCGACCACTTCTCCGTTTGCGACGACCGGGACAGCGATCGCCCAGAGTCCAGATATTGACTCTTGTTTGTTGATGCTATAGCCGCGCTCGCGAGTTGCCTCCAGTTCGTCAAACAGTTCATCGGTATCTGTAATTGTCTGATCGGTCTCCTGAGGAAGTCCCCACCGGTCGATAATCTTCTCGATACGCTCCCGGTCCATTCGGGAGAGAATTGCTTTTCCGCCTGCACTAGAGTGGAGATAGCGAAGTTCGCCACTCTGTCGATTTGCCTGTACGGCTCGCTCCCCAGCAGCGGTATAGAGGTAGATTGCCCGCCCATGTTCCTCGATAAAAAACTGTGCGCGCTCGTTAGTGGTCTCCGCGAGCTGCTCGACCATCTGTTTGGCCAGGCCGCTCCACTCACGTCGCTGTCTCGCGTACTCACCGATGGTCAGGAACTTCAAACCGACGTGGTACTCCCCGTTTTCTTTGATTACGTATCCATTGTTGTATAGCGTCGACAACTGTTGGTGGACCGTGCTCTTCGCGAGATCGAGTTCTGTAGCGATTTCGGTTACTTGAGCACCGTCCTGCTTCATGAGGACGTCCACTATCTGAAACATATTTGTAATAGTTCTAATCTCCCGCGACGGCGTTCGTTCGTTCATAACGAACTGTAGTGGCTGGACACTCTTGAAGGTTATTCTGTTTGCGGTCACATTGGATCGAATACTATTGAGTTGGAAATTGAATCGACAAAAAGCGAGCTTTATGACTGACACGCAATGTCGGTGAATCCGAACTACCGAAGGAATATGAGTAATACAGCGCCGATTAGGATAATCCCGGCAATTGAGAGAAACGCTGCCACAAACCCTGCATCATCGGAGATGTACCCAACGATTGCTGGGGAGAGTGCCCCGACACCGGTCATACCCGTCCTGATCATCCCAAATGCACTGCCGCCGACGTTTTCGGGAATGACGTCCATCAGATAGGAGTCGCGGACAGGGCGAAACCCGTGGAATCCGATCCCTGCAAGTACCGTTATCGCCACCAGCGTGAGAAGGGAGTCAACGATGATCAGAGAGAGAATTGCCACGAACATCAGCACAAATAGTGTGAACGCGACGGAGATGCTGTCCCGTCGATCGCTGATGTCGCCGGTCGCAGTCTGACTAATGCTCGCAATAAAGAGTATGCTATAGAGTATACTGGCGACACCGCTCGATACCCCCTTCTCTGAGGTCAGGAATAGTGGGAAAAACGCAGACAGTGCATTCCATGAGAAGGTGAACGCCATTGCTACCGCCACGAAAATGAGTAGTCGACGATTTCTAAACACCGTTCGAAAAGTCTTGAAGATTGACTCGTTTGAGTCGGTTGACGATTCCTCGTCGGTTATAACGCCGCTGGTTCGAAGTTCAGAATCCCGTCGTACAGTCACGTAAAACAACCACCCTAATACCAATGAGACGACTGCCCCGAGTACGAAGACGTTTTGCCACACAAAGAAGCTCATCAGCGCGACAACGGCTAACGGTGCTAACATTCCGCCAAACTGGCCGACCGTATCCATGAATCCTAGCGCAAGTCCGGTCCGTTCTTTATATCGCTTCGAGAGCAACGGAATTGCGACGGTCTTGTGAGGGCCCGTTCCGAGACCGATCAATACGGCACCAGCGAGTATCAAGAGAAACGATTGGCCTGTCGCGACGAGTGCCGCTGCACCGGAAAAGACCACTGACCCGCCGATAATGACACGTGGCTCGCCAATCCGGTCGCCAAGAACGCCGGCTGGAAACTGCATGCATGCGTATCCGATCATCAGTGCTGTAAACAACATACCGGTTTCCGTGTTCGAAACACCATACGTCTCTTGAAAAGTCTCGAACAGCGGCGGAAAGACAAACCGAAGAAACTGGACCATGAACCAGAGCAGCGAGACGATTACCACGACGTTGTAGACCCGAGCAGTGTCCACTACTGCCGAGAGTCTCTTTTCCATTGCGTGATATCTACCAGATATTGTAATGATGGTTGTGGATCCGGACACATCCTCCGTTATCAGATCTGGCCATTTTGATATTGAAGACGCAACATCGAACCGCCACCGCCAGAAGTATACTCTAGCAGTATGTATCCGCACCTGCTGATGAACCTCGAGCTAACCGACAGGACAGCAATCATCGCAGCATCGAGTAGCGGACTCGGATACGCATCTGCACGTCGTCTCCTCGAGGAGGGAGCGAATGTTGCAATCTGCTCGCGGTCGAGTGACCGGGTCGAGTCTGCGGCAGAACAACTAGCCGACGAAACTAATGTCAATTCGAATCGAATTTTGCCAGCGGTGTGTGATATCACTGAACGGGATGATATCGAGGACTTCGTCGAAACGACAGTCGAGACGTTCGGTTCGCTGGATATCCAAGTGAACAATCATGGCGGTCCACCAGCCGTAACCTTCGACGAGGCGACCGAAGAGCAGTGGGAAGAGTCACACGAGGGGGTGATCTCGAGCAACCGCTGGATGGCGCAAGCGGCGTTACCCTATCTTAAGAAGAGCAACATTGGTTCGCTCCTTGTCGTCACCAGCGCGTCTGCTCGTGAGTCTCCAAAAAATCATGCGATCTCGAACGTATACCGCCTTGGCCTCTATGGGTTAGTAAAGACAATTTCACGCGAGTACGGTCCCGAAGTACGAGCGAACGCGATTACACCTCGGTTTGTGATGACAGATCGGATCGAGTACAAAATCAAGCGACGGGCCGACCACCGGGAAATTTCCGAGGAAGAGGCACTACAGAGTCGCGTCGAGGAAGTCTCGCTTGACCGACCTGGTGATCCTGAAGAGTTTGCGGACGCTGTCGCATATCTCGCCTCCCCGCGCGCGAGTTACGTGACCGGTGAGATTCTGAGCGTCGATGGCGGCTGGAGCCGGTTCGTGCTGTAGCATCCCAAACCGATATTTATATTACGGGCACTGTTCAGTATCCACATGCACTATGGAAGTCACCGATATTGAGACAGCCGTACTTGGTAGTGCTGTCGACGCTGCGTCGCTTCCTGCGCAGGTCGGCGCACGGGAACTCGAGATTAGCTCCGTCGTTGTGAGAATTCACACCGACGAGGGAATCACCGGTTTAGGTGAATCGTTTTACCGATCGGAGGAAAACAACCACTTCCTCGCGGAGTCTATCGAAGCAATGGGCCGGCATGTCATTGGGAAAGATCCCCGTGACATCAAGGCAATCTGGCACGAACTCTATCTGCACGTCAAACGCGCCGGTGCCTACGGGGCATTAAGTGCGATCGACGAGGCACTGTGGGATATTGCCGGCAAGAACGCCGGTCTTCCCGTCTACCAGTTGCTCGGCGGCCAGACCAGTGAAGTCAACGCGTACGCAACGTTCCCTGCTGATAAGACAGCGGACGAACTGACCGAATACGCTGAGTGGCTCTCGGACAAAGGGTTCAAAGCGATGAAGATCGGTGCTGGGTTCGGAGTTGAGGAGGATCGAAACCGAATCAAGACGATCATGGATGAGATCCCGGATGATTTCGGACTGGCAATCGATGCGAACACATCCTACAACGTTACGGATGCACGCGCCGTTGCAGAGACCGGGAGCGAATACGAGATTGAGTGGTTCGAAGAACCCATAGCACATACAGACATTCAAGGGCAGGCGGAGCTAAACAAGTCCGTCGAAGTCCCCATCTCGGGATATCAGACGCACACTCCCCACTATCCCGCTCTTGACCACCTGAAAGCCAACGCCCTTGACATCTATCAGCCGTCACTCGACTATGTTGGTGGAATCACCGGTGCGACACGTGTTGCCTCGCTCGTCGAAGCGTTCAACAAAGAAATGGTCCCCCACGCGCTTGGACCGGCAATCAATTACGCCGCGAGCCTTCACGTTGCGGCGGCGAGCCGCCAGTGTGAACTTATTGAGTTTGCAGTTCTCGACGACGATGTCGACGATCCTGGACGCTACATTGCCGGCCCATACGTTGAAAATCAGGACGCGATTTACGTGCAGGATGGTGGACGAATCGACCCACCGAGTGAACCGGGCCTCGGCGTAACTATCGACGAAGACACCTTCGAGGAGTACCGCGTCGACTAACGGCTGCCACCTTTTATTCCTGTTTCTTTCGTCGGATTAACTGAAACTGCACTGGCTATTGTTGTGCGATTATGGGAGCTGGTTTGTTGTGCAACCGATATTCGCACGTATAAGACAATAAAATGTTTTATATTTGATGTCAATATTTAAGTGGTATACATCTGGGATTCTATAAATAGTTAATTATAAATGCCTGTTCTTCTAACCATGTATTGAGTTATGAAGCCACAGGGACGCCGAGACTTCATGAAAGTTGCAACTGGTAGCGTAATCGGATCTTCGTTGCTCGCAGGGTGTTTAGGAGACAACGGTGCTGGAGACTACCCCCCCTCGACAATGACCTTCGTTAACGCGTATTCCGAAGGAGGCGGTGTGGACACCAATATGAGGGAGATCCAGCCATACCTGGAGGAGGAACTTGACACCAATTTCGATATCGAGTACCGCGACGGTGCCGGGACCCGTGTCGCTGCAAATACCGTCGCTCAAGAACCCGAACTGCACTCGATCGGTGGGACGCTCTCGCCGGCGACACCTGCTGCAGTCGCGATTGATGAATACGAGGGTGATGAGCTGGAATTCACATTGGATGATATCCAACCAGTCGGCACGGTTTCAGAAGAGGCAGCAGTCATTCGTGTCCGGGAAGACGAAGATCGATTCACGACGATCGAAGAACTCGTTGAGTATGGGGAAGATAATCCTGGTGAACTTACTGTCGGGTCTTCCGGACCGACTAATCGAAATGTGCTCTCAATCATTCAGCTAATGGAAGAGACTAATGCTGAATTCCAGATTGTTCCGTACGACGGCGGTGGTCCGACTGAGACAGCCCTTCTTCAGGAGGAAATTGATGTTGCCGCTCGATCCGTCTACAATAGCGCGGACGTCAATGACGAGACTCTGTGCCTCACGATTTATGCCGAAGAGAACCCCGAACCGGACCTTACGGACGACGCTCCGCCAGTCAATGATGCGCTTGGTACGGACATCGACTACGATCCGTCCAACGGAATCCAGTTCTATTTCGTATCCGCAGACGCTGCTGATGAGTATCCGGACCGGTTCGATACAGTTGTTGATGCGCTTGAAGCCGCCACGCAGAATGATGAGTACATCGAAGATCTAGAAGAGATCGGCGAAGAAGGAAAGATCTTCCACAACGGTCCAGATGAGACGGATGAAATTCTGGAAAATGCATATGAAACGTACAGCGAATTTGCACCCCTATTCGACGAATACGTGCAGTAATGATCTGGAGCTCTGATCGCACCATTAGATTCACGTTTCCTAGTCAGTTCCGTGTACTGGATTCGAACGCTCAAACACCATGGTGATGAAAAAATATGGCGACAACTCAATCAGATGAGGACGAAGCGGTTGGAGAAGAGTCTGCACCAGCGACAGCGTTCGTTGCACTTGTCCGACTGGCCTTTCCGACCGCAGCACTGCTTCTGGCGTTGCTCTACGTGGAGAACACCTACGGGCGGATCGGTACTGAGAATCTATACTACCCATACTTCATTGTCGCGCTGATAGTGGTTTTCATCGGATCGGTCTACATTGACGAAATCAAATACCTCTACAATCACAGCGCGGATGACGAGTTCATTGAGAGTATCAAAAAGTCGTATTCGGAGTGGAAACGTTCAATTGGCTTCGTCATCGTTGGTGCCGCGTATATATCGATGATCAACGTGCTCGGATTCTTTGTTTCCTCCTTCCTGGGGATGGTTGCAATCATGTTGATCGGTGGTCTTCGGGATCCGAAAGTGGTTGTTGGGGGTACCGTTGCGACTCTAGTGGGAGTATACGTATTGTTTATAGCTATTATGGGGATGAATCCACCAGAAGGAATGTTAATATGAGATCAGAAACCCATACGGATCACTAATTAAATCAATAATGCAACAACAAGAAAACCATCCTATCAAGATCGGCGGTGAGTCACAATGGCGATAGAGCACATTCCGGAAGCACTGGGTGTGCTGTTAACGGTCGAGAACATCGCATTTATTTGTATCGGTGTAATGTTCGGAATGTTGGCCGGGTCGATCCCCGGATTTACCGGAACAAATACGGTCGCGATCGCGTTGCCATTCACGCTTGGAATGACAGCCGAAATCGCACTGGTGTTCCTAGCAGCCATCTATATTGGAGCAAGTTATGGTGGCGCGATTCCGGCCGTTCTAATCAATACACCAGGTACAGCTGGCGCAACAGCGACGGTGCTTGACGCTTATCCAATGTCTCAAAAAGGACAGGCATCAAAAGCTCTTGGAATATCGATCTTGGCCAGTGTTATTGGTGGATTCTTTGCCGCCTTCATTGTCCTCCTACTCTTGGGCCCAATTGGCGACTTCGCTTTCATGTTCACGAATCGCGAGGTGTTTGTCCTCGGATTATTCGGGCTCGCAGCCGTTGCTGTAGCGATTGGAGATAACTTCAGAAAAGGGTTAGTCTCCGGCTTCGCGGGGCTATTGATTGCCGCGATGCCTGTTGATCCGACGACTGGGCAGCGACGACTCGATTTCGGGTTCTTCGAGCTGTATGATGAAGTTCCATTCGTTCCGGTCGTCGTTGGATTGTTCGCTATTTCCGAACTATTCTATCTTATTAACAAGAAAGCGATAAGCGAAGATACGGAACTTGACACCTCGTACGGGCAGATTATTGAGGGGTTCAAATACGTAATCTCCAAGCCTATTGACCTCGCACGAGCGATGATCATCGGCCTCAGTATCGGGTCAATGCCGGGTGCCGGAACTTCCGTAGCCAACTTCGTCAGCTGGGGGACAGCGAAGTCAATGTCCGAAAAGCCTGAACAGTTTGGTGAGGGTAATCCTGAGGGTGTCATCGCCTCAGAAGGTTCTAACAGTGCAGTCACGGCTGGATCGCTCGTTCCCACGCTCGCTCTTGGTATCCCTGGGAGTGGGACGACTGCAGTTATGCTCGCTGCACTCCTCCTCCACGGTGTACGACCCGGGCCAGAGTTCATGCAGGACTTCGCACTTGAGGCTAATATTATCATCCTCTCGCTGTTCATTGCGAACATTGTCTTGCTTATATTCGCATTCGCCGTCTCGAAGTATCTCGTTCGGGTCGTCACAATGCCCGCGAACGTTATTGTGCCAGCGATACTGGTATTGACTGTTATTGGGGCATATGCAATGCGTAGCAGTGTCTTCGACATCTGGCTAATGTTCCTCTTTGGGATCATTGGATTTGTGATGCGCGAGAACGACTACTCGCTCATTCCGCTGATCCTAGGAGTCATTCTTGGTCCGATTATCGAAGGTGCTTTCCTCCGCAGTATGTTGGTCAGTGGTAACGACCCGACATATTTCTTTGGCAGCGGCCTTGCAATCGCACTCTGGATCGCGCTCGTGCTGACCTTCGTGAGCCGGCCGCTGTACAATATCAGTCGAGGCGTTATTGGGTCTCGAACAAATCTACTCAACTAACTCTCAACGCTCTCGACTGAATTGTTATCGAACTGATCTGAGTGAGTCTCCCAGACGACTTTCGGAAAATCTAATACCGTCTCAGTAGAAAACGTAAAAGATGAATAACGATATGGAAAACCAGATCGCAGTGAACACGTTTACTGGAGTGTTCTTGCTTCTGGCCGGAACGGCGACTATCTTTATGAACGAAAACACAACGGTAGCGCTGATCATTGTCCTCGTTGCGATCTTTTTTCTTACACGTGCGTTCGCACAGCGGCGAGCAACGGCCGAGTAAGCGGGATAACACAAAAACGATCAGAATAAATTCAGTGAGGATAGTTTACGCACCGGCAATTATCTCTCCATTTATAATATACAATAAAAATATGTGGCAGTATTTTCATTTCGGAGTTAACGCGCGGGCGTGTCGATTCCGATGAATTTAATATCTATAACCGATAGACTGAGTTACTAATCGCGGACGCTTCCGAAAGACAATGTTTGGACTGAGACGCCGAGAATTGTTCTTCGCAACAGTCATATCGTCTGTACATGCTGCTCAGCACGTTTTTTACCGTCTTGTCCCACCACTGATACCTATTCTCGCAATTGACATTGATGCACTGCTCTGGCAGCTCGGTCTGCTCGTGAGTATTTTCATGTTTGTCGGTGGTCTCTTCCAAGCACCGTTTGGTATCCTTGCAGACCGTGTTAATCGACACTACATTGCTAGCATCTCGATTGGTACAATGGCTACCGGGTACGTGATTTTCTCGCTCTCGCCGATACTTGGTGCAGAACTCCCGCCAATTGAATTGCTTGGTGACGTATTTACCGGTCCATTTCAGCTCATGGCATTGGCAATGGTTGTTGCCGGGATCGGATACAGTGGAATCCACCCGGTTGGCTATCCGTTGATCACTGCCAATATCTCGCCGGAAAACAAGGGAAAAGTCCTCGGAATGTGGGGCAGTGCATCTAAGATTGGTGATGCCCTCGCTCCACTTTTCGTTGGTGTTTTTATATTGTTTACCTCTTGGGAATTAATCCTCCTATATATTGCTCTGTTTGGATATGGGTATGCTATCTGGCTGTTCATATATCTCCACAACTCCCAGTTCGATACCCAGCCGCCGTTGAGCAACAAAACTAATCCGAGTGGTGGTATCGTAAGAGAACTTTTACGAACAGATTCACGTGAATTTTTGTTTCCAGTCGCGATATTGCTCATCTTCTTTTTTGCAATCCTGTTCGCTGGAAACGGGTTGTTGGCGTTTGCGCCGGCGTTCGTTGCGGACGTGTATGGCATCACCTTCTCAATAGCCGGGGTTACGTTTCAGACTGAATCAACTGCAAATTTCTACTTCGCACTTCTCTTACTCAGTGCGATGGTTTCACAGCTCGTAACCGGTATTCTCACCGATTGGTTCGATTCTCGGACTGTGATCGTCCTGCTCTTGGCTGTTTCAACAATTTGTTTTGTGACATTGGCTGTTTTCACCTTATCACCAATTATCCTTGCGTTCGTATTTATCGTCCTCGGTGGTAGTCTATACGGCCTCAACCCAGTGCGCGATGCCCTCATCAGCGATGTCTCACGGCCGGAATACGAAGGACGAACATTCGGCTATGTGTACACTGTCGCACTTATAACAAGTTCGATATTTCCGACAATCATTGGATACCTGAGCGATATCATCGGCATTCAATCAAGTTTTGCCCTTTTAGCAGTCGGAACTTTGCTCGGGCTTGCAGTTATCCTCCTACTATACAGCCCCCGGATATATAAACAGAGAAATTAATTATCGCACACACTACTACCTATAGTATGTGTTAGAATTTTTGCTCAAACGGCACTAGTTATAGTGTGGTGCTATTTCGTTAAGGGTGAAAAGTGAGGGTGGTGTTCAAATAAGGTTGAAGGAGCGAGGCGTGACGTTTTCAAATTGTTCTATGCCCGAAAACGCACGCCTCAGTTCTAGTACCGGCCAGCTCGACTTGGATTTTGTGGAGCGAGAGGCAACACCGCGTCTGTTGATGAAGCTCAGTATTCAGCTCCATCTTGTTGGTCTTTCGCTTTCGAATACTGTTCGAATTATCGAGTTGTTCGGTGTTGACCGAGCTCGCTCGACGGTGCATAACTGGGTCCACAAAGCCGATCTACAGCCAGAGTCTGGTCAGTGCCCGGATCACGTCGCGGTTGATGAGATCGTGAGCCAACTCAACGACGAGCAGTACTGGCTGTACGCAGCGGTCGATCCCTCATCGGATGAATAACTCCACACAGGGCTTGAAACGACGAGAACCAAAGTAACCGCCAGTTCGTTTATCGCGGAATTGCGTGAGAAACACGACGTCGACGACGCCGTGTTTCTCGTTGACGGCGACAAAGCACTGAACTACGCGTGCCAACGACACGGTCTCCATTTCAGATACGAACGCCACGGAAATCGGAACAGCGTCAAACGTGTCTTTCGAGAGGTAAAGCGACGAATATCCTCGTTCTCAAACTGTTTTAGCAACGCAAACGCGGAAACGACTAATGAGTGGCTCAGATCGTTCGCCTTTGCGTGGAATCAGCTTATCTGAACACGATGGAGAGACACAAGAGACTCTTCGATTGGTCGGCATATAGTGTTCTCATCAAGCAATCTGGCTGGGTACATCGGTTGGCTGACACTGTTCTAGACCCGCCGATGACGAAGCCGTCACGGGCCGCCATTGATGAGACTTTGTCAAGATCAATGGGATGTGGTCTTGGGTACACGATGCAATAGATCTCGAGTTGCGGCTAGTACTTGACGTCGCAGTGTTCGGACAATAAGGTACCGGTCCAGTCGCTGCGTTCCTGCATCGACTTATTGAGAAACACGATCTCTCCGAGGCTGTATTTCTCGTCAATGGTTACGGCTATCTGACTGCTCTCTCTCGGTTAGGATTAGATGGGTAACCAGCTATATTACCGAAACCCCATCGAAAAATAGGTTTCACAAATTGAAGATACGGGTTACCGCTTCCACAACCCGTGGCTGGGCAGTCGGACCAATCCCAGAAAACTTTCTTGAACCATTCGCACACTATTATAACATACAGTGGCCAAATCAGCCACTTAGTGGATAGGAGCCGACGGTGGTGCTAAACGAGACAGTGCCGTTTCTACCGGAGTTGCTTATAGACGTAACTCCCCATAACTTACCAGTGTGGCGTCCTGCGGATACACGATGGCATCACCAGATGGCCAGCAGTCGTTATCGGCGATCGGATGTGACGCGTGCCAGTCTGCCGTCCAGTCTGGTGGACAGCAAGAGGTGTCGTTTCTCCTCTTGGATCAGCTTACGATCCCTGTCCTCAGCTGCGATGAGCACCTCGAGCAGTTCTCTTCGATCTGTGGATTGACGTCCACGGACACGGCTGATCTCCTGCATCATCGACCGGCTGGTGGTGTGTCATGTCCCAGTTGCCGTCTCGCCCCATACAATTCGTCGCATCCATTGGTCCAAGTCCAGGACGGGGTCATCCTCCCGGTGGCGTGTCCGAAGCACCAGTCCGAGATCGTGCAGCGATTCTATACAGGGATCCAGACACAGCACCAGCTAACAGCCAGCCTCGATACTACCTCCGTGTGACGCCCGAGGGTTTCACCATCCCCGTCGAAGGTTAGACCAAACGGAAGCCAGCCGTGATGAATCCCATCCTCGAACAATCCGGAGAACCGCTCGTGGTCGTCACTCGCTTCGGATTGACCGGGACCGGCGTACCGATCAGCGTCGTTTGCTGCTGACTCGAGCTTAGATCGGATTATTTTGCGGCGATTTCCGTTCGTGTCTGGAAGCCGCTCTCCGAATCAATTGATACACCCGGGCTGTCCAGGGTAGGTCACCCCCCAGGCTTCGGCATCGTTCTCGAGCTTCTGTTAACCAACAGCTGAGAAGAATAGTAGTTCTTTGTTGGTTAAGATGGCGGTGTTGTGTATTTCGGTTGTGCGGTAGTAGACACCCTGTCAATAACGGTGATGGACTAAAATCGTAGGCGTCAATGCTGCCGGACAGTCGCCGACAGCTCGAGGGCGCCAATTGACCAAAACGATGTGGTCAAGCGTCTGCGTTTTCCGCCTCGACGGGAGTTACGATTCGCCAATCTGTTTGAGGAGCTTTTGGGCCCAGTCCGGGGTGTGTTCCGCGAAGGCCGGACGCTAATGTGCGATCTGAAGGTGACGACCTTCTAAATCAATCATGCTATGTATTGCGTTCCGGTTGGCTGGACTCTTTCTGCTCTGGTAGAATCTTTCCGGGGTTGAGTATACCATTGGGATCGAACACCTGCTTAATCGACCGCATCGTGTCGACTGCGGCTTCTCCATGTTCAACTGCAAGATATTCTTGCTTACCGACCCCAACACCATGTTCGCCGGTTGCAGTCCCGCCCATTTCGATTGCCCGTTCGATGATTTGTTTTGAAATCTGTTCTCCTTGTTCGACCATCTCCGGGTCGTCAGTATCTACCATCACAAAATAATGGAGATTGCCATCTCCTGCGTGGCCAAAGCAAGGGATCATGAAGTCGTGTTCGTCCCCTAGATCTTTTACGTACCGTACTATCTCAGGGTACTTGCTGATCGGCACAGTCACGTCACCAGGCGTGAGGAAGGAAAGATTCGAGTCAAACGGTTCGACGACATCCGCGAGTTCGCGTCGTGCCTCCCAAAGATTCTCCATTTCCGTACCACTCTCAGCAACCTCGAACTCGGTAACACCATGCGCTTCGAAGATCGTCTGACAGAACTCTACTTCGGACTCGATATCATGGTTCGCATGGAATTCGAGGAAGACTATCGGCGAATTCGGCAACCCAGTATCTAAACTTGCATTTGCGATCTCTGCACTAATCGAATCGATCAGTTCGATCTTGGCAACGTCGACACCTGATCGAATAGTATCGAAGATAGCATCGGCAGCATCGCCGAGATCGGCAAACGTTGCACGCCCACCCCAGATCTGTTCCGGACGGCCTGCCAATTTCAGCGTTACTCGAGTGATGACCGCGAGTGTCCCTTCACTCCCTACAAGCAAGTCCAGCAAATTATACCCGGCTGATGTCTTTTCCGCCTTACTCCCTGCAGTTATCACTTCACCCGATGGCAGAACAGCTTCCACCTCGAGAACCCAATCTGCAACTTCGCCGTACTTTACGGTCTTCATGCCTGATGCGTCGTTGGCAAGCATCCCCCCGATCGTCGAAATTTTTCCTGACGAAGGGAGCGACGGCAAAATGAGGCCGTGTTTGCCGACTGCTTCGTTGATTTCATCGCCGTAAATTCCCGGCCCAACATCGATCTGAAGATCGTCGGGCCGAATTTCGTGGATCTCGTTCATCCGGGTCAGATCCAGGCTAATGCCCTTTTCCAGTGGGACGGCATTGCCCTCGAGGCTCGTTCCTGCTGCGTATGGGGTGACTGAAATCTTCTTCTCGTTGGCCCAAGAGAGGACGGCGGCCACGTCTGCGGTGCTCTCTGGCCAAACGACGACATCCGGATACACAGCGTCTTCTTCACTGGTTCCCCAGTCTGCAGACCGTTCGTGTCGGTCCGCCTCCGTGAATGAGATTTGATCTGAATTCAGTACCGAAGAGAGACCTTCGAGCTCGATTGACATGGATTGGCAATTGGTGGAAAGTCAATTAAACATATGGATTTCAGAACTCTCAGTCTCGATCTACTCGCCAATTATGCAATCCACTGTACGAGCGAAGGCTGGTGGCGTCTTATCGACTGACCTGTCGAGAAGGTAGGTCAGTATTCAGGGAGTGGTGATATTAGTCGCTAATCGACTGAGTTGGCTCTGCTGATTCATCAATGGGTTCGTCATCTTGGCTTGCAAAGTAGGTCGCCAGCACAGGGCCAGTGAGTTGATGGAGGACAACCGCAAGGGCAGGTACTAGTGAAGCTAGAGGGGAGAAAAAGGCAGCAGCGATGGCAACAGCCAGTGCACTATTTTGCATCCCAACCTCGAACGAGCAAGCACGTGACCGATCGTCCGCCATTCCGAACACGTACCCCGTTCCGTAGCCCGCAGAAAGACCGATCATATTGTGGAGAAGCACTGCCACCAGGACAACAGCACTGGCAGTGAGGATATTTTCAACGTTGGCACCGACAACTGCTGCAACGATCGCAACGATAGCTATCACACTCACTGCGGGGAATATCGTTAATCCTGCCTTCGCTGCAGTTGGTGCGCGTCGGTCGAGAACCCGTCGTAGTGTGAACCCGAGAACGACAGGAATGACGACGATCAGAACGATCTCCTGGAACATTTCTGCAAACGTCACTTGGATCTGCTCCCCAGCGAACAAGATTACCCAGGCTGGCATTACGAGCGGTGCTGCGAGCGTCGTCACGGACGTTATTGTTACCGAGAGGGCGACGTCGCCCTTTCCGAGATAGGTATAGACGTTCGATGCCGTCCCACCTGGTGCTGCCCCGAGAAGGATCAGTCCGATCCCGATCTCTGCTGGTAGTGAGAGTACGACAACAAGCGTATACGCTGCAGTTGGCATGATCAGCCACTGTGCTGCTGCCCCCAAGAGAACGTCTCGTGGCCGCTCGAGAATGCGCTTGAAATCCTTTGTCGTAAGCGTCAGCCCCATTCCCAGCATCACGACCCCAAGTAAGAGTGAAACGTAGTCACCAATCCACACAAAGCTCTCTGGACTGAGGAAGGAAATGACGACCGCGATCACGACCCATAAGACGAAATATTTACTCACAAACCGGCTGATCCGCTTCATTGTGTCAAGCGATGACATCCTACTCGTATAGCACAAGGAGGATCATTTATAATTGTCGAAGCTGCGATTTTCTGCCACAGAGACACTCCTTCGAGACGATTACCCGCACCACTCGTAACACACAGCGAGCACATCACTTGCATAATGGATAGATGGTAGCAGCGTCTTTCGTTCGGCGGATAGAAGCAGTGGGGTGTCCCGATTGCATTGGGTCGGCAAAATATGAATTGAACCTTACTGCTTCGGCATCAACTATGCTAACCTCCATGTGGTTGAAAGAGAAGAGACGGTTCCAAAGGACAGTCATTGCTATGCAACCACTATAGACTGAAATCGTTTGTCTGCAACCCTCATAACCAAGTTCCACTGTTGCTGACCATAGACGGATCTTTCTAAGGAATGATATGGACATTCGTAAAATTTTAGTATCTAGTATCACTGTATTATCTAATGACCTACGAGAATCTGGATACGGAGTTAGTCAATAAGCTACTTGGAGATGGACGCGCCAGCCTGCGGAGTCTTGCTGAGGATCTCGATGTGTCTGTGACGACGGTCTCAAACCATCTCTCTGACCTCGAGGAGGAAGGTGTCATCCGAGGATACACGCCGATCATCGACTACGATGCTGCCGGGTACGACGTAACAGCAGTAATGCAGCTCAAAGTCGAAGGCGATGCACTCGGTGAAATTACGGAGACGCTGCGCGACCACGACCAGATGATGTCTGTCTACGAAGTGACCGGTGACTACGACATCATCGCACTCGGGAAATTCAAAGACACCGATGACATGAACGATCAGATCAAGGCCCTGGTGACAGATCCTGATATCAAGCAGTCGAACACGAGTATCGTTCTGAATAGTGTTGCCGAGAACGAGCAGTTTGAGCTCGAGACCGCAGCTGACGACTGAGGTAGAGGGCCGGCGGCCATCAGGACACAGTGAGACTTAGGATCGATTACTGCCTGGCCCTTGCAACCGAGGACTGTAGTTGATATCATATTCAGTGCCCGTGAGGCCACTGATAATGTACTAAAGAGGGCGTTTTCGCGAATGGAGAGCGAATTGCTTGAGGAGCTTTGCGGTTGATCCACTAATAGAAGCCTTATCTCCTCGCATTGCATAGATTCATCATGACATCAGTACCGCCCAGCGAGACGAACGGCGCCGGCGTCCGGCTTGTTGAAGCCGTTTCCTCGTGGCCCGGTGTGACCGTCGGCCCCACCGCCTTGGAACGGTCGAATTCACCGTCGACGGGCGCGAAATCGGTCACACACATGGCACTCGCGTCGTCGATATCAACTTCCCAAAGCGCGTCGCGGATCACCTCATCACGACCGGCGAGACAAACGACCACCGCTTCGCCGGCGGCGGTTGGACGAGCTTCGCTATCGATTCGGATGCCGACGTCGATCAGGCGACTCGATTGCTTAGACTCTCGTATACCGCTGGGTGATGCAGACGACAGCATTCGAAGACTACGTGATTGTCGCGGCGTTGAGCCGATTGAATATCGAACTCGGTCCAGTAGCATACGCTGTTAAATCGTGCTAATTCCATCTCCCCTCCTAGAGACTAATTACCATTCAGAAACTAACAACCATATGTTGGAAATTATATTTATCATCTTCTACATTCAATAGATATTCGTCACCTGTTAGTCCGGGCGACGAGGTGTTTCAATGACGGACCCTACTGCCATCGACGAGACAGTACAACGAGTCCTCGACAACTACGCCGACGACGCCTCGAAGTATCAAGAACACGCCGCCAAGTTCCAAAACTTCGATCGCTGGACCGGCCCAGACCCGAAAATAATAATCGCCGATGCAGCCGGATCTGCAACCGGACTCAATTACGAAAACATCGTCAAACCCAACGTTGAATCGTTTCGTGACCAGTTTGTCAATTCGGGTAAGGTACAGTCGCTGGCCGATCTCACCGAGTTGGAACACGATTCTGAGTTCGCCGAGAGTTTCACAATCGGCCATCCAAATATCGTCCACGACGTCGCTGCTGCATTACTCGAGAAGGCAGAGCCAGACGCAGATGATCTAGACCTGCTTCAGACGTGGGCAGCGAACGCTGACCCGAAGCAGTACCAGTCTGATCCGGTTGGAGATGTCCACGGAATTGGCCCCGCTACGTTCCAGTATTTACGGATGATTGCTGGGGCCGACACCGTCAAGCCAGACGTCCAGGTAGAGAAATTCATCACTGAACTCGAGACCGAACATTCCGAGTTCGACGTGGACTCATCCTCGAAACTCGAACTGATCGACTCGTGTCGCTGGCTGGCAACCCATTCGACGTACTCAATGATCGAAATCGATCAGATCGCGTGGTGGACGTTCTCCGAAACCGAATCGCTCTCGAACATGCACTAATCCGGTCTGCCGACTCAGCTGTATCGCTCGTTCGACCGACAGCCATTTCCACGATGATTTAACCATGACTCGAGAATCCCACTGTTCGTACCAGTATCGATCACTGAGTGAGACAGCGCCGGCAGCCGTTGGACCACTTCCCGTTACGGAACCCGATCACTGTCCACATCAGCCCGTCTCCAGCGACGACGATCGCTGCTTGTTCCATACTACAGAGGGCGAGTATCCATCTAGTACGATCACTGATGCGTTTCTCGAAGCAGTGTCCGGACCGGATCAGGAAACGACATTTGCAGGTGGTCGTCTCGAATCAGTAAATCTCTCGGGAACAGTCCTCGAGACTCCCAATGGCGAACCGATCGACCTTCGGGGGGCAACTATCGAGGGCGACCTCAATCTCTCGAATGCGACGGTCAAAGTACCGCTTCTCCTCGGGAATATCGCTATTACAGGCGCGCTTGACGCTCGTGGCGCACGGTTCGAATGTGTAGTTGATCTGGCGGGCGCGAAGATTGGCCGACAGACGCTGCTCTCTCACGCTCAGTTCAATAGTGGCCTGGTCGCTAACGCGCTCGACGCCGGATTCATCGACGCGAGAGACTTCTCGGTAGACGGACCGGCGGTACTCGACGACGCATCGTTCAGTGCCAACGTCAGATTTGCCAGATCGGAGTTCGGCGGTGACCTCTCATGTGAGCGAACTGAATGGCCACCGCTTACTGATTTTGCGATGATTGCAGTCACGGACGAGGCGTCGTTCGCCGACAGTACCGTCAGTGGCGAGTTTCGACTCACTGGGGCATCGTTCGACGGAGACCTTACGCTATCCGGGATCGAAGTTAACGGTGACGTCTCCTGCAGTCACGCAGTCGTCACCGGCTCACTGAACGCATCCCAGGCAACGTTCGGGAACGAGGTGGATTTCGAGGATTTCCGCCACCACGGTACGAACGCTTCATTTGATCAGAGTGCCTTCGAAGGCTACACCTCGTTTTCGTTTGCCAACTTCGAGGACTCGCTCTCGTTCACGGACAGTACATTCGAGGACGAGGTCTGGTTCACGTACGGCACGTTCGAGGAAACCGTCGACTTCGAGGGAGCTCGATTCGAAAATTTGACTCATCTTCGGGATGCTACGTTCGAGAGCAATGTCATCGTTCGAAACGTCTGCTCAAGATCCCAGCTGTTTTTCCACGGCTCGATGATCGACGGCGATCTCGATTCTAGGGAAGCTACGCTCGATCACTTCCAGTTCGGTGCCGAACTCGCCGGCCATGCGGATTTTCGAAGCGTTCGGTTCGACGCACAAGCGGTATTCAAACAGACGGAGTTCGGCGGAACAGCCCGCTTTGACCTCGCTTCGTTCGCCGGCGACCCAGACTTCACTGGATGCCAGTTTTTGTCTGAGGTCTCGTTCGATGAAACAGAATTTCTCGTTCGCCCGACCTTCGATGATGCACGATTCGCGGTCGAACCCGATCTCGATGCCGCGGATTTCTCTCGTTCAATAGAGGGAACAGAGGGTCCCCTGATCGTGGCCCGGCCCGAAGAACTCAACAACGCTAGGGCGACGGTCCCGCTTGATGCTCTCTCGGGAGATATTGCCGTTCCTGCACAGGCAGCACGGCTCATCGAACCGAACGTCCCTCGCACGAAAGCGCTCGTAACCGCTCTCAAAAATCTTGATCACGAGGCTTGGTATGGACTGTTCCATCACAGTCTCAAGCTTGCTCGAACAGCCGCAGTCGAAGTTGATGCTGATGAGACGCCCACTGTATATGTCGTTGGGTTCGCAATAGATGGCGACGCCGAGAAACCAGACGAATTGCTTGAGGAAACGTCACTGATCGCAGCGTACACTATCGTCGAGAAAGACTTTCAAATCGAATTCAGCCACCTAGAGTCCAAATTCGAACAATTCGACCATCTTGTGGCCGTTCCCGGTAGTACCGATGCACTCGAGTCGGACGTTTCTGTGGCGACGCATATCGAGTTTCGGAATGCCATCTTGCGGTGCCTGATGGTACAGATTGCACGGTATAATCATCAGGAGGAAGAGAACACGTTGCAATTCGACTGTCTTCCGGCTATTGTTGGAATCTTCCGCCTCGATACGTAGACTGCCGAGTGCTGTTCCGGCTTGGCGATTACCGGCGATTTCTTTTTGGGCCTAGTGAGGATGGCTCTGCCGTCGGAGCACAGTTGACTTTCGAGTTACGTTTCTGGGTGGTCGTACTGGTGGAACTGGTACTTACCTGTTCGCATCACCCAGTGCCGGTCGTCAAACTCGAGAAGATCGTCATTGCTGACCGCCGTCGAGACGAGGTCTGGGATACTGGTGCTGGTGATACCGCGGTCACGTGCGAGGTCCAAGATTTCCTCGAGAGTGGCACCTGGGTTCTCCGCGACAACCTCCAGGACCTGATCATAATCCTCTGTCATGGATCAGGATATCCGGTACATGGCGATTGCGTCTGCTCCGCAGGTAGGACAGGCTTCAGTGTCCTCACTCACGGAGGTTCCGCAGTTGCGACATTCGTACACGATTTCTGGCTGCTTTGTCCAGGGCAGCAACCGGTCTACACGTTCAAATAGCATGGGGAGGGAGTCACTCCGGGTTTGCGACGTCCCGGCATTCGGGGCACTCGGCGTATACTGCTGGTCCTGTCTCTGTTTCATATTCAACGATCACGTTGGCCGTCGTGATCTCGGCTTGGCAGAACGGGCATGTACCGAGAGATGGAGGGTTCGCCGTGGACATGGGTTGGTAGAGGCGGTGTGTGGAAAGGAGGGAGCGCGTGTGACTTGTAACAGGGTGGTGGTGTGTCCGCTCCCCCTATTTTCAGTATCGTATCCGGATTTGTATATAGGCGGGCCAACCACAGTGAAACTGAAACCCGAGATCTGGCGGCGGGGCTGTCAACGAGCGAGATGGTGTGTGGGGTACTGTTACGTCGAGGACCTCGTTAGCTAACGTTCGCCATCGATTGATTCGGTCTCTGTGGTTTTCATGGCTTTGCGTAAGAGCGTTTTCGGTTAACCAACACCAGGATGTCAAAAGGGGCACTGTTAGTTAGACTTGCGAGACACGTAGGGATTTCCCCGTGAGATTGGTAGGTCAGTGTATGAGTGGCGATCTCGATACTTACGAGGTTCGATCTTTTATACATATTATCACATGCCACATACTGTCACCAAACATTATAGTGGAGCAGCAGAAACGGTAACGCATGTCTGAAAAGGAGGGGGAGGCAACAGCAGGTGCTCTCTCAGACGAAATAACCGACCAGAAAGAGAACAAACGACCAGCATCGGAAATTGTCACCGATGAAGGAAATCTCACCTACATCAAATATAATATCGGACTGTTAGCGATCGTTGGGGTAGGTTTCGGACTGACAGGCGGCCTCGGAGCACGATTTTTCGCTGGTGGTGGTGATGCTGGTGCAGCGATGGCTGGAGGGATCTTCATGATTGCTGTTTTTGCGGTCATGGCACTCAGTGGCCCGATTCTGAGTGTTTTCATCGGACTGCAGTTTTCTCGACAAGTGAGGGATACGTACGAAGCAATCGTCAGTTCTTTCGCTAGTGGCGTTGGGGGCTATTTTGCGATGATGGCCACTGGCGTTCTCATTACAATGATTATCGCACCGAGTGGAGGTGGGGGTGCAGAAGGCGACACTACGGGCAATTTCTTCAACCTCGGCGACGTCCTTCTCCCATTGATTGTAATGGCGATCCCTGTTGGGCTTGTGGCAGCTGGAATCGTCTACTTCAATGAAAGAGTATTTGGGAGCGAAACACTCTAAATCTCGCTGCTATAGAGACGAGTGGCTCCGTTGAAATCCTTCAGAGATGACATTGAGAAGAGTTACTCTTTCCACCGGGTTTCGCGGATCCGACTGAAAACTAGTTCCTTAGCGAATCGCAAGACGTGAAGAGGGTTTCAACAGAGCCAGACGAGTAGCATCTCAATTTCGAATGGATCTACCAGTTGATCAGTGATTACGATCGATTTCTAGGCACTCCTGGTGCTGTCAAAAGAGCCATCGAAAATTGCGGTCTTCCTTTATATATATCGAGGATCTACTCGAGATGTTTCGTATCCACTCCAAAAATGGATTAGGAGTCATCTGTGAGGGAGAAAAGGAATCCATCGTCTGTTCCGACGTACAATCGTTCATCTGTGGATACAGGTCTTGAACTCGCATTACTGCCAAGATCAAATTCTCCCTCTCGAGCACCACTCTCTGGGTCCAATACATAGACAGTAGTCTGGTTAGAAAAGACACAAAGATACTCGTCAAGAAGAGCAGGACTAGTTGAGATTAGATTTCCTGCATCAAATCGCCATTCTTCTTCTCCCGTTTCCTGATCAAATGCAAATAGATACCCCTCGTGATTCCCAGCATAGACGAGGCCATCTGAAACTAGAGGATTATGCTCAATAGACTGCCCAGAATCAACTTCCCACTCTATGCTTCCCGAATCTGTATCGATAGCGTAGATATGTCGATCCATCCCTGCAGCGAACAGGACGCCATTTGCTGCTGTTAGAGACGGATATGCATCTAATTCGGTTTCAACCAGCCAGCGCTCATTAGTAGTGTCCAAATCATATGCTCGGACTCCATTCCGCATGCCCGCAATGAGGAGTTCTTCAGTATCGATAGACATTAGCGAGTTGATTTGTCCAGCACGGTTGGAACCCTCAATACGATCTTGCTCAACTCCTGTTTCAGCATCTATCAGATAGATTTCGCCAGAATTTTCGGTTGCGTAGACCGTTCCATCTTTAGCTACTGGTGAAGCCCGTGTCTGTCCATTGATCTCAAATCGCCACTCTTCTTCTCCTGACTTCGCATCAAACGCATAGAGATACCCTTCGTTGCTTCCAATGTAGAGTACTTCATCGTCAAGGGTGGGCCCTGCATCAAATCCCTGCTCTGTTCTGTATGACCATTCCTCTGCGCCATTCTCTACATTCAATGCGTAGAGCGTATTCGATTGGTGGCCGCTGCTAGTGTAGACTAGCTCGCTCCCAATAGCCGACGTATTCGTGCTACCACCCGTCTCAAACGCCCACTCTTGTGTTAGATGAGTTTCAGCCTCATTATCATCCGAGTGGGTCTCTTGAGTTTCATCTCCGGCTTGTTCGATCTCATCTGATGAGGAATCCGTGTCTGAGTCGTCTGAACATCCAGCAATCCCGATAACACCTGCAGTTGAGGCAATACATTCTCTCCGGTTACAGTTCATAGTGAGTGTTTGTTCCGTCTGCCATAAAATAGGAGTGGCCAATTTGATCCTATTATCAAATAATTTGTTTATCGAACTGCGTAGTGGTCCCCTTCACCTACATGAATTCAGTAGCCTCTGTGCCCTGTTTCGATTTCAATATGGTTGTGTCATTGGTTTCTCATAACTTATTATAACCAGAAGTTGGACTACAATACATACTTTAGAGACTGTAATAACAAAAGTATAATGTGATATTACCATAGATAGATAGCTATGGCTGCTGAGTCAACTGCTTCCGGGGAAGGACAGGAACCTGTAGGTTCAGATACTGCTTATTGTACGGACTGTGGAACTGAGTTGGATCCATCAAAGGACTACTGTGGAGAATGTGGTGCAGCACAAAGCAAGGCACAGAGTCAGAACGACTTTTTAGCAACCTTCGATGATTTGCTCGACCAAGAAACTGAGCCGAAAGTCGCAATGGGTGGTGCAGGCGTTGCGATTGTCGGCTCGTTTCTCCCTTGGGCATCTATCCTTGGACAGAGTGTTTTAGGAATTGATGGTGATGGGATTCTTACGTTACTTATTGGAATTGGTGTTCTTGCTTTAGTCTACACACAAGAGTGGAAAGAGAAGGTGATCTACGGAACGATCGTCGGCGGGGCCCTCATAACGGTCATTCCACTCTTTGCGCTCTCTAGCATTTCGGCATTTGGCGTCTACGTAACCTTGCTAGGCGGAGTTGCGGTTCTCGTAGCAGGGATAAGTGGATACCGGACTCTCTAACTAACTGAGCCTCGATTTTTGTCTCACTTTCCAAGAATACAGTTGATGTGCAGTTGGGACTATAAATGAATCTTAGATAAAACCGTATCATTCCTGAAGTCGCGATTACGCTGCAGCATTCAAAAGAGGGTATTAACGGACCGTTCTCTACAGATCCTCGAGACGTGACTCAATCTCTTCAGTTGCTTTGAGAGCCAGGCTATTGTTTGACTCAGCACCGAACTCTTGAATTTCTATTACACCAATGAGAACGACGACGTTGCTCTTGTGGTAGCAGATCACTCCTGTCGAAGATATAGTAGAATCTGGAAGTCTTTGCAGTGTGATCCATTGTACTCAGCCGCTATCTGCCGATCTTCACCGGTCCATCAGCAGCCGTGAGCAGAAATTTCTGGGGATTACTATATTTCACTCAAACTGCTCTATCGCCGCTGCATAGATTTTCTATTATATGGGAAATAGGAATACTAAGCTAATAATTGCAGTATTTGCAGTGAGTGACGCTATATCATATGAATTATATCCTGACCGATAGTTCAGAAACACTTCACTAAGCTCTTAAGTGTCTGTCTCGTACAATGGAGTGAATGAAACGCCGACAGTTCGTGTCTGTAAGTCTGGCCGCTGCTGGAATTGCTGCACTCGCAGGCTGTAGCACTGACGACGGTATTGGGGGAGGAAACGGGGGCGAAGATGGGGAATCGTTCCCTTCGTACGATATCCCAGCGTACAGCGACTGGGTGCCACAGGACAGTCGGAACGAGGACAACTCGGGTGTGTTCTTCACGCATCTTGACTGGGCAGCGCTCGATGAGACGGACGACGCGCCGGAAGATGAGGACGAAAGAACCGATGACGAAGAGACTGAAGAACTCGTCGAGCAAGTCCCAATCCTCGGCCTCCCGTTCTACGGAGCTCTCATCAGCCCATTTGCTATCTTTGGGATTCTGTTCTACCCGTTCAGCGGAGACGTTCTCCCAGAGGAAGGCCAAACTGCAGAGGGGATAGAGACGGAGACGATGACGTGGGTCGAAGACGTTCTCGTGTTCAATGGCACGTACGACCCCGATGTGTTCGCTGAGCAGTACGCGGACGACTTTGAAGAGGCTGAGACCCGAGACGGATTCACCGTGTACGTTGGGACCAGTGGCTTTGCCGAGGACATGGCATACGCAGTTTCTGAAGACACGCTCGTCGTCGGCATGATGCCCGGTGAGGATGACGAGTACGAGACTGAGGCTATTGTCGGCGAGGCGCTGGACCGGAATCTCGAAGAGGTCGATCGAGCAGTCGATTCGGACGACGGCCAGTGGCTCTTCGAGACGACTGGAGACTCAAAGATGGGATTCGGCGTTCTGGGGACCGACGACTTCTCAGAGGCGCTTGACACCGACGACGAGGTTGAATCGGACGAGCATGACGAAGAGCCAGAAACTGACCCCGAAGTCGATGACAACCCTGTTTTCGATACGGTCGAGAGCCTCGTCAACACACTCGATTTCTCCGTCGAAGACGACGAGATGGGTGCAATGGACGTCCGGTTCTCAGGAGTGTACCCGGATGAGGAGTCTGCACCATCCGAAGACGAAGTGAGAGAGCATCTCATCGGTGAAGAAGACGTTGACCACGATATCGTCATCGACGGCGTGCGTGTCCACGCGTCAGCAACCTTCGAGGAGACGCCAACCGACGAATGAAATCAACGAGCAGCGATCTATGCCCACGTTAGTACCAGCAACCAAGACGGCCAACGTCAGTTCAACGAGACCTAGAGCAACCTCGACGATATTCGCGCATGATCACTCTTCGAGAGCAGATGTTGTAGTGGGGTTGTCTCGGAGCGCAGATACAGCGACGTACCGGTGGCCTGGACGAACGCGACAGTTCGGCCTGATTCGGACGCTGTCTTGTCGTTCTGAACCGGCTGCTCGAGCGTAAGCCCGCTCTCGATGGCGAGGAACAGAACCTTCTGCCCGCTTCCGTACCGATCTGTGTCTGGTCTCAAAGTGTCGCGATTCCGCCATCGAGTTGACGCACTGAGCTGGTGAGATCGAGGTTACTTCCTTGAGTGCGTCTTTTACGATTGCTCAAGAACTTTCGCGAAGGCGACGTTCTCACGAACGTCGGTGACTTCGACCTTGACACGATCTCCCTGCTTCGTATCGGGAACGATGATCACGTATCCACGTTCGACACGAGCAATGCCGTCGCCCTGTTCCCCGATGTCCTCGATTTCGAGGGTCCGTGTTTCACCTTCCGTGGCCGGCGGCTCAGGATGGGTGGGTTTAGGTGACTCCTGGTTTTGCTCTGATCGGTTGTCTGAATCTGTAGCCGATGAGTGGGTTTGAGAGAGGACTGTTCGGTACACTTTGTCTAATTCCACATCACCATCACCGAGCTCGCGTTTCGGGACTTCAATTACGTATGAGTCGCCTTGCTCTTCGATCTCGGCACTAAATACACACAGTAGCTTTTCAGAAATCTCCATTAGTACTGGGTCTTCTCTAATAGAGAGACAGGCAGCACCTTCAGTCCGGCGGATGAAGCAGTGGAGAGCTCCAACTGGCCTGAAGTGCTGAACTAGCCAACAACAATTGGGTGTCCCATGAATCGTACGGACTGTTAGCCAGGATTCAAAAACCACTGTCGGATCCGACGACAAATGCCCTCTCATCGAGAACGCACAACTCGAGGTCTCCCACCCGACCTCGAGTAAGTGTTCGGCGTTGCGGTGGTTCTGTGCTGGGATAGATTCTGCGGCGTCGG
Organism: Natronococcus roseus; assembly: GCF_043677095.1. NCBI lineage: Archaea > Methanobacteriati > Methanobacteriota > Halobacteria > Halobacteriales > Natrialbaceae > Natronococcus > Natronococcus roseus. Next base: position 192,859 of record NZ_JBHLJR010000007.1, read on the forward strand.
TGAGTTGGTTAACTTCGGCTCGACAAGATGTTCACTTCGACGCTGCAAACGACTGCAGCATGGTTAGGTGGTTATCACCCTATCATCGGTATGTCGCTACAGAGCGTTTTACCCCACGATCGCGTCTGTGGCGATGTTTCCACCCTCTCCCCCACTTCCATAACGGCTAAGAGACGGTGCAGTTCGCTTTCCTCTGTTGCTCCAAGCGGTCTCTCTATGATAGTACCGTGTCTCTGGACGTCATGTGATTACTATGGCCAGCACTCGAGATATCATATACAGGACTACCAGCAGAGTGAGTTACGGGGATGGAAAACGATCAAGGGTATACTATGATCGCTTTATTCCTTTAAGTAGTTCTGGCCACAAGGTAGAGCTATGACGGGAAGTCGTTCTCTCGTGATTCTCAACTCGGTAGCGTAGACTACCGCTGGTGTGCGAAGTCAGAGGCTTCTGCCAAAGCGGAACCACTACTGGGTGATTTCTTCTTGAATCATATCTCTCGTCTCCCGGCACTCACTGTTCAGAGGGTTCTATTGAAGACTGCCAGCCTAGATCTGCTGTTGCTACCAGATGCCAATAGTGGTGCGGATGCCATCCCGAGGATAACGACTCCTGTTTTTGGTCTGAGTCTAACTTGGGTGCGAACGAACTTGCCTTCTCACAACAGTTCTGGTTTAACTGCGAATCGATTGGTACTCTTTTCGCAGAACGTGTCGATGACTGCTTTTGTTGGTCATCCGTAGTTGGGAACTCGAATGCCGGAGCCGGGTCATCAATATTCGCAATCGAGCTTTTACGGGTGACAACTAGCTCCTTTCGGTCTTCAAATTGGTCCACCCTCACCCCGTCGAAACGATACCACTCTTTATATTCTAAGGTTGGTGGATTGTTGTTTTCCCACGAGACGAACCGTGCAGACCCGCCATACTGGTCGACCAAATATCCATCTTGGTGCTTTTTGGGATGGACGTCATCGAACAAGTGATTCACCTTCGCAGTTATTGACATCTCCGAACCGACATCATCAAGCGGTTCGATAGAATCAGAACGATCGAGTTCTTCGGTGAAGTCTTCGATCTCTTCGAGGAAGCGCGATTCTTTCCCCTTTCGGGTTAGTATATCGAGCGTCCGCTGTGAGCGGGTGATTGCTACATAAAACGCTCGTCGCTCTTCCGCTACTGTGTTCCCCTCGACAGGTTTGACCGGTTCGAGAAGCTCGTTCTTTCGGCCTGCTGGCGGAAATCCAAACTGTCCTTCTGCGGTATGAACCAAAATGACGTGTTCTGCTTCCCTCCCTTTGGATTGATAGACAGAATACACCGCGACTCCACTGTTCTTTCCGCCCGAGCCGTGGTAGGTATCCGACTTTCCTTCGTATGGAATTTCATATTCTCGCAGTTCGCTTTTGATCTCGTCCAGATACGGTACTGCGCCATCGAACCGACAAAGGACCATAATATCCTCTGGATCTGCCCCTCGATTGAGGTATTCATTGATGAGCCCTACAGTATACCGGCTGACGCGGTGCACATAGTCGTAGAACGCATACCCTTGGAGCGTATGCACAAGCGGTGTTGTTTCATGTGCGATCGTCGCGTTGACCGTTTTCTCGATTTGACCGTCGTTAGCTTCGATTAGCGTGTTCCCTGCCTCGATTACCTGAGTTGGGGAGCGAAAGTTCTCCGTGAGAGTCGTTCGCGTCGGCGTTCCAAAGTTCTCGTCGAAATTGAGGAAGTACTCGACCACTGCTCCCTGGAAGGAGTAGATACTCTGCCAGTCGTCACCGACAGCAAAGAGGCGTGCCGCGTTTGCCCCGACAAACTCTTTGATGAGATCGAGTTTGCCTTTTCCGATGTCTTGGAACTCGTCGACAAGGACATGGTCGTACTGCGATCGATACTGTGATTGATTTTCCTGTACCATATCGAGTGCTTGGTTGATCATATCACTGTAGTCGATGAGCTCGTTCTCGATGAGGAATCGCTGATACTGCTGCAGGAGAATAATTCCACAGCGTCCGAAATGGTACTGTCGTGGATTGTTCTGATTTAGCTGGTCCTCGATCGCATCCGGCTTGACGTCGAACCGCTTTGCGTTCTGGATGAAATCAACAAACTTGCCTTTGATCCATCCCTCGCGCTGATTGTAGTCGAACGCTGAGTCGATGAGCTCCTCGAGATTCATTTGATCGAACTCGACACCGTGATGCTTTAGCCGAGATCGAAGCGTTCGGTCGAGCATGTCGGCACTGTGCTCGAAATCGTACGTCTCGACAAGCGTAGGCTCGCCCGCTTCGAACTGTGTACGTGCCCATCGAATTTTTTCGTGGTACTGCTCTGTCGAACGTGTGAACCACGGAGCGACCTCCCCCGCTGAGTCAATGCCATGGTGTTCGATGTAGATCTCGTATTTCGGGAGGTAGAAATCCGGCTCGTAGGAGCCTTTCTCATCGTCCGTCTCAGCCCAGGTTGCGATGTCTTCGTAGCGATACTCGATCTGGTGCGTGAACAGGAAATCAGCGATCTGTTTCTCGGCTCGTGATTTGACTTCCTCGTCCCGAAGGGTCTGATACCGTTGTTCCGCACGAGCCTGAACGTACGCTTCCTTAGTTTCGAAATCCGATTCAGTAAGGTAGACGTCGTCGAAATGGACCAAGAAATCGTAGTAGTGAGACTGGAACTGGTTATTAACCTCAGTCCCGTCGGTATTGATAAATCGGTCGACAAAGTTGCGGATTTGGTTCGGATCGATCGGATCGGCAGCCCCGTCGGTTGCAGATTGAATGATACTGTTTCCAAACGCATGAACCGTCTCAACTCTGACCTCGGTGATACCGAAGTGTCTCGCTAGCCGTTCTTCCATCTCGTTACGAGCCTCCCTTGTGAACGCGATGACCAAGATCCGCTCGGGCGCTACGCCTTGACTTTCGATAAGGTATGCAACGCGGGTCGTAAGAGTGAGCGTCTTTCCGGTACCGGCAGCGGCTATAACTTGGTTGTAGGTACCGTTTCGAACAACAGCCCGCTGTTGCTCGGTAGTAAGGTCTAACTCGCCCGATCCAATCCCGGTGAGTAGGTCCTCGTACTGCGTACGCTCACGCTTGACGAACGCCCCGTTGTAGCTGTCCAGACACGACTTGACTGCAGCTACCACCTCTGTTGCTTCACCGAACCGCTCTCTATCTGGGGTGCCTAACTGTTCAAGAGCGACTTCCTTCTGACATGTTTCGAGTGCTGTGGTTGCTCTCGTAATTTTCTGTTCCATCTCTATACGATCCACTCGAGTTAGATACTGGTCATATTCGAGATACGGTGCTGCGTGGTTCTTTAGCGAGGTGACTCTCCTTTCTACCGGAACGATACAGTTGTCGAACGAGGTTTTGGCCTCGAGATACGCCTCGATATTGTCTATTTGTTCCTGGAGCGAATCGAGCGTCTGATTTCCAGAGTGGTCGAGATGATCCGCGAACGGCTGATCTCGTAGTCCAGCTATCTCCTCCTCGGTTGCTGCAATTTCCTGTTGGATTGCCGATTTCTGTTTGAGCGGCTTCCCCTCGTGTTTCGTGGGGCCGAGGTCACGCTGAACACGTATGATTTTGCCCTCGATGTCCGCTGTTGTCTGTTCAAATAAGCGACTGAGATACTCGCTTCGATAGCCTTCCAAGTGCGAAGACAGATCGTTAGCACGGCGTTTGATCCTCTCAAGTTCCGAACGGTTGTCGTCGGATAGCTGCCCCGTACCGAAGCTCTCTTCCGCAGTCGCAATCTTCTGCAGAAATCGCTTGAGAGCTGTCTTGAGTTCGTCATCAATAGTTTCTCGCTTGTAGGTGAGATAGGGCTCCATTCGATCCTCGAGGTCTGCTAACTGTGCTTGCCATTGATCGATTTGTTGAGTGAATTGTATTGCTCGTATCCGATTTCGTTCAGTGCGAACCGCTCGAGCGTATGCTTTGAGCATCTGAACAGCGATCTCGAGCTGTTGCTGTTCGTCTACACGCAGATACCGTCGATCAGTTCCCTTCAGCAATGATTCGATATCGTTGTGAAGTGTTTCAGCTCGATCAGCCGTAATTTCCAGCGTAAGTTGCTGCTCTTCTAGATCTGTCTTTTTTGTCGTAGACTTGGGTCTTACCAGTGGGTCCTCGAACGCTAGGATGAGACCTTTATTCGAAGAGCTGATTGACTCTGCGTCCGCTGGAATCGAGAGCCTATTACAGAGTGACCGATATTTTGAAACCAGTTTTCGATATCTCTGGTGTACCTGCTGACGGCGGGTATTGATTAAGTCTGGATCAGGTGGCTGCGTGCCGAACAGAAGCCGGTAGAGTGGTCCCGGAAGAATCCCTGAGAAAGGTCCTGTTGGACTCTCTTCGATCCAGCTTTCAACCTCTTCATACGTTTTGTACTCAACTTTGGAACGGGCTGTCATGACCCAACCCACCTCTTTCGACTAATGTTCATTATGAAATATAAAATTACTAACTATAGATAGCCTTTTTGGCGGAGTGAAGGAACTGGATTCGAAATCAACTATCGCTGCTCAAGTAGAGAGTTGAATCTACTATCAGCAAAAGTGAAGTACTGCCCCAAATATCAGAGTAGATATCCAATGAATAGGATGCTTTTCTCTGGATCTCAGCATCACCATCTAGAAATACAAGCGTTTCAGACCGCTGAACGGATCGCTGAGGACTCTATTGGGAGTGTTCTCTATCTCACGCGGAACGACGCGAGACGGGGCCACGTTGCGGATAAGTGGGCTGAAGGGTACAAACCACTCCAACTCCGTACCGAGACACTCGATAGCATTGTGCGGGAGTGGTACGAGAAACTCGAGGGACCAGTCGATCGCCCACCCGGACAGCTCGATCGACGACTTACCGAATACGCACTCGACAGGGCAACTACAAACGAAGAGAGCATACTTGCCTGTGAATCGGCCTCGGCGTCACTTGCAGATTCATTTAGCAGTCGCTTTTCGCTATTTGACGACGCTGGCGTTGTGACTGCATCTGCACTCGAGACGGAGTTCAACGGATCGGAACTCGAGGAACGCATCGCGACAGCCACAGTCGATGTCTATCGCCAGTATCGCTCACTCCAGGACGAACTCCTCGAGGAGTGGATACTGACTCGAGGCGAAATCTTTGAAACCGTAGCGACAGCCGATGTCCCGTTATCAGAACTGACTCCAGGAATCGATGTCGTCATCCTCTCTGGCTACTACGAATTCCGGCCGCTCGAGCGAGCACTTCTCCAGCGAATCGTCGATTCGTTCGATGCAATCGCAATATTACCCCTTCACCAAGCCGGGAAGGGCGGTGTCGACAACATCGCAACTGATGCACTCGAACTGTATCGGACGCTGGACTTTGAGCGACACGAAACCGAGCCCACAACGGATCTAACCGCCATTACGAGTGCGTTGTATCAGCCAGATCCCGATCCGGTGCCCAACACAGAGGCCCTACAGTGGCGGGAGCTTCCGACACCCGAACGTGAGGTGCGGTATGTTGCTCGCGAACTTCGAAACGAATTGACCACTGGACGCGATCCAGACGATCTCGCCGTTATCGTCCCCGGTCTTCGATCCTACGCTAAATATCTCTCTGATACGTTCGAGACGTTTGAGATCCCATACGTTACGACGGCGACAGCCCAGCTAGATCGAACGTACACCGGAAACGTAGTTCATGATCTTCTAGCCCTTGCTGAACCGAATCCGCGAGCTGAGGATCTTACGTCGCTGCTGGCAAACCCACTCGTTGATCACATCTCCCCCGAGCAGGTAGCAACCGTTACAGCGACAGCGCGTCGCCGGGATACTGCGTCTCTTCATCCGCTTCTCGAGACCCTCGATGACGAGATAACGGTGCGTATCAATGAACTCCTCGAGCAACTCGAGACCCTTCGAACCGGAGATCTCGATACAGCTATCGAGACGCTTCGGGGGATCCTCGATGAGCAACTCGGGATCGACGATGCGCTCGAGACCTACGCCGGTGGCACCGATCAGGAACTCGAGCAGCGAGCGTACGATCTCACTGAGGAGATCCTCGACTCGTTCGAAACGATGACAGCCACCTCGGGTCGGCTCTCGGCGTTAGCGCTGTTCACTCGCGCGTTCGATGGCGTGCCTGTTCGTGCTCCACAGACGAGTTCGGATGGCCGAGTCGAAGTGATGGGGATGCTGGATGCTCGAATGCGCTCTTTCGATAAGGTGTTCATCGTCGGACTGACGACGGAGCATTTCCCGACGACGCCAGAGCGACCGGCGTTTTTCGAGGAGATGACGGACGCCCATCCTCGATTCGATACTGGCGACGAGCGCCTTCGAGGGCGATATCTCTTCGCGACGCTGCTTGCAAACGTTGCGGAAGCGACGCTAACGACACCGAAGACGGGTAACGACGATTCTGCTGTCGTTCGCTCACCCATACTGGATGAACTGCAACGGGTCACAGGTATCGTTCCTGTGGAAGGTGTTGATGATCGAGTGGGATCCCGCGAGGATCTCCAGCGACACATCGCCGATTGCTCGGACAAACGAGTGGCTGTTGATCACGCCGGCAACCACGGCGATCTCTCCCCTTCACAGACAAAGCGAACCGATCGGGGTCTGGTCTGTGCCGACCGACGGGCCAGTACAGAACTCACGCCATATGATGGCGTTCTCGATGCCGAGACCGTAAACAAGGTCTATCCATCGTCGGAACGGGAACCGTACAGTGCCAGCCGTCTCGAGCGGTATGCCGAGTGTGGGTTCAAATTCTACGCTGAGAACGTTCTCGACATTGAAGATCCGGACGACGTCGAGGTGACGCCGACCCCACTGGAAACAGGATCGTACGTGCATGACGTACTCGAGCGATTCTACGTGGATCTCCAGTCTTCGAGCGATGAGATCGATCTTGCCGAGTACGATCGAGATGAGCTCGAACAGCACCTCCTCGATGTCGCCCTCGAGGAACTCGCTGACGCAGACTTCGCATACGATGGTTTGTTCTACGAACGGTGGGCAGCCAAGCTGTTCGCCGGTCTCGGCGATGAAGAGTCGAACCCATACACCACTACGGATGTTCCACACGATGCGCCCGAACGCGGCTTGTTCGTGGCGTTTCTCGAGGAAGAACTCTCGCGAAGTACTGACGACCGCCCATCGTTGTTCGAAGCGCCGTTCGGTAGCGGTCTTCCAGACTCGGACAGTGGGCCGTTCGACGTTGACTGCGGGGATGGATCGACAGTCTCGATTCGTGGCTATATCGATCGCCTCGACGTAGCTAACTCGAAGGATCGATCGAAGCTCACGCTGTACGATTACAAGACTGGACGTACACCGGCCATGACGAAAACTACGGGCGGGACGAAGTTCCAGCTCCCGATTTACCTGCTCGCTGCCGATCATATCGTCGACGGCGACAGACTCGCGAACGCTGATCTGGCAGCGACGTACTATCAGGTACGTCCGCCAAACTACATCCACGTTCCGCGCGGGATCGAATCGAAGTTCGATTCCCAAACTGAACTCCGTCAGTTCCTCGAGACGGTTGTTCCAGCGTGGCTTGGACAGCTCGACGATGCGATCGCGAACGGGCGGTTCCACACGACGCTGTTGTCCTCACGTGATGCGAGCTGCAAGTACTGTGAGTATCGCCGGTCCTGTGACGTTCGCCACCACCGGAAACGCGAGCATCTCGAGACAGCTCGAGCGGATGAACGTGCATACGTCCCGTTGCGGGCACAGGATGATGTCGACCTCGAGGAGGTGATGGCCGATGACTGACGAGGGTGAGGAGATCACGCTGACCAGCGAGCAGGAGGATGCGCTTCTCCTCGATCGAAACGTCGCGACCACTGCCGGCGCCGGCACCGGGAAGACGACGACCCTGACCGAACGGTACGTGAAGCTCCTGGCGGAGAATCCGGAGCTGACGCCCGAGAATATCGTTACGATAACTTTCACCCGGAAAGCCGCCGCCGAGTTGACCGAGAGAGTTCGTGCGGAACTGTACGACCGGCTTGGGGCTGTCGAGTCACCCGAGGAGTACCATCGATGGCGCAACGTGCTCGACGAACTCGAGGACGGGTACGTCCATACGATCCACGCGTTCTGTACGCGGCTACTGCGTGAGTATGCCGTCGAAGCACCCGTCCCGCTCGGCTTTGACGTCCTCGAGGAGGACGGTGCGGCGGTACTCCAGCGCGAGGTTGTCACGGAGTTCCTCGATCAGAATCAAACCGACGAGGATGTGCGGTTACTCGCGCAGCTCTGGGGGCGCGGCCAGCTCGTCGAGATTCTCACCGGGTTGCTCGATGACCGGCCGCAAAGTGAAACGGTTCTCGAACACTGGAAGGATGCAGACACCGATGACTACGTCGATCTCCTCTGGGACGTCTGTGACTTGGATGCCGATCAGGCTCGTGAAACGCTGTACGATGGCGGTGTTCTGGAGGACCTTCGAGACCTTCAGGGGCGACTTCCTGCGGACCATGCAGTCGAAGATGCCGACGGGTTACAGGCACTCGAGACGCTTACCGCTGTAGCCGAGCGCTTCCCTCGCCACTCCGCCGACAGCGATCCTCGAGCGTGCCAGAACGCGATCCCCGAACTGTACGAGGTCTGTGAAAAGAAAAACGGTGGTCTCTACAGCAGCTCGGGCTACATCGTCGGGAGCAGTGACGAGTGGGGGGAGCACACCGATCTTTACGAGGATCTGAAAGCGACGCTCAATACGCTAATCGACGCAGTCGAACCATACGAGGACGCCGTCGAAACGACGCCCGGCCAACTCGAGCGAAATAGTGCATATTATGCGCTGGCACTGCTCCGAGTCTTCGAGGACGTACTGGAGCGCTACGACGACGAGAAGGACCGTCGAGATGCACTCGATTTCCCGGATCTGATCGAGACGGCGATTTCGTTCCTCCAGAATGACGACGACGTTAGAGAGCGGTTGCAAGCCAAGTTTGCAGCCGTGATGGTCGACGAGTTCCAGGATACCGATCCACGACAGTGGCTGCTTGTGAAGCTGCTTACCGGCCTCAACGACGGGACGGCAACCAACGCCTTCCTCGTGGGTGACGAGAAGCAGAGTATCTACGCCTTCCGTGGTGCCGACGTGACGACCTTCAGCGACGCTCGTGGTGCGTTGCAGTCGGCGAACGCAGCACTCGGTCTCGATACGGTTCCTGAAAGCGACGCCAAAAGCCCGACCGAACTCGAACTGTCGGGCAACTTCCGAACGCTCGAGGGACCACTGACGTTCCTGAACGAACTCTTTGCGTCTGTGTTTCGGGCCGAAGGTGACGACCATGCTCCGTTCGAGGCATCGCCGCAGGAGCTTACTGCGGAACGAGATCGACTCGAGGACGTCGCTAGTCTCGACGGTGACGTCGAGTACCTGCTCGTCCCTGACGACGACGAGACGGCAGCCTCGCTCTTGGGCGATGATCACCCCGTTGCAGAGGGTGCCCTCGAGCATACGATCGAAGCTGAAGCACAGGCGCTTGCTGCCCGACTTACCCATCTCTTTGCGGATCCACCGCTCATCCAGGATCCGGACTCGAACGATCACCGACCGGCACAGCCTGCTGACGTCGCTATTCTCCTCCGCCGGCGAACGCATCTCGATCGATACCAGCGCGCTCTCGAGGACGTCGGGATTCCGTATACGACCGTCGGTGGCTCCGGATTCTACGATACTCCGGAAGTGCAGGCGTTGACGAATCTCCTTCGAGTACTCGGTGATCCAACCGACGACGTCTCCCTCTACGGCGTGCTTCGGTCACCGCTCTTTGGATTCACAGACGATCGACTCGCCACGGAAATCGCTGACGCGGAGTCGGTGTGGGATGGGCTTGCTACGACGGAAGATCCACAGCTCGCTGACGCCTACGACCTCCTGACTACGTGGCGAACGCTCAGCGGCTGTGCGACACCGACTGAATCGGGAACGCTTCCCTGGAACCGCGTTCTCTCACGTATTATCGACGACACTGGCTATCTCGCCAGCGTCAGTGCTGATGAACGAGGGAAGCAGGCGGTCGCGAACGTCGAAAAATTCCGCGACCAGATTCGATCCTGGAGCGAAAACGGTGTTCATACGGCCGCAGGGTTGCTCCATCGAATCGATCAACAGGCAGAGGTCAACCCACGAGAGGGAGAGGCTGACGTTCCGGGTGATACGGAAGGGGTTCGGCTCATGACGATTCACGCCGCGAAAGGACTCGAGTTCCCCATCGTTACTGTTCCGGACCTCGGGACGTCGCTTACATTTGGCCGGAGTATCGACGATCACGGGTACGTGCGTTTGGTCGACGGTTCTGAGGCTGTTCCACCGTTGCCTGCCGTCGGTGGTCCGAATCCGGACGATGCATTCTCGGTCGAGACGACTGCCGCCCACGAGTACGCGGAGCGAGTCTCGCGTCCGCAGGATCGAGCCGAAGCGAAGCGGCTTCTCTACGTTGCGTGTACGAGAGCTCGAGATCGGTTACTACTGTGTGGGACTCACGATATTGAGCTCGAGGAAGACGGTGGTATCGCGCTTGGTGAACCGGATGCGTTCGACGAGGCAGGTCGATGGCGGGATTGGCTGCAGCCCGTGCTCTTCGACGACGATCTGGCTACGGCTGCGTTTCGGGACGGGAGTGCAACCGGACGAATCGGAGATGCAACGTACACGGTTCGATCTCCGTCACGTCCCGTCGAGTGGACACAGGACAAGTCTTCGGGTGGATCTATGCCCTCGATATCGATGCCGGCGCCGTCTGTACAGGAGCCAGCGACTCGAGTGGCTGCAACGACACTCGTCAATGCGCTAGCCGACGAGCGTGAAGAGAGTGGAGGAAGGCGTGTCTCCGCAGAATCACGGGAGGGCGGGTTGCAACCGACCACGTTTGGGACCGTCGTTCATCGACTCGCCGAACTTCGACCGCCACGAGACGACTGGGAGTCGTTTATCGCGCGAGTGAGTCGAATGGCGGGTGATGAGCCGACTGTAGCGGACGTTGATTCGGTAGTGGCTCACGCTGACGATGCGATCTCGTTTGTGGAGTCTGCCGAACGGGCGATGACAATCGAGGAAGTACACGACGAGTATTCGGTGATCGCACGGCTCGATGGACATCGAATCGTCGGTGATATCGACCGACTGCTTGTCACTCCGGAAACCTACTGGATCATCGATTACAAGACGAACAGTCTCTCGAGGACAACGTCGTCGGATCTGCTCGAGCACTATCGTCCCCAGTTGCTTTCGTATGTGCTGGCGCTGTTGCAACACGATTCCCAGCGTGACGTTCGTGCATCGCTTCGGTTTACCGACGCCGGCGTTGAGGAGTCCCTTGAGTGGAGTAGTGGACAGATGAACGAGATCGAGTCAGAGCTTCGGTCGATGGTGGATTCACTCGAGTAAGTCTTTACAGGTACTCGGAATCAGTTAACCAACCCCGGTACACTCTCCAAGTTTGTTGGTTAAGGTTGGGCTCCGATCCGTATTATCAGCTGTTCGCCCAAGCAGTTGGATCAGTATGTGCCACACTGAGTTATCAGTGGAGTGGAGGTCGACCCTGCTCCGTCCACTTCCAAATGAGGTGATGGATACTACTGTTATCCATGGATAATGAGGATATCCACAGCGCAAGAGGGCCTGTGCTAGCTGACTCTCGAGTTCGGCGGCCTGCAGAATCTTGATCTCGCTTTCGGCCTATCCTCGAGCGACGCCGCCTCTCGTTGCAGGTCGTAGACGACGGGCAGCCAGAAGATCAGAAGAGTTCGTCGAGAGGCCGATCTGCACCGGCTTCGGTCTCGACGTCTTCATCCGGTTCAATGGGGGGTGCATCGAAGAGCCGGTCGCTACCGCGTTCTCGGGCAGCGAGCGTGTCATCAACAATGGCCTCTGTTTCGTCGTCTATTTCTGGGATTTTGAGGGCTTCACTAACGTCTTCTGGCAGTTCTGGTCGCGGCGCATCCTGGTGTCGTTCAATTTTCTCGGTCAGATAGAGATTTTCCTGTAGGGCACGCAGAACCGGGACGTACCGGAGGTAGCTGTACTCATCTAAGAGGGTGATCCCGTAACTGGTGAACCCCCAGAACTCCCGTGGTTCGTTACGCTCGGTCTCATCTCCACGGTATTTGTACTTCGCCATCACCTGCTTATCTGCGAGCCGGTCAAGATGCTCCCGGATAGTGGAGCGATTCTTGGGCACGAGGTATTCGAGCTCGTCGAGTGTCGCCAGGTACGTTGGATGCCCAAGCACGGCTTGGATGATGTGGTAGCGGGTTTCCTGCGTGAGGAATTGGTGTGCCCGTCGCTGTTTCTCGATCGGCATGACATCGTCACCGCCAAATGGGTCTGCCTCGCCGCCGACCGGATTTCCTGCGCCCCCCGCACTATTACTCATACGTGTCTATTTTGTCTCCATTCACGTAACTGTTCGGGGCGGGCAAGTTGGGAAAATACTATCTTTCCCAACTCGGACATGAACGCTTAAGACGAACACTTCTGTAGACAGTAGTATGAGTGGACCACGCGTTCCACGCAATTCATACGCCATCTACCGGGCTGTCAACCGTATTTTTGAAGGAATTAGCTCCCCACCGCAGGGGGACTACCACGAAGTCGTCCGCTATATGAACGAAGAACTCCCCCGGTTCGAGCAAGCCAATAGTAGCTACCTGGTTCTTGGAAGCTACCGTGGCGCGTACGGACGACGTCTCCGAGAGTTCGCTAACTGCCTCAACATGCCAACGAACGCCGAATCGATCGTTCTCGGGGATACGATCAACTTGGACACCGCGGTTGTCCCCGAATTCGACATTAAGATCAACCTCCTTGGTGAGGCAGCAGATTACATCGCTGGTGTCTATGAGAAGGAAAGCGGTGGTGAGAGCCCGGAGCTCGGGGTTGTTAGAGCACTCTTCGTGAATAAGACATTCGTGTTCCCGCGCGACTATACTGGCCTTACCCGTGATAGTCTGGAGACACGAGAAGACGTCATCCAGGCTGCTCTGGCGGTATACTACGCTGACTTCGATCATATTGATAATGAGCAGAGAGTTGCCGAGAAAAAGAAAAAGGAAATCGCATCACTGCTGGCAGCCGCGCAAGAGGAAGGCATCGACATCAACGAGCGAGAACTCACCGATCTCATCAAAGAGCGTCAAAACGACATTCATGAGCCGCCCACCGAATATAGCTGGGTTCATCTGAGCTTCTTCAAACGGTTTGAAGCGATGACTCAGTGCCATCCCTGGACGACGATGACCGAACTGCGAGGTCATGCTGATGAGATGCCGGGGCCAGAACGCCCGCGATGGGAAACTGAATTTGATGTAGGGATGTTCTGCGACGAGTAGCCGCATTCACGGACTACGTTCCTTTCTGATCGTGGGAGCGAATGATCAGGCGTTTATCGATATGTTCGCGGATTCGTTCTACAGGCGGAGCAGGCCGAGTGCCTCGGGGCTTGACCCCGAGGCGGTTCACGAGAAGGAGTCTGTGATGAGTCGATAAAGATGTACGGCGTGTCGACCGGTTCTCGGTGAGATGCAACTGGAGGGTTTGAGGACCGACTCAGCAGTTAGTTGTGCTTGGTTTGTAGAATACTATATTTAAAATGGTACTCATTCCACCGGATTGATTTCACACATAGTGCATAACATCCCTCCTCTCACAGCAACTAGCCACTCACAATTTTCGTTTGAGTACCTGTGCTAGTTGATTCTCGAGTTCAGCGGCCTGCAGGATCTTGATCTCACTATCGGCCTGTTCCTCGAGCGACGCCGTCTCCCGCTGAAGATCCTGAACCACGAGCAGGCCGTTCCACCCAGAGCCGAAGTACTCCTCAGTATCGCGTCCAAAGACGTACTCCTCGTTGAGACGCAAGAAGGCGAGATACTCGAGTGTCTCCTTGATCCCTCGTCGAATCGTGTCCTCGTTGGCGCTGTTCTTCACCTCGACGATCAGGTACTCATGATCGCCGTCCTCGGAGATGATCTCGAGGACGATCACGTCCGGCCGTCCGGTGTGGTCCTGGTACTCTTTCTTGAAGTAGTTGCCAGCGACCTCCTTGGCGACACGCTGTACCCTGTCAGTACGGGACTGGCTGTCCTCATTGTCGTCGGGAACCGCAGTAAAGGAGAGACTCCGATCCCGTGCGGAGTTGTCGTGGTAGAGGACGATCTCCTGGTCGCCGTCGAATCGGGCCACTTCCTGCCGGCCGGTTGCGATCGTCTGGAACTGTGGCGTGCTCTCTCGCAGGTCTTCGATCGTCGCGATGAACCGAAAGAGTACGAACAGTTCGAACAGTGAATCCGTATCGTCCGGTGCGATCGCGGTCTGCTCGAGCAGTTGGCGGATCGCATCGGCGTCGCCGTCGAACAATTGCTGGCGCGTTCGTAGCAGCGAGGCGGCCGTCCGATACACCTCCTGGCGGGAGTTGGCGGCCGTCGTGAGCATCCGCTCGGTCGGTTCGTACGTATCGGGCTCGCGGATCCGGCGAACGTGGACGTTGCGCTCGACGATGCGCTGGAGTTCGTCGATCAGGTCGTCGCTGCCCTTCCAGGTCTCGGAGACCCAGTCGTAGTCCCCACGGAGGTACTCCTCTGCCTCTCGGATTGTGCGGTGGATGATCGAGATCAGTTGTTTGAGGACGATGTTTTCCGGGATGTCGTAGTCCTCGGAGCGATTGTCACAGACGAAAATCGACTGGTCTCGAGGGTACTGGGAGTAGCGCTTCTTGATGGTGTCGCCCCAGTTGATCCGCCCGTCGACGGTGCCGCGTCTGGTTCGTGAGGTCGTCCGGGTTTCGGTGCGGATACTGCGGAGATGTCCGGAGAGGTTCCGAACGAACTCGACGACATCCTCTTGCAGGATGAAATGCAGATCCAACAGGAGTTCGTACTCCTCGAAGCGCTCGTCCAGCTGTTCCGGTTTGAGCGAGCGGGCGAGCTCCTGTTGGGGGAACGAGCCTCGCATCGCGTAGGCGAGGATGTCCTCGGTGAGCTGGCCGAGGAGTTCGTCTCTATTCATTTGCGGTGAGGGTGACCTGGAGCATCTCCTGGGCGGCGTCTTTGAGTAACTCTGGTTTAATGTCCGGGACGTCAGTGAGCTCTCGGACGATGGTTTTCCGTTTCGGGACGCCCTCGAGCTGTGGGAAGATGTAGCTGATGACCGCCTGGGTGAGGTGGTACTCGAGGTCATCGGTGTGGAGCGTGACGTACTGGAGGACGTCCTTGATGATCGCCGGACCGATCGCTCGTTCGTCGACTGCGGTGTTCGTTTTCCGCCAGACGCGGCCGACTGCCCCTGCATGTCGCTGGGTGATCTCGAGGTCCCAGACATCGGCGTACTCGTGGACGAGATCCGCTGCAGGGTCCTCGGTCTCTGAGGTTGGGTCCTCGAGGTCGGGGGCAGGGACGCGGATGAAGGCAAAGCGGCGCATGAACGCGTAGCTCATCTCGTACAGCGAGGTCTTGTCGTAGGCGTTCATCGTCGCGAAGATGCGCCACGAGTTGGGAACGACGTACTGGTGGGGTTGTGCAGTGCCCTCGAGGTCGGCGTGGGTCGTGAGTTCGATTTCCTGGTCGTTGACGGTGTAGGGGAGTTGGACGGACTGTCCCGAGAGGAGTGTGAAGAGTTGGCCGAACGCTTTGTCGATGTCTGCGCGGTTGAGTTCGTCGACCACGAGCAGGTCGTTGGATTGTGTGTTGTTTTGACGGTCCTTGAGGCGGTTGAGAACGATCCCCGGCGTGAACGAGAGGTTCTGGTCGTTGTCGCTGGATTCGTTGGGCATGTAGCCGCCGACGGTGTCGAACGTCGACCAGTCAGCGGTGGCCGTGGTCATCTCGAAATCGGTGTAGAGGTAGGGGTGGGTGTCGGTGAGATAGTCGCAGACGCGTTCGGCTATTTCTGTTTTTCCGGTGCCGGGTGGGCCGGTAAGCAGGATGTGTTTGTTCGAGCGGAGGGCTGTGGAGATCTGCTCGAGGATTTGGTTGGCTAGGTCGTCCTGGAAGTGGAGGTCCTCGAGGATTTTGTTGGAGTCGATGGGGCTGGTGAGGTTCTTGTCGAGGGCGATGGCCGGGACTTCTTCGAGTGTGGTGGTGAGTGCATCGAGGAGGGCCGTTCCTTTGTCTGTGGGCAGTGACTCGAGGAGACGGTGGCGGGGGAAGCCGGTGTCACTGATCTGGCGGCAGATGGTGTCTGCTCGCTCGAACGGGAGTGCATTTGTGAGGAGGGCCTCGAGTTCGGCATCGACCGTTTCAGGGTCTTTGTCGGTGATTTGTTGGTGTGTATCAGTCTTCTCGAGGTCCCCCGTTGCGAACAGTCTGCTGAAGGTGAGCAGGTACGGGAAGGAGTTGCCCTTTGGGCCGCCTTCGTGTTCGTCGTACCACCACGCTTCGTTCTCGGGTTTGGTGGTTTGGTCCTGAATGATTCCGGCTCCGATGAGAGCGCTATCGTAATTGGAGAGGGCGTCCCAGCTTGGATCCTGTCTCGAGTGGAAGAGCACGATATCGCCGGGGTTGGGTTGTTCCCAGCGGTCTTTGTCCGCTGGTTGGAACGAGAGGGCCGTGTACTCGAAGACGGTCAGCCAGTAGTCGGGTGGTGCGGTGAATTTGTAGACTGTCGTATCGTTGGCGCGTGCTCGTTCGATGAGTGGATGGTCGGGGTTCTCGAGGTCGGCTTGGGTTATGGGAGTGGGATCGTTGTTTTGTGTCACGCGATTACTCTCAGCTGCAGTCGTCGATTCGGGGTACAATTGGTCGCCCTTGATTTGGTCGAGGAACTCTGGAATCGACTCGTACTCAGAGTGGAAATTCGAGCCATTCCGGTCGAAATTGATCGCGCTGTAGGTGTCATTTGGCCACCCCTTGAACCCAAGTGCCTTCCAAAACTCTTCTCGGTCGAGGTTGGCTTCGTAGACTGGCTCAAGAAACAGGATGTGGTGGAACGTCGCGTCGATCGCTTCACCCCAGCCGATGGCGTCTGTGAATGCCATCGCTGCCTCTGGCTCGAGGATTGTTGAATGAGCCACTCGAGCGAGGATTGTGTACTGGCCGCTTCGTCGGCCATCTCTGTCGGCAAAGAGGAGGTAGTCGCCAACGTCCGCTGGGTCGTCCTCTCGATTTCCCCAAACACGGAGTTCCTCGTGGTCGATTGGAATCTCGGTGATTTCCTCGAGCGGTTCTCGAGGCACGTCGTTCAGGACAGTGCGTTGGAAGTTTGTCCGGATCGGATTTTGGCCGGTCTTGACCGGGACTTGGTAGACGGTTGGGGTCGTGGATTGCTCGGTACTTGCCTCGTTTTCGGTAGTCGCTGTAAGTGATTTCTGTTCGGTTTCGACTGACTCACCAGTGTCTGTTGTCGCGGTATCTGTGAACTGCAGATGGGATTCGATCTGCGCAAGTCCCGACTCGAAATCGGTCGCAAGCTCGGTGGTTACGAGACGACGAACAGTCGCACCAAGGAAGTGACCGAGTTCTGCTAGCAAGTGGGTGATTGCTGGCTGTGCTTGGCCATCTTCTGGTCGATCTTCGAAGAGATTGGTCTCGCTCGAGAGGCAGTTCATTGCGATTCCCTTGTTGCCGAACGGATACCAGTCAACACCGATTAGCTGCTCATCAGCGAGTGTTTCTGGTGTATCCTCTGGTGATTCGAGTTCATCGACGGAGATTCGTGGTGACGTGACACGCCCAATACCGAACGGGACATCGATTTTCGTGATCGTCGTTCCTGCAACGATGATGTCTCCGCTCTCGAGTTCAGGGGGACTACCGCCGGATTGGGAGTTTGCGATTGAGGCGACGTTCTCTCGATGCCAGAACTCCCAGTGTCGGTCAGTCACTGGCGAGACACGCCAGACGTTTCGCTCCTCGAGGTCGTACTGTGGGCTGCTATACAGTTGGTCTAAGAGGTCTTCGTAGGTGTCGATAAGCGCGAGGAGGTCCGCTTTGACTTGCTTTTCGTCGGTGAGATCTTCCGGTGAGTAGCTTTTCGTGAGAATGGCGCCGCTGTTGTACGCATCAGCGCGGTTGACGTCTTCTTCGGTACCCTCGTACTCGAGGGTCGACGTGATCGTTGCTTTCGTTGGCTGGAATCCTTCGGGTGGGGAAATGAGTTCGCGATATCGAGCAGCATGACGCTCGAGAATCGTGTTTGAGAAGGGTTTTCGGCCAACTCGGTATGAGCATCGCTGAGCCTCTGTTGCCCCCTGGTTCAGCGTTAGATAGAGTCGATTAGCGTCAGTGTCGAACAGATAGACGATGTAGATACCCTTTTGCGTTGTTGTGGTTTCATCAGGGCGTTCGATCGGGATGTAGGGGATATCGCCCATTGTGCCTTGACCGAGTGTCGGATTGACGTTGTACTCGCGGTTAGTGGGCTCGAGAACGTCCTGGACCGCTTGTTTGCTCTTTTGTCTGATTAGGTCGTGGAGGTCCCGATCGTCATTGATTTTGTAGTACTCGCGGTCTTTCCCGATCTGTCTTGGCGAAGGATACTGAATGAGAATCTGTCTAAGGGTCTCGCCAAGATCTAGTTCCGAAGAGAGTGACATACTCATGTCCACGTCTTTCAACCATCAAAATAATTCACATCTCGGAAATAACACGACCTTCTGACAGAGAGTGGGGTGCTGGTCTCTTCGGTAGAGCAACTACTGTATTATCTCGAAAAGGCCTGAATTCTCTTTCACTATTAGATTTGTATTGAGAAGTGATGGTCATCCGTAACCGTCAACTCATCAATAGCAGGTTGCTGTCCTTTGGCTGGATTCACCGCCCCTTCATAGATATCATAGGTGAGCTTGTCATCTTCCGTATTCGCCCTCATATAGATCGGAATTATTTCGTCAATATCCTCTGAAGCGAGGTTTTTGACCGCCAGATATGGATAGAATAGCTTGTGCTTGGCGAGTGTTCTCGCCTTTCCTGTTTTGGCCTCGATCACTAACATCGTGCGTCTTCCCTGCTTGCGAGTGATGATGATGGCATCAACCTCTACTTGGCCATTATTGTGATAGAATTCATGAGTGAGAGTTGAGTGGGGTCTGAATCCGAAGGAGAATGAAGATGCGACCGTAGTTGGTGCCGTTCCAATAACATTGCCATCCAAACCAAGTGAGCGCCCTAAGAGTCCCGTCGATAGGGCCAAATTCACATATGAAGACTCAGAGAAGTTGGGAAGAAGCCGGTATGCATCAAGCATATCTCGAGCCTGTTGGTTGAGCAAACCAACGTCCTGTCCTCTTTGTGTAAAATCCAAACGCACTCTCTCTGAGGTGGGATACTGCTGTTCCTGGATAAAGAAATCCTCCAATTGGTCTTCCACCTGGACTAGTGCAAAGGCTGTCCCAATACCATCGGGGGCATGACCCAGCCGAAACACCATCGTCTCTCGCTCCCGTAATTCGGAGGATAGTTGGCGGAGTGTATCGATAGAGATCTCCGCTGCTGTTCGATAGTCCCTGGGATCCTCTTCGATATCCTCTAGATAGTCTCGAAATGACTTCGGTCCGAAGAGACCGTCCCCGTTCCCCTCGAGCTCTTGTAGCGCAGGTTCCCAATGATTCGCAGCCACGACTAAGTCAATTAGTCTGGTCGAGAATATAGTTTGCTACGGAGACGGGTATTTCTACAGAAGATATAGGATCGTGGGTGTAAAGTGATCGATAGGGGTTCAATGGCGAACACTACAGAGTGTCCATTTTGTCAGATCGTGGATGGAGATGCTGAAGCTACCGTTCTGTTAGAGAGTGAGGACTATATCTGCTTCCTTGACAAGTATCCAGTGGCTGAGGGCCACTCGCTCGTCATCCCGAAGACCCACGTAGAACGTTTTGAAGAGTTGGATGACCCTCATATTTACGAGTTCCTTGAGCGGGCGCATGAGGTGGTCTCTGCGGAATACGAGCCCGATGCAACGAATATCGGCCTCAATAATGGTGTCGCAGCAGGCCAAACGATTCCCCACCTCCACTGGCACATCATCCCGAGATATACGGGCGATATGGACAACCCGGAAGGAGGGGTGCGTGGGGTGATTCCTGACAAGCAAAAGTATTAGAGTAGGAGAATCCGGCCAGTCAGAACAATCTAATCGAGCTCTCAATCGGTTTTAATAATCAGCAGAGATAGTTTTAGACATGAGTTCATCACTCCTATTGGAACAACTGGCAGACGATTTCGCTACAACCATTCCTGCTATTGACGCCCAGGCAAACCACAATCGATGGAAGCCAGGTATTGGTCCATTCGAGGAAGACAACCAGATTGAGATGCTTCGAGAAGTACTCGAGGAGGAGACAGACTACTCGATTAGGACAGAGGTATCCTATCTCGAGGGAGGACAACGAGTAGATCTCTTCCTTGAGACTGACGAGGTCCAGGTTCCGATCGAAGCGAAACTTCTTCGATTTCGCTACGATAACGGAAATATCGACCCGAACAGTTTCGCGAAGGTGTTTAGCCCCTTTCCTGAGCAATCTACCTCCACGCTACTCACGGATGCTCAGAAGCTCTGGAACAGCGCCTTCACCGAAAGCGGTGGATTACTCGGTCTCTATTATGAACCAGTAGATGAGTTTTATGAGGAAATGACGCCTGAAGCGATTGCTGAGAAATTCTGTCTTGATGTAGGCTATTGGTATGGTTTTGACGTGGAGACGAGTAACATCGCTTATTTCGATGGATTACGCCATCCAGTGCATCAGCAGGGAGCGGTCATTACGTGGGAAATCATATCGTGATCAGGATTTTCGAAGTTATATGAATAACTGACCACCGATTCCTGATTTACTGGAGATATCATCTGTTTCAATCCAGATCTACGGCGGTTTACGGAAAATGAAAACTATTCCTGTTAATCCGATGGATTGCCGTACGTATACTCGAGTACGGTATCGCCGCTACCGTCGAGGACAATGATCACGTCACCATCTTGGTTCCAATTTTGTTGATTGTATCCCCAGTGGATCGTATCGTCAGTATCCGATCCAGGTGCCGTGACGATCCTAACACTCTCATCTGGTTCTAGCGTGAACCCAGCTGGGAACGTGACTGGACTAAAGTTCCGTCCATCGACGACACCGTGGTCATATCGATCACGCACAGTCCAGCTAGACATATCAACAGTGTTGTCGCCGACATTTGTCAGCTCGATCCATTCGTTCTCAGGATCGCTCCCCTGGACGTTCATAGCTGTGACTTCGATATCACCCTGAACCTCAGCTGCAGCACTGACAGGTGACTCATCTGCCTCGTCCCCAGTCTCTCCGTCATCGCTAGTGGATTCGTCCTCGGTATTTTCCGTTGTTACGGTATCCTCATCCGACTCGTCTTCCTCTGCATCGTTTTCCTCCGCAGTAGTGTCTTCTTCGGCTGTCTCTAAGGCCGCTTCATCCTCATCGTCTTCCTCTGCGCTCTCCGCGGCATCGTCTGTAGTGTCCTCATCGCTCTCTGACTCATAGGCACTATCTTCCTCCACACCGAGATCATTAGAGTCACTCTCCTCTACTTCCTCGTCAGAACTATCGTCTTCACTCGGTGGTGAGTCTGAACTACCTTCCTCCACGTCGGTTTCTGCTTCTGCCTCATCTCCATCGTCATCTGCCTCTGTATCGTCTCCACCATTAGCTACGTCGTCGTCAACATCAGGGGCTGTCTCGTCGGTTATATTGTCGGTCTCATCAGTATCGACATCTGGAGCGACTATCATTCCGGTCATCATTCCGACGAACACCAGTCCGACGATCATCCACGTTGAGAGGGCGATACCGCTCTCTCTACTGATTCGCTGGCGAGTGGTCGGAATAGCAAGTATCGCAACACCAGCAAATATTATTGCAGCAATCAATCCGCGGAAGAACCCGAGGATTCCCTCACCACTTACCAGCATCGATAGCGCCAGGATACAGAAAAAGATCCCAACAACCCACTGTAGAGTACTTTTTATTTTACTCATTCGTGTCACCACCCCAGTCTCCAGTTTGATCTGTATTCTATGAACATTATTCAGCAACCCACACTTTCCTATAAGAGCTACCATCTCATATATAGATGCGTATAAGATAGAAAGTATGAATGAGTTCTGTCGACCGTACGTGGCACGAACTCAGTTTATACGAAGGGTGGCTAGATGCTATTGATGGTCCAACAATTATATCGGTAGATCGGTATTCAGTGAGTTCAATATCAGATCAAAACTACCGTCTGTATCCAACTCAATGGATGGCTCTCACTATACACCGAATGTAGTAACACTATTTGATATCGTAGAATCCATGATTCGATATCGGGCTCAAAACACATTGGAGTGGTTCTGTTGAAACCCTCTTCAGGTCTTGCGATTCGCTAAGGAGCTAGTTTTCAGTCGGATCCGCGAAACCCGGTGGAAAGAGTAGCTCTTCTCGATGTCATCTCTGAAGGATTTCAACGGAGCCATTGGAGTCAAAGATCTCTATGGTTTTAGTAAGAAATCGTAAGTATCTATTCGGACTCGAGCATTTTCTCGAGGTTCTATTAACCAACATTCGGGGATGGTAATGAGAATTTTGTTGGTTAAGACGCGAGACTTTGAGGACCCGGGCTCGGTCAGTTGGTCGCTATACGACCGGCGCCTCTATGACGAGTCTCAAGTTCCCTTTATCCGGGTGCTCGTGGATATAAGGAGTGAGCGCCAGCAGTACCACAATACCTTTGAAGGACGACGAAGCGACCTACTGATTGCCGTTGCACTGACCTGATTCCTGGTCGATTACAAGCAAGTGGATCCGGAACTCACTGAGCACACCTAGCAGTTGGCAGCCGACCGATTCTTTGAGGACGATCTCGAATCTAAGAACAGGTTTGTAGGAAAGGTCAAGTACCTATAGTTTGAGTTCTATGATATGCGTCCGACACGTCGCGCGTTACTGTGCGCTGGGGGAATAGCAGTCTGTGCAGGGTGTGCAGCAGAAAGCGAAGAAGATGTCGATAGCGGTGTTGTTCTAGAGGAGGACGGCATTGAAGCAACTCGTGAGGAATCAGTTGATCTCACAGAAGGTCAGACAGTTACCGCAGCGATATCTGGTCTCGGCGATGGAGATCGGGTCCTGTTCACAGTTGGAGATGGAACTGGATTCGTTCATCGCGAACACATCTATGAGGACGGAACAGACGAATACGAGGTCAAAGAAAGCGGGCAACACTCGATTCAGACTATCCCTGAACGTCACGAGAATCCGATGAACGAGGACGTTATCGTCGACGTAGAGATTGATATTAGCGACCCATGACTCCTACTGGCTTACTGTAGGTGCCCTAAGGTCTGGGTGAAGGAGTTGGTGTTTTGCTCGAGGATTTCCATCATCTGAGAGAGAGCTGTTGCCACATGAAGGCAGTCTTATCAACGTATTGGTCTTCGTGGGCCGTCCAGAGAACCTATAGAAATCCAAAATGGTCCACTGGGTACCGGTATCACATATTAGTCGTACGAGACCATGTCCAAAACCAACTCCAGATACTCTTCTTCGGAAATGTCTCCGTTATTGTAGTCCTGAGCCCAGTCTGGAAATACAGTATATCCACCAAGATCGTTTCCTTGGCTATCCATGAAGATCACATGAAGGTACTCAGATTCATACCCGGAGTCAACAAGAGTAGCATATGAAAGAGCGATAATTCGAACTTCCTCTTGATCTATCTGCTCCGTAGAGGTTGGTGAATAGTAATCAAGAAACACATGATCCTCACCATCTAAATACGAGACATGGATATCGTTTTGTTCCAATTCGGATTCAAGATCATCTAGCGAGTCTATGTCATCGTCCTCGCCGGCGGCACCGAATACAACCGACCAAATTACGAGCCCGAATACCAAAGCTATGCCTCCAGATTTCACACCTCCGTTTGGATCAATTCCAGGAATCTTTGCGAGTTTCTCGGCCGTCCCCCAGTAATTATTGCCGACAGCAACTCCGAGTATCACTGGGAAGAGAACAACCGAAGCAAGTGCACCTAAAAAGTACCCATACCCCACTAACAAATTTCGTATCGTCGATCCGGGTACCATTCCCGGGACCCTCTCGGGGAGAGACATATCTATTTCTTCAAAAGAATTGTTATAGTGGTTTCGGATATTACCGATGGGCACCCACACTCACTAAGAATATTCCACCGAAGTTGATGTTAACCAGCGAGCGTACTATTTAGCCTCTAAGTAGCTCTAGTTACAAAGAGAGAATATGGCGAACTCTCTTATATTTCTCAATCCGGTAGCGTAGACTATCGCAGCTGGTGGATCAATTCTGCTACTGAAATCGTCCGCCACAGAGCAGCTATGTCGCACGGGCTGGACGGCCTATCCGGGCCGTCTGTAACCTCGAGGAGAAGAGTAGACGTTTAGTCGGACTCGAGAATACTTTCGAGGTCCTCTTCTAAGATTTCTTGGCCGCAATGCGGGCACTGATCGATCTTCCCTCGAGCAGCCTCGATAAACCCAGAGGCAAGAATCGATGCCGGCAGTGCGAAGAGTCCAATCCCGGTAACAGCGATTACTGCTCCGAGTACCTGACCTATTGGAGTGACTGGTGTGACGTCACCGTATCCGACCGTTGTCAGCGTGATCACGCCCCACCAGAGTGACGCAGGGATCGATGAGAATTCCTCTGGCTGCGCACCGCGTTCAGCGAAGTACATCAGACTCGAGGACATCAACAGAATAATCGTTCCTACAACCGAGGTGATGACCAATTCTTCCCGTTTGAGTTGGAGCACTCTGACGAAGAGCTGAATGGACTCCGAGTAGCGTGCCAGTTTGAACAGCCGTAGGAATCGAAGCAAGCGCAGTGCTCGGAGGAATCGGAGGTCAAGAATTGCTCCGAAGAAGAACGGCAGAATGGCTAAAAGGTCGATGATCATGTACGGCGAAACTGCGTATCGCAGTCGACCCCATATCGGATGTTGATAGTCCGGATGTTCTGTCGCCGCCCAGAGTCGGCTGATGTATTCGATTGAGAAGATCGCGACCGAGATCGCTTCGAACCAGAGGAACTCGGTAGCGTATGAAGCGTAGAGTGAGTCGACGGTCTCGAGCATGACCGCAATGACGTTCAGGACGATAAGCCCCATGATGAGGTGGTCAATGTGGCCTCCTGTTCGGCCACCAGCACCTACTTTGAATAGTCCATGCACCCAACTGCGGGTTTCGTGGTACCCCATAGAAATCACTGGCAATAGATTTGTGATAGACTTATCGACATACATTCTGTGTGATGACTCGAGGTCGGGTGAGAGGTCTCGAGTGAGTGTTCGGCCTTGCAGTGATACTGTGCTAGATTCGATTCTGCGGCGGCGGTGAGCTGGTTAACTTTGGCCCAACAAGATGTTCACTGCGACGCTGCAAACGACTGCAGCATGATTAGGTGGTTATCACCCCATCATCGATATGTCGCTACAGAACGTTTTACCCCAAGATCGCGTCTGTGGCGATGTTTCCACCCCTCTCCCCCACTCCCCACTTCCATGACGGCTAAGCTACGGTGCAGTTCGCTTTCCTCTGATGCCTCAAATGTGCTCTCTATACGACAGTGCCGTGTCTCTGGACGAGACGTGGTTGCTATGGCCAGCGCTTGAGATATCCTATACGGGGCCACCAGTAGAGTGGGTCACAGGGACGGAAAACGATCGAGGGCAGACTACGATCGCTTTATTCTTTAAGTGGTTCTGGCCACAAGGTAGAGCTATGACGGGAAGTTGTTCTTGAGTGTTTCTTAATTTAGTAGCGCAGGCTATCGCTGCTACTGAATCGATATAAAAATTCGAAAATCTTAATTCAAATACTGCTATTGCCACTCTTCGAATAATAGTTAGATTGGTTGTACAAAAACAGCTAAATTTTGAGAAGAATATGGAGTCTATATTGAAACACAGTCATCAATAATCAATCTGAATAGGAATATGTTATTGGGTTAACGTCTCCAGTTGTATGTGTTTGTACACCAGGGGCGGATTCCAATTCCTCTGATAGTAGATATGCCCACAAATTATTGAATTTACTGTATCTGCCCGTTCTCTCCGGTATATTCGCTTCGAAATATTCTCTGAAATCCCCTCGCTGCGCTTCTTCGACCTCTTGTAGATAATTATATGCATATTGAAGGATTGCTTTTCGTTCTCTTTTAGTCATTTTTCCACCAGAAATATCTGCATTTTCCACCCAGTTCTCGATCTCAAGATCCAATTCCGGGGGGAGTTCCTCATCACCAATATATCGCCACTTCCTGTTCCCAGATTCAATTTCATCACAGGAGTTCAACGCATCTCGAATACAGTACATCCACAATCCGTCGAAATTAGTATAGTGGGCAGTATAGTTAGGTAGTGACTCTACTATTTCCTCCTTTGTTGCCGTCCCACGTTCCTGTATGTAGTTGTACGTATGCTGAATCATAGCCTGCTGCATTTCTACTGCTTTTCCGCTCCCCACAGGATCCTCATCTAAATTCTTGATCCAGTCATCAACTTCAGTTACTAGCACTTTCTGTTCTAATTCAGGAGACACATATCTCCAAAGACCTCTGGTCCCACCTCCTGGTTCCTGAATCCGCGGGAGCCTAGACAGATTATCACGTAGATAGTTCGTCCAAGAACGATCAATTTCGTCTGGTGAAAGGCTATTAGATGATACTTCCAACAGATAGTTCCTAATGTTTTCGCCTTTTGCTTTCTCCTCAGTTCGAAGAAAGTTGTATGCCTGGAGAACATGTTCTGCACGTTCTTCACGTACCTCCTCAGTCCTCCCTGGAAGATGTGTCCCCAGTATCCCAAGAATATCTTCTGAACTTCTTGGTAAGTCATCATCTGTAGGATCACTACGTAGATCTTGAGCTAACCCGTCTATGAACGAATTTACTTCACGCTCAATATCCGGAGCCAAGGAATCGTTTGTCTTATCAACTAATAAATCTATCATGGCCCTCTTGACACTATCCTTGTTGTCTTTGAGTTTCTTGATTCCCTTCTTTCTCGTATTCAGTTGTTTCTCAAGTTCATAAGATTCGGCAGACTCTATCATGTCCTTTGATAGAATTCTCATATTCTCCCATTCAGAATCTAATTCGCTGATTGTAGTTTCAAACAGTGCCCCTTTCACGGTATTAGCTGAACTGGTGAGACTCAAAACCTGGAATTTCTTTCCGTTCGTCAACAGACCCCAATCTGTTTCTGTCTGCCGCATATAGCTTCGCAA
This sequence comes from Natronococcus roseus, assembly GCF_043677095.1. Lineage (NCBI taxonomy): Archaea > Methanobacteriati > Methanobacteriota > Halobacteria > Halobacteriales > Natrialbaceae > Natronococcus > Natronococcus roseus. Next base: position 220,085 of record NZ_JBHLJR010000007.1, read on the forward strand.
CTGCTCACGGTCATCTTCTATTAAATCATGCCCACCGGCTTTAGCTTCAATAATTACCTCTGGTTGTTCACCAATGAAAAGAGCATAGTCTACCTTGATTTGGGTTGTTCCGGCCCGGACCGAGTATTGTGTCCGGACGTCGCTGAATCGATCCCACCCCAGTAAATCAATAAGAGGTTGAATGAATTTCATCTCAACATCACTTTCAGTCATCTCGGGGAATGTGTCTATGGTCGCTTGTGAACGCTCAATATAATTGGCTAAGTCTTCACTCATGTTCTTGGTCATGTCTTTGATCGCATGTATCATATAATCCAATGGTGAATCCGAGGATTGTATCGATAGGATCGGCTAACACAAAATTATCTTACACGGAATGTCAGTTAATTAAGGACGGTCTGTATACACCAAGGGGATCACAGTTCCGCCATTATTGGATTTGTCACCCGCATATAGATCATCGATACTACATTCGTAATAATCGAAAGGAATTAATTGTTAACAGACCATCAGTAGAAGTCGATAACTGATATGGTTAGGAAAGATAAGGATCACCAGTGTCCAACATGTGGCGATCAGTTTTCATCAAACTGGGGAATGAGGTCTCATCATAAGCAAGTTCACGGAGAGAATGTTATTTCGAACGAAGATATCCTCGAGTGGATTCGAGATACAGCCGAAGAATTAGAGCGTACACCAACTCAAACAGAAGTTGAAGAACATGTAGAGCAATTTAATGTTGGAATGTGTTATAACCGTTTCGAATCCTGGAATGAGGCCCTACAAAAGGCTGGCTTTGAGCTCAACTTGGCACGGAACCCCACGAGAGAGGATTTGCTTAGTGAGATAGAAATCGTACGAAAGAAAATCGGACGTGTACCAACTACAGAAGAGATGGACAACCATGGACGATACTCTTCTACTACCTATTGGAAAGCGTTCGGCGAATGGAGCAATGCACTAGCTGTTCTGGGGCTAAGTCCACCTCATGAGCCGACCAAACCAGATCTTCTTTCTGAGGTTCAGCGACTACACGAAGAGATTGATCGAGTCCCAACAAAGCGAGATATGCTTTCGGATGGAAAGTACTCCTCTCAGGTATATTCAAACAGGTTTGGAAGTTGGAACAAGGCGATAAAGAGTGCTGGATTCAAACCAAATCTGGCACGGGGTGAGGTGACGTATACTCCGTTGGATTACGGTAGTGGTTGGAACGAAGAAAAGAAGGAACAAGTTCGAGAACGAGACGATCGGATATGTCAAAATCCTGGCTGCGGTAGGACTGAAGAGGAACATATTGAGGAGTTTGGCATGAAGCAGCCTGTTCATCATATCACTCCAGCAGATCAAATCAACAATCCAGAAGAGAGAAACGATCCAGACAATCTCATCACTCTTTGTTGTGATGGCTGTCACCAGAAGTGGGAGGGGATTCCTCTTCGTCCAGATAACCGGCCATAGATTCAACTACAAGTATAGAAAGCAAATCAAACACAGGGGTTCTATAAGAGATCGTAGATGTTGGCAGAGTTGTGCTAAACCAAGGGAGCAGCTAGCCTCCGTTTCCGTTATTCGTGTAGACGGAGACCGTTGTTCGAAGTTCCCGTCGAACTGCCTTCGGGACGCTTTCAAGCCCTGCAGCCGTCAAGACGTATCCGAGTTCCCCCTGCCAATCAGGATCTGTGTCTACGATCGATGCTTCCCCTAACGCTATCGCTAGTGATTTCCACAGCGATGCTTGCTCATACAGATCCGGTGCTTCGGGAAGGTATCCAATGAGACTCTCTGGTGCGAGCACGATCAGTAGATCTCTATGGCGGGTGAATGAGACGTTGATGCGGTTTTCAGTCAGCAAGAATTCATCTTCAGCAGCGATATAATTTGGGTCAGAGACAGTTGCGTTTACCACCATCAAATCGCGTTCCCCGCCCTGGAATCGATTGACTGTCTCGACCTGAACTGCTTCTCCTTCCATCTCGTCCGCTGATGAGTCGTCTCCAGCGACTGTATAGCCGTGTCCTTGCAGCTTCGACTGAACACGGCCGCGTTGCGCATTGTGTGGCGTCACAACACCCACGTCAGTGGCAGGATCGGTTGCTATAACAAGCGCTTCCGTCAGTGCACTCTCAATAGGGTTCGATTGCTGGTACTGCTTCTGCCCCGTGTAGGTAAGCAGTGCAACTGTCGTTCCGTCATCAAACAAAGGAATAAGGGGGTCTTTGAGTTCCTCCATAACCGTTTGTACAGGTTCAATCCCGTCTCGACCAGACGAGTACTGAATCCTGTCTTGCTCGTATACAGACTGCTGCACGAATTCAGCCGTCCATTCTCCGAACCGATACGTCGTCTCCAACTGAATCAGCGCGATTTCCACAGCATCTGGATCACGTGGACACATAACCTGTGACTGTTGCTCCGATTCCAGTACGTTATCTCCTCGAAGGAGTCGGAGATAATCTAGTGTCGAGAGGTATGCCGCTGTCGATTGGATATCTCGGCGGCTTATCTCGTCCCAGTCGTGTTTTTGAACAGGTGGCAACTGTCGATGGTCTCCTCCGACGAGGACTTGGCCGTGTTCGTGGAAGCCGCTCCCAGCCAAAAGAAAGTTCGGCAGCTCTAGCATTGAGGCTTCATCCACGGCCAGCAGGTGCCACAACTGCTGTTCAGCGCGGGCCCGTTCGTCTGGATTCGAGCCAGGAGCTACTTCCTTGAGAAACCGCCACGACCGCGTCGTTGTCGCGAACACCAACGTCAGCGGCTGAGCTGTCGTTCTCTCTGTATCGTTGGCTACCGAATTCTCCTGATCAGACGTTGTAAACGAAAATAGCTCAGATTGCCCTTCCCCTCCGACTGTGGGCTCAGCTGAATCAGTGGATACCGATTTCCCGGTCCCGGTTTCATCCTGCAAATGTAGTGTTCCTTCCGATCGAAGGCGCTGAGTGATCCGACGGATTCGTTGAGCATGGTCCTCATTGTTATAGTTCGCGTATGTTACGCCACCAATCGGTTCGGCTGGCTCTTCTCCGATCCGGACCAATTCAATATCGAGATTGGTAGCTGCTAACGGTCCCTCATCCATTGCTTCGTCCAAAAGATCAGCGACGTCCGAGAGCAGTTCGTCAATTGCTGTGTTTGATGGCGCAGTCACTAGCCCGTTTACACTCACACCGTTATGGGCACCTGCGTACAACCGTGCAAGTAACGCTGGTGCCATTGTTGCCGCGGTTTTGCCTGTCCCAGGCGGTCCTTGCAGCGCGACGAATTGCCGGCGGTCCTCGGTGATGAACTCTCGTTGTTTCCGGCTGGGGTACGTATCTTCGCCAACGTTCTGACGCAACCAGGTTGAAACGGCATCAACTCCATCCGGACCTCCACCTTCTGAGGAATTACCCGATACGAACAGAGGCGTTTCGGGCTGGTGTACATGTCCATGCCTGACTGCTTCAAGACGCTGATGAAGTGCGTTCGTATCTGCGTGATCTAATGCTTGTTGGGCGCGTTCAGCTGTAATATCATCTGTCTGTGGATCAAGGATGAGCCACTTGCCTGGTTCAATGTGAACTGTGTAGTCGTCATCAGCATGGTTGGAATTAGTCGTCCAGTTTGCGTGCGGTTGTCCAAAGTCACCACCATCATTCCAGAAATTCCGGAGTGAGAATTGGATTTGATCCTTGTCGGTATCTAACTGCTGGATAGTCGCATTAACGCCCCGTTCGATCTCATAGGGTCGTGTCACTTCTGCTCCAACCATTCCTGGGTCATACGGATTGGCGACCATCCAAGACCCACTTGACGTACCTTGTGCTCCTTTCTGCCGGCAAGCACGTTTGACCTGTTCCCCCTCATTATCGAACAGTAGATCGTGTCCGTAGCGGAGCCGCCCAGTAACATGGAGTGTATTCCGGTTCTGCTCAACAACCTCAGTCACGTAAACAGGGATCGATTCACCTGCGAGTACCCGCTGCAGTGGAAACTGCCGATACAGTTGATGTTTCTCCTCCCGGTTCGCACGGTATTCCTCGTGGAGATATTCCTTAGCACCGTCAGCGAGTTTTGGTGGATCGAACGTGTCAATATCCAACTCTGCGATCGGAAACGGTTCTTTGCTCAACAATGAATCTTTGTAGCTGAGCGAGCGTTCGACGTGTTCCAGCAGATCGCACAGATGTCGCCCTAATGTTTGGACATCTGTCGGGCCAATTTCAGCCGTGGGGTCGCCATCACGGTACCGATACTGATTCAACTCGAACTCTGCCAGAGCAGACTCATCGATGCTCTCTTTTTCCTCCCAGTTGTCGTCGATCCGTCCGACAGCTGCCCAAAGATATGCCAATGGAATTGATGCGTCGTGCCGCATCCGTGTGTTGATCCCATCAAACCGATCTGCCTCTTCTGGGTTGATCTTGATCCCGATTCCGTCGTTACTCTCGCCCTCGAGGTCATTCTTGCGGAGACTACGTTTTGCCTCTCGTACAAGATCATCTACGCTGATGTCGGGATACTCAGCGGCCGCGCCGATGTCGAACAAGCGACGCGAAAACACGTGCCGGATATCATACGTGTCTTGTGTATTTGGTGGCGAATACGACCACGAATCACGGTCTCGCGGCTTGCTGTAAGCCCCATCGATTGACGGATAGAGTTCTTGATAGGCGTGCAGTAATCCGGGTGACGGTGTCTCTAAAATAATATGAGACTCTATTTCTGACCGAAGCGTTGATACCATCGAATCATCCAGTTGCCCGGTTCCTTCCACTGCTGACCGGAGCGCTCCACTCTCCTCAAGATCCGGATGCCGGTCAAAGGCCTCAAAAAGCGCATTGTACTCTTCTTGTGTGTATACGTAGAAATGCAGTGGTGGATCGCTTTGTGCCGCCCCTTCCAACGAAAGTCCATCTGAGATCGTCCGAATCGCCTCAAAAAGCTCCGAACAGAACTGTTTGAGCAGCAATTGCTCATACTCGTCTGCAGCGGTAGTCTTGTCCGGTGCATCCTTAGAAACGACTGAGAGACGTTGCGGTGCGCTATCGCTTGCTGTGGCTGCAACACGCGCACTCAACTGGATTAGACGATCCCGAAGGTGATCATATTGTACATTCAGATAGACTCGAACCATCGACCCGTTCTGCCACTCGTGGTTACCTGGAGCCTCGTCGTTGGGTTCGTCGTCCGGCAGTGAACAACAGCCACTCCCCGGTAACCAGTTCTGAGGACGATCACTGATTCCATCCGGTTTCGCTTGCAGTGCATCAAGCATCGCCTCTGCCCGATACACGAGTTGCGGGAACAATTCACCGACACCGGGCGTCCGAGACAAGGTCTTATACGTGTCAGTTTGAAACGACCCCCTCTTGTACGATATCGGTGTCCAGTCCTTCTCACTCGGGGTCTTGCACAGCGCAGCAACATCCGCAATTGTCCGCACCCCGTGCTTACGCAGCGTCTGCTGCTGTGAAACAGTCAGTCCAAGAAGCCGAATATCGCCGTACTCGAACGATTCCGTAACACATCCCTCATTGTATGGGCACGTACCGCACTTGCCGTCGAGTTGAAACTCAACACTCTCCTGATCAGTTCGCAGCGCAGTCATCAGTGGCGACTCCGAATCAAGCAGCCGATGAATATCAGCAATTCTGGGGTCGATATCGAATAATGGGAGGGTCTCACGGGTAACCGGTGTCACCGATGTTTCCTGCGTAATGACACCACCTGAAATCGTAATGTGATTAATTGAGAGATCATCAGTCTGCTTGATGAGCTGCTGAAGGACCGCCGCATATGCCGCTGCCTGAATCTGGTGATAGACTTTCTCCTCGCTTGTCCGTTTGACGTCAATCACGCGGACTTCAGCGCCCGAAGAGGTGGCCCAAATAAATATGAGGTCAGCATCACCGTGGATTCCCTGTCCATCAATTTCACCGGTTAAGGTCACTTGATACAGGAGTACCGGGCTCCCCTCCCAATCAGACTTAGCAGAGGTCGCTGCTCGCAGCTGCTGCAGTACTGCCTCGTGGTCGTTCTCGAGCCTCTTTTCCTCGTCATCACCTTGGCCGCAGTTGAATGTCTCTCGGGTGTGAGCATCAATTCGCCTGTACACCTCCGATTCAAATTCTTTCCCAGCTGACGACAGCAGAATATTCAGCGGATCAAACCCTTCCCGGAACTCCTCGGATCCGTGGTTCGCTGTACCACTAATCTCCTGAATCCGATGTTTTGCATACCGTGCGCACTGCTTGTGGCTGATATACTCCGCAATGGCTGCCGGAGGCAAATACTCTGGAACTAGTGTCCCCTCATTTTCACCCATTGTCTGTAGTCATTATTGGTCATCTCTTGGGACCTACAAAATGATATCGGCGCAGAATATACGTAACACTGTAATCTTCTTCCGTATCCACAGTGGTGATCTGAGCGTACTTCGTATCAGTAATCCGTTCAACAGAGAACTGATCCGCGCGAGTAAACTCGCCGAGAGCCGGTCCGCTCTCGAAACCGACGAAGACACTGACATAGCCACGGGCACGAAACCTCCGAACTCGGATAGAGTTGAGATTGAGATACTCCCGCCGAATCTCAGCGTCCCCACCAGTCACCGCCACCTGGTGATGGAAAGCTCCAACGAACCCGCCGGTCCACTCGAAAAGCGTCCTGCAGAGTCCAACGGCAGCGCCGACTGAATCAAGCCGACGATGTCGGACACGCCGCCGGATCACCGGCTCGGAGTCGGCTACTCGAGGAACCAACACCGAGCCACAGCCAACGATTGCAGTGTCTACACAGTGTCGCGCATTGCCGACACATCGATTTTCCGTGATAGAATTTACGAACATAATAGTGTGAAATTAGATATAGATATATAATGTCTCAAAATATAGTTGTTCAAAATAGAGTCGGCAGGAAAAACACTTTTACACTCTAGTACAACGAGGTACCATGTCAGCCGAGGTAGGCCGCTTAGTAAGAAAATTGATTAGTAATGTCACCTGCTACGATTGTGACTCAGAGCTGAATCTAAAATTAGAAGATTTAGACGAGGGATCTGATCTTCTTTATGAGGGTAACTGTTCATGTAGCGACTGTGATGCCAAATATGCCATAGAAATAATGGATACAGGCTATGCACTGGATTTAGATGCATACCGAACAGATATCGAAATTCAATCTGATATTGGCCAGATGGGGATAACAACCCGAAAAGAAAAATTGCAAAAGCAGACTCATCCAGCTAGGAATTTAATAGAGGGGCTAAATGAGTTGAAAAATGCGCTCTTGATACTTGATCAAAACCAAACACAAATTCATGATGTATGTGAAATAGTCCGTGAGGAAGGAATAATAGGAAATAGTGTAGCTCATCAAAAAGTAATAGCTGCATTGCACAACTACATGGCAAGCTCATATACTTTTGAAGAAATATTAAGCACTGTAGACCCAAATCTACCAACAGATGGCCCAGTCGAGTCCGCAAAGTCCGATTTTGAGGAAAGGAGTCGGGTGATTATTGGTCTAAGGATATATACTCAACATCATCTCTCTCTGCCATATTCTTTTACTCGTTTTAAGAATGAAGACACAGACCAATGGGAAATGACGATCACTATAGCTTTAGAAGATGTCAAAATGATTGATTCGGACACAGATCGGCATCCACCTGACGGCTACATGAAGGGGTCCTCCCATCATTATAGCGGAATCGAAGGAGAGAAGATAAATGTCGAAAACCGAATTAATGCCCACTATACTAGTGCACAGAATTTGGTCTCAGAAATATACGACTATGCCAACGAGGTACATGAAGATGAAATTGAAGACTATAAAAAATCTACAACATACAAATATAGCGAAGATGAAAATTTAAACTGATATTTAGAATACTAATATGGGTTCACTTTGATTAGGAGTAGTGAAGAAAGTGGCTTTGCTGGATAACAGCGACAAATAACCTCAATAAGGCCAGCTACTCTTCACTTTCTTCCTCGAGTAGCCGCCAAATGACGTCTTCATAGCTTTCCCCTCGAGACTTTCGCTCATATAGTTCATCAGCAAGTTCCGTAGTGACCCTGATGCTCGTGTACTCAGACATAGCCGATGATTTTGTCTCCGCCACCATACATCTACGTGTCTCACGTAGCACAATTAATGTATGCATGTATGATTGCATACTTTTATACCTATGCAGTATGAACTGTGGAGTAGAGACCGAGGGTTGCCGAGAAGCTCTTGGCCGGCTGTTGGAGCAGCCGACCTCGGTCTGGGATGCAGACCAATGTCAATTCAACCACGCACACCCGAAACGGTTTCGGCTCGTAGTCGCACCGACCACCGACCAGACTACATTCTTGTCGGCATCGACACCGAGGACGCACACCACGTCTACCAAACCACCGACGAAACCGTCCACGTCATCCACGATACCGACCGAACCTGCCGCTACAACCTCGCCACCCACAACCAACGCATTTACGACTGGATCGAGTACGTCAAAGCCGAACGCGGATTCACCACACAACACCTCTTCTCGAGCCTCTCCTCTGCATTCCCCAACGGTGACGACCAATGAGAGTCGCCACCACCCCCACGCAACTGCTGGAGGGATTCCCAGTCGGCCCCCAACCCACCGCGTGCCAACACTGCGGGGACACTCTCCAGGAAGGCGACCGCGCGACCGTCTTCGCTGCCCGCCCAGCCGACACAGACCAGTGGGCAATCCATCGCCCCTACTGTCCGACCTGCAGTCCCGACACCATCCGCCACCCAACAGTCGGCTGTACGGAACTCCTCGCGCAGTGCCGACTCGGCACCCGCGCTGATCTGGCCACCCAGCAGACCCGGCTGGTCGTCCTCGAGCCCGAACTCACTGACTCGAGTCCACCGACCAACAGGGCCACCGACCCACGGGCGATGCCCGTCCCACCCCGGTGAGCGCCCTACCACGCACTCGCGCCGACAGCCCGTGAGCCACTGCACTCGGCTGTCCGCACTCTCCACACTCGCTAGGACTCGATGGCACGCCACCTCACTCACCAGTCAGCACGCCCCCAGCGCACACTCGAACTCCCACTCGAGGTGAGTCCACCGTGACCGACACGGGACTCACACCGACCCAGCAGCCACCGCTCTCACCAGCCGCCAACCTCGCAATCGATACCGATCCCGTCTCCGAACTCTGGAACCAGCTGTTCGACCACCAGTCGATTCGAGACCGAATCATTCGTGCTGTCCGCCAGTTCGCTGACGGCCGCACTATCCCCGAGTGTTACGAGGCCCTCGAGGACCAGCAGATCCCTTACTGGCTGCGCTCTCGAATACTCGAGGTCGCCCGTGGCAACCGACGAGAAGCTTGGCGGCTGGCCGCCGATCTCGTGCCAAACCTCGGGCAAGGCCACGCGAGTCTCGAGGACCTGTTCGCGACTGCCGAGTTTTTCGCCACCCACGTCCCCGACGAGCAGCCACCGACACTCGCGGTGACGATCGACCGCGCGTTAGAGGACGCACCCCGACGAAAACGTGAGTCGATCTGCCGCCTGCTCGCTGTTCTCGCGACCGGCTTCGATATCCGCGTCGTCGCAACCGGTCGCACTCAACACTGGCTCGCTCGAGAGCATCGCGAAGAGCTGCCCGGCGTGAGCGAGTGGCGAGAGACACACCATCCTACTGGGGACCAAGTAGAGCAAGCACTCGAGGTGCTGGATCCCGATGGCCGCAAGGTCGAACTCCTCCGGCAACTCAAGGACGAACCTGCACAGACGCTCTCGAGGCACGCCCTGCGGGCGATGCACGACGTCGACCGCAGCCGGATTTCACAGCTGCTTGTCTCCGAGCAGAACTCGCTCACCGAACTCGGACTCATCGCCGAGTTCGGACCCGCCGCCGATCGAACTGTCGAGTTGCTCGAGGCCGGCCGACAGCTATTCGCCACGCTCGACGCCCAAGTCGGCCGGCAGCAGGAACTGACCGAGGCCGTGAGCGACACCGGAACAACCGACCAACAGTGCCGTGTAACCCCGCGCACACGAGGGGAGGGTAGTGCCGGCAGTGCAGACAGCAACCCCTACCGGACAGCCTATCTCGACCGCCCAGGCCATGCCGGCGCCGTCGGCTGTGGGGAAGCCGGCGATATCACCTTCGTAGATGCACCGTTCGAAGGCCAAGCAGACGCTCCGGACCACACTCAGTACGTGAGCTTCGACGGCGACCGGGAGGAAGCCGTGGTCGCGGTTCGGGCGAGTGGGCCCCTGCAGTACGTGGTGAGTCTCGCGACAGCGTTAGCCTCTCCCCGTCTGGTCATCCGAGTTCTCACCGACAGTCGTCTCGAGTCTCTGGAGGATCCGCCGGCAATCCTGCGGGATGCTCGCTGTATCGGCGGGCTCTCTGATGAGGCACTCGAGGATCCCGAAACACTCCGAGAGGCATTCATCGAGTGGGGCACCAACCTCGAGGACCTCACGGCGAAGCTCTCAGCCGGTGAGTACGAAGACCGCAATCGGTTCCGGGGTTCGATCATGCGGTCGGCCCACGGCCTTGCCGGCTCGCTTGTGCATCTCTTCGATGCTCTCGGGATCGACGTCACTCGCGAGCTCCGGGTACCGACCGGGCTTGACACGAACGCGCTGAACGAACTGACAACCTCGATCAGCATTGCGACGGCAATTCAGTCGAAATACGGTGCGTTCGCCTGTTACCGCCAGCTCTTCGAAACTCGTGAAGGGAAGCGTCAGAGTGCGCTCTCACCGACTGTCGATGCCGATGACCCGCTGGGGACGCTCATCGGCTCCCTGGTCGTTCGTGGAGACGACGTCCACCGACTCCGTCTCAAGCTCGAGCACTCGCTCGAGAGCCCAGCAGCGCTCGCTGAGGATGCTCTCGATTTCGCAATCCACGTTTCCCTTTCGACTACGGACCGGACGGCCTATGCGACAGCCGCAACACGAATCCTCCAGACCAAGAACCTGCAGCCGACTCGAGAGACTGTTTCGCTACTTCATGCACTGGCTGGCTCACCGTACGCCGCTGCTCGAGCACTGCAGCAACTCGCCGGCGAAGACGAACGCCGAGAGCTCCGACCGGACGAGCTCCGCTATGCGCTGGGAACGCTCGAACAGCAGTCACTTTCTCGACAATTGAATCACGAGCCGTCCGGACTGCTAAGCTCGTTCCGAGATCGGAGAATGTTTCTCCGAAGCCGGGGCAAATAATGAGCTAAATTAGCTGTTGTCAAAATCCCTACAAGCTCATCGGTATCCACGACTGGGAGATGTTGGATCGAATGCTCTCTCATCAGTGTGGCCGCTTCACGGATCGATTTGTCGCTTGTGACTGTGATAACCGGTGTCGACATAAACGAACCCACGGTGAGAGACGAGAGATCTGCATCAACGGTGACCTGGTGCATGATATCGGATTTAGTAACAATACCTAGGATATCTTTTGTCTCTGGGGAAGTCACGACTACGGATCCAATATCGTCTGCCGCGAACATTCTCGCAATGTCGCTAGCTGTCGTGTCTCCGGTGGTTGTTTGCACAGCTTGTGTCATTACGGATGCTGTGGTTTGTTCTATCATGGTAAGGTTACAGCACAGAAGCGGTTAACTCTTGCTTGAGAGCCGTAGAAGGAGAAATTCAACCGCTCACGAATGTGCTGTTCTGGCCGCTGAATTCTCAGGGATCACCTCTTTTTGGTAGTTGGCCAATGGGCTACGAATCGCAGCTGCGCTCACAGCGACAGACGCTACCGAGAACAACCGAACCGCCCAGTTGGGTCTCCAACTCAAGCAAAGGTTGCTCTCTAGTACTACCTACTGAAGCAACACAGGGCAGTTTGAGGTGCTAGTCGAGTCTCGAAAGGCAAAACAGACACGCCATTACCGTAGTAATCCTTTTTTCGGTTGCTACTATAGAACATGACAAAAATAGACAAAGAGAAGGCACGAGAGGAACGCATCAAAATGGAGATCGTCGTCGATGCCTATGATCAGTATGAACGAGCAATTGGATGGTACACTTATCTTGAAGATACAATTCGATTTCCGTTCGAGGCACGGTGTACTGGAACTCGTGAGGTGTCACCTCTCGAGGAGGGCGAAACAGCACAAGTCATAGAGATGTCCTCGATCGAAGCGTCAGAGAGCGAGATGTTCGTCACCATCGAATGGATTGACAGAGAATTGGGCGTGCCCCTAGCACAACTGGAACCAATTGCTGTCGATTCCGACACAAAGCAAGCGGTCGCAGACTGGCACTACTGGGACGGACGTGGCTATCGATTTTGACTACTGATCGATCTTTCTCTTGAGCAAATATCGATGCGCTTGGTTGAGGCCAGTAGGTGTACGTGGAAGACCCTATGGGAACTCGTCTCGTTCTTTCGACCAACCGTGCCTACGTTTGGCCGAACAGAATCTGGGAAGTGGCACATCGTCGGTCCCGATGGGTGCCGATATGGACGAGCCTTCGCTGACGAAACCGAGAACGTGCCGGAGGAGTCGGCCACAACAACAGATATTGTTGCCTATGACCCGCCCGACTCATCAGGCAACAGTCAATCTCGACCAATATCACTCTCCGGGGGAGAAAGGTCCCTTCTGCAGGGCGAAAATGAGACTCAGCGCCTCGTTCTGCCATCCACTGTTCGCGAGAGTGACTCTGAACTGTGTCGTTCATGCCGGTTGCAACTAGAACACCACCAGAAGCGGCGATCGCGAGTCATCACCCAGCTTAAGCAAGTGACGCCGATTCGAGATGGTGACTGGAGTACGCTCGAGCAGGATACGAGACGCCCCTGTGATTGGTGTCGGGCTCATGAACTCACCACCTGGCACACTGATGAACTCAACTGTACAGTTTGCCCAGCCTGTGGCCGCCTCTTCGAGACACCATTTGGGGAGCCAACTGCCGAAAATCAGCCAGAAGCTAACCGCTTGCCAAATACGCCAACTGAGCCAGTTGTACCGATCGTGTTTGGAACAGGACTCTCAGACTACGATCCAACCGAATTGGTCGGGAGTAATCGGCCGCTGATCAAATACCGCGACAAGCACAAATATGCTGAGCTGGTGCTCGAACTCGAGCGGACCGGCCATGGGTTCTCAGCCAAGGGGATCACTGCACTCGACGAAATTCGCTCAAACTACGCCAACCAAGTCGCTGATGACAACACACACCAGACTGATGTCACACTTGAGGTCGGTGTGACTCCACGAACGATAACGATCAAGGGGATATTCCCCGAAGATAGCTCGTCAATGATTGGATCGTGTTGGGATATCGTGAGCGATCCGACCAAGTGGTTCCCGATTGGATGGCCAGATCAAGGGTGGATCCACCGCCGATCAGCTGATCCCGCTATCCCAGGAGATGAGCCTGTCGTAGATGCGTTTCCCCGCCTCCAGACACAAACACCAGCTAACTCAGTTGACCTCGAGACGCTGCGACAAGTGACCGAGCCAGGCCGATATGAGCGAGGAAGCCGCTACTACGAACAAGGCTCAGTAACGGGTATCGAGTTCGTCGACGATTCTCTTCAGGCGACAGTCCAGGGGAGTCGTCCATACGAGGTCCAGGTCACTCTCTCAGAGGGGAGCTACGTTAGCGGCCAGTGTAGCTGCCCAGATGATACAGTCCCCTGCAAGCATATCGTCGCTGCCGTGTTAGGTAGCGGTGATGTTGAAGCCGTCGGCGATGGTCAATCAATAGATACTCTTCTTGAGGAAGCGTCCGCCAAAGAGCTTCGAGCCGTGCTTGCCGAACTCGCGGACGAAGACATGCGAGTAAGGAAACGCCTCTACGAGAAGCTTGGTGAGGACTGACTGCAGTATCGAAGCGACGATTTGTTCTCCACGCTCTCAGACCGGCCTGTAGAAATTCACGAATGTAGATATCTCGAGTCCACTGGGATCAGTTACACTGTGACGCTCGAGCCTGAGAAGTTGCTCTCCCATCTCCCACCGACAGTTGGTCGAATCGTCCACACGCTTCTCACAGCAGAAGGTCGTCTCTCACAGCGTGAGTTCGCTGACCGAGCGGGCGTCTCGGCACGGACGATACGGAACTATCGCGACCGACTCGAGGCACTCACCCTCATCCGTGTCGACGAAAATGGATGTCGTCTGGCGTTATCGTTCCGAACTGCCACCGAACGCCGTTACCCCGTTGTTCCGACCGTCCTCGAGGAGAACCAGACACTTTTCGATGCAGCTAATGCATTGCTCGAGACGTTCCTTCCGCCAGATCGGACGGCAACTCCGACGACCCGCTTGGGAGTACGCTGTTCTGGCCACCGGGTCCATCGCGACTACTCGAGCATTCGGCGGTCGATCTGTGGGTACGACTAGCGACCATACTCTCAGCGACAAATTGTCCCGAAGACAAGCAAGCAATCAGGATAGGGGCGCTGATCAAACAGCGATCGCTCTCCAACACCATTCGTTGTCTGTAGTTTGTCCACGTCAGATTAGAAAGCGATCCAAAGAGTTCCCTCAAAAAATCACCCGCAGATACAGTCTTGTGTCCGAGTCAATTGAACAATCTCGTTGTGAAGCTGTCTGGCAAGTTTGTAGATCGTTTGGGCTCAGTATTCACCAGCAACACCGGTTCGATAATACGACTCCGACCGATTCTCGAGCCAGAGTGCTTCAAGTCGATCAGCGATATCTTGTGAGAACAGTCCTGCCTGGACACCCAGGTCGTAAACCTCAGTATGGCGCTGCCCGGCTACGTCGTATCCCTTTTCCTCAACATAGAATTGAATCGAACGCTCGATGGAGACGAAACAGGCCTCGATTATGACCGTGAAATGGCCGTTGCGATCGAGCAAAAAGCCTGCAGCATCGAGGAGACGACATGCTTTTCGCAACTGGAGAACCGCTGCATCGGAGACGTGCTCGAGCCCGACCTCAGGAGTGGTGGGCTTTCTCTGAAAAGCGTCCTCTGCATCAGCAAGCGCCGTTTCCAGTTCCTTTGAAGTCATTCGTTTTTTCCTCCAAAGAGAGCCTGTTGTACCTCATACAGTATCGCACTCTCTTCGAGGATAATCCCCTCTTGAAAGATCGGTTGGAGATCTTCGCCTCGCCTGCGAGCGCTCTCGGGAGATTCAACAAACACCTCAAATTCGTACCGCTGTCCTTCGATCGGTTTCGACTCGAGTTCTCTTATAATATCGGAAATCGCTCGTCGAGCGGTCACCAGCTCAGTATCATCGTCAACGAGTACAAAGATATCAATATCACTAACGCGATCGGCCTCTCCACGCGCTACGCTCCCGAAGCAAACAATCCCAGCGACTGATGCTACTCCTTCGCTAGTTCTGTCTATAAATCTCTGAAGCGGTTCTCGGAATTCTTTCTGCGGGATTTCGAGAAACGGGTCATCCATCTCCTGGAGTCGCTGCTCGTTGATTCGATAGAGTGTTTTATTGCCACTATCGCGTCTAATCACCAAGTCCATTGATTCAAGCAACGAGAGGGCCTTCGAAACACTGGGGCCGCCAAATCCAGTCATCTCTTGGAGGTCACGGTTTCCAAACTCAGTAGATGGATTCTGAGCGGTGAGCTCAAGGATATCATCCATTGCTTTGTATCTGAAAATCTGTTCCTCTGGTAGCGGTAGCCGCAGTTTGATATCCATTATTATGTTTCATGTAACGCGTTATACTACATATAACGCTTTCCGATCTCAGCAGTAGGAGAGATCTGATCGTAGCCGGAACTCTAGTCATTGGTTCTCTGGCTGTTCGCGTGGAAGACGTACATCGACTCTGCTCCCGGCTCAAGCACTCGCTCGAGACGCCAGCAGCGCTCGCTGAGGACGCACCCGAGTTCGCGGTCCACGTTTCCCTTTCGACGGTCGACCGGGCCGCCTACGTATCGGCTGCGACGCGGATCCTCCAATCCAAGAACCTCCGACCGATTCGAGAGATAGTCTCGCTGCTCCACGCACTGGCTGGCTCACCGTGCGCCGCTGCTCGAGCACTGCAGCAACTCGCCGGCGAAGACGAACGCCGAGAACTTCGGCCAGACGAACTCCGCTATGCGCTGGGAACACTCGAGCCTGAGAAGTTGCCCTCCGATCTCTCACCGACAGTTGGCCGAATCGTTCACACCATTGATTCCACTTCACCCAGTCGCCGTACGGTTCAAACGTTGCAATCTGGGACTCAGTAGCGTTTCTATCTGCAAACGTCACCAATCGATACGTCGGTTCTCCAAGCTCTTCATCGCGATCGATAGACAGCCAATGGACTGGTTGTTCTAAGCTGTGATCCGCGAGCAGCGAGCGAAGTTCTGAGATCGTATCCGAGTCGAGTTTGATACAAGACGTGTGTACTAAACACAACAAGATCGGTCTGGTCTGGGGTAGTCGCGAGGTGTGTAGGTAATTCCTCGATAGCAGCCGCGAGTTACTGGTGTAAGCGATTGCGTTCGTTCTGGAGTGCGTCCACCCGTTCCGTGAGGCATTCATTCTCAGTGATGAAAGTTCTCACCGCCTCGCTCTTCGATTCATACTCCTCGCTGTCCCCCGTTTTCTCCTCGAGGAGCGACTCTGTGGCGAGTGCGCCGCAAAAGCGCTTGGCGAGAACTACCAGCCCGGTGGCGACGACGTCGACTACTCGCGAACGCCGCTAGACCGACTCGCCGAAGCAGGTCTCCTATAGTAAACATTAGAAATAGCTGCTCACTTTTGGAATAGAGAGTTGATCAAGAGCGGTATCGATCGCTGTTGTCAGATCAGAAAGTGAGTCGAAGAACCGGTTGCTAAGAGCTGATTGCAGCTGTCTCCAGCACTCTTCCACTGGATTGAGTTCCGGCGAATACGCTGGTAACGTGACGAAGGCGAGGTCGTCGCGGGCCGCCAGGTCCGTGACGGCCGACGCCTGGAAATACGGCGCTCCATCCAGTACGATGATCAAACCATCTTCGAACTCTTTGCATAGTGCGAAAATGAAACGTTTCGCATGTTCGGCGGTCACGTACTCTTTGAATCGGGAGCAAAAGCGATCACCGAGGACGGTGATTGCGCCCAACAGACACGTCCAATCGCGTTGGCCGGATAATTCGACGTTCGGCCGCGTGCCGCGCGGAAACCACGCGGTATGCGGCTCGACTTGCACAGATTTCTTGGTTTGATCGATACAGACTACTGTAGCGTCCATCTCCCGCCGCTTTTTTTGAGTTTGTCGTGGAACTCCTCTTGCTCGTCTTCGTCGGCTTCGGCGGCTGTCCGGCGTGGTTTTTGATAGCTCAATCCCGCTTCTTTTAGCAACCGCCGGCAGCTCGGGATTGAGTACTCAACGCTGTATGTTTCTTCAAGATACTGCTGGACGAGCGCCGGCGTCCACGCCGGCGCGTCGACCCCAACTTTTTCGGGAGATTCGTGGACAGCCTCTTCGAACTCTTGTTGCTCTTTTTCTGAGAGCTTTCGCTTTCTCCCAGATCGATGAGCATCAGTAACGGCCTCCTCAAACGGCTCGTCAGTATCAAGTCGCTTGAGCCAACTGTGGATT
Source organism: Natronococcus roseus (assembly GCF_043677095.1). NCBI lineage: Archaea > Methanobacteriati > Methanobacteriota > Halobacteria > Halobacteriales > Natrialbaceae > Natronococcus > Natronococcus roseus. Next base: position 237,584 of record NZ_JBHLJR010000007.1, read on the forward strand.
GTTCGCCGGCCAGTGTTATGCCACTCGGCAAGTTCGGTCTGTGTGACGCCGTTTTTGTACGCAATCACCGCCAACAGCCGTTGTGTCGGTATCTTTCCCTCGACGTTATCAAGTGCGTCGTGAAGTTCTTCGACGGAGATCTCGTCAAGATGGTCCATTACAAGCAATAAGAACCTATGGGTGGAAAATTCTAACGTTTACTATAGCTCGAGGTTCAAGTGGATCGCTTTGCAGCGATTTTCGTCCGTACCTGGAAGCCGCTCTCCGAACCAATTGAGGCACTCAACTGCCAGTGATAGGTCATGCCCAGGCTTCGTGATTATGCTCGGGCTTCTGTTAACCAACGCCCGAAAGTAGAAGTGGGTTCTTTGTTGGATAAAAAATGGAACTTTTGTGGATCCGGGCTCGGTCAGTTGATCCTACATGCGCGACGCCTCTCTGGCGATTCGAACAAGCAAGACCAGCCTTTCAACAGTTTTCTTTAAGTACTTCTGACCATAAGGTAGAGCTATGACGGGAAGTCGCTCTCTCGTGATTCTCAACTCGGGAGCGTAGCCTACCACTGCTGTGTAGGGTCGTAGGTTTATACCCGAAGCCGCGGCCACCGCTGGGTGGTGCAGACGACAGCACTCGAGGGCAGCGTGACCATTGCAGCACTGAGTTGGTTGAGCGACGGATTTGATGACATTGATTCGGGGTTACGCTGGGTCGAGTGAAGCCCGTTTCCACAATTCTGGGCAATCGGGCAAGCGTACGCGAAAGATTGAATATTTGTTCATTACTACAACCGTCGGAGACGGCATCATTCACTCGATAGAAAGACGCTAGCTGTAGAGGTACTGAACTAGACAGTGCCCATTTACTTTAGTGTATTTAAACCGAGAAGCTAAGAACCCGAGTACATAATGAAAAAGCATGGCGAATGAGCGACTGAGAGACGAGAGCGTTATCCAGCACTGGTACGACGCCGACGACGAACCGATCACAATCGTCGAGGGCGACGACGCGACGGTTTACGACGACGAAGGCACTGCGTACCTCGATTTTCTATCGCAATTGTACTGCTGCAACGCCGGCCACAGCAATAAGCAAATCACGGCGGCCATCACGAAACAGGCAGAGCGCATCCCATACGTCTCTTCGGCCAAACACAATGATACTCGATCTCGGCTTGCAACCGATCTCGCGGAGATCGCTCCTGGATCACTCTCTGACGTATACTTCGCTATCTCTGGTAGCGAAGCCAACGAGACGGCAATCCAGATCGCACGAACGGTGCAGGACGCGCCGACAGTACTCACTCGCTGGCAGTCATACCACGGGGGCACGTATGGTGCGGGCGGACTGACCGGCGATCCAGGAACGCGAAAAACGCTTGAGCGGCGCGCGGCGACGACCGGAGTCGGAAAGTTCCTCCCACCGCTTCCAGACGCCTTCGATGCCGAGACACCCGAAGAGCTCGCGGAACAGGCAGCGAACCACGTGGAATTCGTCCTCCGGAACGAGGATCCCGACTCGGTCGCAGCCATCGTCACCGAACCGATCGGGGGGACCAGTGGTGCATATCCTGCGCCGCCGGGGTACTTCGAGCGTCTTCGAGAGATCTGCGACGAGTATGATGTACTGCTGGTTTCCGATGAGGTGATCACCGGCTTCGGCCGATGCGGCGACTGGTTTGGCATTCAGACCGAGGATGTCCAACCCGACCTGATCACGTTTGCTAAGGGCGTGACCGGTGCGTACGCTCCACTCGCCGGTGTGATCGCAGACGCCTGGATTGGAGAGGAAATCCGTTCGGGATCGTACGATCTCGGACAGACATTCGCCGGACATCCCGTTTCTTGTGCCGCAGCCGAGGCGGCCATTGAACTTTACCGGGACAGCCTCATCGAACAGGGGTGTCAAGTCGCCCCATATCTGGAATCTCGGCTGCGTGATCTCGAGGAACGGTTTGACGTCATTGATACCGTACGCGGGCGCGGGCTCCTATGGAGCGTCGTCTTCGCCGACCCAAAAACGAACGAACCATTCGTCCACCCGTGGGTAGATGGCAACGCAAACAACCCCGTGGCCGACGTTCGCTCAGAAGCCCAAGAGCGGGGTACGCTCTTTGGCAGCGGCCGGCCCGACACCCAAGTTATCGTGGCGCCGCCGCTGTGTGTCACCCGCTCGGAAATCGACGAGGCTGTTAACGCGCTTGAAGCAGCGATGACCGCTGTATTCGGAATTAACGAGTGACAAGTCGAACAGGTTAAGAAGGTAGATGAAGAGTTTGACATCGATCTTGAAAAGAAGGGAATTCTTCTAGCGGTTATTAGAGCAATTCTCGGTGCTCTCCTACCTTGGGACTCGGTGCTTGGTGTGACCGTATTCGGGTTCAAAGGAGATGGTACCCTTTCGCTGATTCAGCTAAACGATCTCATCGGACAATTGGCGGGGCATCGAGGGACTCTGCAAGCTCAATGAAATCATCGGCCACAATGTCATACGCATTCTTCTCTGGTTTCTCTGTGCTGTCGGCCTTCTCTGGTCCCCACTCAAGTGGTCGATGAACATACGCAGTCTGCAGCCCCAGCTCACGGCTTGCATCAAGATCGCGTTCATGTGCCGCGATCATCATGACATTATCGACCTCGAGGTCCAACAGATCTACCGCGGTAAGGTACGTTTCTTCATCCGGCTTGTAATGTCCTGAGAGTTCAGCGGAAAGGATCAGGTCCCACGGAATCCCAGCTCGTTTGGCCATATTCGTGAGGAGTCGTACATGGCCATTTGAGAGTGGTGCGATTACATAGTGTGGTTTGAGTCGCTGAAGGCCGGGTATTGCGTCTGGCCAGGGGTCAAGGCGATGCCAGGCACGATTGAGATGGACCATCTCGGACTCGGACAGGCCTTCTACGTCGAAGCGATCAAGCAATTCCTCAAGTGACTTTCGGTGGAGTTCATCGAGATTTTGCCACGGAACGTCTCCCTGTCGAACTTGTTCCAGCGAGGGGCGGTACTCCTTGCGCCAAGCATCGGCAAACGCCGCCCAGTCAGCCGTCTGGTCCGTGGATTCGGTAATTTGTTTTCCCTCACGTATAACGCTGCTCCGCCAGTCAACAACTGTACCAAACACATCGAAGACAAGAGCATCCACTGTAGAGACTGTCATAGCGTTCCGCCCCGTTCGGAAGGATATCGATTGATGTTGGCTGTTCTTCTGCTTCTTTGGCGGGAATGAGTGCCAAACACATCCATACCAACCACAGCAGGCAAGCAGACTTTAGTGTTTTGACAGTATTTGTGCGATGTATTTGGCAGTTGGGTCCTCGCTCTTTCCGTGAGTAGGCAGTATTGATGCTATCGAATGTTTTTAGCTACTCTGGGATATCGGGTTACTCCATTGTGCACAAAACGCTTCGGAACGTAACTGCTGTCAAGCAGCCAGAGAATATAAAGAACGGTATTTTCGAGAGGTACTGGCTTGACAACGACTAAGAGCCTTCCGCCCGTCTTTTGAAGCACAATGGCTACGAATTCTCGCGCTTCTAACGGGAATTTCCCAGAAAATCCGGAGGAGTTGTTGCCCGACGACAGCATCCTTTCTCTGGATGAGTACCTCGAGATGCATGCTGCCGTTGGTCATCGGACCCGGTACGAAGTTCTCTATCGGCTCGTTCACAGTGGGGAGATGAGTCCGAAGGAACTCGAGGAGGCAATGCAGATCGACGATAGTACGCTTCACTACCACCTCAACAAACTTCTCGATGTGAGTCTCGTCGAGAAGCGACAACGCACCGAACGAGGACAGGACGGGTTGTACACTTACTATCGGGCGACGGTCTTCGGGGAAGTCACACTTACGGAAGGTGTAGATGAACTGATCCGCGGCGAACAAGCGTTCGAGAAGATGTACGATGGTTCCATTGAGAAGTAATTCGAGGTGGTACTGTATCCGGACTCATCGTTCGGTAGTCCACTTCTTGGTTCTTGACTGAACTGTGTTCTCGCGGCTTTCTTCGTCTACCCTTTCGTGCCCTTCGTGGAACTCCTCAAGTACTCTTCGAGTCGTTGAGGAGAGCGGGGTAACCGCCTCACTGGCAGCAGTTCTGAGACGCGGGAGTGACTTCTGGAAGTTCTGGAAAGACCACCGCGACTATTTTATATCCCTGACAACAAATTGGTGAGGTAACACCGATGATTACGGATGCTCGAGTTCTTCGCCAAGAGTTCGTTCCTGGTGATCTTGAGCATCGAGACGCCGAAACAACGTATCTCTCGGAAACGCTCGCGCCGATCGCCGACGGTGAAACCCCCGAGACAGTCATTATGCACGGACCGAGCGGTGTGGGAAAGACTTGCGTCGCGAAGTACATGGGAGATAACCTTCGACAGGAAGTCTTAGATGCGGAATTCCAGTACGTCAACTGCTGGCAGCACTACTCTCGATATCGCTCACTTCATCGGATTCTCGAGGGCCTTGGGCAAACACTTGACATCCACCGCCAGTCGACACCCCGCGACGAACTTTTCGAACGACTTCGTCAGTATGACGGTCCGCCTTGTGTCGTTGTGTTGGACGAAGTCGATCAGCTGGAGGATACACGCCTGTTGTACCACCTTCATGAACTCCCACAGTTCAGCATGATCCTGATCGCAAACCGTGAAGATGCGATCCTTCGGGCGGTAGATGAGCGATTGACGAGTCGGCTAACGGGTAGCGAGCGCATTAGGTTTGATGCATATCACGAAGACGAACTCGTGTCCATCATGGCCGCTCGCGTTCGCTGGGGGCTCATCGAGAATGCGATTCAAGACGATCAACTTCGACGCATTGCAGATGCGGCAGCAGGTGATGCTCGGGTCGCTTTGAGTATCCTTCGGAGTGCAGCACGCCGTGCTGATCGTGCTACAGAGAATCAAATAACTACTGATCACGTTGAGTCGGCGATTCCCGCCGGCCGCGAGGAAGTTCGGCAGAAAAGTATTGACACACTCATCCATCACCAACGGGTTCTCTATGAGATTCTCGAGGAGCACAAAGAGATCGAGCCGAGTGCACTCTATGAAACGTATCAAGAACGCGTTGAAGAACCGAAATCCGACCGAACGGTACGGAATTATCTGGCGAAAATGGAACACTACAATCTGATCGTCGCTGACGGAACAAGCCGAGACCGCACATATCGTCTTCGGGAGTAGTGATCCGTAGCATGCGTTCTGGAAATCATCAGTGCCGAAGAGTAGAGCACTCTATTCGTCGCTTCCTTTCCTAACACAACATTTGGAGGTTCTGGAAACTCCACGCGCTCACTTTTGTTACTATTCCTCGAACGATAAGCTATGATCCTACCGTCCGATCAAATTGTACTCCCGACCCTGTCGCCAACTGAGGTGCTAACCGATGAGTGATGATTCTACCAGCCCTGAGAGGGTGTTTGACGACGCAGATACTCTGGTAGTGCTGTCCGAAGATAGAGTAGCGTACCTCGAGCAGCTAGCCGGTCATCAAGAACGCTTAGCCGAAGAAATAGGTGAAATAAGAGGAGAACTAGCGGAGATGAACCAGACACTTGAATCTACTGAGCGGCATATCCACGTGCTTCCGCCGGAGTCGGATATCAACGCACCGCTCGTGACTCTTGAACTGACCGGTGCGGTGTTTGCATTTGCACTTGGAGTTGGAGAATTGATGAGAACAGGTGAAGCTAACGTAATCACGATAGTTGCCTTTGCTATCAGTGGAGCACTTGTCGTCCCACCGTTACTCTCATATACCACATAGTGAGCGTCTTCTCACACCGGCTATTCTTCTTATCTTCTGTTCTAAACGAAGAGTACAGTGGGATGATGGAGGAAGGTCTACTCATCTACGCATTGAGGTATCCGTAAGATCGGAGCCTGACACGACTGGGAACAGCAATCCGTCGAAGCCTTTTTTGACGAACCGCCGAGTGCTGGCTTTCGATTACCGGCGATTTTTTTTGGGTTTAGTGAGGATAGCTCTGCTGTCAGGGCAAGGTTAACTCTCCAGTTACGTTTCCGGCTGGTCGTACTGATGGAACTGGTACCTACCTGTCCGCATCACCCAGTGCCGGCCGTCAAACTCGAGAAGGTCGCCACTGCCGACCGCCGTCGAAACGAGGTCCGGGATACTGGGGCTGGTAATATACGGTCGCGTGTGAGGTCCGTGATTTCCTCGAGAGTGGCACCTGGGTTTTGCGCTACAACCTCCCAGAGCTGGTCGTATTCCCTTGTCATGGATCAGGAGATTCGATATTTGGCGATTGCTTCTGACCCGCAGGTAGGACAGGCTTCGGTGTCCTTATTCACGGAGCTTTCGCAGTGCCGACATTCGTACACGACTTCTGGCTGCGTTGCCCAGGACAGCACCCGGTCTACACGTTCAAATAGCATGGAGACGGAATCGCTCTGGGTTCACAACATCCCGGCATTTGGGGCACTCAGCGTATACTGCTGGACCTGTCTCTATCTCGTATTCAAGGGTCACGTTGGTCGTGGTCTCGGCCTGGCAGAACAGGCGTGTACCGAGAGGTGGTGGATTCGCCGTGGGCATAGGTTGGTAGCGGTAATGTATGGAAGGGAGGGAGCGCGTGTGACTGTAACAGGGTGGTGGCGTGTCCGCGCCCTCTATTAGCAGTATCGTCCCTGAATCTGTATATAGGCGAGCCAACCACAGTGAAACTGGAACTCGAGGTTCAGCGACTGGTCTGTCAGCGAACGATCTGGTGTGATAGACACACTTTCATTGTGTACTATTCGTCTTTAGCTAAGGCTCACACCTCGGTTGAGTAGCGGTAGCGAGCGTCTCTTGTAGCACCGGTCGTTGCTGGTGGATCTTCTGTGCACCTTCGATCAACCGTTCTAACAGCGGTGGCGGCGAGTAACCAAGATATTCGCCGAGTTCGTGGAGGATGAGATGGGCGTGCGACCGGAAGGTCGCCGCCCAGCTCAAGTACTGACTAACCAGACAGCCGCCCTGAATACTGATTAGTGATACTGTTGTTCTAACTCTATTGCTCTGGCGACGGCTGTCTCGAATTTCTCCAGGACATCCTCGCTGAACTCTTTGACGTGTTGATCTTGGTTCACGAGCTGGAGTGACTCCCAATCCCCCGGTTCAGTCGCAGAATACAATTGTACGAATTTTTGACCGTTATTTCCGTATGCAGTAACGATCACGTGGGGACTGACTTCGTCGTCTTGCTCATCAGCATGAGACCTTCCCAGCCCCGTCGTTTCACTCGCGCTTACTCGGTCGAAGTCAGTTAACTTGACACTGAATCCGCCGGTACCAAGGCGCTGGATTAACCACTCCCGATCCCATTCTTGGGCCTCTCCTGTGTCAACGTTTACTCCTGTGACGGTATCTGTTGAGATACTATCAATTCGCCACTTCGAGAGTGTTTGCGAGTCCATTGTCTGGCTCGTCTGTGTATGCACATCGCCTTCCTGTACCTGATCACCTTCCTGCACACGAATATAGCGCGGCGTATTTGCTGGGAGGTCCAGAAAGAGTTCACCAGGATCGAGATTGATGAGCGCTTCAACCCCATCAATTGTGTGAAACGTGTGTTTCCGAGTTGGGTTGTGATCGTCCATAGGGTTAACAGGTGTGGGAGACGGTTGATGTTGTTGCACGGCTTTCAGTGACTGTCTGCCCGGCTGATGGATCGGGAGAATTAATCGGGTGGTGCATTTGTCCGGGCTATTCTTTCTGGGTATCAATTGAGCGATAGATTTCCGATCGAAATTCAGATGCTCGCTCTTCTCCGATTATGTTTCCGTTCTCAAGCTCGTCAATGATCCCTACTATTGTATCGCAGAGCTTTTCAGGATGGTTGATGCGAGTGTCTGGGTCGTCTTCCATGCAGTGCATTCTACATCACAGGTAGTCAAGAAGAGGGGTGTGAAAGATGTCCATATTGATATTATCACCATCTGATAAAATCATCAGTGTTCGTTTCGAATTTACATATTACACATTCTGAATAGAATCTTCTGGAACATGCTCATAGAGGTCTGTCAAGATTCCTGTAAGCTTGATCGAGATACCCGACTCGCAGCTTTACCCAATCCACCGATCAGGTTTCCAAGGGGAAGGTCGAGAATTAGTCTTCCGTCCAGTACATAATATTTTCTTTTTCTGTGCCGCAGTTCGGACAAGATTCGGGGAATCCCTCCTCAATTTCTCCCATTTCCCCACACCCGTTACACCGCCACATGAGCTCGGCCTCGCCGAAGCTCTGCCCCGACCGAACGTGTTCGATGCTCGGACGTTCTACTCCTTCTCGAGATGTCACGAAGAACCCCCCTTCTTCGATGCCGCGAACCTCTCCGAGTAGTTCTCCACCGGCATTATAGACCTTCTCGCCTAGCTTAACTGTATCCGCTGTTGTTTCGTCGCTTTCTTTGTTGGGGGGTTATCATGGTTGTTCATGGTTTGCTAAATGCTCCCAATGCATTTCAAGTCTCGTGTGTACCTGCTCGAATTTGTGAAACGATGGCGGAGATCGTCGTATCGTACGTAGGAGGAGAGGTATTAGTGAACAGGGTAACGCACTGGTGAAAATATTTGTCTACTTCTATAAACGTCGTGATGACTATAACGATTGGCACAGCAAATTGGGACCTTCAAAAACGCTATTCTCGGTTGAGATCGATATCGAGATGTTTTGATTATTTGGGTCAAAATCTCACGGCTTTTTATCCGTGAGCCCTAACTAGTCGTATGGAATATGAGGTCGGAGTGAACGAATCGGTGACTACCGCTATCGTCCGCGCAGTGAGCGCTGTAAGCGGTCGTCAACCGAAGTCAATGCCGCCACTAACCCATGTCATCAATCCGGACGCGCTAGATGCACTCTTCGACTCGCGGTCTAACGGTGAACCGCGAATCGGTGGTCGTCTCTCGTTCATCTATAACCGCTGTCGTGTCACCGTCGACAACGGCGAATACCTTACCATTCTGCTTCTCGATGACTGCCCACCGGTCACTGACGATCGAGAGCGAGACCGGACTGAATTGCAGTGACAGCTGAACGAACAGTCGTTCTGTGGGATTACTGTCCTGGGTCGTGAGCGGGTACCAGTCCTTGGGCCATGAGTCGACGAGCGATCACGACAAGTCCGTTCCCGAACCCTTCCCCAAATATCGCCTGTTCCTCCT
>NZ_JBHLJR010000008.1:0-147541 GCF_043677095.1 Natronococcus roseus
TGAGGCGTGCGTTTTCGGGCATAGAACACTTTGAAAACGCCACGCCTCACTTCTTCAACCTTATCTGAACACCGCCGCGTCGGGTCGGCGAGGGGTTCGTCAGTCGTGCTCGTAGAACCCCTTACCCGTCTTCTTTCCGAGGTCGCCGGCCTCGACCTTCCGCTTGAGCAGGTAGGCCGGTTTGTACCGATCGCCGAGCTCCTCGTGGAGGGTCTCGGAGGCGTGGAGACAGATGTCGAGGCCGATGTGATCGGCCAGCGTCAGCGGCCCCATCGGGACGTTCGTGCCGAGTTCCATCCCCGCGTCGATATCTTCCTTCGTCGCGACGCCCTCGTCGTAGGCCCGGATCCCCTCGTTGATCCAGGGCATCAGGATCCGATTCGTGACGAAGCCGGGCTTGTCGTCGGACTCCCAGGTCGTCTTGCCCAGCTCCTCGGCGAGGTCGTGGGCCAGTTCGGTCGCGCCGTCGGTCGTCTTTTCGCCGACGACGACCTCGACGCCCTCCATGATCGGGACGGGGTTCATGAAGTGCAGCCCGATCACGCGCTCCGGGCGGTCGAGTTCGGAGGCGATCGTCGTGATCGAGAGGGTGCTCGTGTTCGTCGCGAGTAACACGTCCTCGTCGCAGACTCGCTCCAGCTCCGCGAAGATCTCCCGTTTGACGTCCATCTCCTCGAGAGCGGCCTCGACGACGAGGTCACAGTCGCCGAGTTCGTCGATGGCGGTCGTCCCCTCGATCCGGCCGCGGATCGTCTCGGGGTCCTCCTCGAGGGCGTCCCGACTCTCGAGGCGGCCGAGGCTGTCCTCGATCGTCTCGAAGCCGTTCTCGACGAACTCCCGTTCGATGTCCCGGAGCACGACGTCGTAGCCGGTCGTCGCGGCGACCTGTGCGATCCCGCTGCCCATCGTTCCCGCGCCGACGACGCCGATCCGGTCGATCTGATCGCGTACCATACGCCGGCCTTCACCCATCGGGCTCGTAAACGTGCCGATCGATCGTGTGAGTCCGCCGCTCGAGGGAGACGAACTGTTGCTTTCCAGAGGGGTTGTACGGAGGGATATTTCCGGACAGTGGACGACCGACGGAGTCGCTTACTACGACTGTAAGTAATTTATATCAGGCAGACCACCAGAGATATATAGCGACACGGTGGACCGTCTAACAGATGATTCCGATCGACGACTCTCCGATCGTTCGCGACGGTAAGTCACTGATTCTCGCGATGGACCACGGCCTCGAGCACGGTCCGGTCGACTTCGAGGACGTCCCGGAGAAGCTCGACCCGTCGACGGTGTTCGAGACGGCGACCCACGACGCCGTCACCTGCATGGCCGTCCAGAAGGGGATCGCGGAGGGGTACTACCCCAGCTACGAGGACGACGTCAACCTCCTGTTGAAGGTAAACGGCACCTCGAACCTCTGGATGGGCGAGTACGACTCCGCGGTGAACTGCTCGGTCGACTACGCGGCCGAACTCGGTGCCGACGCTATCGGTTTCACGCTCTACGGCGGTTCGAACCACGAGGTCGAGATGGCCGAGGAGTTCCGCGACGTCCAGGAGGACGCCCGCGAACACGATCTGCCCGTCGTCATGTGGTCATACCCCCGCGGACAGGGGCTGAAAAACGACACCAAGCCGAGCACCATCTCCTATGCAACCCGCCTCGGCCTCGAGCTGGGCGCCGACATCGCGAAGGTCAAGTACCCCGGCAGTTCCGAAGCGATGGAACACGCCTGCAAGTCCGCCGGCGACATGAACGTCGTCATGAGCGGCGGGTCGAAGACGTCGGACTACGAGTTCCTCTCGACGGTCGAGTCCGCCGTCAGCGCCGGCGCGAAGGGGCTCGCGGTCGGGCGCAACGTCTGGCAGCGCGAGAACCCGACCCGAATCCTCGACGCCCTCGAGAAGGTGATCTTCGAGGAGGAGACCGCCGACGCCGCGCTCGAGGAATGACCGGACGCGACGACAGTCGCGTGGTCGACGAGGTAGTCGAGACGATCGCGGAATCGGCACCGGAGATCAGGCAGGGCCTCGTCGGCCGACGCGAGGACGCCGACGCGGAGAACCCGAGCGGTGAGACCCAGGCCGAGGCCGACGTCTGGGCCGACGAGCTGCTCGCCGACCGCCTCTCGTCGATCGACGGGGTTTGTCAGTACGCGAGCGAGGAGCGCCTCGAGACGATCGACTGCGGGGACGAGGGCGGGCTTTCGGTCGGCGTCGACCCCCTCGACGGCTCCTCGAACCTCAAATCGAACAACACGATGGGGACGGTGTTCGGAATCTACGACGAACCCCTTCCCGCACCGGGCACCTCGCTCGTCGCCTCGGGCTGGATCCTCTACGGGCCGATCACGACGATGGCCCTCGCCCGCGACGGAGTCGTCGAAAAGTACGAGCTGACGGGCGACGACCGCAACCTCGTCGACGACGACGTTACCCTCCCCGACGATCCCCTCGTCTACGGCTTCGGCGGCCGCGTCCCCCACTGGTCGGACGAGTTCGAGGCTTACGTCCGCGAGATCGAGTCCGATCCGGACCACAAACTGCGCTACGGCGGCGCGATGATCGGCGACGTCAACCAGGTGCTCACCTACGGCGGGATCTTCGCCTACCCCGCCCTCGAGGGCAACCCCCGAGGCAAGCTCCGCCTGCAGTTCGAGGGGAACCCGATCGCACACCTCGTCGAGACGGCCGGCGGCAGCTCCACAGATGGAAGCCAGTCGATCCTCGAGGTCGAACCGGACGAGCTCCACGACCGCGTGCCGCTGCACGTCGGCAACGACGAGCTGATCGACCGCCTCGAGGACGCCCTCGAGTAGCCACTTGAGGCGAACGTTCCAGACGACCCTCCTTTTTCGCGCGTAGGAACCGGGTCCACTGTTTCCATGGCGGTCGGGATCGCCGCGTCCCCGGGGAGACGGCGAGTGCCAAAGCGAGAGTCCGACACGCACAGGGTTATTTCGCTACGGCTGGGAGGTGCCGGTGCAATGAGGGACGCCCACGCCCGACTGGAGCGGGATCTCGCCGCCCTCGAGGAGTTGTCGGTATTCGTCGCCTACAACGCGAACGTCGATGCGATCGTTCGAGTCGCCGAAGAGCTGGCGTCGTTTCTCGATCGACCGTCGGACCCCGGGAAGACGGGACCGGCGAAACCGCTCGAGTCGAAGCGGGATCTCGCGGCGGCGATCGCGCGAACGATGGCGGCCGGACACGGCGACGAGATCGCCATGACCGATGCGTTCGCCGCCACGCTGGAGGCGGAGCTGAAGCCCGACGGCCAGGCGGGGATCATGACGAACCTGCTCACCGCACTGGGGACCGCACCGATCACGTACACGTACCTGCTCTCCGAGCGACAGCTGTCGATGTTCGACCACCCCGAGGCGGTGCGCTACCCCGTCCTCGAGGACGAGACGGTGAGCTACGTTTCCCTTCCAGAGGCCGAAACCGCCGAGCGAACGAAGATCAACTGGGTGTTCGAGTTCAGGGAGGGAGACGAGTTCTTCGGGGTGCGGGCGACAGGTGGCTCCCGGTTCATCGCTGCCTCGAGACCGCCGGAGTTCGACCTGACGGCCGGCGATCTCGAGACCCCTCGAGGAAGGGACTGGCGGCGATCGAACTGCTCGCAGAACACGTCGGCGGGCGAGTCGATGACGGCACCCTCTGTGAGCCGACGGTCGCCGCCTGCCCCAACCGCGTCGTCGCCGATCCCGCGGGGACAGTCGGTATCGGCGACATCGTCTCGGCCTCGAGTTTCGTCCTCGAGCTCGCCGTCACCAGGGACGAGAGTGAGGGGTGATCGCGGTCCCGATCAGTCGCGGTTCGACGAGCCGCCCCAGCCGGCCGTGATGGAGACGTACAGTCCGACCCCGACCAGCAGGAGGAGGTAGAACAGCCACCGGGGCCAGTTCGTCGAGAGAAACAGCAGCGTCAGAAACAGGACCCAGAGACCGATGACGAGCGCGTCGAGGACGATACGGGTTCCGACGCCGACGGCCGCTGCGAGGCTGGCGAGCGCGCGTCGCGGTCGGGAGCGGCGGTCGTCGGACATCGCTGCGTGCGTGGTGTCGGGTTCCATCTCAGAAGTGATAACCGTACTGCTCGGTGACGCGATAGGCCGCGACCCCCCAGACGTAGCTCTGGCCGGGCCACCAGGTGCGGGCGTTGTTGAACCCCGCGACGAGGACGTCCTCCTCGTCGCCCCCGGGATCGTCGTAGTAGCTGGCCGAGCCGCTGTCGCCGTCGGTCAGGTCCATCTCGCCGCCCCAGCGGATTTGGCCCCGCCGACAGAAGTCGTCGGTGAAACAGGTTACCGCGTCGAACCCCTGGACCCGACCGGTCGTATGGCCCGTCAGCGCGCCGACCTTCTCGAGGCGTTCGTCCCGGGCGATGAGGTCGGCGAGGCCCCAGCGTGTCAGCTGGCCGCGCACGCGAACTGGCTCCGGAGCGTCGATCCACATCGACGGCGCGAGACTCCCGTTCGGTTCGATGGCGGCAACGTCCTCGACGGGATAGGCGTGTCTGACCGGCCCGAGTTCGACGGGGTCCTCGGCCGAAATCGGGAGCGAGAGCAACGCGCCGTCGACCTCGTCCTGCTCCTCGAAGGCGTGTTCGGCCGTGACGAAGTACCGTTGCTGAATTTCGGGGTCGAACATAGCCGGCCCGAGCGTCGCGAGACTCGAGGGCGTCTCGCAGGCGATTCCGGCGGGGACCTGGCTCGAGGTGAGCGATTCGGCCATTCGCGGCTCGTAGCGGTCGGAGTCGTCCTCGACCGCCTCGACGTCGACGATCTCTCGGACGGTCAGGGAGACGCCCTCCGAGAGGTCGCCGACCGCGTCTCGGATCGAATCGAGGTCGCCGGAGACGCCGACCGAGACCGCCGCACCGCCGTCGTCGTAGGGCTCGGGGACGACCGCGCTGCCGAGGTATCCGGTGAAGGCGGCCCGGGAGAGGCGGTCGTTCAGCTCGATCGCGCTCTCGACGGCGGCGTACCAGTCGGCGGGAACGTACTCCGTGCGCTCCTCGAGCGACCAGGGGTCGTCGGGGTCGCTTCGGACGAGCGCGGTGACGACCGGGACCTCGCCGTCGTCGGCCGCGAGGAAGTCCTCGACGCCGAGAAAGTGGGCCATACCGAGGGCGTACCCGCCAGTAGCGAGGGTTCGGAAGAACTCACGGCGGCTCATTCCCTCTCGGACGTGGTCGCGAATCCTCGCGAGTCGATCTGCGGAGCGGGAAGCGGTCGCATGGGACATACTACTGATCTCTCGAGTCTGGCTCTACGGCGTACGCCACGGGCTGTCATAGCTAATCGTCACGTACACCCGTGGGATCGGAAGCTACTACGGGTTTGGGTAATTTAGAAGATACCGATTCTGCCTGCAGGTGCTATTTCCGTTTGGTACCCTGACAGTCACCGAAACCGGCGTTTCGGCGGGATAGTCGGTCGAATCACGACGCCGGCGAGTGAAAACGGTTTTGGGACCCCCCGTCGCAATTTTTGTCATGAAAGTTCGTATCGCTGCGACCGCGTCCGACGACGAGGCGGCCGCGATCGCGGCCGCGCTGGCCGAGCACGTCGGGAGCGACGTCGAGGTGTACGTCGGCGACGGAGACGAGCCGGCAGCGACCCACGAGGAGCCGACCGAGCCCGAGCAGACGGCGGATCGATCGGCGGCCGACCGGTCCGCGGAGTCGCTCGGACCGACCGACCGCGAGGCGCTGCTGTGGGCGGAGATCGAGGATATCCTCGAGGGCGGCCCGAAGAAGTACCGCGAGCAGCTCGAGGACGGCGAGAAGCTGTTCGTCCGGGATCGACTCGACCTGTGGTTCGGCGGGGACGGCGGCGACCTGCTGTTCGAGGACGGGAAGTTCGCGGCGTTCGACGACTGGCACCCCCGCGGGGCCGACGCGGACGAGGAGACCGACGACCGACTTCCGGCCGACGGGCTCATCACTGGCGCCGCGGAGTTCGAGGGACGGGACGTCCACTTCATGGCCAACGATTACACCGTCAAGCGCGGCAGCATGGCGACCAAGGGCGTCGAGAAGTTCCTCCGGATGCAACAGCGGGCGCTGAAGACGGGCAAGCCGGTACTGTACCTGATGGACTCCTCAGGGGGGCGGATCGACCAGCAGACGGGCTTTTTCGCCAACCGTGAGGGGATCGGGAAGTACTACTACAACCACTCGATGCTCTCGGGTCGGGTGCCCCAGATCTGCGTGCTCTACGGTCCCTGTATCGCCGGGGCCGCCTACACGCCCGTCTTCGCCGACTTCACGATCATGGTCGAGGGGATGTCCGCGATGGCGATCGCCTCCCCACGGATGGTCCAGATGGTCACCGGCGAGGACATCGACCTCGAGGAGCTCGGCGGGCCCGCGGTCCACGCCTGCGAGTCGGGGTCGGCGGATCTGGTCGCCCGCGACGAGGAACATGCCCGCGAGCTCGTCGCCCAGCTGATCACCTATCTCCCCGACAGCGCCGACGAGAAGCCGCCGAAACAGGAGCCGAAGCCGCCGGTCGCTTCGCCGGAGGGGATCGACGCGATCGTTCCGCAGGAGCCCAACAAGGGGTACGACATGACCGATGTCATCGATCGGGTCGTCGACGAGGGGTCGTACTTCGAGTTACGGCCCGATTACGGCGAGGAGATCATCACGGCCTACGCCCGGATCGACGGCCGCCCCGTCGGGATCGTCGCGAACCAACCGGCCCACCGCGCGGGCGCGATCTTCCCCGACGCGGCCGAGAAGGCCGCGGAGTTCATCTGGAAGTCCGACGCGTTCGACATCCCCCTGCTCTATCTCTGTGACACGCCCGGGTTCATGGCCGGCTCGCAGGTCGAGAAGGAGGGCATCTTAGAGCAGGGCAAGAAGATGATCTACGCGACCTCTTCGGCGACGGTGCCCAAGCAGACGGTGGTCGTCCGCAAGGCCTACGGCGCCGGGATCTACGCGATGGGCGGCCCCGCATACGATCCCGAGAGCGTCATCGGTCTCCCGTCTGGAGAGATCGCCATCATGGGTCCCGAAGCCGCGATCAACGCAGTCTACGCGCGCAAGCTCTCCGAAATCGACGACCCCGAGGAGCGCGAACGCCGCGAGCAGGAACTGCGCGAGGAGTACCGCGAGGACATCGACGTCCACCGGATGGCAAGCGAGGTCGTCATCGACGAGATCGTCCCCCCGAGCACGCTTCGCGAGGAGCTGTCGGCCCGCTTCGCGTTCTACGAGGGCCTCGAGAAGGAGCTGCCGGACAAGAAACACGGCACGATCCTCTAGTTCGATCCCGAAAACCGTTTAGCAGCCGCCTATCCGATCGCTATCGCTCTCATAACAAAACCGCTCCTCGTCGAGGAGAGCTACACGCTCCCGAGGGCGGCTGCCGGTTCGACTCCGGCGGGGAGACTCATGAGCTTCGACGAGGGACACGCCTCGAGACGGCTTCCCGGCGAGCTGACGCCGAAGATGCTCGAGCGCGCGCTCTGGATCCTCGTCGCCCTCTCGCTGGTCGGCGACGTCGTCACGACGTTCGTCGGCCTCCAGCTCGGGCTGGCCGAGTCGAACCCGATCGCCAGGAACGTGATCTACAGCTACGGGCTCGCGGGAATGCTCGCGATGAAGGGGACCGCCGTCGGCATTGGCCTGGCCTGTCGGCCGCTCCTTCCACAGGTGTATCGGGTGATCGTCCCCGCCGGGCTCGCGATCCCCTGGACCGTCGCGGTCGGGATCAACCTCTACATGATCTCGCGGGTCGTCTGAGCGCCTGAGGGTGCTATCGACGCTCGTCGCCGTTCCGCTCCTCGAGGGCGACCCGCCAGCCCCGAACCGCGTCCTTGATCGCGGCCCACTGTGCCCGCGTGCCGGGAACTCCAGCCCTTTCGGATCCGCCCGCCGCACGCTCGAGTTCGGCTCGAACCGCGAGCGGAGCGTCGATGGAGCGAAACGCGAGCGTCGATCCGCTCGCGGTCTCGATCGAGACCGTTCCGGCGTCGATCACCGTCTCGAGGGCACCCTGCGTGACGGTCGTGTTCTGGACTCGCGCGAGGCCGACCGTTCGCACCGAGACGCCGACCACGCCGCGTCTGATCGCCAGCCGACGGTCCGTGATCACGAACTCCGTTCTCGCGAGCCGGACGTAGGGCCACAGCGGCACCGCCGCGAGTATCGGGATCCAGCCCAGTGCCAGGATCGTGAGGAACTCGAGGACGACGCCGACGGCGACCGCGGCCATAGCGAGGACCGTGCCGGCCAGCCACGGGTAGATGGTCTGGACCCGAGGTCGGCCTCGCCACTGTAGTCGCTCGTCGGACTCGAGGGCCAGCCAGGATGCGACCCTCTCTCGGTCCGCCTGATCGCCCGAATCGGTCCGAGAACGACTCGTCGTGGCCGTCATCGTCGGTTCCGATCGTCGTCGTCGGATCCGTTCCTCGAGGCGTCGTCCTCGAGCGGACGGTCATCGAGCGACGGATCGTCGCCCTCGAGGAGTCGGTCGTCGGACGAATGTCCGCCAGACGGGACATCGTCCGCCGGGTCCGGGTCGTCCCTCGGCGGCTGTCGCCTGCGAACGGGCTCCCGACGATCCGGTCGGGATTCGGTCCTCGGCTCGGAGTCGGGTCCGGCTTCCGGGTCGGCTTCGGGTTCGACGTCGGAGTTGGACTCGAGCAACCCTTCGCCGTCGATATCCGATACTTCGTCGTCGATATCCGGCATCTCGACGTCGTCCGACCCCTCGACGGCCGCACGGATCGCCCGTAGCTCGGTGAGGATCTCCTCGAGGACGTCCCCCTCTCCCTGACCCGGATCGCGGTGACGGCCGACCTGTTCGCTGATTCGTTGCTGGACCGTTCGGGGCTCCGGAACGGATCGAAACGCCATCTCGACGCCCGCGCCGCCGGCGGTCGTGAGTTCGACCGTTCCGTAGCCGAAGGTCGAGCCGAGCGCTGACTGGCTGTAGGAGATGTCCTGGACCTTCTCGTGGTCGATCCGTTTGACGTCCCGGGAGAGCACGCCCGTTTTCCGGTAGACGGCGCTGTCGGTGATCACGTAGACGGTGTTACTGATCCGAAGGTACTCGCCGACGATGAGCAGGATCCCGATCAGCACGATCGAGAGTGGGATCCCGATCGCCAGCGTCGGCAGCAGCGTCCGACGGTCGGGGCCGCCGACCCAGACGATCTCCTCGTCGTCCTCCAGCGAGAGCCACTCGAGGTCGCGCTCGAGGGCGGCGTCACCGGAGGCCGACATCGTCACTCCGCCTCCGCGCGCTCGCGTTTCAGCGAGAGAACCGTGCGCTCGAACTCGCAGACGAGCTCGTCGTCCTGGTTGAACGCCTCGACGCGCATGGTGACGATCCCGCGCTCACCGTCGCTGGTCTCGCGCTTGTCGGTCACCGTCGACTGTACTCGGATCGTGTCGCCGTGAAACACCGGCTGGGGGTGTTCGACGTCGTCGTAGGAGAGGTTCGCGACGATCGTCCCGTCGGTCGTCTCCGGGATCGAGACCCCGACCGCCAGCGACATCGTGTAGAGTCCGTTGACCAGCCGGTCCCCGAACTGGGTGTCGCCAGCGAACTCCTCGTCGAGGTGGAGTGGCTGCTGGTTCATCGTCATATCACAGAAGCGCTGGTTGTCGCTCTCGGAGATCGTCCGTCGGCGCTCGTGTTCGATCGTCTCGCCGACCTCGAACTCCTCGTAGTACAGTCCCGTCATGCGTTCGACCTCCACGAGACCGCACAAAAACGCGTCGGGATCTCGAGGGGTCGTTTGCCCGCTCGATGACTCAAGAGGTGAGCGATCATCCCCCTTCATCTCGCGATCGCAAGTATTGTCAACACTCGCTCGCAGTGACAAGGGTTATTGTTCGGTACGAATACCAGTTACACCTGCACCCGGAGGCCGGTTCGGCGGGAGGTCGTCAGCCGAGTCGAACACGACTCCGGTCGGTGCACTCACCGTTTCACAATGACTACAGCCGAATCCACAGCGGAACCCGAATCCGAGAGCGCCGTCGAAACCGCCCGCCGCCAGCTCGAGCGCGCCGCGGCCCACCTCGAGGTCGACGAGGGGGTCGTCGAACGGCTCCGCTATCCGACCAGCGTCTACCGGGTGTCGATCCCGCTCGAGCGCGACGACGGGACAACCGAGATGTTCACCGGCTACCGCGCCCACCACGACAGCGTCCGCGGCCCGTACAAGGGCGGGCTGCGCTACCATCCCGGCGTCACCGAGGACGAGTGCGTCGGGCTCTCGATGTGGATGACCTGGAAGTGTGCCGTGATGGATCTCCCCTTCGGCGGCGCGAAGGGAGGGGTCGTCGTCAACCCGAAGGAGCTGAGCCGGGGGGAGAAAGAGCGACTCACCCGTCGGTTCGCCGAGGAGCTCCGACCCGTCATCGGCCCGATGAAGGACATTCCGGCGCCGGACATGGGAACTGATCCCCAGACGATGGCGTGGTTCATGGACTCCTACTCGATGCAGGCCGGCGAAACGACGCCCGGTGTCGTTACGGGGAAACCGCCGGTCATCGGTGGCTCCGAGGGGCGAGAGAAGGCCCCCGGCCGGAGCGTCGGGATCGTCACGCGAGAGGCGATCGAGTACTACGATCGAGATCTCGAGGAGACGACGGTTGCGGTCCAGGGGTTCGGCAGCGTCGGTGCGAACGCGGCCCGCTATCTGGACGAACGCGGCGCGACGATCGTCGCGGTCTCGGACGTCGACGGGGCGATCTACGATCCGGACGGGTTCGACACGAACGACGTCGAGGACCACGACGAGGCGCCGGGGATGGTCTCGACGTACGACGCCCTCGAGACGCTCTCGAACGCGGAGCTGCTCGAGCTCGACGTCGACGTGCTGATTCCTGCGGCGATCGGGAACGTGTTGACCGTCGAGAACGCCCGCAACGTCAAGGCGGACATGATCGTCGAGGGCGCGAACGGGCCGACGACGTCGGCCGCCGACCAGGTCTTCGAGGACCAGGGCGTTCACGTGATCCCGGACATCCTCGCCAACGCCGGCGGCGTGACGGTGAGCTACTTCGAGTGGCTTCAGGACATCAACCGCCGCGCCTGGAGCTTGGAGCGGGTCCACAAGGAGCTCGAGTCGGAGATGCTCCAGGCGTGGAACGCCGTTCGAGAGGAGTACGACGCGCGGGACGTCACCTGGCGCGACGCGACCTACCTCGTCGCGCTCTCGCGGATCGCGGACGCACACGACGCCCGCGGCCTGTGGCCGTAGTCGGGGTATCGTCCCCGTCGGCAGGCGGGACCGTTGGGTCGGGGTCCCACCCCTCGTTCAGAGTGAAACGGCTCGAGAGGACGGTGGGGCTACAGAAACGAGAATGGAATCGGGAGCTACGCAAACGGAGAGCAAGGCGAGAGAGCTACGGGAACGGGGAGTGGAGCGGAGAGCTACGGGAACGGGGAGTAGGGCCGAGAGCTACGAGAACGAGGAGAGGTCGACGCGTCCGCGCGTCGAATCGGTACTGTCGACGAGTTTGTCGTAGGGAGGCAGCTCCTCGAGCGAGTCGTCGCGGCGAACGGCCTTGACGATGTGCTTCGGATCCGTGACGAGCCGGTGGAGGAGGTAGCTTCCCTGGGAGCGACCGCCGCCGGTCTTCTCGGACTCGATAACGCCTAAGAAGGCCTGTTCCTTGAGCTGGCGGTAGAGCCCGTTCTCGGTGATCGGGTCCGTCGCGACCAGCTCGCAGATGTCGGCGTAGCGCTCGTAGATCTCGCGGGTCTTGTAGGTCTCGCGGTCGCCAGTGACGATACAGCTCGCCAGCGCGTACAGTGCCAGCTTCGCGTGGGCGGTCGCCCCGCTGGTGAGCTCCTCGATCCGGTTGATCTCGGCGACTTCCTGGGCCTGCTTGATGTGGCGTTCGGAGACGCTCTCGGAGGCCGTGCGGCGGGCGAGCTCGCCGGCTTCCTTGAGGATCTCGATCGCCTTGCGCGCGTCGCCGTGTTTCTTCGCCGCGAGAGCAGCACAGAGCTCGATCGTGCCGTCCTCGAGCACGTCCGGCTGGAAGGCGTCCTGGCGATTGCGCATGATCTCTCGGAGCTGTGCGGCGTCGTAGGGGTGGAAGAACAGCTCCCGGTGGCCGAAGCTGCTGTCGATGCGCTCGTCTAGGGTCTCTCGGTACTGGACCTTGTTCGAAATGCCGATGACGCCGATGTAGGCGTCGGTCTTTCGGGCCTCGCGGGCCCGCGAGAGCTGCATCAGGATGTTGCTGTTGTCGAGCTTGTCGATCTCGTCGAGGATCACGATCACCGAGTCGAAGAACTCCTCGAGGACCGACCAGATGTGCTGGTAGTACTCCATCGTGCCGACCCCCCGGACCGGGATATGCTGGTCGTAGCCGGTTTGGTCGGCGAGGCTGAGGGCGAGCTGGCGGGTCGCCCGCGTTTCGGTGTTGGCTTCGGAGCAGTCGACGTAGAGCACGCCACAGCCGATTTCGTTGTCATCGGCGGCGTCCCGGGCCCGCGTCGCGACATGGCGGGAGATGAGACTCTTCCCGGTCCCGGTCTTGCCATAGATCATCACGTTGTTCGGTGGGTCGCCCCGCGTGATCGCCCCGACTTCGGCCGCGACGGACTGGATCTCGTCGTCCCGGCCGACGATCCGGTCCTCCTCGGGGACGTGGCCGACGTGCAGGAGTTCCTTCCGATTGAAGATCGGATCCTGCGACTGGAAGAGGGGATCCCCACCGGCCTGTTCGGTCATGTTGCTGTCCTTGGAGAGTTGTATAATAAAACTATGGAAGGTAGCTCAGACTGATAAGGTATCTCGAGCGGCGTTGAACCGATGTATTTCGAGAGAATCGGCGCGAGCGGGCCGGAGGCCGCATGCAGACTGAATAATGGGGAGACTCCACCAATGTTTTCGGCCTCTCTTCGACCCCACCCCCACCCCTCGTTCAGAGTGTAACGGCTCGAAAGAGGGGGTGGGAGGTGTGTGAGGAACGGCGGTGAGAAACCACGGAATTGAGACAGTAACTGCTGTGAGAATGTAACAGTACACTCATCATACTTTCATCTCGAACATGGATGAGTGTGTCTAGCATTCTCTACGACGGGACTTACTAGTTAGTATTATATGTTATGGTATAGGTTGTTGTTGCTGGTAGGAGGGCAGCGTCTAGAATAGCTCTAGTTAGTTACTATGTTGTTCTAGATATCTATCTAGTAACCGGACGTAGACATCCAGAGAGATAGTCCACCACTATATGCTAGCTACCAACTAGGTCAGAGATAACACACTCCAAGACAGCGTGCCACACGACCCGACGTCTGCATCGGCTCAAGATAAGGATGCTGGTAGTATGCCGTATCTACATGGTAAGGTTTACTCCCCTTTTCCGCTCCGATCGGGCGATCGTGTAGAATTATCGTGAGACGACTCAAATATGGCGCTTCCGATCAGTACGTTGATTCTCTACTGGATATCCGCCCCACCGTCGTCTCCCACAGACAGGGGGACACCTTCGAAGCCCTTTTCACTCTGAACGAGGGGTGGGGGTGGGCACACACTCCATTCAGAGTGAAAAGCTGCAGTCAGCTATCGCCGCTTCCCCCGGCTTCCCGCTCGAGTCGTTACACTCTGAACGAGGGGACCGGGGGATGACGACCGTGAGGGTACACCGATCTTTCGGTGGACAACGAGTTCGAACGCCGCCTACATCTTTCCAACCCCTGGAAAGAGACGCTGGGTGAAATAGCGTTCGCTCCGAACACGCACCCATGGAAGATGGGACCAGCACGGCTGGTCAACCCACCGGAGGTGGCCGACTCCCCAAACCCGATCCACTACCTGGTCCACGACGCCGAGGTCACCCTGCTGCTGTACACACAGCTCGGCCTCGAGCCGAACGACGGCTCAACGACGGTGAGGGTGACTTCCGCTGTGGAACCTGCAGCGCGACGTCCTCGGGACCGACCGCCGAGATGCCGATGGGCAACCGCAAAGGTCCCTACTGAGTTCCCGTTCGATTTCGGCCGTATCCCGTTCGATCCCGCGTCCGATCGCAGTCGTCCTTCTCCGATCCGATTCGGCGCTGCTCGATTCGATCTCGAGCGGACTTGTGTTTCGCTGCATCTCCAATCCTCCCCCACATAACCGCCCCCTGATAAATAGCCCCGTATATTTTGGGCGTTAGTTGGTACGGCTTCCACGGAAAGAAGGGAGTAGAACGACGATGTCCGTGACGAACTACGACCGCGATCCCGCCGACTCCGCATCGCCCCTCCCGACCGAAGACGACGTCGACGTCGACACCGTTCTCACCGCTCTCGAGGACGGCGACTGCCGAACGATCCTCGAGGCGACGACCGACGAGGCGCTGACCGCCGCCGAGGTCGCCGATCGGTGCGAGATCCCCTCCTCGACGGTGTACCGCAAACTCGAGCTGTTGACCGACGCGGGACTGCTCGAGGAGCGGACCCGAATCCAGATGGGCGGCAAACACGCCAGCGAGTACTGCCAGTGTTTCGACGAGATCACGGTCTCCGTGACCGGCACCGACGGAATTTCGATCGACGCCCCGGGGCAGGGCTCGAGTGCGCTCTCGGACTAACGTTTACGCTTCTGCGACGCTCCCGCCGATCGCCGAGCGACGGATACGTCCCCTTTTCTTCGAATCGACTTCCAAAACAGGGTCACAAGACTACAGGCGGAGTTCCATCTCGTGCTCTCCCCGCCCGCTCGCCGTCGTCTCGAAGCCGGCCGACCAGTAGAGGTTCATCGCGATCCGGTTCGACCGGGAGACGGTGAGCCAGACGTGCTCGACGCCGCGGTCCTGTCCCTGGCCGAGCAGCCCGCGGATGAGCTGCGTGCCGATCCCCGCCGCCTGGTACTCCGGTCGGACGAAGATCGCGAGCTCGAACAGCTCGCCGGAGGGGACCAACACCGCGTGGCCGACCGCGTCGTCCCCGTGGTACGCGACGGTGTTGTACCCGTCCTCGAGCAGCCCCTCGAGCCACTCGCGGGTTCGATCGTCCGATCTGGGCGGGAGCCCCTGTGACCGCGACTCCTCGTCGAAGTGGCCGTACATCTCGACGAGGGGCTCGGTGCCGTCGTCGTACTCGACGACGGTTATCGTCCGGCCCTCGTGATCGTCGGCCGTCGTCGGCGGACGCGGGAACCGCGATCGCTGATCGGACGGGAGGGTCATGTGGTCTACTCGGTGGCGGACGTTCCTAAGCCTGTCCCGGGTTCCCAGCGACTGGGAGCGACCGAGCATCCGTCGTTTCGGTCGAGAGACTCGGTACCGTACGTCTCTGCGGGACGAGCGCGTCACGGTTTTCCCCGTTCGGGCCGAAGCGCCTCCGTATGAAACGCCGTCAGTTGCTCTCGACGACTCTCGCCGCGACGGGCCTCGCGACGATCGCCGGGTGTTCCGGCACCGGCGACCTCGACGGTGACGACGGCCAGTTCCCCTCCCACGACGTTCCCGGCTACGCCAGGTGGGTCCCCGAGGCGAGCCGAGGAACGGAGACGGGCACGTTTTTCGCCCACCTCGACTGGACGGCCCTCGAGGAACTCGAGGGCGACGATCCGAGAACCGACGACGAAACCGAGGCGCTCCTCGAGGAGGCTCCGATCCTCGGACTCCCGATGTACGGCGGGCTGATCGCTCCGTTTGCGGCGTTCGGAATCATGTTCTACCCCTTCTCCGGCGACATCCTCCCCGAAGACGGCCAGGATATCGACGGGATCGCGACCGACTCGGTGACCTGGACCGAGAACGTGCTCGTGTTCCACGGAACGTACGACCCCGAACTCTTCGTCGCGCAGTACTCCGAGGAGTTCGAACAGGCGGACGAACGGAACGGGTACACCGTCTACGTCACCCCCGAGGAGCTGGCTTACGCCGTCTCGGAGGACGCCGTAGTCGTCGCGATCCAGTCCGGCGACGACGGGTATCGGCCCAAAGCCGTCGTCGAGGACGCGCTCGAGCGTCGCCTCGACGAGGTCGACCGAACCGTCGACACCGACGACGGTCGCTGGCTCTTCGAGACGACGGGCGACGCCGCGATGGCGTTCGGTGTCTGGAACGTCGAGAGCTTCGACGACGCGCTCGAGCCGGCCGAGGAGATCGACGCCGGCGACGAGCCGGGGGTCGATCTTGACGCGGGCGGCAACCCCGTTCTCGGCGATCTCGAGGGATTCGTCGCCACCCTCGTGGTCGATGCCGAGGACGGCGAGCTCCTCGAGACGGAAGCCCGATTCTCGGGGCTCTATCCCGAGGATTCGGTCCCCGCCGAGAGCATGGTCCGGGACCACCTCGTCGGCGAGGACGTGTCCCACGAGATCGCCCTCGAGGGGAATCGCGTCCACGCGTCGGCGACGTTCGAGGAACTGCCGTCGTAAGCTGTTCGGAAGTTTGGGTGGATCGCTCGAGGTTGCTTCCGCTGAGGGATATTTCCGAACGACAGCTATCGGCCTACTCGTTTTATTTCATACAAGAAGTAGTGGAATATAGTCCCGGGCGGATTCGAACCGCGAGGACTCGAATCCTCTCGTCCTCTGGGCTCGAATCCGCTGGACGTATTCGTCGCTCGCGGGTTTGCTCGCGACAGAAGTAGTCCCGGGCGGAGTGATACCTAAACGGTTCGAATCCTTTATCGTATTGAGGGTCAACTACCTTGCCATGTCTGTTGATGACCCATATGGGTATGAACGAAGATTACAACGGCTGCTCACGGAGGACATAAAGGAACTAGACAAACCTGACCAGAAACTTCTGCGCCTATATATCAAGAAAATGCAGAAACAACAGGCGAAAGGCACAGTATACAACAACGCGATGAGGGTCAAAGTCGTAATGGGTCAACTCGATACGCCGTTCGTCGATGCCGACGCCGGGGACATCGAACAGGCCATCGATGACCTACAACTCGAACGAGAGTGGAGCGACGGCACCGCGCGCAACTATGGGAAATCGGCGCGTTCGTTCATCAAAAACCTCGAAAAGCACACGGAGAAGCGCAAACGAGACTGGGCATTCGAGGCAAACCCCGATTACATCACCCTCCACAAAGATGACAGCGGAGGTAAAATCACCGAGGAGGATGTATTCGACCGCGAACAAGTTCGCCTCATGATAGAGGAGTGTGCGCGCAATGAACGTGACCGCGTACTCTTCGGATTGTTGCTCGATATGGGACTCAGAATTGGTGCCATCTGCTCCCTTCGCCGAGGAGACTACCGATATCAGCAGGACGAAGGAATAGGCATCCTGAGCATCAACGATGAAGCCGAAGGAACCAAAGGCGCAGACGGCCCTACACACGTCACCACGTGGTCGACCCCATATTTACAGCGCTACATCAACGGCGACCACCCCCGACCCGACGACCCGGGCGCACCACTCCTGCACAAACAGAACTGGGATGAAGAGAACGAAGACGACGACGGGTCGATGCAACCTCCCGTCGTCCGACGGCGGCTCCGACGAATCACCGCCGACTACGACGAAATTCCAGACGAGAAAATCAACCCACACACGTTTCGTCACACCGCTATAAC
This sequence comes from Natronococcus roseus, assembly GCF_043677095.1. Taxonomy (NCBI): domain Archaea; kingdom Methanobacteriati; phylum Methanobacteriota; class Halobacteria; order Halobacteriales; family Natrialbaceae; genus Natronococcus; species Natronococcus roseus. The sequence goes on from NZ_JBHLJR010000008.1 coordinate 17,528, forward strand.
ACGATGGGCGCAGAGAGGGCTTTCTGACCGCGAAATTGTCCACAGAGCGGGATGGACACGTGAATCAAGACAGCTAGACCGTTACGAACATCTCACAGACAAAGACATCAACAACGAAATTCTCCGACGACACGGTATCGAACCGGCGGAGAAAGCCATCCCACTCCTCGACGACTGTCCCCAATGCGGCATCTCCATCGAGCCCATCATGTCGTTCTGTGCAAACTGTGGCCAGAACCTCGACATCGTCCGCGACAAACCCCACTGGTTCGAGGACTTACGCGATGCCGTCGGCGAAGACGACCCCATTATCCAATGGCTCATCGAGAATCCACACCACCTCCGCGACGAGGTCTACGACCTCCCCCACAGCGTCTATCATCGCGTCGAAAACTGCGTGTCGCGATACTTCGAGGAGACCGAACAATCCGTTATCGGGGAATCATTCATTGATGGCACTGTCACTAGCGAACAGAAAGTATTGGATGAACTCGGGATTGACCGAGCGTCGGAACTAGACGAACCGGTCACCACCGAAATCGATGAAGAACAATACCAGATACCGTACTCCGAAATTCACGATATCCAAGATGAAATCGACCGATTTGAGACGATAACCGACACAGAGCTAATCGCCTTCGGAATAGACGGCAAAGCCCTCAAAGTGGTATCAACGATACCCGAAGAACCTGCAGAAGATATTGAATGACTTCAATTTCGATGCTCCATTAACTCGTGCAGCCGAAAATCTGAATCGTCATTCTTTCCAGCGTGGACTTTACCTCCACATCCAAGGCAGGATATTTCCAGTGTGCGGTGTGTTACCCGAACCGACCTAACAAGATATCGAGAATAGACGCTAACATAGCTGTTAGGTCAAGAATTTCGAGGGCTCGGTTCCTGTGCCGCTGTTTTCTCTTTCGCTACGGTAGCGATTTTGCGGAAGTTCATATAAATGAACCTAACAGTGTTAGTAGTTGCTGGAGAACACACCGGGCATCGTCCACACGTTCAGTAGTTCTGGATTTGGGGTATTTGTGCGTGTCTTTCGTTCATCCTCCATCCTCACGGTGGTAGAATATTCAGGAGCCACATACCGACCGTGTAGAGAGACTTCTACGGGTCGTGAATGGTCTTCCGCTGAGACTCTCGCCGCAATCCGCGTTACGGGTTTATTATCATAGCTGGCCTACAGTACTTGGTCAATTAAAACCGTGATAAACCATGAATGACCCTATCTCTCGGCAGCACGAACCGATACCAGTCTCTCGGCGCACTGTCCTCAAAACAGCGGGAATCATCGCCCTCACGGGAACTGCTCTCACGGGAACCGTGGCAGCGCAACCCCCACAAGAACGCGGCCGAGAGCGCGCAGCCACCGCTAGTCGAGGACGGTCGACGCAAGGACTCGAACAGGCCGATGATGCGAGCGACGGTCGGGCTGGTGGAAACGGTAGAACTGGCCAACCGGGTCCCGGACTATGACCTTGCAACCATGATTCAAGACACACCACTATCACGCCGAACTGTGCTGAAAACCGCTGGTATAGTCGCCTCCACCGGGACAGCAGTCTCGGGAATAGCGGCTGCTCAACCGCCCCAGCAGCGCGGCCGCGACCGCGCAGCCACCGCCAGTCAGGGACGGTCGACACAAGGATTAGAACAGGCTGACACGGCGAGCGATGGGCGGGCTGGCGGAGGCCATCACGGAACGGGACCCACAATCTAACCTACAATCATGACTCAAGACAATCCAATTTCACGACGCGGCGTCCTCCGAACAGCGGGCGTTCTCGCCCTCACTGGCACAGCCGTCACCAGCACTGCCGCGGCTCAACCATCGGGACAACGCGGCCATGACCGCGCAGCCGTCGCCAGTGGCGGTCGGTCGACACAAGGACTCGACCGAGCAGCTACTGCGAGTGATGGACGGGCTGGCAGTCGCGGACATACAGGCCCTACAATCTGACTGACAATCATGACTCAAGGCACACTACTCACACGACGCAGCGTCCTTCGAACAGCGGGCGTTCTCGCCCTCACGGGCACGGCTCTGACCGGAACCGCCGTAGCACAACCGCCGGGACAACGCGGTCGTGACCGCGCAGCCACAGCCAGTCAGGGTCGGTCGACTCGTGGATTAGAACAGGCGGACACAGCGAGCGGTGGCCGGGCTGGCGGTAACGGACGCGGTGGGGCCTCTCCGGGCCCTATCCTCTAATAACCATGACCCAAGACAACCCAATATCACGCCGAACTGTACTGAAGACAGGCGGAATCATCGCCCTCACCGGCACAGCCGTCACTGGCACTGCCGCGGCCCAACCACCGGAACAACGTGGGCAAGACCGCGCGGCTACCGCCAGTGGAGGACGGTCGACACAAGGACTAGAGCAGGCCGATGATGCGAGCGACGGTCGCGCTAGCGGGAACGGTCACGGACATACAGGTCCCACAATCTAATCTCACAACCATGACCCAAGACACACCAATCTCACGACGAACCATCCTCAAGACCGCTGGAGTAGCCGTCTTCACCGGCATGGCTCTTACTGGAACAGCGGCCGCTCAACCCCCGCAACATGCCCAAAACCGGCGGCCTCCTCACGCTCAACAACGCTATGAGGGGGCTCAACAGAGGAGAGAGGAGGCGCAAGAGAACAGAGGAGGCCCCGGTGGTAGACCGGGAGGACCCGGTATCTAACCAACACCCATGACTCAAGACAAATCAATCTCACGACGGAGCGTCCTCAAGACGGCTGGAATAGTCGCCCTCACCGGCACAGCCGTCACGGGAACCGTGACAGCGCAACCACCTCAGCAGCGTGGTCGTGACCGCGCAGCCACGGCTAGTCAAGGACGGTCGACACAAGGACTCGAACAGGCCGATGATGCAAGCGACGGTCGCGCTGGCGGCAATGGTGGAGCAACACCGGGACCCAGAATTTGACCTGCCTATTCGACGAGGACTCTATTTCGGTCTCCTAAGACGAGGTCGGGAGCAACCATACCTGAGTAGCATATTGGCGGCTCGCATGACTCGTTCTATTCATACTGCTCCAGCTTCGAGGCTGAATCTCGACACTTCTTAGGGGCATACCCCTAAGGGGGAAGGGGTATCTATGACACCGGTCACATCCCGTTCAACCACCGATTTGCAAGAGTTACCCGTCGAATGGCAATAATTCTCCTATCTCAGGCAATGTTTGAGGAGCTACTGTACCCTCGGCGAATGTCTATTTCCAGCGTGCGAGTCCCAACCATGATAAATGGTACATGGTACTACAATACAGTAACTGGAAAATAGTATAGTCGGAATACAGTAAGTGACACTTGGAAAACGAGTGCTGCAGCTATCGAAGGTCGGTCCCGAGGTGGGATGCACTATCCACCGGGACGCAAGGATACGTCCGCCGGGTCGATGTCGCCGTTCAGGAGGCGTTCTGCGAGTTCTTCCGCATCAATCCCGCTCTCGGGGACCTCGACCCACGGGTCGGCGTCTTCCCTGTCTGTCACTTCGGAATCGCTGTCACGCTCTCTCTGCGCTTCGCGGTCCCTTCGTCGCTCGTCGGCACGGGCCTCTATTTTTTCGCGTCGCTCAGCTTCGGTTATGTCGCGGTCAAGTAAAGAGTGAACCGTGTCTTTTGCTTGTTGTGATTGCCAGCGAATGTATCCAATCCCGCTGAAACCCCGAACGACAATCCCATCTTCTTCGAGCTTTCCAGCTATTCGACCGATAGTGTCCGTTGTTAGGCCTATCTCGTCAGCCATCTCCTGATAGGTGATTTGGTCGTTCGCCCGGTTCAGTAGGACACAAAGACAATCGTAGTACGATTTTGTCCGGCTGTTAAAGAGTCGGCCGAGGACGGTTCGCTCGAACCGTTGGGACTGCCAGAACTCGGTAAGTTGGTTACGACGGTCTGCTGGATGGTCAAACGAGAGCGGTTCCTGTGACTGCTCGCCTGCCAAGAACCACTCATCTGGAATAAGGTCGTCTTCGCGGATACCGGCCCACAAAGCGTGGCTACAGACGATGCGTTCTGCGTAGTGACGGACTGCCGCCCAGTCATCCCACGCGTATGCACCGTTGATGGTCGCCTCCAGTTTCCAGTGTCGGAGGGGGTCTCCGTCAGCCCTCTGATTGTGACGCGTCGCTGCGTACGCTTTCAATTTAACACTGTTCGGTGGGTCTTCGAGGGAATTCGTATCCAACCCGAGGAACGGCAGTCTGGTCGTCTTGAACCCGTAGTTGGTACATTCGCCGTTTCGGAACTGACTATATATATCCCCCTCACCGTCGGCTTTGACGGTCAGGTTTGCGCTCTGTTCGAGTTCTCGGACGGTCGCTTCTGCGAGGTCGCGATGAAAACGGATGTAAACCTCGACACCCCGGACACGGCACATTTCTGGAATGAGGTCGCCGAATTCATCGAGCGAGTTGAAGTCGTCGAATGCAGCACTGAGCATCTCCTCAGCACGAGTCACGGCTTCCAATGGGTTGGTGATGTAGCTGGTCTGAATTTTCAGATGAGTTCCCTCCCAGCGACGCCCGTCCGTTCCGGGTGGCCACGAAAACTCGCCCCCATTGCAACTCTGGAGACCTGCTTCCCGTTTGTCAACGACGAGTTTACACTTCGCCGGGAGCGGGGGCTTTTTCGCCTCTAAGGCATCGGCGTAGAGACCGAGGTGATAGTCGGTTTCGGGGATGAACTCTCCGTCACTCGTCCGCTTGCCATAGCCTGTCGCACTGGTGAAGAGGCCTATCTCACACTCTCGTTCTTTTCTATCCCACACAGGAGTATACTCATGCGCTACGAGATGCGGGTTCGCTGACGTTCCCGGTTCGTCTCGTAGTGTGTCGAACTCGCGTTGTTTGGCGCTGAGCCAGTCGTACAGTGCATTATCGTCTTCAAGTTGGATGAAGACTGTGGCCGCGTGGACCATCGGGGTTACCGGGTAGGTTTCAGCGCGGTTGTTCGCTTCCGGGGAATCATTTACTGGCGATACGTCGGTATTTTTATGTTCTGTGGTAGTGTTGATACTCATTGGAGAGGGCGTGTTGCGTACGAGCGAGAACCCGTGCCACGGACCATCTCGCTCGGGATTCACCCCGACCGGGGGATTCGAGACTACTTGCCGCTGACGCCTGCTGCAACAGGCGTCAGCGGGAAAGTCGACTACTGGACCCGGAGGCGCACCTCCGTTGCTCCGTCGACTTCTACTAGGTCGAATGTCACCTCAGCAGGCTCTCCCCACTCGCGATAGATGGAAATTGGCAAGCGGAGCAAGCCATCTGCCGAGACTGGTTTCCTACGTCGTTCGATGAGCGTATCTTCAGCACCCATAGTTGACCGAATGTCCTCTACCCACATATATTTTGTTACAGAGCGATACGGAATTTAATCCCCATCAGAATACAGTAGTTTGGTGAGGAAATGGAATTTTGGCTTCTAAACGCGAGTGATTACCGAATGATTGCCGAAGAGAGTGGCCCAAATCCTGTTTCAGTAGACTTCCGTATCGGGATTCCGCCCGAACTGGCTAATAATATAATAAAATTCTCATAAAATAGGCCGCAAAGAACGCGGAGCGACCGGCCCATTCATAACTATACGCTTACACCTTTATCCTTCGAAATAAATGTATAAATTATGCCAGAACCGACCACACTCCAGTTGTACGACCGTCGAGCGTTCCGCCGCGCCCTCACCCAATTAGAGTTAGAGCATGATGGTCTCTGGGAGGCTCGAACGACAGACATCCACACGGCCATCGTCCGAGTTGGGATTGAAAACCCGGACCTATTACTCCGAAAGGTAGAGGAGGTACAGCAGGAACAAAATGGAAATTAATCGTTCTGGGGTCGGAACCGGTCGTAGCCGCTTTCCTCGAACGAGGTTCCCATAACTGGCAGTGATGGTCTCACGTATTTAATCGAAGTCAGTAGGAGAGATACTCAGTTCAGCGAAGGTCTGGTATTGCACGTTTCATTCTTAACGTGCAATGCAAGACGTAGCCACGCGCTGAACCCCTCCAAATCCTGCCGTTCGTCCATACCAGTCAGTTCGACCAAACGTTCATGTTGCACGAAATACAAGGGAAACGTGTAGTGAGATTGGAGAAGAACAAGGACGGCACGTACAACGTCTGGATGAATCGCACCGAATATCGCGAGATACCCCGCAATGCCCGCAGTTGGAAGGAGGAAATCGCCATTCGACTGATGGGTGATTGCGGACTCCGCGTTGAAGAAACTCGCCACGTTACCAAGGGCGACGTACAACGGTATCCCAACGGTAAACACCACAAACTGCGTGTCACTGGAGCGAAGGACACCACCGGAGAATATGACGACGGACAAGAACGCGAAACGTGGCTTCCGCGCGACCTCGAAACCCTCATCCACCGCTACGCAACTGATGAGGGGCTGAACGACCACGAGTCGCTTATCCCGAACGCGAAGCGGACAGTCCAGTTGTGGGTCGAACACGCGGCGAGCGCGGCGGCGGACGCTGCTGGAGACGACGATTACGAACACGTATCGAGTCACGACCTTCGGCGGTGTTGGGCACATCACTTGCTGGTTGAAGAGGGCGTCGGCGTCCGGGTTGTTATGGCCCTCGGCGGATGGAGTAATTATTCGAGTATCGAACCATACCTGAACGCTCCGTCCGAAGAAAACATCATCCGTGAGATGCGAGAGGTCGAATTGTAAGCGATAGTTGATGTGCTGTGTGCGACATGTCCTATTGTGAGGGTAAGTCCTTCTTGAACCACCACCGTCTGCGCTTTGCACACGGCCTGAAACTCAGAAATTGAAAAGCAGACGGTATCAAGACGAGTCTACCGCCGCGATAGTCGCATATCAAGACTTACTGTCTGCTTTAATACCTTTGCTAGCCTACAATATGTGGTCAATAGGGGCCACGAGAAACCATGACAGAACAACATGCCCTTGACGGGCAGGACAATTCACGTATTTCGCGCCGTTCGGTTCTCAAAATTACAGGTGCCGTTACGCTCGCAGGTACTACATTCACTGGCACTGCAGCGGCCCAGCCGCCCCAAGAACGCGGTCGCGACCGCGCAGCCACGGCCAGTGGCGGGCGGTCGACGCAAGGACTCAACCGCGCAGATGATGCGAGTGATGGCCGGGCTGGCGGGAACGGTGGCGGGTCCCAACCGGGTCCCATCCTCTAACCTCACAACCATGACACAAGGCACACCAATAACACGACGAACCGTCCTCAAGACAGCGGGTGTCCTCGCGCTCACTGGGACAGCGATTACTGGAACAGCGGCCGCTCAACCACCCTCCCATGCCCAACAACGGCGTGCGGAAGCCCAGCAGCGACGACAGGACGCCCTAGACGAAGCCAACGAACGGAGCGGTGGACGCGCAGGAGGTGACCGTGGAGGAACTCCGGGGCCCTCAATCTAATTTACAACCATGACCCAAGACATTCCACTCTCACGACGAACCGTCCTCCGAACAGCAGGTATCGTTGCCCTTACCGGCACAGCCATCACGGGAACAGCGACGGCACAGCCGCCCCAAGAACGTGGTCGCGACCATGCAGCCACGGCCAGTGGCGGTCGGTCTACCCAAGGGCTTGAACGGGCGGAGACCGCGAGCGGTGGCCGGGCTGGCGGAAACGGTGGCGGGTTCCAACCGGGTCCCATCGGCTGACCTATAACTATGATTCAACAAGACAATCAAATACCACGACGAACCGTCCTTCGAACAGTAGGTGTCCTCGCCCTTACAGGAACAGCCGTCACGGGAACCGTGACAGCGCAACCACCTCAGCAGCGTGGTCGTGACCGCGCAGCCACCGCCAGTCAAGAGCGGTCGACGCAAGGGCTCGACCGAGCAGATGCTGCAAGCGATGGACGTTCTGGAGGAGGCGTTGACCGACCGGGCCCGGGGTTCTAAACCATGAACAACGACTTACCAATCACACGACGCACCGTCCTCAAGACCGCGGGTATTGTCGCGCTCACCGGCACAACCATTGCAGGAACTGCAGCAGCGCAGCCCAACGGGCCACGAGGTCGCGACCGCGCAGCTACCGCCAGTGATGGCCGTTCAACTCGTGGATTAGAACGAGCAGAAGATGCGAGCGATGGTAGGGCTGGCGGGGGACACATCGGAACGGGGCCTACGATTTGACCCACCGGTAGTAGAACATCTTTTTGATTTTATTAAAACCGTGAAAACTCCGAAACATTACGTCGACGACGTATCGTCTCCCGAGAGTGGTATTATGGACTCGATTGCCTCCCATTCTCTTGGTTTGTACGTCGGTGACCGACCAATGCGTCGGGACCCGTTCCACTCCTCCCCTAACGTTTCCTCCAGATGCTGGATATGGTCGACGGCTTCAACGAGTGCCATGCGCACTGCTCGGAGTTCATGATTCTTCCGTTCCACATCGGCCTCCAACTCCTTGACGCGCGGTGTCGTCTTGCGAGCGTACCGATGAAAGTCTTCAGCGTGGTCCTCGTGAGCGTCTGCGAGTGCCTCGTGGGCATCCACGAGGCCATCGAACCGGTCGATGTGAACGACTTCACGCTTCATCGCTTCGACGGCGTCCTCGGCGTTTTCCGCACGCTCTTTTGCCTCTTTTGAGTGCGCTACGTTCTCGCGATAATACTCTTTGGCCGTTTCTTCTATCTCCTCGGCTGTTTCGAGAAGGTCCTCGCGATAATCTGCATGTAGACGCTCCATCTTGCTATTAATCATCGTGAGCCGCTCGCGAATCGCCTCCTGTTCCGACGGGTCCGAGACCGCGGTTGGGTCTTCAGCCATCGCCTGTTTAATCAGGCCATCTTCTCGGATTTGTCGCAGTCCCTCATCGGTGATGGTCGCCGTCTTCGGCGGGATTCGGTTCGTCTCCATCTCTTCTCTGGAACGCTGGCCAACCTCGATGAGTCCTCGCGAGTCGAGGTCATCGAACATATCGTGAAGTGATGATTTTGGGGCGTTGACGTAAGCATTAATTTGTGTCGTATCCGCCGTATATCGCCCTTCGTCGTCCTCCTCTGTGTTTTTGATAATCGCGTAGAGAAATCGTTGGCGACGGAGGTCGAGCGATTCGCTATCTGTGTTCAGAGTAGCGATTTGTTCATCCATATCCTCTAGATAATATCAAAGATTAAAGGTATACTGGGGGTCGAATATCCGGCTCGGTTTATCCAAACGACTATCCCGAATATCTCGCTCACACACCGACTTCCCTCAGGGAAACCCCCTCTGGGGGTTTCCCATAGGACCCCCACTCGAAGTAGAGAAGAGAGGCTCCGGCATCGGACAGTATAGTGCAGCAGTTCCGAGTGTTGTGTGTCCTTTCGTCCACCAGCCACCTTCACAGACGTAGAAAAATCAGGACGCGCACTGCCTCCACGGCGAGACTCTGCCGGACAGCGAATGGTCTTTTGATGGGACTTTCGTTGAAATCCGCGACACGAGTTTAAGACTGTAGCGAGCCTACATTATTCGCCCATCGGGAGTGAACAATCATGACGAATTTGGCCCGACACAATCAATGCAGCGAGGCTCGACCCTCGCGACGAACCGTCCTCAAAACGGCAGGCATCCTCGCTCTCGCAGGGACAGGTCTCACCGGAACCGTAGCAGCGCAACCCCCACAAGAACGCGGCCGAGAGCGCGCGGCTACCGCCAGTGGAGGACGGTCGACACAAGGACTAGAGCAGGCCGATGATGCGAGCGACGGTCGCGCTAGCGGGAACGGTCACGGACATACAGGTCCCACAATCTAATCTCACAACCATGACCCAAGACACACCAATCTCACGACGAACCGTCCTCAAGACAGCGGGTGTCCTCGCGCTCACTGGAACAGCGATTACTGGAACAGCGGCGGCGCAACCGCCCCAGCAGCGTGGTCGTGACAGAGCAGCCACAGCCAGTCAGGGTCGGTCGACTCGTGGATTAGAACAGGCGGAGACCGCGAGCGATGGACGTTCTGGAGGAGGCGTTGACCGACCGGGCCCTGTCATCTGAATAACCATGGCACAAAAAACACCAGTTTCACGACGGAGCGTCCTCAAATCCACCGGAGTCGCCGTCCTCACTGGAACGGCTCTCACAGGCAGCGCCGCGGCTCAGCCTCCACAGCACGCTCATGACCGGCGGCCTGCCCACGCTCAACAACGCTATGAGGAAGCTCAACAGCGGAGAGAGGCAGCCCAAGAGAATCGGGGTGGCGGCGGTGGTCCAACCACACCGGGCCCCGGAATCTGACTGCAATCATGACTGAAACCAATTCAATCTCACGACGGAGCGTCCTCAAGACAGCGGGTGTCTTCGCCCTCACCGGCACAGCCATCGCGGGAACCGCAGCGGCCCAGCCGCCCCAAGAACGTGGCCGCGAGCGCGCAGCAACTGCCAGTGGCGGGCGGTCGACGCAAGGACTCAACCGCGCAGATGATGCGAGTGATGGCCGGGCTGGCGGGAACGGTGGCGGGTTCCAACCGGGTCCCATCGGCTGACCTACAACCATGACTCAACAAGACAATCAAATATCACGGCGAACTGTGCTGAAAACAGCAGGCATCATTGCCCTCACCGGCACAGCCGTCACGGGAACCGTGGCAGCACAACCTCCACAAGAACGCGGGCGAGAGCACGCGGCTACCGCCAGTCAAGGGCGGTCGACGCAAGGGCTCGACCGAGCAGATGATGCAAGCGACGGTCGCGCTGGCGAGAACGGAGGCGGTCGTCCGGGAGACCCGGGCCCCGACCTCTGACCAATCACCATGACCCAAGACACACCAATAACACGACGAACCGTCCTCAAGACAGCGGGCATCCTCGCTCTCGCGGGGACGGGCTTTGCGGGAACAGCGACGGCACAGCCGCCCCAAGAACGCGGTCGTGACCGCGCAGCAACTGCCAGTGGCGGTCGGTCCACCCAAGGGCTCGACCGGGCAGATGACGCGAGCGATGGACAGGCTGGCAGTCGTGGACCGTGGACGGGTCCCGACCTCTGACCTACTCTATCAGAACAATGACTCAAAGCAATTTAATTTCACGACGAACTATCCTTCGAACAGCAGGTATCGTTGCTCTCACCGGCACAGCCGTCACGGGAACCGCGACAGCACAACCGCCGGGACAACGCGGTCGAGAGCGCGCAGCCACCGCCAGTCAGGAACGGTCGACACAGGGATTAGAGCAGGCGGACACGGCGAGCGCTGGTGGAAACAGTCACGGTACACCGGGTCCCATCCTCTGACCTCACTACCCTGACTCAAGACACACTACTCTCACGCCGAACCGTCCTCAAAACAGCGGGCATCGTGGCATCGCGAGGAAACCGTCCGTATTGAGGGGGTTCTGGTATCTGTTGCACATATGGACTCCACACGTGTCGCGGTAGTCCTATGCGCTTTCCGTACAGAGGTAGCAATGGGCCGCTATCACCACTCTCCAACGAAGCCCTTGGGTTTGAGTTCGACGTAGGCTCCGTTAACCTCTGACGTTTGCCTCATCTGCCACTCCTGTAGGTCTCTACAGATTTCGGCGAGTTCCGCTGGGCTTGCGTCCTCTCCTCCCGACACTTCAACCGACAGGGCCCCGGCAGTCATTTTGATGTGGTTCATGGTCAGTCGGGCCTCACAACGTGTACGTCGTGCCATTCGGCAATGACACAGTCTTCGGCAATCTTCTGGAATAGAAACATGAACTGGGTGTGGGTCGCGTTGGCGACCGACTCCAAACTGTCCTCTGGACCGCCGCGTATGCGACAGTGGCACATGCTGTCCTTTACCGTCATTTCGACTTCGGGACCTTGCTGCATTGCATCTCCTAATCGTATGAGTGGCGTATTATACAGCCGATTTTCTTCCAAACACCATTATCCTCTTAATTTGTCATATATGGCATGGATAGGTCAGGTGAAAAACAAGATTTGCTCGACAAGAATTACCGACCGGTTGCTGGAGACCCTGATTGGTACCGGTGTCTAGCATGTGGAAAGAAGATACATGCAGGCGAGCGTGATGCGACAGATTTAGCTCGACACGAGTTAGAATGTGACAGATGAGTGTCGGTTCGAGAGGGATTCGAACCTTATTGGTTATAGTCCCGGGCGGATTCGAACCGCCGTCATGGGCTGTCTTCCGTGACGGACCGAACCGAACACGTCCAAAGGCCCATATGATTGGCCACTACACCACGGGACTTCTCACGTCGTTCGAAGTTCCCGCGTACCTCGCGATTCTTCGGAATCGCTCACCACTACGGGACTTCACTCGCGGGATAGACTCCCGCTGCACAATAGTGTTACTTTTCGCAGCGAGGGGGTACCGCTATCGAGCCCGCTTCCACGCGACGGTGACAGCTCCGACACAGCGTGACGACGTTGTCCAGGGAGTGTGCGTCCTCGACGTCCTCGAACGACCGGACCGGTCGGAGATGATGTACGTCCGGGTTGCGATCGAGTTCGTCGGCGTCCGCGCCGCAGTGCTGACACTCGTATCCGTCCCGCTCGAGCGCCTGTCGCCGTACGCGCCACCATCCTCCACCGTATTCGATCGGTCCTCCCTCCCACTGGTGGTGATCCGAGCCGACGACGTTTTCGGAGAGCCACTCCCCGTGGCACTCGAGCGTACAGAAGACGCCCCGCTTTCGCTGTTCGAGACGAGCAGGACGCACCTCGAGAGTCGCGCCGCACGACGGGCACGCCGTCTCGATTCGTTCGCCCTTCTCCGACGGGTTCTCCGGAAGCAATCCATCTGCGGCATCGACACAGTCCGGACAGTACCGTCCCTGCTTGTTGGACGGGTAGTACGAGAACGTCGTTCCGCAAGATGTACACGATGAGGTCTCGGTGGCATCCTTCCAGTTTCCGTTGTGCTCTCCTGCGTTTGGATTGCAGTCGTCGCAAAACTCCCGGCGCGCCTTCGGGTCGTAGAACTCCGTTTCACAGCCGCTGCAGGTCCGGTTCGGCAGCGGCTCTCCGTGTACTTTCGTGTGGTGCTGTCGCATTCCGCGCTCCGACTGGAGGGACTTGCCACACGTGGGACAGTCCATGCGGTTAGTGTCCTCGCAATGATGGATAAACTCGAGGAGAGAACTCGACGTTCGACTCGATCCTTGCGACCGAAACCGATTGAGGGCGTCCGAACCGCTACAGGTAGCCCTCGTCGGCCAGTCGCTCGATACCCTCCTGCAGGCGCTCCTCGCTCGCGGCGTAGGAGATGCGGGCGTACCCCGGCGTGCCGAACGCGCTGCCGGGAACCGTGGCGACGTGGGCGTCCTCGAGCGCGCCCTCACACCACGCCTGGTCGTCCTCCGAGACGGGGAGCATCATGTAGAACGCCCCCTTTGGAACTGCGACGTCGACGCCGTGGCCCTCGAGCAGGTCGACGACCAGGTCCCGTCGCTCGGCGAAGGCGGCGACCATGTCGTCGACGGCCTCGTCGGTGTTCTCGAGCGCTTCGATCCCGGCGTGCTGGACGAAGTTCACCGCCGAGGAGACGGAGTGGCTGTGCAGTTTGCCGGCCTGATCGATCAGCTCCTCGGGGCCGGCGAAGTAACCCAGCCGCCAGCCGGTCATCGAGTAGGCCTTCGAGAAGCCGTTGACCGTGACGGTGCGGTCTTCCATCCCCTCGAGCGTTCCCAGGCTCGTGGGTTCGACGCCGTAGGTGATCTCCTTGTAGATTTCGTCGGAGATCACCGTGACGTCGTGCTCGACGGCGAGGTCACGCACGCCCTCGAGCGCCTCGTCGGAGTAGACGGCGCCCGTGGGGTTCGACGGCGAGTTGATGATTAGCAGTTCGGTGTCGGACGACACCGCGGCCTCGAGGTCCTCGAGGGCGGGCTCGAGCTGGAACTCGTGTTCGGAGAGGTCGACCCGCGAGAGCGAGCCGCCGGCCATCTTGACCATCGCCTCGTAGGAGACCCAGGCGGGATCGAGCAACACGACCTCGTCGCCCTCGGCAATCAGTGCCTGGACGATCTCGTAGAGGGCCTGCTTCGCTCCGGGCGTGACGATGATCTCGTCGGTGCCGTGCTCGAGGCCGTCCTCGGCGAGCTTCTCGGAGATCGCCTCGCGCAGCTCGAGGATCCCCGCCGAGGTCGTGTAGCCGGTGTGGCCGGCGTCCATCGCGTCCTTGCCGGCCTCCACGACGTTCTCGGGCGTGGGGAAGTCGGGTTCGCCGACCGAGAGGTCGACGACGTCTTCGCCGTCGTTCTCGAGTTCGGTCGCGAGCGCGGAGATGGCGAGCGTTGCGGACGGTTCGACTCGGGTCAGGCGGTCGGTGAATTCCATGGTCATCGTTGATCTGGGTCGGGTAGCTCGGCGACGAGATCGAGCGCGCCGTCGACGGCCTTCGCCGCGTTGTCGACGCGTTCCCGGGCCTCCGCGGCGGACATGCCGGGGCCGGTGACGCCGAGCGTTACGGGTGTGTCACGCTCGAGACTGACGTCGGAGAGTCGTTGTGCGGCCGCGTCGGTGATCACCTGGTCGTGGTCCGTGTCGCCGGTGATGACGGTGCCGATCACGGCGACGGCGTCGACGCCCTCGAGGCGGGCGAGTCGGTCGGCCGCGAGGGGGGCGTCGTAGACCCCCGGGACGCGAACCGTCTCGTACACCTCGGCGCCGGCGTCGGCGGCGGTCTCGCTGGCGACGGTCTCCATCTGCTCGGTGATCTCTCGGTTGAACTCCGCGACCACCAGTCCGAGCGTGGTCATACTCGAGCGGTCGGGTGGGGAGTTCAAAGAGGTACCGTTCTCGGCGGACGTCGCGGCTCTTTGGCCGAGGACGAGCCACCGCCGCGAACTGAAGCGGGCAGTCGGTCGCCGTTCGCCGGAGTACTCACGAACGTGCCGATCGCGGCCGTTCCCAGCCGAAGAAATCGGCAGCATTGAGAATACTTAAGCGACGGGCCGTCCAACTCACGGCCGATGACGACGCTACGGACGCCGGGGCCGACCCTCGGCGTGGTCGGTGGCGGACAGCTCGGACGAATGCTCGCCGAGGCGGCCGCGCCGCTGGGCGTCGAGGTCGTCGTGCTCGATCCGACGCCGGACTGTCCGGCTGCACCCGTCGCGCGCGATCAGATCGTCGCGGAGTTCGACGACGAGGCCGGCATTCGGGAGCTCGCCGCGCGGGCCGACGTCCTCACCTTCGAGATCGAACTGGCCGACCAGGACGTTCTCGAGCGGGTCAGCGAGGAGTCGGGAACCCCCGTCCACCCCGATCCCGCGACCCTCGAGACGATCCACGACAAGCTCGTCCAGAAACGGGCCCTCGAGGACGCGGGCGTTCCCGTCCCGCCGTTCCGGGCGGTCGAGGACGCCGACGATATCCGCGAAGCGATCGACGACTACGGAGCACCTGTCATGCTGAAGGCCCGGACTGGCGGGTACGACGGCCGCGGGAACGTCCCCGTCGAGTCGAAAGCCGACGCGGAAGACGCACTCGAGTCGGTCGCCGGCCCCGCGATGGTCGAATCGTTCGTCGACTTCGAACGGGAGATTTCGGTGATCGCGGTCAAGGGCGAGGGCGAGACCGCGGCGTTTCCGATCGGGGAGAACGTCCACGAGGACGAGATCCTCCGGAAGACGATCGTTCCCGCCGGCTCGAGCGAGGCCGTCGAGCAACGGGCCCTCGAGGTCGCCGAGGACGTCCTCGAGGTGATGGAGGGGCGGGGCGTGTACGGGATCGAACTCTTTGAAGCACCCAACGGGGAAGTCCTGCTCAACGAGATCGCCCCCCGCCCGCACAACTCGGGCCACTGGACGATCGAGGGCGCCCAGAGCTCGCAGTTCGAACAGCACGCTCGAGCCGTGCTGGGCTGGCCGCTGGCGGCGACCGATCTGCGCTCGCCGACCGTCTCGGTGAACCTGCTCGGCGACGTCGAGGAGTCTCGAGACGCCACACTCAGAGACGTCAACCGGATCCTCGAGACGCCCGCGGCGAACCTCCACTGGTACGGCAAGCGACAGGTTCGGCCGCTGCGGAAGATGGGCCACGTCACGATCGCCGGGCGCGAAGGCGAGACGACCGACGATCTGCTCGAGACGGCCCGGGAACTCGAGCGATCCGTTACGTTCACCGCGGAGTAACGAACGAACGGGAAGTGACGGACAGGCCAGCACAATATGTGGTCGTTTCGATACGACGAGCGCGTTCCGTCTGGGGTCCACGGCGAATGTATCTCCGACCTGACGCCGGCGAAACGTACCGTTTCTTTGTCGGCGGATCGTAGCCTCCACCATGTCCGCGAACTCGGTTTCGGAACTGATCGATCGCCTGCACCGCGAGGCCGAACTGGACCTGCCCGACGCCGAGAGCCCCGACGTCGGCATTGTGATGGGCAGCGACTCCGACCTCGAGGTGATGTCCACCGGCGGACGGCGCCGTGGCGCCTACGACGCCCTCGTCGACGAGCTCGGCTTCGAGGAACAGACCGACTACGAGAACCCGCCCGAGGCCCGGTTTACGTTCGAGACGTACGTCACCTCCGCCCACCGCACGCCGGAACTGATGACCGCCTACGCCGAGACGGCCGAGGACCGCGGGCTCGAGGTGCTGATCGCGGGCGCGGGCGGCAAGTCCGCCGATCTGCCGAACATGACCGCGTCGATCGCCTACCCCCTCCCGGTGATCGGCGTTCCCGTCCAGGAGAAGTCCGTCGACAGCGTAATCGGGATGCCGACGGGCGCGCCGCTGGTGGCCGTCGATGCCGGGAAATCGTTCAACGCCGCGCTGTCGGCAGCCCAGATCCTCGCTCGTCAGCACGAGCCGGTTCGGGAGCGGCTCCTCGAGTACCACGAGGGACTTCGAGCGGAGGTCGGCGAGGTCTCCCGGCGGCTCCACGACGACGGCACTGCGCGCTTCTCGAGCGAGTAGCCGACCCACGGCGTCCCCGGCCGGTTATCGATTCCGCCCCTGGGGGCTATCGATTCGGGACCGTCCCGCGCGAGGGATTAGCGGCTTCTTTCGGCGATGGACGGGTCAGGAGTTGTGCTGACGATCGTTCGGCCGATTCCCCGAACGACGAAAACGGATGCTGATGCTCCTACCGGCCGAAACAGCAAGAATCAACCCTTATATGCGTGGGCTCTGAAGCTTCGAACGTTACCGAGATGAATGACTGGATCGCTATCGGCGCGCTCGCGCTCGTGGGACTGCTGATACCGTTCGGGATGATGGCGGTATCGTACCTCCTGCGGCCGAGCGTCCCCGAAACGAGCAAACGTGCCACCTACGAGAGTGGCGAGGTGCCGACCGGCGGGACGCGCATCCGATTTAACATCCAGTACTACATGGTTGCGCTTCTGTTTCTCGTCTTCGACATCGAAACCGTCCTGTTGTTTCCGTGGGCGGTCGTCTACCAAGATGCGCTCGCGGCCGAGGAGTACGGCCTCGTCCACGCCCTCGGTCCCATGCTGGCGTTCGTGGCCATCCTGCTGATCGGGTTCGCCTGGGCGTGGCGCACCGGCGCCGTTCAGTGGGCGCGGACGCCAGAGCAGGTCGAGGCCGGAGCTGATCAATAATGAGTAGTGACAAACCACGCCAAGAGATCTACGACAGTACCGCCCCGTCGACCGACACTCGCGAGGCGCGGATGGGTGCCGGCCCCGACGATCGATTCAACTCGAAGCTTCGGGAGGCGTTCGGTGCGTCGCCGTTCATCCTCACGAAGTTCGACCAGTTCATGAACTGGGTTCGGGGGAACTCGATGTTCATGCTGCAGTTCGGGATCGCCTGCTGTAGCATCGAGATGATTCACACGTACGCGATCAAACACGACCTCGACCGCTTCGGTGCGGGGGTCCCTCGAGCCTCGCCGCGACAGGCCGACGTGATGATCGTTCCCGGAACGATCGTCTCGAAGTTCGGCCCGCGGATGAAGCGGGTCTACGACCAGATGCCCGAACCCAAGTTCGTCGTCGGGATGGGATCGTGTACGATCTCCGGGGGACCGTTCCAGGAGGGGTACAACGTCGTCAAGGGCGCCGAGGAGATCATCCCTGTCGACATCCACGTCCCCGGCTGTCCGCCCCGACCGGAGGCGCTGATCTACGGCGTCGCCAAGCTTCAGGAACGAATTCGCAACGGTGAGACCTCGCCCGTCGTGGTCAAACCGTACGAACTCGAGCAGTTCGGCGACCTGCCGAAGGACGAACTTATACAGAAACTCGCCGACGACATCGACGAGGAGGACCTCGTCATGCGGTACAACTGGGCTGATTCGCCATGAGCACGGAACTCGAACGCGACCAGCAGAGGATCGGCGTCGAGGTCACCGAGGACGAACTCGAGGCACTGATCGGCGATCGGGCGCTCAGGCGCGACGACCACCTCAACGCGCCGGGCTTTGTCATCCGGCCGGACGACGTCCAGGACGTCCTGTTCGATCTCCGGGACGAGGCGGGGTTCGACCACCTCTCCTGTCTGACCGCCCAGCAGTACGAGGACCGCTACGAGTCGATCTACCACATGAAAAAGTACGCCGACCCGACCCAGGAGGTGTCGGTCGTCGTTCCGACGTCGGTCGATAACCCGGTCAGCCAGTCGGCCGAACCCGTCTTCCGCACCGCCGACTGGCACGAGCGGGAGGCGTTCGACCTGGTGGGGATCGACTACGAGGGCCACCCGGACCCCCGCCGGATCCTCCTGCCCGAAACCTGGCAGGGTCATCCCCTCTCGAAGGACTACGACCAGGAGCAGCCACAGGTCGTCACCCTCGCCGAGCACGCCAACCCGATCCAGCCCGATCACCACGACGAGGAGTCGGACACGATGTTCCTCAACATCGGTCCCCATCACCCGGCGACTCACGGCGTCCTCCACGTCAAGACGGTGCTCGACGGCGAGACTGTCGTCGACATCGACCCCGACGTCGGTTACCTCCACCGCTGCGAGGAGCAGATGTGCCAGCAGGGAACCTACCGCCACCAGATCATGCCCTACCCGGACCGATGGGACTACGTTTCCGCCGGCCTGCTCAACGAGTGGGCATACGCCCGGACCGCGGAGGATCTGGCCGACATCGAGGTCCCCGAGTACGCCCAGATCATCCGGACGATGGGCGCGGAACTCTGCCGGATCGCCTCGCACTTCCTGGCGCTCGGAACCTTCTGTCTGGACGTCTACGGCGACTTCAACGCCGTCTTCCAGTACTCGTTCCGCGACCGGGAGGTCGTCCAGGACATCCTGGAGGACCTGACCGGTCAGCGGCTGATGTTCAACTACTTCCGGCTCGGCGGGGTCGCCTGGGACCTGCCCGAACCCCGCGACGAGTTCATCGAGAAAACCCGGGACTTCCTCGACGAGCTCCCGGCGAAGATCTCCGAGTACAACGACCTCGTGACGGGCAACGAGATCTTCCAGGTTCGATGTAACAACACGGGCGTCCTCGACCCCGACCTCGCCAAGTCCTACGGCTGTACGGGGCCCGTCGCCCGCGCGTCGGGAATCGACTACGACCTTCGGCGAGACGACCCCTACGGCTACTACGAGAACCTCGAGTGGGACGTCATTACCCGCCAGGGCTGTGACAACTACGCTCGCGTCCTCTGTCGGATGGAGGAGGTCGAGGAGTCCGCGAAGATCATCGAGCAGTGTCTCGACCTGCTCGAGGACTGGCCCGAGGACGACCGCGAGATCCAGGCGAACGTCCCCCGAACGCTCAAGCCGGATCCGGACACTGAGATCTACCGGGCCGTCGAGGGTGCGAAGGGTGAACTCGGCATCTACATTCGGTCGGACGGGACCGACAAACCCGCCCGATTCAAGATCCGCAGTCCGTGTTTCCACAACCTCTCGTCGCTCGAAGAGATCAGCGAGGGTGACTTCATTCCGGACCTGATCGCCTCGCTGGGCAGCCTCGATATCGTGCTCGGAGAGGTGGATCGATGATCGAGGGGACGCTCCTCCAGGCCGGTGATACGGTCTTGCTTCCCGAGCGGATCGGCGATCTGACCGGGCTCGATCAGTTCGGCCTCGCCGGAGAGCTGCTCGCGGCGTTTCTCGCCGCCTTCGTTATCGGCAACCTGATGCTGGCGATGACCGGCGTCGCCGGCCCGTGGGCGAAACGGAAGATCACCGCCGCGTTCACGGACCGGATCGCCGTCAACCGGCTCGGACCCGCCGGCCTGTTTATCATCGTCGCCGACGCGGTACGACTGCTCTCGAAGGAGAACATCATCCCCGAGAACGCCGACCGGCCGGCCTACGACCTCGCGCCGATCGTCGTCGCGTCCTCGGCGCTGCTCGGCTTCGCGGTTATTCCGATGGGCAGCGGCATCCACCTTGCCGACCCCGAGGTCGGCCTGGTCTTTGTCTTCGCCGTCGCCGGCATCGCGAGTCTCGGCCTGGTGATGGCCGGCTACTCGTCGGCGAACAAGTACTCGATGCTCGGCGGCCTGCGGGCGGTCGCACAGAACGTCGCCTACGAGATCCCGCTCGTCGTCACCGGGATGTCGGTCGTTATCTTCACCGGCAGCCTGCAGATGAGCGAGATCGTCGCCGTCCAGAACCAGCCGCTAGTCGATTTCGGCCTGTTCGCGATTCCGGCCTGGTTCGCGATCGTCAACCCGTTCGCGTTCGTGCTCTTCCTGCTCGCGAACTTCGCGGAGGTCGGCCGCAACCCGTTCGACACGCCGGAGGCGCCGACGGAGATCGTCGCCGGCTACCAGACCGAGTACTCCTCGGTGTACTTCGTCCTGATCTACCTCGGCGAGTTCCTCCACATCTTCCTCGGCGGGGCGATCATCGCGACGATCTTCCTCGGCGGCCCCGCCGGACCCGGTCCCGAGGCGCTCGGGATCGTCTGGTTTATCATCAAAATCTGGGGCGTCTTCTTGCTGACTCAGTGGATGCGGTCGGCGGTGCCGCGAGTTCGAGTCGACCAGCTAATCGAGATCGGCTGGAAGGGACTGCTCGTCCTTTCGTTTGCGAATCTTATCTTGACCGCGATAATCGTGGGGATCATCCAATGATCGGGATACTCAAATCGATGGCAACGACGATGAAACACGCACTGGACGGCTCGACGTTCACCGTCGAGTATCCGGAGACCGCACCGGACGTCTCGCCGCGCTTTCGGGGCGTCCACAAGTTCAGCCAGGAACGCTGTATCTGGTGTCGCCAGTGCGAGAACGTCTGTCCGAACGACACCATCCAGATCGTGATGGACGACCAGCGAAACGGCGAACAGTACAACCTCCACATCGGCCAGTGTATCTACTGTCGGCTCTGCGAGGAAGTCTGCCCAGTCGACGCGATTCTGCTCACCCAGAACTTCGAGTTCACGGGCGACACCAAACACGATCTGGTGTACAACAAGGAGCAGCTGAAGGCCGTCCCGTGGTACAAGGACATCGACCCGCTCGAGTCGCGCGAACCCGACCGAGGCGCGTGGATCGGCGAGGGTGACGGGGAGGTCGATTATCAGTAATCGGGCCGCCCGTCCCGAGAACGGGCAGACACTCACAATAATGACATATGAGCTGATCGCGTTCGCGCTGTTCGCGTTTGTCACGCTCGCCAGCGCGCTCGGCGTCGTGTTGCTTGCCGACCCGTGGCACTCAGCACTGATGCTCGGCGTGACGCTGGTCAGCGTCGCGGTGTACTACGTGATGCTGGCGGCGGAGTTCGTCGCCATGATGCAGATCCTCGTCTACGTGGGCGGGGTGCTCATCCTTATCACGTTCGCCGTGATGCTTACCCAGCGCGAGGACGCGGACGCGGAGACGGAGACCGACGAGGTGGTACAGACATGACCAACGGGCCGCAACTCCGGCTCGGCGAATCGCTGTTGCCCGGGATCCTCGCCGTTGCGCTGTTCGGCGTGATGGCGATGATCGCGCTCAACACCGGCTTTGCCGACGAGATGGTCGGCTTCCCCGAGGGGATCTCGGTTACCTCCGAGATCGGCTACGCGCTGTTCGACTTTACGGCGCTGCAGTCGACGGAGGGGTCGATCGGCAACACCGAGCCGTTCCTCGTTTCGTTCCTGCTGGTCGCGATCGTCCTCGACGCCGCGCTGGACGCCGCGCTCGTGCTCGCGAAACGCGAGACTGAGGGCAAACCGATCGCGGCGCTCTCGAGCGTCTCGACCGGCGACTCGGCGAGCACCCAACCCGCGGCGACCGACGGCGGCGCCGAGGACGGCTCCTCGCGCTCGAGCGGAGGTGAGCAGCGGTGAACGTTCCCATCGAGTACTTCGTGTTGCTGTCGATGGCGCTGTTCTCTATCGGTCTCTTCGGGATTCTGACGCGCCGAAACGCACTGATGTTCCTGATGTCCGTCGAGATCATGGTCAACGCGGCCAATATCAACCTGATCGCGTTTGCACTGTATCACGGCAACCTCACGGGACAGGTGTTCGCGCTGTTCGTGATGGCGCTCGCCGCCGCGGAGGTCGCGATCGGACTCGGGATCATCCTAGTGTTGTACCGCAACTTCCGTGACGTCGACGTCACGGTTCCGACGACGATGAGGTGGTAAGATGGAAGGGTTATTCGACTACGCACCGGCAATCGCGCTGTTCCCGCTTGCGGCGTTCGTCATCGCTCTGGCCTTCGGGCCGAAGCTCCCGAAGAAGGGGGCGATCCCAGGCATCGTCGCGACGGCTGGCTCGTTAGCCCTCTCGCTTGCGATGGTCGCGGCCGTCGCGGGCGGCGAGGAGGGGTACTATCACACGACACTATTCACGTGGGCGGCCGGCGACGCCGCTGGCGAGGTCGGCGAGGGGATCGAGTTCACGTTCGGCATCCTGATCGATCCGCTCGCCGCGCTGATGCTCGTGATCGTCTCCCTGATCGCCTTCCTCGTTCACGTCTTCAGCCTCGAGTACATGAACGCCGAGGGCGAGACCGGTCTCCCGCGGTACTACGCCGGGCTCGGCCTGTTTACGTTCAGCATGCTCGCCTTCGTCTACGCGGACAACCTGCTGATGGCGTTCATGTTCTTCGAGCTGGTTGGGCTGTGTTCGTTCCTGCTGATCGGCTTCTGGTTCCGCACCCGCTCGGCGCCGTCGGCCGCGAAGAAGGCGTTCCTTGTCACCCGGTTCGGTGACTACTTCTTCCTGATCGGGGTCGTCGCCATCGCCGCGACGTTCGGCACGCTCCAGTTCGCCGGCGACGACTCGTTCGTCGCTGCGGCCGAGGCGGCCATCGACGACGGCGGCCAGCTGTTCGGCTTCGACGCCGAGACCTGGGTGACGATCACCGGGTTGCTCGTGCTCGGCGGCGTCATCGGCAAGTCCGCCCAGTTCCCGCTGCACACCTGGCTGCCCGATGCGATGGAGGGTCCGACCACCGTCTCCGCGCTGATTCACGCGGCGACGATGGTCGCGGCCGGGGTCTACCTGGTTGCCCGGATGTTCGGCTACTACGCCCTCTCGCCGACGGCGCTGGCGATCATCGCCTTCGTCGGCGGCTTCACCGCGCTGTTCGCGGCGACGATGGGCGTCGTCAAAGACGACATCAAGCAGGTGCTGGCGTACTCGACGATCAGCCAGTACGGCTACATGATGCTCGGGCTGGGCGTCGGCGGCTACGTCGCCGGAGTCTTCCACCTGATGAACCACGCTTTCTTCAAGGCGCTGCTGTTCCTCGGCGCCGGCGCCGTCATCATCCTCATGCACCACGAACAGGACATGTGGAAGATGGGGGGGCTGAAGAACAAGGCGCCCGTCACCTACTACACGTTCCTCGCGGGCGCGCTCGCGCTCGCCGGGATCATCCCGTTCTCGGGCTTCTGGTCGAAAGACGAGATCCTCTACGACGCCCTGATCGTCGGCACCGAGCAGCCCCTGATCATGGCGGCGTACGCGATGGGACTCCTCGCCGTCTTCTTCACCGGCTTCTACACCTTCCGGATGGTGTTCCTGACGTTCCACGGCGAGCCGCGCTCGGACGTCGCCGAGGACCCCCACCCGGTCGGCTGGGCGGTGAAGTTCCCGCTGATCGCACTCGGCGTCCTCGCGGTCGTCGCGGGCGTCGCCAACCTCGCCCCGGTCGCGAAGCTCACCGGGCTCGAGATCGAGTTCTTAAACGAGTGGCTCAGTAGCGGCGTCGAGGGAACGACCTACGTCGCCTACACCGACGCGCTCGCGGCGGTGTACGACACCGGCTACATCGGCACCGAGTCGACGACCGTGCTGATCGCGGCGGGGCTGTCCCTGCTGCTCGCCTTCTCGGGTGCCGGCCTGGCCTGGAAGCTGTACAACGTTCCGGAGCCGGTCGCACACAAGGAGCGTCTCGGAGGCGTTCGCGAGACGATCGAATCCAACTACTACCAGGACGAGTACCAGGTCTGGCTCGCGGAGGGGCTGACCCTGCCGCTGGCTCGAGCCGCGGACCGGTTCGACCAGACCGTCATCGACGGCACCGTCAACGGCGTCTCGTCGGTGAGCCTGTTCGGTAGCGATCGGGTCAAACGGATCCAGACGGGGATCGTGACTAACTACGCAGCGCTGATCGTAACCGGCTTTATCGCCCTGGTTATCGTGTTCGGCGTTCTTGGAGGGTGGTTCCTATGATGATCGAAGCGCTACTCGCGGTGACACTGGTCGGTGCGCTGGTAACGCTCGTCGCGCCGAATCGTATCGCCGGCAAGCTGGCCTTCGGGATCAGCCTGATCCCTGCGGCGCTCAGCCTGTGGATGTTCACGGCGTTCGACGGCAGCGGGAACGCCCTGCTCGACGGCGAACTCGCCTTCGAGTCCCAGTTCGAGTGGATCCAGCTGGGCGACTACACCATCTCGTGGCTCGTCGGGCTCGACGGGATCAGCCTGCCGCTGGTCGTGTTGACGACGGTGCTTACCTCGCTCGCGATCATGAGTTCGTGGACGCCGATCGACGAGCGCGAGTCGCAGTTCTACGGACTCGTGCTCTTCATCGAGGCGAACCTGATCGGCGTCTTCACGGCGCTTGACTTCTTCGTCTGGTTCATCTTCTGGGAGGCCGTGCTGATCCCGATGTACCTGCTGATCGGCGTCTGGGGCGGCCCGCGCCGGAAGTACGCGGCGATCAAGTTCTTCGTCTACACGAACGTCGCCTCGCTGCTGATGTTCGGTGCGTTCATCACGCTCGTGTTCGGCCTCGGCGACGTCACCAGCTTCGCGCTGCCCGAGGTCGCCACGGCGATGCTCGAGGGCGGGCCCGACGGCTTCGCCGGCCTCGGGGGCTCGGCGCTTGCCTCGGTCGTGTTCGTCGCGATGTTCGTCGGATTCGCGGTGAAGGTACCCATCGTGCCGTTCCACACCTGGCTGCCCGACGCTCACGTCGAGGCGCCGACCCCCGCATCGGTGCTGCTGGCCGGGGTCCTGCTGAAGATGGGGACGTACGCCCTGCTGCGGTTCAACTTCACGATGTTCCCGGAGCAGGTCGAGGCTTACGCGATCCCGATCGCCGCGATCGCGGTCATCAGCGTCATCTACGGCGCGATGCTCGCGCTGGCCCAGACCGACCTCAAGCGGATCGTCGCCTACTCCTCGGTGTCGTCGATGGGCTACGTCATCCTCGGTCTGGTCGCCTACACCCAGTTCGGCGTCGGCGGTGCGACCTTCCAGATGGTCAGTCACGGCCTGATCTCCGGACTGATGTTCATGGCCGTCGGCGTCATCTACAACGCGACCCACACCCGGATGGTCACCGACATGTCCGGGATGGCCGATCGGATGCCAGTCGCCGTCGGCATCCTCGTCGCCGGCGCCTTCGGCTACATGGGACTGCCGCTGATGAGCGGCTTCTTCGGCGAGTTTGCCATCTTCTTCGGCGCCTTCGGCTCCGGGCTGCTGGCGTACTCGCAGCTTTTCACCTCGCTGGCGATGTTCGGTATCGTCATCGTGGCTGGCTACCTGCTGTTTGCCCTCCAGCGGACCGTCTTCGGACCGTATCACCTGGAAACCGACTACGACGTGGGCCGCGCGCCGCTGCACGACGTCGCACCGATGTTCGTGTTGCTCGGCATCATCATCGCCCTCGGCGTCGCGCCCGAACTGATCTTCGACATGATTACAGACGCGGTCGATCCGATCCTGGAGAACGGAGGTGACGCCTGATGGCGGTGTTCGAGCTCCCCGACTGGGCCGCACTCGCCCCGGCGTTGATCCTCGTGGCGACGGCACTCGCGCTGTTCGTCATCGACAGCATCAACCCGCACACGAAGAACCGATCGCTGCTCGCGGGCACGACCGCGGTCGGCTCGCTCGCGGCGCTGGGCGTCGCCGTCTGGTTCATGGTCGCCGGCGTCGGCACGCCCACCGCCGCTGGCGGTCGCGGCGTCGTCGAGCTGTTCGGCGGCCAGCTCGTGGTCGACCAGATGGCGCTGTTCTTCATGACCGTCGTCTCGGTCGTCACCGCGCTCGTTGCCGTGGCGAGCTACGACTACATGGGCGACCACGCCTACCAGGCGGAGTACTACTCGCTGATGATGCTCGCGGCGACCGGGATGGCCACGATGGCCGCCGCGAACAGCCTGGTCACGATTTTCATCGCCCTCGAGCTGGCGAGTCTGCCATCCTACGCGCTGGTCTCGATCCTCAAGGACAACCGTGGCAGCGTCGAGGGTGGCCTGAAGTACTTCCTGATCGGCGCGCTCTCGTCGGCGATCTTCGTTTACGGGATCTCGCTCGTCTACGGCGCGACCGGCCACCTCCAGCTCGAGGCGATCGCGGACAACCTCCAGGGTGCCGGCGAGTACGGCGGCCTGCTCGGGCTCGGCATTCTGATGTTGATCGGCGGCTTCGCGTTCAAAACCGCCAGCGTCCCCTTCCACTTCTGGGCGCCAGACGCCTACGAGGGCGCGCCCGCGCCGGTCGCGGCGTTTCTCTCCTCGGCGTCGAAGGCGGCGGGCTTCGTGATCGCCTTTCGCGTGTTCACGACGGCGTTCCCGCTCGAGCCGACGACCGCGGTGATCGGCGTCGACTGGACGCTCGCGTTCATCATCCTCGCGATCGTCACGATGACGCTGGGTAACTTCGCTGCGGCGACCCAGGACAACGTCAAGCGGATGCTCGCGTACTCCTCGATCGGTCACGCCGGCTACGCCTTGATCGGGCTCGCCGGCCTCTCGGCCGACGGCGGCGAGATCGTGATGGGCGCGGCGATGATGCACCTGCTGGTCTACGGCTTCATGAACACGGGAGCGTTCCTGTTCGTCGCGCTCGCGGAGTACTGGGGCGTCGGTCGCACGTTCGAGGACTACAACGGGCTCTCGAACCAGGCGCCGGTCGCCTGTTTCGCGCTCGGAATCTTCATGTTCAGCCTCGCGGGGATCCCGCCGCTGGGCGGGTTCTGGAGCAAGTACTTCCTCTTTACCGGCGCGATCCAGGCGGCGACGGCAAACAGCGCGATGTTGATCGTCGCCGCGGCGCTGGTGGTCAACAGCGCGATCTCGCTGTACTACTACGCGCGGCTGGTGAAGGCCGTCTGGATCGAGGACCCGGTCTCCGGGCGCGACACGCTCTCCCAGCCGACTGGCCTGTACGCGGCAATCATCTTCGCTGCCGTCCTGACCGTCGTCGCGCTGCCGGTGTTCGGCCCGATCGCCGACGCCGCACTCGAGGCGGCGACCGTCGCGATCAGCTAACCCCGGCCGCGTCGGCGTCTCGTCTTCTCGGCACCATCGTTCTCACCCGAGCCGGTAGCTTTTACCCGACGGGGTTGCAAGCACCGACGTATGGTTTTTCGGCTCGTACTCGGCTGTGGCACCGTCGGTCGGCAGACGATCGGACGGTTACCCGAGTGCGACGGCCGGCTACTCGTCGTCACCGACGACGAACAGACTGTCGAGACGCTACGCGACGAGAGCGTCCCGGCTCGAGACGCCGACCCGGCCGATCCCGCCCTCCTCGAGAGCCTCGAGAGGCCCGACGTCGTCTTCGTCGCCGGGGATCGCACCGATCGCAACCGGCTCGCACTCGAGCGTGCCCGAGACCGGTTCCCGACCGCGTCGATCGTCGCCTACCTCGGCGGGAAACCGACCGAGGAGGATCGGACGGCGTTCGACGAACTCGCGGACCGGGTCGTCGACCCCGAGCTGGCCATCGGCGACGCCGTCCTCAGGGAGACGACGAGTTCGCCCGCCGACGCCGGGATTCGGCTCCGGCGACACCTTCAGGGACTCGAGGGTCCGCTCGCGGTCGTAATGCACGACAACCCCGACCCCGACGCGATCGCCAGCGCGGTCGCGCTGGCCGAAATCGCCGAGTCGGTCGGCGTGTCGGCGGACCCCTGTTACTTCGGACGGATCTCCCACCAGGAGAATCGGGCGATGGTCAACGTCCTCGAACTGGACCTGCGAAACTTCGAGCCCAACGCCTCCCTCGAGGAGTACGGCTCCTTCGCGCTGGTCGATCACTCCAGGCCGGGCGTCAACGACCAGCTTCCGGAGGATCTCCACGTCGACATCGTCATCGACCACCACCCGCCACGCGGTCCGGTGCCGAGCGACTACGTCGACCTCCGGGAACACGCCGGCGCGACGAGTACGGTGTTGACCGAGTACTTAGAGCGGTTCGGGTCGGGGCTCGACCGGGCGGTCGCGACGGCGCTTCTGTACGGGATCCGCGTCGACACCGACGAGTTCACCCGAGAGGTCTCGGCAGCCGACTTCGAGGCGGCGGCGACGCTGTGGCCACACGTCGATACCGACGTGCTCCGACAGATCGAACAGCCGTCCCTCGAGGGCGAGACGCTGGAGACGATCGCCCGCGCGATCAAGAACCGGGAGCAGCGGGGTTCGGTCGCGGCCGCGAGCGTAGGCCGAATCGGCGACCGCGACGCGCTCCCGCAGGCGGCCGATCGGCTGCTCACGATGGAGGGTGTCGACACGTCGCTCGTCTTCGGCTTCATCGAGGAGATGGTGTTCGTCTCCGCGCGGTCGCGGGCGACCGACGTCGACCTCGGCGAGACCCTGCGGGACGCGTTCGACCGAATCGGCAGCGCGGGCGGCCACGCCGACATGGCGGGCGCCCAGCTCGAGATCGGCATCCTCGGCACCGCCGACGACGAGCAGGTCGACTCGATCGTCAGCGTCGTCGAGGAGGTCATCACGGATCGGTTCTTCGAGGCGATCGAGAGCCAGCCCGGCACGCCGGTCGGCTCCTACACCCAGACCAGCGAGGTGCTGTTCTCGCTCGAGGAGCCCGAGACCGAGTAGCGACGACGACAGTGCTTTTGCACCGGGGTTGCGTTGGTACGGTATGGACGTAGCGTCGGACCGGACCAAACCCCAGGTCAAAGACTACATGACCCGCGACGTGGCGACGGTCTCGCCCGACACCACCGTCGGCGCGGTCGCGAACCGAATCGCCGAGACCGACAACCACAGCGGCTTTCCCGTCTGCGAGCGCCGGCGCGTGGAGGGCTTTATCAGCGCTCGCGATCTGTTGCTGGCCGACGAGGGTGACCCGATTTTCAAGGTGATGACGACGGACCTGCTGGTCGCCCACCCCGAAATGAAGGTCACCGACGCCGCCCGGGTGATCCTGCGCTCGGGGATCCAGAAATTGCCCGTCGTCGACGACGCGGGCAACCTCGTCGGCATCATCTCGAACGCCGACGTGATCCGCAGCCAGATCGAGCGCGCGACCCCCCAGAAAGTCGGCAAACTGGTCAACACGTTAGAACAGATCCACAACGTCGAACTGCGCCAGGAGCGCCGGACGGTCCCCCTCGAGAAGCTCACGCCGACCCAGGGACGGGTGTACGCCGACGAACTCGAGGGCCGGCGGTACGAACTCGAGAACGGGCTGGCCGAGCCCCTCGTCGTCATCGACAACGCCGGCACCCTCCTGCTGGCCGACGGCCACCACCGCGTGCTCGCGGCTGACCGCCTCTCGATCGACGAGATGGACGCCTACATCATCGTCATCGACGATCCGATCGACCTCGGGATGGCCCGCACGGCGAAGAAGGAGGGCCTCGAGCGAATCAGCGACATCGAGGTCGTCGACTACGCGCGCCACCCGCTGGTCCAGACGACCGAACGGCTCCAGGGCGAGGAGTAGTCCGAACCGTTCGCTCCGTTGATCACTGATCAGGGTTTTGCCGCTCGAGCGAGTACGCGGTTCGATGACCGACGACAGTTCAACGACCGTACTTATTGCGGGGGCGAGCGGCGACACCGGGACGGAACTGCTCGCTGTCCTCCGGCCGACGGATCTCACGGTTCGCGCGACGACCCGGTCGTACACGAACGTCGATCACCTCGAGCGACTCGGCGCCGACGAGGTGATCGTCGCGGACTTCTTCGAACCCGGCGACGCGGTCGCGGCCGTCGAGGGGTGTGACGTCGTCTGCTGTGCGCTCGGCACGCCGCCCAGCTACCGCCACACCGTCGGCGGCAAGCTGGTCGATCGGACCGGCGTCAGCAACCTCCTGACGGCCGCCGTGAGCGAAGAAGTTTCTCACTTCGTCCACCAGAGCGCGATCGGCGTCGGGAGTTCGAAGGCGGGACTCCCGCTGCCGGCCAGACTCCTCATCAGGGGTTCGCTGAAGGCCAAGGCCGACGCCGAGACCGCGATCCGTCGGTCGGGGATCGACTACACGATCGTTCGGCCCGGACGACTCACGAACGAGCCGCCCAGCGGCGACATCGTCGTCGGCGAGGGTGGCGACTCCGTCGCGGGATCGATCTCGCGGGCCGACGTCGCCCGCGTCATGGCCGCCGCACCGTTCACGCCGGACGCGCGAAACCGGACCCTCGAGGTCGCCAGCCGAAACGGGCTCTCGGGTCCGCCGAAACGCGTCGTCGAGGTCGACTGGGGGTTCGACCGCGTCGAGGCCGACCGCGATCGGATGCGCCTGTAACTATCACCCGGAATCCTTAATGGATGGTCCGGCAAAAATTACGATCATGTACGACGATGAGGATCTCGAGTCGATCCGCCAGGCCGGCGAGGAGTGGGAAGCGGAGAGCCTCGAGCCGACGCTCGAGGCCCACGGCGAGCGAAAAGACCGGTTCGCGACCATTTCGAACCTCGAGGTCGATCGGCTCTACACGCCCGAGGACGTAAGCGATCTGGACTACCTCGAGGATCTCGGCTTTCCGGGCGAAGAGCCGTACACCCGAGGGCCGTACCCGACGATGTACCGCGGGCGCACCTGGACGATGCGCCAGTTCGCCGGCTTCGGGACCGCCGAGGAGACCAACGAACGCTTCCACTACCTGATCGACGAGGGCCAGACCGGGCTGTCGGTCGCGTTCGACATGCCGACGCTGATGGGGCTTGACTCGGACGACCCGATGAGCGAGGGCGAGATCGGGAAGGAAGGCGTCGCGGTCGACACCTTGCGGGACATGGAGATCCTCTTCGACGGGATCGACTTGGAGGAGATCTCGACGTCGTTTACCATCAACCCCTCCGCGCCGGTGATCTACGCGATGTACGTCGCACTGGCTGACGATCAGGGCGTTCCCCGCGAGAAGATCCGCGGCACCCTCCAGAACGACATGTTCAAGGAGTTCATCGCCCAGAAGGAGTGGGTGATCCCGCCCGAGCCCTCGCTGGACCTCGTGACGGACACGATCGAGTTCTCGACCGAGCAGACGCCGAAGTTCCACCCCGTCTCGATCTCGGGCTATCACATCCGCGAGGCCGGCTCGACCGCAGTCCAGGAGCTGGCCTTTACGCTGGCCGACGGCTTCGGCTACGTCGAGGACGCGATCGATCGGGGCCTCGACGTCGACGAGTTCGCCCCGCGCCTCTCCTTTTTCTTCAACTGCCACAACTCCTTCTTCGAGGAGATCGCGAAGTACCGCGCCGCACGCCGGATCTACGCCCGCGTGATGGACGACTGGTACGACGCCGAGCGCGCGGAGTCCAAGCGGCTGAAGTTCCACACGCAGACCGCGGGCCAGTCCCTGACGGCACAGCAGCCGCTGAACAACGTCGCCCGCGTGACGATCCAGGCGCTGGCGGGCGTCCTCGGGGGCACCCAGTCGCTACACACCAACAGCTTCGACGAGGCGCTGGCCTTGCCCGGCGAGAAGGCGGTGCGGGTGGCGCTTCGGACCCAGCAGATCATCGCCGAGGAGTCGGGCGCCGCCGATATCGTCGATCCGCTGGGCGGGAGCTTCGCCGTCGAAGCGCTGACCGACGAGACCGAACGGCGCGCCATGGAGTACATCGAGGAGATCCGCGAGATGGGCGAGGGCTCGGTTCGGGACGGGATCCTCGAGGGGATCGACCAGGGCTACTTCCTGCGGGAGATCCAGGAGGCCTCCTACGAGTACCAGGAACGGGTCGAACGCGGCGAGGAGGTCGTCGTCGGGGTCAACGCCTACACGATCGAGGAGGACACCAGCCCCGAGATCCTCCAGGTCGACGAGGACACCGCCGACCGCCAGCTAGGCCGACTCGAGGACGTCAAGAGCAAGCGCGACGACGGCGAGGTCGAGGCGACGCTCGAGGCCCTCGAGGGGGCCATCGACCGCGGCGAGAACACGATGCCGTACATCGTCGACGCGGTGAAGGCCTACGCCACGATGGGCGAGATCATGGACGTCTTCGAGGCCGAACACGGCGCCTACAGCGAGCAGATCGGACTGGCCTGAGCGATCCGTTCCTTGCCACTCCCTCCCGAACCTATTCTATCGCCGGTGCGATAGGGGACGTTGTCGATGGTCTCTACGCGTCTCGTCGTCCTCGTCTCGCTCGTCGCGAGCCTCGTGATCGCGATCGCGAAGTTCGTCGCCTACCTGCTCACCGGCAACGTGAGCATGCTGAGTCAGACGTACTACTCGCTCGCCGACGTCGCCAACCAGGGACTGTTGCTACTGGGATTTCGGCTCAGCGAGGAAGGCGCGAGCCGCAAACACCCGTTCGGCCGCGGGAAGGAGCAGTACTTCTTCGCGTTCGTCGTCACCGTGCTCCTGTTCGGGATCGCCGGCTTTGCTTCGGTCCGGGAGGGGTACGCCGCACTCGACGCCGGTGGATCTGTCGACGACGCCGACGTGACGATCAACTACGTCGTCCTCGGCGTCGCGCTGATCTTCGAGTCCTACGCGCTGTACACTTCCTACGGCGGGATGCAAACCGAGCGCGAGGCGAAGGGCTTTCGCTCGCTGTTCGAGACGTTTCGGCGCTCCAAGGACCCCTCACTGCTCACCGCGGCCACGGAGAACTTCGTCGCGGTCGTCGGCGTGCTGGTCGCGATCGGCGGAATCTACCTCACCGACCGCACCGGTGCGGTCGTCTACGACGCGGCGGCGAGTATCGTCATCGGACTCCTGCTGATGGGCCTGGCGCTGGCGCTGGCCTGGGAGAGCCGCAGCCTCATCGTCGGCGAGGGCGTGACCCACCGCGAGCGGATCGCGATCGTCGACGCGATCCGCGCGGTCGACGGCGTCGAGGAACTGCTCGACCTGCGGACGATGCACCTTGGTCCCGAGTCGGTACTCGTGGCGTGTGACGTCCGTTTCCGATCGGACCTCGAGACGGCCGACCTCGAGCGAACGGTCGACGCCGCCGAGGTCGCGATCCGGGAGCAGGTCCCCGAGGCCGATCGGATCTACGTCGAGGCCGAGTCGGCCTGATCAGTCGTCCTCGAAACGTGCGATCGACGCGAACACGAACGCCAACGTCGCCAGAAAGACCCCGACCGTCACGCCGGCGTACAGCGCCCCCGTCGTCGGCGAGGCGACGAACGTGATCTCGAGGACGGTCACGTCCTCGACCCCGGTGCGGGCCGGGATCGTGTAGCCGAGGAGCGCTCCGAGCGCGGCCGACGCGGGGACGAGCGCGAATCCGAGGGCGACGGCAAGACGCCGTCTCTCGAGCGATCGGCCGTCGCGTCGGTCGGAGTCAGTAGCCACGGCTGACGGTTCGAGAGCGGACGTTAGACGGTTGTCGGTTTCTCGGGCGAACGCGGGGAGGCCGTGTTCGGCGCGGACGGCTACCCGCGACGGTATCGCAGGACGACGGCACCGACGGCCGTCGCGACACCCGCGGTCGCAAGCGCGACGCCCCGGGTCGCGAGGCCGAACGGATCGCCGTCGGCAGCGACGACCTGTTCCGTGCCGACGGCGTACAGTCCCGCACCCAGCACGACGAAGAGGGCGCCGAAGCCGATCGCGAGCGGCCAGGGGCTCGAGGCGTGGCCCGACTCCGTAATGAAACCAGTGACGCTCGACGCGAGGAGCACGAGGCCGCCGATCGCGACCGGGAGGACGTCGACGAGGATGCCGATTTCCGAGAGGACGAGTCCGGCGGCGATCAGAACGGGCCAGGGGCTCGAAGTGGGCGGCTGTTCGGTTTCGGTCGAACGGTCGGTCATATCGGCCCGTAGGACCTGCCGCGTGTAGTACCTGCCCAAATCGAGCCGAACGGATCGATGCCCCGGACGCGTCGTCAGCGCTCGAGACGTCTCTCGAGTCACAGTGGTCGTCGAAACGAGTTACCCGTCGCTCGCACTCGAACTGGCAGCATCGGTCGTGTCGGCCACCGATTCGCGAGCAGGAGTATACTGCCTTTCAATGACTACTGTACGCTTCGATCGAACCCTGGTCCGTGTCGCTCTTGTACGAACTGTACGCGGCCAGTGCGAAGAGCCCGAGGACGAATCCTGCGGCGAACAGCGCCGCGACGCCGTACGCCCACGGACCTGGATACGCGACTTCCGCTCGGTTCGCATCGTAGTAGATCCATCCGCCGACGAGAACCGGAATCACGAACGCGACGACTGCCACGAAGAGTACGCCCCCTGTCCACTCGAAAACGGGTATACCGGTCGAGTTGCGAATCAGTCAAATGTGTTTTCTGTTGGTCTGTCCTGATCGGGACCGGATAGCCTCGAGCGAAAACAGCTATCGCGGTTGCGCCGGCAACTCGTCACAGCGATCCGTATCAGACGTCGCGGTCGATGACGAACTCCGTGAACTCCCGGAGCTTGCGCTCGTTCTCGGGATCGAACTCGAGTCCGTCGATCGCCGCTCGAGCTTCAGTCGCCAGCTCGAGGGCGTGCTCGCGGGCGTACTCGATGCTGCCGGCCTCCTCTAAGATCGACAGCGCCTCGCCGATCTCCTCGTCGGTGTTGTCGTCGGCCTCGAGGATCGCCTCGAGTCGACGAGCCGTTTCGGGGTCGCTCTCCTCGATGGCGTGGATCACGAGCAGCGTCTTCTTCCCCTCGCGGACGTCGTTGCCGAACTCCTTGCCGAACTCCCCGGCCCGGCCGAGCGAGTTCTCGACGTCCAGGATATCGTCGCCGATCTGGAAGGCGACAGCGGTCAGCTCGGCGTAGCTGGCGACTGCCGCCTCGACGTCGGCGGGCTGGTCGGTGATGATCGCGGCCAGCCGGGCGACGATCCGCCCCAGACAGCCGGTCTTGCAGGCGCACATCTCGAGGTACTGCTCCGGCGTGACCCGCACCTCGCTCTCGTTGTGCCAGCAGATGTCCATTCCCTGACCGAGGTGGGTCCGATTGAGTTCGTCCATCAGCATCTCGTAGGCGGCCAGCCGCCGCTCGGCCGGCAGCTCCGCCTGTTCTCGGGTCAGGATCTTCAGCGGCAGGAAGTACATCGCGTTGCCCGCGTTGAGCGCGATGTCCTCGTCGAAGACGTGGTGGAGGGCCGGCTCCCCCCGGCGCATCGCGGCCTCGTCCTCCACGTCGTCGACGATGATCGTTCCGTTGTGGAGGATCTCCGGGATACAGGCGTAACGCAGGTACTCCTCCGGATCCTCCCCGAACGAATCGATGAACACCAGAAACAGTACGGCCCGCCAGCGTTTGCCGCCCCGATCGAGCAGCTCCCAGAGCGGGTCGGATAGCGCCCGTTGGATCCCCTCCGGGTCGTACTCGTAGGTCGGCTCGCCGAAAAAGTCCTCGAGGTACTCCCCCTCGACCTCGCGCGGTACGAGATCGGCGATCGCCTCGTCGATAGCCGGCTGCCACTCGGCAAGCGTCTCCCGCATACCACCCTCGAGTGGGAGCGAGGTAAAAAAGATTCAGTTCCGCGTGTCTCCCCACGCTCGCGGACGGTCGCGCTCGCGGGAGTGCCACGCCGTGGCGAACTGTCAGAGAGCGTACTCACCGTCGTCGAAGCCGATACCGTTACACG
Organism: Natronococcus roseus; assembly: GCF_043677095.1. Classification (NCBI taxonomy): domain Archaea; kingdom Methanobacteriati; phylum Methanobacteriota; class Halobacteria; order Halobacteriales; family Natrialbaceae; genus Natronococcus; species Natronococcus roseus. Next base: position 53,583 of record NZ_JBHLJR010000008.1, read on the forward strand.
GCGCCAGGGAGACGGTGCGAGCATGAGTACGTGGATCGGCGAGCTGTTTCGAAGCGACGTCGGCTGGAATCACCTGGAGGACCTGGTCGACGTCGGGAATCGGATGGCCGGCAGCGCGGGCGAGCGCGAGGCCGCCGAACTGACCCGCGACGCGCTCGAAGACGCTGGCGCGGAGAACGCCCGGCTCGAGTCCTTCGAGATCCAGGGCTGGAGCCGCGGCGAGAGTTCGATCGTCGCCGGCGAGACGAGCCAGGACTGTATCGCGCTGCCGCGCAGCCCCGCGGACGGTGTCGAGGCACCGCTGGTCGATCTGGGGTACGGCCTGCCCGAAGAGTTCGAGGAGGCCGACCTCGAGGATAAGGTCGTCATGGTCCGAAGCGACATCCCGAGCTACGCGGACCGGTACGTCCACCGCCGAGAGAAGTACTACCACGCCGTCGAGGCCGGCGCCGCCGGCTTCGTCTACCGCAACCACGTCGAGGGCTGTCTGCCGCCGACCGGCAGCGTCGGCACCCCCGAAAATCCGATCGGCGAGATCCCGGCCGTCGGCGTCTCGAGCGAAGTTGGCGCCCGCCTGGCGCGGCGGTTCGACGGCGAGCCGATCGAGGTCTCGGTCGACGCCGACGTCTACGACGCGGAGAGCCAGAACGTCCACGCCGAACTCGGCCCCGACACCGACGAGCGCGTGCTCGTGACGAGCCACGTCGACGCCCACGACATCGCAGAGGGTGCACTGGACAACGGCGCGGGTACCGCGATGGTCGTCGAACTCGCGAACGCGCTCGCCGCCCGCGAGGACGACCTCGAGACCCGCGTCGAGTTCGTCGCCTACGGCGCCGAGGAGGTTGGACTGGTCGGCTCGAACTACCACGCCGAGACCGCCGACCGCGACGCGATCAAGGCGATCGTCAACAACGACGGCGTCGTCCGCGATCGAACCCTCGAGTTCACGACCCACGGCTTCGACGGGCTCGAGGACGCGGCCGAGACGGTTGCCGACCGCTACGATCACCCGGTCGATATCGTTCCTCGACTCGGCCCCCACAGCGACCACTGGCCGTTCGTCCAGTGGGGCGTTCCGGGCTACCACGTGATGTCGACCTCCGACGACGTGGGCCGGGGCTGGGGCCACACCTTCGCCGACACGCTCGACAAACTCGAGGTGCGCGACCTGCGCGAGCAGGCGATCCTGCTGACCGATCTGGTCGTCGACCTGGCGGGCAAGGACCGGTCCGTCGAGCCTCGCTCGCCCGAGGAGATAATCGACGACCTCGAGGACCAGGACCTCGCCGAGGGGATACGGGTGACCGGCGACTGGCCGTACGACGAGTAGCGGAACCGTATCCTTTTGCATCGGCCGCGCGAACGCCGAGCTATGGACGCCGCGTGGGAACCGCCGGATGACGGCGCCGTCGTCGGAGTCGTCGCCGAGGAACCTGACCGTGGGAGTGCAGTCGCCGACTCGCTGAGTGGTGCCCTCGAGCGCACGGGGTCGACGGTCGTCGAGGGGTCGGCTGCGGCGCTGTCGGCCGGCGAGGTCTCGGTGGTGGTCGCCGTCGGCGAGCACGCGCTGTCGGCACTCGCCCGCGAGACCTCCGACGTTCCGGTGCTCCCGGTCGGGGAGCACATCGGCCTCGAGTCGGTCGCAGCCGAGTCGGTTGCCGACGCGCTCGAGGCGACCCTCTCGAATACCGCCAGCGTTCGCTCGCGTCCGGTCTTCGAGGTCGCCCTCGAGGGAGAGCGCTACCGCGGACTGTTCGACGTCACGCTGGTGACCGCCGAACCCGCCAAGATCTCGGAGTACAGCGTTCGATCGAACGACGAACTCGTCGGCTCGTTCCGGGCGGACGGCGTCGTCGCGGCGACGCCCGCCGGCACTCACGGCTACGCGAGCGCCGTCGACGCGCCCGAACTTTCGGCCGCGCTCGAGGCCGTCGCTGTCGCCCCGATCGCACCCTTCGCGACGCACGCTCGCCAGTGGGTGCTCCCGCCCGGATTCGAACTGCAGGTCGAACGCGACGAGGGCCCCGTCACGCTGGTCGTCGACGATCGCTCGGTCCGGTCCGTACCCGTGGGATCGCCGGTCGAGCTAACGTTCGAAGACGAACTCCGAACGCTGGTCCCACCGGCGGACTATCTTTAAACAGCGAGAGAATCCCGGCCTTTAGGCCGGGCGTGAATCGCGTCACTTGATTTCGCAGCCGCCGCTACTCGGCGGAACTGGATTCCATACGTTCGTCGATGCAGCCTCTTACGAGACTGGATAGGTTGATGTGGTTTTCGTCGATCCATTCGACTTGATCTTCTCGGATCGTTATTTGCTTCCGTTCCATCACGTCACGCTACAACTCCGTAATGTATAAGTGTGGCGGATGTGTATAGATGGGTATGGCAGAGGAGGTGACGAAAACGCTCGAGGCGACGCTTGCCCCACCGACACAGGGGAAAGCGCTGCGTCTCCGTCGCCTCCTCTCCACCTACCGCGAGGCGTTGCACGATGCGTTCGACTCCGGTGCCGATACGATGAACGGCGTTTCCGACGTGGTAACGCCGTTCGACCTGCCGTATCAGGCGAAGGCTGCGCTGTGTAGCTACGTCCCGAAACTCCGGAAAACGTACAACGCCCGCGAGTTAGACGACGAACACCCGCTCCGGCTCACGAACCAAGCCGCGAAGTTCGACCGGGACGAATCTCGACACCACGAGATTTGCTGGAACGTGCCCTTGCCGGGGCGCGGAACGAACTTCTGGATCCCGCTTCGAATCAATCCAGAGCAAGAATCGCTCTGGCACGATATTCTTAGCGGGGACGCGAAGGCCGGTCAGATTCGGCTTCAGCAGAACCGGAGTAGCTGGGTGTTGCACGTTACCGTCACGTACTCGGTCGAAGAAACCGAGTCGGACGGCGACGAGACGTACATCGGCTTCGATATCGGCGAATCTGCGTTGATTACGGGCTGTGCCCTCAAGCGCAACACGCCGACGAAACCGATGCTCGAAAGTGGCAGTCGAGCGCGACACCTCCGCAAAGAGATGTTCACGACCCTGAAGCGCCTTCAGGAACGTGACGCCGCCGACTGGCGAGTGGACGAACGCTTCGACCACTACCAGAACGCGCTCACGGATATTGTCGAGAAGGCGTCTCGGGAAGCCGTCGAATACGCCAGGTCCTTCGAGAACCCGGTGATTGTGATGGAGGATCTGTCGTATATCCGCGAGAATCTGGACTACGGCAAGTACATGAACCGACGCCTTCACGCATGGGCGTTCGCCCGGCTTCAAGGCCGGATCGAGGACAAGGCCACCGAGGACGGAGTCCCGGTCCGGTTCGTGAACCCGCGCTACACGTCCCAGACGTGCCACGCGTGCGGACACCTCGGCTCTCGTGGCTCGCAAGCCGAGTTCACGTGTACGAACGACGACTGCCACGTAACAGAGCTCCAAGCAGATATCAACGCGGCGGCGAACATCGCCGGTCGCGTCAATCCGTGGGGAGAGAGCGTTCCTTGGGAACCGGAACGCGATGACTCGCCTCGGAACGGGAGCGCCAGTGACAGCGCCACAGTCCACCGCGAGACGAGCGAGAAATCCTCGCAGATGACGCTCGCGGCCTACTCGGACTGAAACCTACGGCACAGCCGGAATCCCACTGTTGTGGGAAGCCTCGCCGTTTACGGCGAGGAGGATGTCACCGGCGATAACTCGGCTCAACCGCCTCGAGCGTCGACCTCGGGTTCCGCCCGCTGGAGGTCGTCGCCGCGGACGAGCAGGTAGCTGATCAGGACTAGCAGACCGAGAACGACGACGAGCACTGCGACCACCGCGAGGTACGTCGCGATCGGATCCGTCGTCAGTGCCAGGAGCATTCGTGTAGCTACACGTACCAGTCCGTATTAATTAAATCATCCACGCAGTATAGTTCGGACGACGGAACGAAAACGGGGCAACGCGCGAGACGGCGGGAACGAACGTTAGCTCTCGAAGGGCTCCTCGTCGCGGTGGTTGTTCGGGTTCTGGTGCTCGAGGGCGTCGTCCTCGCGGTCGTCGGACTTGTGCTCGATATCCTGGCGGCGCTGCTCCTCGTCCTGTCGTTCGCGGGCCTCCTTTTCTTCCTCGGTCAGCCCCTCCTCGTCTTCGTCCTCGGCGTCCGCGTCCGCGTCCTCGTGGGTTAGCTCGACGTCCCGTCCGTGCTCGTCCTTGCCGGTCTCGTTGTTGTCGGACATAGTGATCTCGGGAGTTGGTTCACACGGGCGGCGAAAAGACGTTCGGCTTGCAACGGACGGCTGCAACCGACGAACCAGTTCGGCGCGACTACCAGGGCTCGCCCGATGCGAGGTCGACCTCGCTGTCGCCCTTCTCCGAGGGACAGACGTCGGCGAGCACGCAGTCGTCGCAGTCCGGACTGCGGGCGGTACAGGTCGCCCGTCCGTGGTCGATACAGAGATGGGTAAACTGCTGCCAGTATCCCTCCGGAACGAGCTCCATTAGCTCCTGCTCGATCGCCTCCGGACGCTCCTCCTCCGTGAGCCCGAGCCGACGGGAGAGCCGTTGGACGTGCGTGTCGACGACGATCCCCTCGACGACGTCGTGGCCGTGCTGGAGCACGACGTTCGCGGTCTTTCGGCCGACCCCCGACAGCTCGGTTAGCTCGTCCATCGTGTCGGGCACCTCGCCGTCGTGTTCCTCGAGGATCGTCTCGCAGGAGCTCTTGATGTAGCCGGCCTTGCTGTTGTAGTAGGTGATCGAGTTCAGGTCCTCGGCGAGCTCCTCTTCGGAGACGGCGACGTAGTCCTCAGCGCCGTCGTACTTCTCGAAGAGGTGTTCGGTCTCGCTGTTGACGCGCTCGTCGGTACACTGCGCCGAGAGGATCACGGCGATCAGCAGTTCGAGTCGGTTCGAGTACCGCAGCGAGATCGTCGAGTCGGGGTACTCGGCCTCGAGCCGATCGACGACCTCGACGGCCTGCTCCTCGGGGGTCTCGAGCGGGGTTCCCATGGCCCGTTCTTTCGATGGCGTCCATTTCAGGGGTTCGGTTCGGCGGTTCCGTACGGAGTGCAGACGGCACACACCCGGATGTCGTGGGTTTTAAGCGCACTTCAGCCGGCTATCCGGTATGAAAGCGACCGCGATCGCCCACCCCATCCAGGGACTCGTCAAGTACCACGGGATGCGCGACGACGAGAAGCGCCTGCCGTACCACGACAGCATCAGCCTCTGTACGGCGCCGAGCCACACGAAGACGACCGTCGAGTTCTCGAGCGACCTCGACGCCGACACGTTCGTCGTCGACGGCGAGACCCTCGAGGGCCGGGCCGCCGAACGGGTCGATAGCGTCGTCGCGAAGGTTCGAGAACAGGCTGACGCCGACCACGCCGCCGATCCCGTTCGCCTCGAGAGCGAGAACAGCTTTCCCACGAACGTCGGGCTGGGGTCCTCGTCCTCGGGCTTCGCCGCAGCGGCGATGGCGCTCTCGGAGGCCGCGGGCCTCGAGGCAGATCTCGAGACGGTGTCGACGATCGCCCGCGTCGGGTCGGCCTCGGCCGCCCGCGCGGTGACCGGCTCGTTCTCTCAGCTTCACACCGGATTGAACGACGAGGACTGTCGCTCTCGAGCGATTCCGAGCGACCTCGACGAGGACGCCAAGATCGTCGTCGGACTCGTCCCCTACCACAAGGAGACCGAGGACGCCCACGACGAGGCCGCCGACAGCCACATGTTCCAGGCCCGCAACGCCCACATCCACGGCCAGATCGCGGAGATGCGCGACGCGCTCCGGAGCGACGACTTCGACCGGGTCTTCGAACTCGCCGAGCACGACTCGCTGTCGCTGGCCGCGACGACCATGACCGGTCCAACGGGGTGGGTCTACTGGCAGCCGGTGACCCTCGAGATTTTCAACCGGGTGCGCCAGCTCCGCGAGGAGGAGGACGTGCCAGTCTACTTCTCGACGGACACCGGCGCGAGCGTCTACGTCAACACTACCGAGGACCACGTCGACCGGGTCGAGGACGAAGTGAGCGACTGCGGCGTCGAGACGATGGTCTGGGACGTCGGCGGCCCGGCGCGGACCGTCGACGACCACCTGTTCTGATCGACGGTGGGTCGTCGGTTCGACAGCACTGAGCTAATGATCCCGTCCGCCACTCCCGACCGTGGCAGCCGCTCCGTCGTGTGGTTCGGAAAGAAGGGGTGGGCTACGTCACCACGTCGCACCAGTCAGCTCCGGGCGACCGTCCGTCGGTCCGCTACTACCGGGGTCGTCCGTAGCTGATCGCGCGCAGGGCCGCGATGACGAGTATCATCGCGATACCCGCTACCGCGAACCACTGTCCGGTCTGGGTCGCGAGCGCGTCCCCGACCATGCCGAGGAGATCGGCCCCCACGGCCTGTCCGACAGCGAATAGCACGACCACGAGTCCGACGAGCATGACGATCGTCTGAGCCGCGGTCGACGCCATCCAGGCGCCGGGTGCGAATCCGCGCGTCTCTTCCGGCGGTCGATCCTCCGTCGACTCCGAACGAGATGCGCCGCGTTCGTTCTGTTGGGACATAGGCGTACACCCGATTTCGAGTACCGGAGTCGGGTGGATTACTATGCGTCAAATAAGGGGTCGCGACGAGCGACGACGGCGCGCTAAACTGATTACTAACGACGAGTGGATCGTCGCCGACGTCGCGGCGGAAATCACCTGTTCGGGCGAACGGGTTCGGCAGACTGTCAGCCCAAAGCGCAGGACACGAGGCCTGCCCGCGGACCGTTTGACTGGTAAAACAGTGAACGACGGGCCTTGACGGCCCGTTTCAGGTCCAGCGGTCGAGTCCCGTCTGGGAGGTGTGCTTTTCGATACGCTCGAAGCTGCGCTCGACCTCGTCGGCCGCCACGCCCCACTCGTCGGTGACGTACGCGCGCGCGGCCTCGAGGTCCGGCTCGATCGTCGTCTCGAAGGCGTAGTCGTCGGTGACGTTCGGATCGCGGAACAGCTGACGAACGCGGTCGCCGTACTCGACGGTATCGCCGCGGGCCTCGAGGACGCTCCAGAGGTCGCCGTGTTCGGTGATCGCGCTGATCGCCGTCTTGGGCCCGATCCCCGACACGCCCTCGTTGAAGTCCGTTCCGATGAGGATGGCGGCGTCGATCAGCTGCTCCAGCGTGAGGTCGTGGCGCTCGAGGGTCGCCTCGAGATCCATCAGCTCGGGGTCGCCCTTGCTCGTCAGCTGGCGCAGCGTCAGCGGCGCGCCGAAGAGCAGAGCGTCGTAGTCCTCCGAGCCGACGTAGTCGGCGTCACCGCGTTTGACCACGTGAGCCGCCTGGGCCTCCCCCTCCGCGGGTGCCTCGACGACGGGCACGTCGAGCAGCTCGAGTAGCTCGCGGCTCGTCTCCTGGATCGTCGGGGTCAGCCGCTGGGTGCGGGACTCGAGCTGGGCGATGGCCACCTGATCGCCCTCCTCGCGGGCGGTCTCGAGCTGTTCCTCGTACGTTCGGCGCTGCTCCCGGCGAGATTCGATCTCGTCTTCTTTGAGCTGTGAGGGGCCGCCGTCGAACACCATGACGGGGGTGACGTCGTGCTCGAAGAACCGAGAGATGCCCTGGACGATACCGATGAGGTTCGCGACCTCGGTGCCGTCGGAGGTGGTGTACTTCTCGCTCGAGGTCCACTTGACCGTCGTCGTCAGATACCGATAGAGCCAGTTGTGGGCGTCGACGGCGATGACGCCCTCGATCTCGTCGAACGGCACGTCCTCGATGACCGCGATGTCCCGCAGTGCAGCGTTACCCATTACTGGTCGTTGGACGCGTCGGGGTTTGAATCGTTGGCTTCCGGCTCGTAGCCGTCGACGGTAGAAGCTATCGAGTGAGTCCCTCGAGTGATGCCCTCTCGAGCGTGGAGAGGGGCGTGGTGTGGGCACAGACCCCACTCACTCGCGCGAGGATGGGAGAACGCCTCGCCCTCCCCAGCCGGCTCGCTCGCGCGGACTGCTCGCTCGCCCCTCGCGGTCCGCGGCGCGTCTCGCTGCGCTCGCCGCGCCGCCGCGCGCCAGCGAACGGGTGGTTCGTCGCCAGTAGGATGCTCGCGATCGTTTCGCGGGATCGGTCACCCGCCGCGCGCGCTCGAGTCGGGTGGACCACGATCCCGCCGCGCCTCGAGGAACGCCTCCTCCTCCGTCGAGAGATCGCGCTCGCGAAACGCCGAGAGCCCCGCCTGGTAGCGCTCGCGGCTCGTCCCCTCGTCGGTCGCGTCCTCGTCGCTCGAGCCGTCGACGGGAGCGGGGTACTCGAGGATCAGCTCCGCGATCCCGGTCGTCTCGTCGGTGTAGCCAAAGCCCGCTCTGTACAGCGCCTCGTAGGCGAAGGGATTGTTGACCGCGATCCGCAGGCGATCGTACCCGCGCTCAGTCGCGCGATCTCGGACGAGTCGGACGAGCTCTGGGCCGATCCCCTCCCCGCGGCGGTCGCCGGCGACCGTTACGTACCGCAGCCAGAGGGTCGCCTCGTCCGTGCGGTCCTCGTTGAACGCGATCGCCGCGACGAGTTCGCCGTCCTCGCGCGCGACGGCCTTTCCGGTGTTCGTCATAACGAACTTCCCGGCGTAGCTGAACCGCTCGTGGTCGAGGCGAAGTTTCGGTCCGTCCGGCGGCCAGCCCAGTAGTTCGTACTCCACGGATGATCGTTCGTCGACGCAGGGCCTAAGAGTCACGCCCCGTTTTCGTTCGTCCTGCCGATTCCCGCAGTGGCGAATTCAACGGGCGGATTTTTCCGCTTACGCTCCCTCTATGTGGGTGATGACGGACGAAGAAGATCACGAGGAGGAACTTCTCGAGGCGGAGCTCGAACAGTCGCCCGAACAGGCCGCCGACTGGCTGCGCAACCTCGCCGACGAACTCGAGGACGGCGAGGAGCTGACGGTGTCGACCGACGACGAGTCGGTGACGGTCGCGCTGCCCGAGGACAGCCTCGAGTTCGAGGTCGAACTCGAGCGCGAACCCGAGGACGACGACCACGACGAGATCGAACTGGAGATCGAACTCGAGTGGCTCGTTCCGAGTTCGGACGCCGACGAGGAGTAACGGATCGACCCGCCAAGATCGCGGCGGTGTCGTTCGCGACGGCGGTCGTTTTCGCGGCGCTGCGATCATGACGACGGGAGCCCTGCGTCCGTTCGTCGCTCTCGTGGATTCGGTTACCGAACCGTGGAGACAGCCTCGGCTGTCGGGTACTGAAGGTGGTTATGAAGAGTGGGAGCTCGCTGCTCCACACTCGGTACGAGGGGTCGTTCCCGGATATCCCTGGCCCCAAAACAGATTGGGTCCATTTCGGTCGACGGGGCGATCGACGGCTCAGAACCGGTTTCGCCAGCGCTCGCTTCGGATCACTTCGTCCTTCATCGCCGAACAGTGTTCCTTCGCGCGCTCCTCCTCGAACTCGTCGGTCATATCGTTGACGCAGGACTCCCAGGAGCCGCCGATCGACGACCAGTACTCGAGGACGCTGTCCCGATCCCACCCCTCCGGGAGGCTGTCGAGTCCGTTGACGTCTTCGTCAACGATCTCGGTCAGCGCCTCCTCGTCGGTCTCCTGGGTCGCGTCCTCGTCCTCGAGGTCGCTCGCCTCGAGGGCCGACGCCCGGTAGACCGCCGAGCCGACGGCCTCGAGGCCGACGGCGTACGCGGGCTGGTCGTCGTTCGCGGAGACCTCGGCGAGCTCGTCCCCGTTCTGCGGGAACTCGAACGATTCGGTCAGCAGGGCCGCGACGACGCCACGGCCGTCGGGCGTCGCGACGACGTCTCCTTCCTCGTATCTGGTGCCCATACTCGGTTCTCCGACTCGAGTTTCAGTAGTGGCGGTGCCGGGAGCTGCAAGGGGTCGATTCGGGGGTAGTGCTCGAGTCGGAAGCGGTAGGTCGGTCGCTCGAGGTGTCGTCTTTTGGAGGGAGCGCGGACCAGGATTTGAACTACGCGAAACGCTCGCTGTCGCTCGCGTTTCTCTACTTCAAATCCCTCTCGCGCATTTTCTCCTCACGTTCGTTCGTCGAAAAGTGCGCGGACCGGGATTTGAACCCGGGCCATGAGCTTGGAAGGCTCAGGTCCTACCACTAGACCATCCGCGCGCACTCTCCGGTTTTCGCTCCTCGTTTAAGTCTATTCCGTTTCAACCCGACGGTCGATTCCGTCGAGTCTCGAGCGCCGACCCGACGCTATCGCTCGAGGATCTCGCCGCCGGCACCGACGACGATGTCGGTCGCTCCGCGGGCGACCGCCTGGAGGTTCTCGCCGGAGGGAGTCTGATTACGCGTCCAGTCGCCGGCGTCGTACTCGAAGATCGTCCCGCCGCCGCCGACCGCGTAGCCGTCGCCGCCGTCGGTGTCGACGTCGAAGAGGTCGGCGTCGCCGAGGCTCTCGGGCACCCACTGGCTGCCATCGTACTCGAATATCGTCGCGTTGCCGCCGCTGACCGTGACGTCGTCCGCGGCGTCGCTGTCGATGCCGTAGAACGTCACGTCCGCGTCCTCGATCCCGATCGGCTCCCAGGTGGTGCCGTCGTCGGTCTCGTAGACGCGGCCGTTGGTATCGACGGCGTGGCCCGAGCGGGAGCTGTGGAACTCGATCGCGGGGAAACCGGAGCCGCTACCGGGGACCGTGTACTCCCAGGTGCCCTCCTCGCCGTTCTCGAAGCTGTAGTGGATCGATCCGGAGTCGTCGGCCACGTACACGTCCGCGTCGCCCGCGGCTCCGGTGACCGCGACGTCGTTGAAGTTCGCGGTGAAATCGTTGGGTGCGGATCGATCGACGAGGTTCCCGGTCGTCACGTCGTACTCGCCGATCGCGCCGCTCGCGCCGACGATCCAGAGCCGTTCTCCGTCGTCGGTTACGGCCGCACCGAAGAGGTCGTTGCCGTTCCCGGTGGGGCCGCCCTGCAGGACGATCTCCCAGCCGTCCGTACGGCGTTCGACGACGCTGCCGCCGTCACCGACCGCGTGTGCGTTCCTCGTCGTATGGGAGACGTCGTGGAGCGTGCTGTCGACGGGCGTCTCGACGGACGTCCAGCCGTCCTCGCCGGCGGTAACGGCGGGAACGGTAGCTGCGGCGAGCGATGCGCCTGCGAGCTGCAGCGCCGAACGACGAGTGAGACGCGTCATATCGCACTCGAAACTTCAGAGGTGGATTTCATAAAAGCACGACATTATTTTACTACCTAATAACCGAGGGAAACGGCACCGGTAGCAGGACGATTACCGTCGCGTCAGTTCGGTGTCAGCGACGGTCGCGTAGCAGTTCCCGCTCGAGAGCTCCCATTCCACGATCTCGAGGTCGCTCGCCTCGAGGTCGCGTTCGAACTCCGTGGGGTCGTAGATGTGGTAGAAGCGATCGACGGCCTCGCCGCCGGGCAGGGTCCATTCGACGGTCGTGTCGAACCCCTCCGTCTCATCGAATCGGTCGTGGGCGGTCGACCAGGCGCTGACCAGCGCGCGGCCGTCGGGGGCGAGGACGCGCGCGAGTTCGTCCAGGCTCGCCAGCCGGCTCGCTCGTGTCGGGAGGTGATGCAGCGTTGCGACGTAGACGGCGATGTCGACGCTGTCGTCGGTAAGCGGCAGGCTCGAGGCGTCGCCCTGAACCAGCGAGACGTCGAACTCGCGCTCGTGAGCCCGTTCGCGCCCGGTCTCGAGCAGCCCGCGGCTGACGTCGAGGCCGATCACGCGGTCGATCCCGTCGGCGTCGGCCAGTAGCTGGGCGTGGCGGCAGTTGCCACACCCCAGGTCGAGCCCGACGGCCCCCTCCCGGACGGGATCCTCGAGAAAGGCTTCGACCTCGGGCCAGGCGTACTCGCGGGTCGAGGCGAAGTGGGTCGCGATCCGATCGTACGTGTCGCGGACGGCCCGCCGGTGGTCCATCTCGGTCGCACGGAGAGCGCGAGCGCGCAAAAAGCGTTCGATGACCCGAGCGGTCGTCGTCACGACCACGTTTGCCCACGCGAACCGGCTCCATCGACGGATCCGTCGAAGACCGGAGTAGTCTTGCGTTACGTTCATACGGTGGGAGTACCAAGCGAGGGTACGGAATGAGGCGCGAGCACTTCACACTGGACGTCAGCAACGTCGACTGGGTCGAGACCGACGGCGAGCCGGCGAAACCGTCGGTATCGATCGACTTCACCGGTCCAGCGACGGCACTCCGTGAGCGCCTTACCGCTCCCGACGGGGACGTCCTCGAGGCGAGCGAGACCGACGCCGCCCTTCGTCTCCAGGGTCCGCTCGGGGAGGAAACCGACGGCGTCGTGAGCGTCGCCAACCGAACCACGGGCGAGTTCCTGCTGGAACTCAACGAGGACGCCGACAACGTCCTGCGGTTCATTCGGGCCGCACGCGGCTACGGCGAGAACGGGAGCGGCGACGGTCGGTACGAGATCGTGATCCTGTTCGACGGCGAGGAGTTCGTCAGCTACGACAAGGGCACGTTCCTGGTCTACGACGAGGACGGGAACCTCCTCCGCCAGCACAGTCTCATCCCCAGCGGCGTCGAACTCTAAACCCAGGCCGCGGGAACCGACCGGCAATTATAAGTGTTTTAGGCACGCCTAAATCGAATGTACGCCGGCAGACGCCGGAAATCGATATGGCGAACGGACAACTACTCACGTCGGCGACCGACGCAAGGCAGTCGAGAACCCCGTCTCCGGAATCCGACGAGGATGTCGTCCTCGAGCTCGACAGCGTCGCGAAACGGTACGGTACCGAGGACGTGATCTCGGACCTCTCGCTGTCCGTTCGCGACGGCGAAATTCTCACCCTCCTCGGTCCCTCCGGCTGCGGGAAGACGACCACGCTCCGACTGATCGCAGGATTGGAGCGGCCGAACGCGGGCACCGTCCGACTCCAGGAGACCTCGGTCGCGGGCGAGGGCCGGTTCGTCCCGCCGGAGGAACGCGGAACGGGGGTCGTCTTTCAGGAGTTCGCACTGTTTCCACACCTCACGTCCCGCGAGAACGTCGCGTTCGGACTACAGGAGTGGGACGAACCCGACCGCGAAGCGCGGGTCGATGAACTGCTCGAGCTGGTCGGCCTCGAGGACCACGGCGAGGACTATCCGGACGAACTCTCGGGGGGACAACAGCAGCGAATCGCGCTCGCCCGGTCGCTGGCACCCGAACCCGAGATGTTACTGCTGGACGAGCCGTTCTCGAACCTCGACGTCGACCTGCGCGTCGAGATGCGCGAGGAGGTTCGCCGAATCATCAAGGCCGCCGGCGTCACCGCCGTCTCCGTGACCCACGACCAGGAGGAGGCGCTGTCGATCTCCGACCGGGTCGCGGTAATGAACGAGGGCGACATCGAACAGATCGACACGCCCGAACAGGTCTTTCAGCAGCCCGAGTCCCGCTTCGTCGCGGGCTTTCTCGGTCACGCGAGCTTCCTCGCCGGGGACGTACGAGGTGACCACGTCGACACCGCGCTCGGACGGGTGTTACGCGACAACGTCAACGGCCTCGCCGAGCAGTACAACGGAACCTCGGTCGATCTCCTCGTTCGCCCGGACGACGTGACGGCCTACCCGGCCGCCGACACCGACGCCCCCGCCGACGGCACCGTGGTTTACCGCCGGTACCTTGGACCGACCGTGCTCTACCGAGTTGAACTCGACACCGGCGAGACGATCGAGTGTATGCACAACCACTCCGATCGGATCAACCTGGACGAGCGAGTCGCGGTGCGGGTCACCGCCGACCACGAACTCGCCTGGTTCCCCGTCGGCCAGCGCGACCGAACGTCCTCGGTCGCGGCCGACTGAGTCCCGTCACCGGGCCGTCTTCAGGCCTTTCCGCCCGACGTAGCTGTTTTGCGACGCGTCGCCACGCAATGCTTAAACCAAAACCCTCCTTACACGTGGATATGCACAAGGACGAACTCCTCGAACTCCACGAAGAACTCGTCGTCATCATGGAGTACTTCTCGGAGCGCGAGGAGGTCAACGAGGAGTTGTTCGATCCGTACCGCCAGCTCGATGTCGATCCCTCGCACGTCCACAAATCGAAGAGCGAGCACAAACACGCCGTCTTCGTGCTGGGCAACGCGCTGGCGAAGGCGATGAGCGAGGACGAGTTCTCGAGCGCCGGTCGGATCGGCAAACGCATGAAGGAACTCGCCGAGGACGCCGAGTCGAAGATCTAGACGAAACGTATTTGTCCCGGATCCTGGTTGTTGTCGCATGGACTCGCGCACGCAAGAGCGCGTCGAGCGCTGGGATTCCCGCCCGTTCGACGGGGATCTCCACGCGCTTGCTGGCGCCGACTTCTCCGGTGCCGTCGACGTCGACGACACCTGGGTGTTCCTGCTCGGGGGACGTATCGTCGGCGTGATCGACGGCGACCTCGAGGCGGTCGCAGACGGATCCGGAATCGCCTACGAAGCGCCCCACCGGGCGCTCCCGTTGCTCTGCTCGATGGAGGCCCAGCGCGGCGCGCCGCGGGGGCAGTACTACACGAACGAGACGCCTCTCGAGGAGGTCGACGACACCCTTCAGGAGGGAGCGTTCACCGGCTACGTCGAACTGAGCGAGAACGTTCTCAGCGGGGACTACTACCTGGTTTACTACGGCGGCCGACGGATGGCAGTCGCGTACATCGGTAACGCCGAACGACTGCTCGTCGGCGAGGAGGCCTTCGAGCGAGCGGTCGACGAGGTCGGCATCTACGACGTGATCGACGTCGAGGTCGAGGTTACGGACGTCGCCGACGCAGTCGACGCACCGCCAGCAGCTGACACCGGAGACGCTGGCGCCCCGAAGACTCATTCGCGGTCCGACGAGCCGAATCCGGCATCCGATCGCCAGCAGCGAGCGACCGTCGGACCGAAGCCGGCCGGATCGAACGCGACCGCGACAGCCGCCGCGGGGACTCCGAGTGCGAACGACGACGACTCGGCCGAGACGGACGACCTCGAGGAGGATGAGACTCGCTGGCAGGAGTCGCGGAGCGTCCCCTCGGTTGATTCGGAACCGAACGATGACGTCGCAAACGCTCCGAGCGACGGGGCTGTCGCCGCCGAGGAGCCGCCGGCGTCCCCATCGAACGCGCCGGAACCGGACGCCGACGCCTCGGCCGACTCCGAGGAGCCGACCGAAGCCGACGGCGCAGCCGAGCCGACGACGCCCGCAGAGGGATCCGATCCCGGCGATGAACGCGATACCGAGGACCCCGTCGGACGCCTCGAGGCCGAACGGGAGCGGCTTCGCGCGCGAAATCAGGAACTGTCGTCGACCGTCGCCGAGCTTCGAGCGCGGATCGACTCTCTCGAGGCGGAACTCGAGGGCCAGTCACCCTCGTCCGGACCTGACCTCGGGATCGACGAGGCGCTCTCGCAGACGAACCTCTTCGTCCGGTACGACTCGCGAAGCCAGCCCACGCTCGGGACGGCCCACGAGGACCGCGTCGACCGCAGCGAGGTCGATGCGAACCTGCGACTCGAGTACCACACGCGGTTCGACGACGTCGGCGCCACCGTCGACGGCGTCCCCTTCGCCGAGGCGCTGACCGACTCGATGGAGTTTCGGTTCCTCGAGTGGCTCACGACGGAGCTGTTCTTCGAGATCCGAGATACCGGTCGTGCGGACGGGCTCGCCGACCTCTACGAGGGAATCACGCGGATCGACCGGGTCGAGCTTCGAAGCGAGCTTTCGATCGGAGCCGACGCCGAGGACGGCGCCGAGACGGTCGCGTTCGACGTCGTCGCCTACGACAAGATGGGCCACCCGTTGCTCGTGGCGGCACTGAACGACTCTCGGGAGCCGGTCTCGCGCGACCGACTCGAGTCGGTCGCAACTGACGCAGCGGCGGTCGCCGATCGCCACCCGGAGCTGGCGGCTGCGCTCGTCGTCACCCGGAGCTACTTCGAACCCGGCGCGCTCGAGGTCGTCGAGGAGGCGACCAAGAGCGGCTTTCTCAGCCGCGGCTCGCGGCTGAGCTACGTCAACAACGCGGGGTATCACCTCTGTCTCGCCGAGTCGCGGTCGGAGGGGTTCCACCTTACCGTCCCCGAACTGTAGCCTCGAGTCGAATCGTCGCTCGCTGGGCACGTTCGCACCGCTACCGACGCTGCGGGCAAAACGACGACAAAAGAGAGACTACCCTTCGATCTCGGCGACGTCTTCGATCTTCATCCCGTCGAGCTTGTCGACGATGTCGTCGATCTTGCCGTCGAGGTCGTCGACGAACTCGGCAGTGCGCTCGGTCTTGATCGCACCCTGACTCGAGGGCTCGATGAGGTTCTCCTCCTCGAGGACCCGCAGCGAGTACCGCACCTTGTGGTGGGGGTAGCCCGTCTCGTTCGACATCTTGACGATCCCGATCGGCTCGTTCTCGATAACCATCTTCAGGACCTGCAGATGTCGTTCCAACATATCGACTTCCTTCTCAAGTCGGTCTATCATGGCATTTGTTAACTTGTCTTTGGGGCCTTTAAAAGTTACTCTCTGCGAGTGAAACGACCACTCTCAACAGTGTGTCAATTCCTGTCAGTAGTTAACGCTTCCGGTCGCACGTGCCTGCAGGCGATCGCTGTCACGAATTCGTTCGGCTCGCCGAACCGGTTCGGCGGGGAAGCGGCGACGGGTGCGCGCCCGTTGCACGGAGATGGAGGGACGATCGGCGCGCGGGCCGCTCTGTCGCGGTACCTATTCGCGTTCGTGGACATCGTCCCCGTTGATCGTCCGCACAGACCGTAATCTGTTTATCGGCCGGGCAAGAATCCGCCGCTGTTATGACCGTCACAATCGTCGGGTCTCAACTCGGCGACGAAGGCAAGGGTGGGGTCGTCGACCTCTACGGCGACGCCGCCGACGTCGTCGCCCGCTACCAGGGAGGCGACAACGCAGGCCACACCGTCGTTCACGGCGGCGAGAAGTACAAGCTGTCGCTCGTTCCCTCCGGCGCTGTCCGGGGGAAAGTCGGCGTGCTGGGCAACGGCTGCGTCGTCAACCCACGGACGCTGTTCGACGAAATCGAGACGCTCCGGGAGAAAGGCCTCGATCCCGATGTTCGGGTCGCAGAACGCGCCCACGTCATCCTGCCGTTCCACCGCGTCCTCGACGGTATCGAGGAGGACGTCAAGAGCGAGGACGATCAGGAAGTCGGCACGACCGGTCGCGGCATCGGCCCGACCTACGAGGACAAAGCCGGCCGCCGCGGCGTCCGCGTCGGCGACCTGCTCGACCCCGACGTGCTCCGGGCCCGACTCGAGTACGTCGTGCCACAGAAGCGCGCGCTCGTCGAGGACGTCTACGGCGCCGACGTCTCGGCCCTCGAGAACCCGGACGCGTTCGACGTCGACGCGCTCTTCGAGGAGTTCCGCGAGATCGGCCAGCGCCTCGCCGAGGGGAACATGACAGTCAACGCGAGCGCGTTCCTCACGGACGCGATGGCCGACGGCGAGACCGTCATGTTCGAGGGCGCACAGGGGACCGTCATCGACATCGACCACGGGAACTACCCCTACGTCACGTCCTCGAATCCGACCGCGGGCGGCGCAGCAGTCGGCACGGGCCTTAGCCCCAACGTCATCGCAGACGGTGAGATCATCGGCATCGTCAAGGCCTACCTCACGCGCGTCGGGAGCGGCCCGCTGCCGACCGAACTCGGCGGCGTCGTCGGTGACACGCCCGACTACGACGAACAGGGCGACGGCGAGAACGAGGAGCTTGCAACGTACATCCGCGAGGAGGGCGGCGAGTACGGGACCGTTACCGGTCGCCCGCGCCGCGTCGGCTGGCTCGATATGCCCATGTTGCGCCACTCCGCGCGCGTCAACGGCTTCACCGGCCTCGCGATCAACCACATCGACGTGCTCGCCGGCCTCGAGGAGGTAAAGGTCGGCCACAGCTACGAACTCGACGGCGAGGAGCTGCTCGCGATGCCGCCGACGACCGAGGAGTGGGGTCGCTGCGAGGCGAACCTGCGCTCGTTCGACGGCTGGGACGACGTCGACTGGAGCGCGGTCGCCGACGAGGGGTACGAGGCGATCCCCGAGAACGCCCGCAGCTACCTCGAGTACGTCGCCGACGAGCTCGAAGCCGATATCTACGCGGTCGGCGTCGGCCCCGGCCGCGAGGAGACCGTCGTCGTCGAGAACCCCTACGAGTAGGGCAGTTTGGCGTCTCGGTTCGACGGGCGTCGCGCTCGAGGGAATCCGGCCGTCATCGAGGCGTTCCCGAAGCCTTTTGCTGTATGCGTTCGCCTGTCGTAGTATGAAGGAGTCGCTGCTGGAGATCCTCTGCTGCCCGCTCGACAAGCACGAACTGGAGCTCGAAGACGCCGAATACGAAGGCGACGAGGTCATCGACGGAACCCTCGTCTGTACCGAGTGCGGCGAGCGATACCCCGTCGAGGACGGGATCCCGAACCTGCTGCCGCCGGACATGCGCGACAAATCCCCCGCCTGAACGCATCTCTGAACCGTGTTCACCCCAGCGGTCACCGTCCACGTCAACCGCGACTCGTCCGAGCGACTCGAGGCAGCGACCGCCACGTTCGAGACCGCCGAGTCGTTCACCCTGCTTCTCGAGGGCCACGACTCCCCGACCCACGTCCACTGCCGGCTCGACGACGAGCTCGCCCGCGTCGCCTCGATCCCCCAGTCGAACTACTACGTCGAGGCCGACGCGCGAACCCCGGTTCCGATCGAGGTGGAAGCGGGCGGACTCGAGGACCCGGTTCAGGGATACCTCGAGGTCTCGACGGGATACGGCGCCGAATCGGCCGCGATCGCCGTCACCGTCGAACCCGGACCCGATCGGGTCGAGGTCGACGAGTCCCTCGCGAAACCACAGCGGTCCCCGACCGCCCAGTCGTCCGATCCGGCAGAACCGCTGTTCGGCGACCTCGGCCTGCCCGGCGACGTCGGGCCGGCAGCCCTGGCCGCACTCGCGCTCGGCGCCGTTGTCGTCGCGCTCGCCGTTGGGCTCGCCGTCGCCACGATAGCCGGCGGGACGGCCGCCGTCGCCGTCTTCGCCATCGTCGCAGTCACCGTCGTCGCCGCGGTCGGGTTGCGATTCCGACCCTCTGGTAGTCGTTGAACGGGAGTACACTGAGCTTCAACGACTACTACCGTTTTTGTTCCCGCTTCGTCGCCTCGAGCCCGCCGTCCTCGTCGAAGCGCTTTGCTCGGAGGTACCGCGCCCGGTAGCGGTTCGCCCCGTCGTTGACGTCCGCTTCCCGGATCTCGTCGGTCCGGCCGTCCGCGACCGCGTCGATGAGCTCGGCGAGCTGGTTGAGTTCGCTCGTCGTCAGCTCGAGTTCGTACGTGCGCTCGTCTTCCGACTCGAGGATCGCCCACTTTCGTGCGGCCGCGACGACGAGCGAACAGGGTTCTCGACAGGGGAACGGACCGTCGCCGCCCTCGGGTTCGAGCTCGTCGCCCTCCTCGTACTCCCACTCCCGGCGGCGGAGACACTGCGAGTCGACGCAGCAGGCCTCGGCCATCCAGTCGACGGCCTCGCGGGGTAGCTCGTCGATCACGTCGTAGATTCCCGTCTGGCGCTCGGCGGTCTCGGTCCAGTGATCAACGTCGAGCTCGCCGCGTCGCTCGCGGTGCCAGTTGGCGATCGTCGCCGGATAGAAGAAGTCGACTGCTTCGACGAGCGCTCGGCCCGACAGCTCGGGGAAGACCCAGCCCGACCGCAGCGTCGGCGCGGTCTTCAGCGGGCGGTAGCGCCCCTCTCCGTCGTACGTCGAGAGCTCGCGGGCGTCGCGGGGGTCCTCGCGGCGCTCGAGGTCCTCGCGGGCGCGGTCGGCATCATCGACGTGGCGGAGTTCGTATCGCCGTTCGCCTCCACTCCCGTCGACTAGCTCGACGGCGATCCGGAGCTGTCCCCACTCTCGAACGATTCCGTCCTCGAGGGCGTCGTAGCGCGCCGATACGTCGAGTGGCTCGTCCTCGAGCGTTCGGTCCTCGGTCGTCGCGTCGGTCAGGGGGGCTCGCTCGCACCACTGGAGGAAGGCCCGTCGGGCCGTTCCCTCGCCGCCGATCGCGTCCCAGTAGCGCCAGTTCGAGACGAGCGCCGGAACCGACTCGAGGGCGTCCTCGAGTTCCCCTTTCTCGAGGCCGGTTTCGCGAGTATCGGGCGTCTCGAGGGTATACGTCTCGTCGTCGGCTTGCTCGAGAACGAGGCCGTCGAGGGCGACTCCCTCGTCGTCGTCGGCGGCGGCGAGCAGGGACTCGAGGTCGGTTGTCGGGTCCGCCACGCTCAGTTCCCCGCCTTCGGCTCCGGCCCGTCGGTCGCCGCGTCGTTGCTTCCGGCCGTCATCGCGCGAACGCGCTTGACGGCGTCGCCCAGCTCCGCGCCGGCGTCGGCCGCCCGCTCGAGGAGGACGTCGGCCATCAGCCCCTCGGTGCCGACGGCACCGGCGTACCAGATCCGGTGGCCGTCGACCTCCGTCGGCACGTCCCACCCCAGGCGGTAGTCCTCGGTCAGCCCCATGTCCTCGGGGATGTCCTCCTGGGTATGGTAGCCGTCGGCGACGAACAGCGGGACGACGACGATATCGTCGCTTTCGAAGAAGTCGGTGACGTCGTCGACCTCCGGCTCCTCGTCCATGAACAGCGCCTTCACCTCGTCGAAGCGCTCGCGCTCTCGGATTCGATCGGTGTGGTACTCGATGGCCTTCGCCGAGTTCTCGTTTCGCTCGGTGCCGTGGCCGACGACCGCCAGGCCGACACCGTCGCCGACGTCGGGGTCGTCGGTGACGCTCTCGGCGCGCTGGACGATCACGTCGGTCATCGCGTCGTGGGTACCGACGGGACCGCAGTAGTGGACCGTCTTCCCGACGTCGGTCGCCTCGAGTGTCACCTGCGAGGCCTCGGTCCCGTCGGAGTCCCACTTCTCGGGGTCCCAGTCCTCGAGGCGAAGCTCGCGGGGGATCACCTGCTCGGTGAAGTAGCCCTCGCTGATAAACAGCGGGACGACGAACACCTCGTCGGACTCGAGGGTGCGGATCACGTCCCGAAAGTGCGGTTCCTCCTTCCAGAACGCCTCGCGGACCTCGTCGAACGCCCCCGTCTCGCGGACGGTGTCGGCGTGGGCGTAGGTCGGGTCCGAAGCGTCCGGATTCAGGTGCGACCCGTGTGCCGCGACGACCAGCGCTTGCATACGCGGCCGTTAGGAGGGGTGCCGTTTATGGACTTCGCTGGGGGCGCGTGTCGCCGACGTTCCCGACGACGCGAGCGACGGGCCGTCGACCGCGAGCCGCCAGCGGTCGGCTACTGGATCGAGAGCTCGGTGCGTGCCTCGCAGCTCCCCTCCTGGGCGCGCAGCTCCGCGACGGCGGTGTACTCGCCGGAGCGTGGCTCCTCCCACTCGGCCTCGTAGGTCGCGGTCTCGTCGGGAGCGATCCGCTCGGAGCTGATCATCTGGGCGAACATCCGCCCGTCGGTGTACCGCCACACCTCCCGTCCCTCGTCCTCGACGACGAACTCGGCCTTGCAGGCGTCGGAGAACCGAAGCTCGACGGGGTCGGTGCCCGCGTTCGTCACGGCGAACTCGAACCGAACCGCCTCGGCTCCCCCGTTCGACGATACGTCCGCCTCGAGTCGTCCCTCGAGTGCCATACGCGGACCTGTGCCGGCCCGCCGTATAGTTCTTCAGCTGGCATCGATCGCCCGCGGTGGCGAACGGAACGCATACGAACTGTCAGGGACGACCTTCCGTATGGATCCGTTCCGGAACACGGGCCAGCCCGACTGGGACTGGTGGGGGAAGCTCTGGCCGACGCCGGCGGCGACGCTTCGTGAACTCGGGATCGACCGCGGGACGAGCCTCGCCGAGGTCGGTTCGGGCGACGGCTACTTCGCGCTGCCGGCCGCCCGGATCGTCGAGCCCGCGCCGGTGTACGCCGTCGACCTCGAGGCCGACCTGCTCGCGGCCCTCGACGAGGTCGCTTCCGCGCAGGACATCGAGAACGTGCACACGATCCGCGGTGACGCTCGCGACTTGGACGAACTCCTCCCCGAGCCGGTCGAGACGGTGCTCTTGGCGAACGCCTTCCACGGCGTCGGCGACTACGACCGGCTGCTCGAGGCCGTCGCGAACTCGCTTCGGCCGGGCGGCTCGTTCGTCGTGGTCAACTGGGCCGATCGTCCGCGCGAGGAGACGACCCTCGGGGGCGAACCCCGCGGTCCGCCGACCGAGCTCCGCGTCGGCCCCGACGAGACTCGTAACGTGGTCCTCGAACACGGCGGGTTCGCCGTCGACCGCGCGCTCGAGCTGCCGCCGTATCACTACGGGCTGGTCTTCGAGCGCGAACGATAGTTCCAGGTTGGAGCAGTACGCCTATCCGCGCCCGCCACGAACGCCACCGCGTGCAACTCGTGGGCTACGAACCGAGCGGACGCGGGTCGGCGCTGCTGGTGAGCGACGGCGGAAGCGTCGAGTCCATCCCGCTCGAGCCCGGCGAGACCCTCTCGTACGCCCTCGGCTCGCGGCGCTGTGCCGGGACGATCGACGACGGCGAACACGTTTCCTGCGACCGCTCGAGGGCGCCCTACTGCGAGTACCACTCGAGCACGTGGGTCTGTGCCCGCTGTACGGGGAGCTGTCTCAAGCCGGAGATGGACTGCTATCAGGAACACGCCGTCTACGTTGCCGCCTTCGCCCCGGACACGTTCAAGGTCGGCGTCACCAAGTCCCGGCGCCTCGAGACCCGCCTCCGCGAGCAGGGCGCCGATCGGACGGCCCACGTCCACACGGTCTCGAACGGCCGGATTGCCCGCGAGCTCGAGGCCGAGATCGCCGACTGGCTGGTCGATCGCGTCAGAACGGGCTCGAAGGTCGCCTCGCTAGCCGATACCGTCGACGAGTCCGCCTGGGAAGCCGTCCTCGCGGAGTTCGACGTCATCGACCGGTTCGACCTCGAGTACGGGTTCGCACTCGAGAACCGGCCCGTTCGGGAGACGATCGCTTCGGGAACGGTCCGGGGGGTGAAGGGGCGGCTGCTGGTCCTCGAGACCGGCGGGACGACCTACGCCGTCGACATGCGCGACCTCGTGGGCTACGAGATCGAAGAGGGAGCGACCAGCCGGAACCTCCAGTCGTCGCTCGGCTCGTTCGGCTGATCGGGTCCAATAGGCGCGCCTCTTCGGCAAACTGTTTCGGCACCTCGAGGTCGATCAGTACTCCAGTTTCGCGTCGCCGGTCTCGCCCCAGCGCTCGAGGCGGGCGTCCTCGACGCCGTAGTCGATGTCGTAGGGCGTTCGCTCGCTCCATCCCTCGCCAGTTAGGTGGGTCACGACGTCCGCGGCCGCCTCGCCGTAGCGGTCGCCCCGGTGGAAATGCGAGACGGTGAGGTCGAGCACGTCGAGGTGGGCGTGGATCGCGGCCCGGTCGTCGTCGACGCGCCAGACGTGGACGTGGTCCCACTCGTCGCCCAGCCGCGGCCGTCGGTAGGAGGCGTCCGGCGGAACGAGTTTCGCCGCCTCGGGGTCCCACGCCTTCGCGGTCGCGTCGGGGAGCGCGGGCGTCCACTCGAGGTTGTCGAGTCCCGTGAAGCCGTCCTCGACGGCCTCGAACGCGGGCTTCGAGCCGTCGGCGCGGGCGTGAACGTTGATCGGGAGTGCTGGCTGCCACTCGCCGTCGTCGTCCGGCTTGTACAGACACAGCGGGTAGTCGTCCTCGCCGTCGCGGTCGGCGTCGACGACGGCGTCGGTCGGCTGCGCGCTCGCGCTCGCACTCGCGACGGTGCCGACGGCGACCGCGCTTCCGATCCCCGCGATCGTCTGTCGTCTGGTGGGGTTTCGATCCACGGGCGGTCACTGACTCCTCGGATCGGGGGTATCAGTCTCGAGATCGACGTTCGGTTGCACGCCGACCCCTTCGACGACGATCGGCGGAAGCGTTTGGCTTGAGTGTTCGTGGTCCCCACCTCGAGGACGCCGTGTCCCGTTCAGGGCCCGATTCCGCCGAGGGGAACCTCGGTTTCGCAGTTGGGACAGGCTGCGTGTTCATCGCTCCCGGTGTAGGTCCAGGTCGTGTCGCAGTCCTGGCAGGTCAGCTCGACGCCGTCGCGGGACTCCGGACGGCGTCCTTCGGGGTCGGACCGCGCGTTCCGAAACCGCGAGAGGGCGGTCGCGGCGTCGTCCAACTCGTCGTCCGCGATCGGGAGACGGCGATCGTCGCCCTCGAGAACGAACCAGTAGTCGGCCGATTCGTCGTCCGCCGCGTCGACGATCGCGTACCGGCCCTCGCTGACGATCGGATCCCGATCGGCGCTGGAGTCGTCCATAGGTAGCGATCGTAGCACGGGTCGCGGGTTCGGTCTTGTGCATGCACCAGCCGAGCGCGCGCTCGCGTAGCGCCGGATAAACGCGTCGGCGATCGGTAACATGGTAATCCTTTTCCGCTGCGCTACGGAATCCGAAGGCATGGCTGACGAAAACGAACCTAACGACGCTGGCGACGAGGGCGAGGAGAAGTCGTTCCGAGAGCGAGTCGAGGAGATCCGCGAGAAGCGCGCCGAGGAAGGCGAAGGCGAGGGCGAGCCTCCCGAGAGCCCGTTCGGCGGCGGCGGTGGCGGCCCCGGCGGCATGGGCGGTGGCGGCGGCAATCCGTTCGCCCAGATGATGGGCGGCATGATGGGCGGCGGCCCCGGCGGCGGTCCGGGCGGCCCCGGCGGCCAGGACGAGGGTAACGAGGAACTCGTCCGCGAGGTCCGACAGCTCCGCGACGAGATGCGCGACCAGACCCGCGCGCTCAAGCGCATCGCCGACGCGCTCGAGGACCAGTAACGACCCGTCTTTTCGGTGTTTTTCGTTCCCGTAGCGACGCGGCCGGCTCCCGTCTCGAGCGAAACCGAATCCGCTCGAACCCTCAGCGCAGTCGGGAGAGCGGGTTTCCGACGTCGAACCGCTCGGTGACCGACCACCGACCGACGAGGAGGCCCGCGAGTTCCACGCAGACGTACGCGAGGACGATTCCTGCGACGACGTCGATCGCCCAGTGGATCCCCAGATACATCGTCGAGATCGCGACGCTGATCGCGAGCGGAACCGCGACGATAGCCCACCGCGGGTAGACCTCCCGGGTCTGGTAGGCCAGGATGCCGACGGTGGCGGCAAGCGAGGTGTGCAGCGAGGGGAAGACGTTGGTGTTGCGGTTGACCTGTCTGGTGAGGTGCTGGTAGCGCGGATAGGTGTCGTACATCAGTGCCTCGACGAGTTCGGGCATCATATTTCGTGGTCCGTAGGCAATAACGAGCGTGTAGAGTACCAGACCGAGCACGTAGTTGAGCGTGTAGGCGGTCAGCAGCTCCCGCAGCGGTCGCGTGTTCGACAGCGCG
This sequence comes from Natronococcus roseus, assembly GCF_043677095.1. NCBI lineage: Archaea > Methanobacteriati > Methanobacteriota > Halobacteria > Halobacteriales > Natrialbaceae > Natronococcus > Natronococcus roseus. Next base: position 78,894 of record NZ_JBHLJR010000008.1, read on the forward strand.
AAGTAGGCGACCACGGGGAAGACCAGCAGGAAGACGTAGCCGTAGATGTAGACGAACGAGAAGAACGCCGTCAGCGCCGACGTCTCGAAGGACTGCAGCCAGAGAATGAACTGACCCTCGATGTCGTAGATCGCCCACGTGAGGTTCCAGCCGAACATCCAGGAGAGATCGGGAACGACCTGCCTGGCGACGCTGTTGGCGAGAAGGACGACGGCGAGGACGACCGTGATCGGCGTGGCCGCTCGGAGTCGAGACGCCCACTCGCGGCGCGTGTCCCGGAGCCGGTAGCGACCGACGATAACGGCGATCCCCGCGAGCGTCAGCAGGGTGACGACGACGGCCAGCTGGAGCAACACCTGAACCAACATTAGCGTCTCACCCGGAGCGCGCCGTCGTCGTAGCTGAAGCCGGCGTCCTCGAACGCTTCCCTGGCGGCGTCGACGTCGAGCTCGCCGTCGGAACCGAAAAACGGCGTCGCCGGATCCTCGCCGTTCCAGGCGAGTTCCTCGGGCGTCCACTCCTCGGTGACCGGCGTCGCGGTCGGCGCGGCGTAGCCGTGGAAGACGTCCTCGACGAGCCAGTCCTTGTCGAGCAGCCCCGCGACGGCACGTCGAAACCGGGCGTTTGCGAACGGTGCCCGACGGGTGTTGAACCCGAGGTGGTAGAACGTCCACGACGGCGACTCGAGCGGTGCCGTCTCCGGGGCCGGCTCGAGGTCGTCGAGGACGTATGTCTCGAGGATCGCACTCGTAATGTCGGCACTGTCCGTGTTGACGAGCTCGATCGCCGACGTACTCCGCGGATCGATCTGGATCCGAAGCTCCTCGACGCTCGCCTCCGGGAGGTCGACGCCCTCGCGACGGGTGAAGTGGTCGTCGAACCGCTCGAGAGTTACGTGTTCGCGCTCAGTCCGGCTCCCGAAGCGGAACGGACCGCTCCCGATCGGCGGGACGTTGTCGACCGTGACCGCCTCGGTGGCACCCTGGGCGACGCTGACGCCGCGAACGGTGGCGGGCGCGGCCCGCTCGGTCCAGACGTGTTCGGGGAGGATCGGTACGGTGAGGACCCGCTCGGCGACCGCCTCACCCGCGTCGAGTTCGAACTCGAGTTCGAACGCGCCGTCGACGTCGATCGCGTCGACGGCCGCCGCCAGCCCCCTGTACCGCGGCGGGGGCGACGGCGACTCGCCGCCCTCGAGCTCGGTGTCCTGTAGCAACCGGTAGCTGAATTCGACGTCGTCGGCATCGAGCGGTTCGTCGTCGTGGAACCGGCAGTCCTCGCGGAGTCGCATCCGTAGCGTGCCGTCGTCGTACGTCCAGTCCTCGGCCAGCCAGGGCTCGATCTCGCCGTCACGTTCGGTCGCCAGCGAGTCGTACACCAGCTCGAGAAACGGCTCGTGATCGCGGTACTCGGCCGTCAGCGGGTTGAGGTTCTCGGAGATGCGTGCGTCGGTGTGAGCCGTCCGCAGCCGGTCGACGTCGTCGCCGGCCTCGAGTTCGAGGTAGCCAAGCCGAGTCGCCGGGTGGGCCTCGCCCCAGCCGTCGAAGCGGTCGGTCCGGACGAAGCGGTGTTCTTCGGGCACGCAGATCGGGACGAACGGCTGTTCACGGGCCAGCTCCTCGAGCAGCTCCGCGACGCTCGCCTCCCGTTCCTCGCCGTCGGCTAGACGCTGAGCTTCGAGCAGGTCGTCCAGTTGCAGGTTCGCGTACCCGAAGGGGTTCTGCCAGCCGGACTCCTCGGCGTAGACCGAGTGCAACGCCTCGTAGAGGAAGTCCGGATCGGTGCCGCCGGGGTGGCGACCGACGTAGAGGTCGAACTCGTGGTTGATCAGGACCGCCCGCAGGAACTCCTCGTTCGAGCGCATGTCGATCGAGACGTCGACCCCGACGGCCTCGAGGCTGGCGGCGACCTCCCTGGCGAGGCGGATCCCCTCGCGGTCGCCGTCGGCCGGTAGGGTGACGATCGTCACGGAGAGCTGATCGACCGCGTCGCGGTTGACGACGGTTCGAACCTGGCGAACGCAGCCGCTGGTCGCGACGGCGAGCCCCGCAGTGCCGGCGAGAACCGCGCGTCGACTACGGGGACGCCCGGGGGATGCCGTCTTCTCGTCGGTCATTCGGTGGATATCTTCAGTTCAGCCAGTGTCGGTATAACAGTATTGCGTTCGGGCTCACTCGCGGTCGTCCCGCGGGGTCGGTCGCCGATCGAGGTACCGACGGAACCAGGCGACTGGCTGTCGGCCGACGAGGACTCCCGAGAGCCGGACACAGACGCCGGCCAGGATCAGCCCGGCGACGACGTCGATCGCCCAGTGGATCCCGAGGTACATCGTCGAGATCGCGACGCTGGCCGCGAGGACGGCCGCGACGGGGAACCAGTAGGGGTAGCTCGAGCGCGTGATGTAGGCAAAGACGCCGACGGTGGCGGCAAGCGAGGTGTGCAGCGAGGGGAAGACGTTGGTGTTACGGTTGACTTCCCGGGTAAGGTGTTGGTACTCGGGGCTGTTGTCGTACAGCATCGTTACCGTCAGCTCCTCGGGCATCACGTTTCGCGGGCCGTAGGCGATGACCAGCAGGTAAAACGCCAGTCCGAGCACGTAGTTCAGCGAGTACGCCGTCAGCAGCCGGCGGAAGGTCCGCGTGTCCGACAGCACGAAGTACGCGATCCCCGGGAAGATCAGGAGGAACGCGTAGCCGTAGACGTAGACGAACGAGAAGTAGGCGGTCAGCTCCTCGGTCGCGATCGACTGAAAGAGCAGGACGAACTCCCCCTCGAGGTCGTAGAACGTCTCGGTCATGTGGAAGCCGATCGCGCCCTCGATCTCGTCGCCCCGCCAGCGAACGACGCGGTTGAGTCCCAACACGGCGGCCAGAACCGCGACCGCGGGCGCCGTGGCTCGGAGCCTGGATCGCCACTCCCTCGCGGTCTCGACGAGCCGGCCGCGACCGACGAACAGCGCGATCGAGGTCAGAAGCAAGATCCCGACGACGACGGCGACCTGTGTCAGGACCCGGGTGAGAACGTCGGCGTACATCGTGTTATAGGCGGAGCCGCCCGTGGTCGTCGTAGCGGTAGCCGGTGTCCTCGAAGGCGTCCCTGGCCGCCTCGACGTCGAGGTTGCCGTCGGAACCGAAAAACGGTGCGATCGGATCGTCGCCGTCCCACGTCAACCGCTCGGGAACCCACTCCTCTGGAAGCGGCGTCGCAGTCGGTGTGGCGTGTCCGTCGAACACCTCCTCGACGAGCCACGCCTTGTCGAGCAGCCCGGCGACCAGTCGTCGAGCGTGAGGATTGCTGAACGGCTCGATTCGCGCGTTGAATCCGACGTGGTAGAACGTTTGCGACGGTGACTCGAGGTGGTCGATCTCCGGCTCGTCCGGGATCGTATCGAGCGCGTGGGCCTCGAGCATCGATGCCGTGAGATCCGCGCCGTCGTTCGCGACGCGTTCGATCGAGGAGGCGCTCCCGGGGTCGATTCCGAACTGCAACTGCTCGATTTCGACCGACGGGAGGTCGACGTCCTCGCGGCGGGTAAAGTGATCGTCGTAGCGCTCGAGGGTGAGGTGTTCGCGCTCGCTCCGGCTCTCGAAGCGAAACGGGCCGCTGCCGACCGCCGGAACGTTGTCCATCGTCACGAGACCCCACTGCCCCTGCATCGCGGTGAACGTCTCGGTGTTCTCGGCGCGGGCGTCTACCTGTTCGCGCCAGCGATGTTCGGGGAGGATCGGGACGGTGAGGGCGCGTTCGGCGGCCTCGGAGCCGGCCGAGAACTCGAGGCGGAGCTCGCGGTCGCTCTCGACGGTAACGTCCTCGAGCGTCGAGACGTGGCTCCGGTAGCGGGGAGCCGGCGACGCGAACTCGGCCCGGCCGAGCGCCGTGTCCTCGAGGAACCGATACGTGAAGGCGACGTCGTCGGCGGTAACCGGCTCGCCGTCGTGGAACCGACAGTCCTCGCGGAGCGTTACCGTCGCGCCGGTGATCGCGTCGTCGTCTTCCGTCTCCTCGATCGCCATCGTTTCCCAGTTCTCGGCCAGCCAGGGGACGAGTTCGCCGTCGTGCTCGGTCGCGAGCGAGTCGTACAGTAGATCGACGGTCGAGCCTCGCTCGCGAAGCGTCGCCGACAGCGGGTTCAGGTTCCGCGAGATCCGGGCGTCGGTGACCAGCACGCGGAGTCGATCGACGTCCTCGTCCGGCTCGAGGCCGAGATAGCCGTGGCGGCTCTCGGGGTGGTCGGCGCTCCAGCCGTCGAAGCGATCGGTTCGAACCACGCGGTGTTCCTCGGGAAAGCAGATCGGATCGAACGGCTTCTCCTCGGCCAGCGCCTCGAGCAGCGTCGCGACCCGCTCCCGGCGGCGCTCCCCGTCGACGCGTCGCTGGGCCTCGAGGTGATCGTCGACGGGCATGCTCGAGAAGCCGAGGGGGTTTTGCCACCCCGACTCGTTCGCGTACGCCGAGTGGAGGGTCTCGTAGAGGAAGTCGGGGTCGTAGTCGGCGGGGTGGCGTCCGACGTAGAGATCGAACTCGTGGTCGATCAGGACGGCCTCGAGAAAGTTCGAGCGCGAGCGCATGTCGAGCGAGGCGTCGATCCCGATCGCCTCGAGATTCGCCTCGAGCTGGCGGGCGATTCGGACGGCCTCCCTGTCGCCGTCCGCGGGGACCGTCGTGATAGAGAGAGCAAGGCGGTCCGTCTCCTGTCCGACGGCGCTCTCGACGCGATCGATACAGCCGCTGGTCGCGAGGGCGAGTCCGGTGGCACCCGCGGCCAGCACCGAGCGTCGATCGATGCCGTCCGGTCGAGTAGTTGACTGACGATTCATTCCGTCTCGCTATCTCGATTTGGTGTAGCTACATAACAACTTTGTGCTCTATGCGTGTCCTAAACGGGACCGTTGGGTACATATGCGGCTGATAAACGCCGTTTCATCCGTCTCTGACGTTCCGTAACATCAATGTGAAACTGCGCGAAACACGCAGCCATGACCGTCGCCGCCGAGCGAATCGACCGCCTTCACGGACTGGCTCGAGCGGCGGCCGCGGACGGCGACCAGGAACGAGCCCGGTACTACGTGCGGCTCGCGCGCCGGGTCGCGGAGCGAAACCGGCTCACGCTCCCTCGCGAGTTCCGTCGGTTCACCTGCGACGCCTGCGACGCGTACCTCAGACCCGGGAAGAACGCTCGCGTCCGGACTCGAGACGGCCACGTTGTCATTACCTGTGACTGCGGCGCCCAGGCGAGATACCCCTACGAAGAGTAGGGTTCCGTCCGATATTGCTAAGATTCAAACGGTTTGCGTTGCTATGCGGGGGTATGGATATCGAAGAGCGAAAGCGAAAGGCCCACGACTTGGACGTCACCGTCTGGGTCGGCAAGAGCGGGCTCGAGGCGGTCGTCGACGAACTCGACGATCAGCTCTCGAACGAGAATCTGGTGAAGGTAAAGTTCCTGCGAGCCGCTCGAGCTGGGGACTCCACCGACGAGAAGGCGACCGATCTCGCCGAGCGAGTTAACGCCGAACTCGTCGACGTCCGCGGTCACACGGCGGTTCTGTACCGATGAACGCCGCAGGAACGCTCGTCCAGGTCGAAGATATCGACGCGCTCGACACGGCGACGCTCGTCGACATCGCGATCACGGGACTCCGATTCCTCGCCGCGTTCGTCGTCGTGGTGCTGATCGGGCGGCTCGTCCTCGTGCCGCTGGTCAACCGCGCGTTCGATCGGCGCGAACTGGACGAACACGTCAGGAACCCGCTGTTGATGCTGACGCGGTTCGGGATCTTCTTCGTCGCCGTCGCGGCCGCGTTTGGCTTCGCCGGCTTCGAGAACTTCCTCGTCTCTCTGGCCGGTATCGCCGCGGCCGGGGCGCTCGCGGTCGGGCTGGCGATGCAGAACGTCATCTCGAACTTCGTCGCGGGGATCTTCATCTACGCCGACAAGCCGTTCCGGATCGGCGACTGGATCGAGTGGGACGGCGGCGACTACGCCGGCGTCGTCGAGGACATCAGCTTCCGCGTGACGCGGGTCCGCACGTTCGACAACGAGTTGCTGACCGTTCCCAACTCCGCGCTCACCGGCGGGGTCGTCAAGAACCCCGTCGACGGGGACAAGCTCCGGCTGAAGTTCGTCTTCGGCATCGGCTACGGCGACGACATTCAGCAGGCGACCGACATCATCGTCGAGGAGGCAAAGCGCCACCCCGGAATCATGGACGACCCCGAGCCGGCCGTCCGCCTGACCGAACTCAACGACTCCGACGTCGGCCTCCAGTCCCGGATCTGGATTTCGGATCCCTCGAGAGCCGACTTCGTCCGCACCAAAGGCGAGTTCATCACCGCCGTCAAGGAGCGCTTCGACGAGGAGGGGATCGACATCCCCTACCCGGTTCGGACGCTCGAGGGCGGGCTCGAACTCGAGGACCGACAGAAGGTCGCCGAAGCCGCCGAGTAGCGCGGTACTGAACGGTTTCCGTTCGCGCTCTTATTTGTTTCTCGAGAGCGGCCGATTCGGTGGCTGGGTGCGGGGCTCGAGCATTGCGAGAGCCGCCGGGCTCGACCGAAGAGCACTTCCAAGGATGCTGCCGAGTGAGGTGCGTAGCGCTATTGCTCGCGAAGGAAAGTCGGTGGTTATGAATGTGGAGGGCCGCGGTTGCCCGGCGTTCCGGCCGGGGGAATCCCGGTTGCCTTCTCCACCCCGCGACCCGTCGAGCGACAGGTGTCCGGCGGTCCACTGCTCGCTTCCGCGCCTGATGGGCTGTCGCCGACTAACCACGATGGGGCGTCCCTGCGGACGGCCACCGTGGACCGCTGTCCCCGACGGACGAGGCTTCTCTGTTGGCTCCCGGGGCCCCGGCCGGTCTGACCGGACGCCCGCGGCGTTCGGTCCCCGCTAATGACCATAGCGCGGGTAACGAGCAGGGCCAAACTGCCCGACCTATCCAATCATACGTAGGGGGCTGGAACTTAAGGGCCTTTCGTCTCGAGCACCATCCGAATCGCTCGAGGGATCGACGCCTGCGGGAGAACTGTCGCGATCAGTCGATGTCGCCGTGATCCGCCTCGCCGGACTCGCCGCGCTCTTTTTCCGAGAGCGGAACGGCGAGAACGAGTAGGATCACGTAGTAGAGCCCGACGGCGGCGACGACGACGACGCCGTTGACTCCGGGGAGGCTCGCCCCCTCGAGGAACGTCTCGTCGGGATTGAACGCCCAGACGTGAAACACCCAGCCGACGAGCATCGCGGTGATAAGCGGGAGGTACACCCGCCGAAGCCGGTGACTGAAGGCGCCGCGGTAGCTGATCTTCCGTTCTGGCTCGCGGTAGTCCCGACTCAGCTCCGCCCGCCAGGCGTCGTGTTCGACCCCCTGGGAGGGATCGAGCGCGTTCGCGAACAGGTTCTCCTGAATCACCCGGACCCGCGAGCGCCAGATGTCGTAGTCGCGAAAGCGCCTGGCCTCGATGAACAGGAACACGGTTCCCATGAGGAGCCCGGCGAGGATCACCGCGTGAGAGACCTCCCCGGAGAAGGCGTAGGCGACGATCGCCGACATCACCGTCACCGCCCAGTTGGTGGTCGTATCGAGACGGTTGCGCCACTCGACCATGCGCTCCATCTCCCCCCGATAGAGGTGGGCCGCGACGGAGCCGAGCCCGGTGCTTTCGTCGACCATCTCGCGGCCGATCTCCGCCTGTTCCGGATCCTCGGGATCGAACTCCGAATCGCCCATACCGTCCGTTCGCTGCCGAGTAGAATCGCTGTTTGCACTGCTCGCAAACCGTGAGTGTCGACCCTCGATCGCCGCTTCCGATGGCCGGGCGAGCCCGACTACTCGTCGGCGTACGTTTCCCGGAACCGGTCGATCTGGTCGTCGGTTCCGGCGATCACGAGCGAGTCACCCTCGTCGAGACGTGTTCGGTGAACGTCGGACCGATACTCCTCGCCACGTACGAGCCCGATGACGATACAGTCCGTCTCCTCGCGGATCGTCGCGGGTTCGACTTCCGAACCGGCGAGGCCCGCCGCCGCGACCTGCCGGAGCTGGAGCTGCTCGCTGAGGGGCATCGTCTCGCGGTCGAACGCCCGAAGCGCGATCATCCGTCCCGCGACGTTGGGGAGGGCGAGCACGTGGTCGGCGCCCGCCGCCCGCAGCGTTCGCACGCTGCCGGCGGTGGTGGCGCCCACGAGGACCTCGAGGGCGGGGTTGAGCGCGCTCGCCGTCAGGGCGACCAGAATCGCCTCGTCGTCGTCCTCGAGGGCGAGGACGATCGTTCCGGCGTCCTCGATTTCGGCGTCGAGCAGCGTCTCCTCCTCGGTCGCGTCGCCGACGACGTCGACGATCTCGTCGCTCTCGCGGTCGACGACAGTGGTCTCGAGCCCGGCTCGCTCGAGCGTGCCGGCGGCCGTCCGACCGACGAGTCCGGCGCCGACGACGACGACGGGTTCTTCGGTCGGACGATACGGACTCCCGGACGAGCCGGCCCGATCGGCGACCGCCTCGAGCACCGATTCGGTGCCGGCGACGAGCAGCGACGTGTTCTCGTCGACGTGGGCGTGCTCCGACAGCTCGGTGACGAAGTCACCCCGGAGCCACGCACCGACGACGGTCGCGCCGGTTTCTTCGAGCTCCCGCGTCGCCGCCATCGCCTCGCCGAACAGCTCGGCGTCGGGATCGACGTAGAACTCGGTGAGGTCGACCTCCTCGCCGAGCGTGACCTCTCCCTCGGGTGCCGGCGCGATGATCGTTCGAACCCGATCGCCGAGGGCCTTGCCGAGGCGGTGTTTGGGCGAGAGCACCTCGTCGACGCCGGCGTACCTGAAGTACCGCGCGCGCTCGGGATCGGTGACGAGAACGAAGACCTGGGCGGCGGGGTCCCGCCCCTCGATCGCGAGCACCGTACTGACGAACTCGCGTTCGGTGGCGTCGACGACGACGGCGGTGGCCGCCTCCAGACTCGCCGCCTCGAGCGTGTCGTCGCTCGTCGGGTCGCCGTAGAGGACGACGCGGTCGTCCTCGTACAGCTGCCGTGCGCGGTCCTCGTCGTCCTCGAGGATGACGTACAGCGTCTCCTCGGCCTCGAGTTCTTCGACGAGGGTGTCACAGAGCGCGGTGTAGCCGACGACGACGATGTGGTCTTCGATGCGGTCGATCTCCTCGGGGGGTGTCGGCTGCACCAGGGTCTCGAGCCAGGGGACGACGAACTGGGGGATCGCAACGGCGACGTAGACGATCCCCGTCACCTGGACCAACAGCACCAGCGCCGTCATCTCGAGCGTTTCCCAGGGGGCGTCCTGGCCGTACCCGGTCGTCGTCATCGACTGAACGACGAGCTCGAGCGACTGGTACCAGGTCCTGGACTCGCCCTCGTAGACGGCCATCCCCCACCGGTAGGTGAGCGTGTACAGCGAGATCAGGACGAGGAGGGAGCCGACGTACACCGCCAGCCGACGGGTGAGTTTCACCACGGCCGTTCACCAGCGACGCGTCTCGAGGGGGTGCGATCTAAGCGGCACGCGCGAAGCATACCGAGATCGATCAACCCCCGGGAGTATCGCTCTTGCCCGCCGGGACGAACTCGCGGCGACGTCGATCAGTCGGCCTTGACGCCGCGAACCCTGCTCAGGATATTTCGCTCCCGGAGTATCGTGACGGCGGCCCAGCCGAGAACCGCGACCTCGAGGGCCAGCACGACCGGGTGGAGCGTGTGCGTAACGTCGGTCACGGGGAGGACGATCGTCACCGCCTCGAACGCCTCCCGCTCGTCCGGCGGCGGTCCGAGAAAGAGCACGTAGTACGGCGTCGCGGAGAGCCCCTGTGTCGTCGCCACGTTCAGGACGTCAGTCGCGATGTGGAGCAGCCACCCCAACGACAGCGCCGCACCTCGCCGGCCGAACAGCCGCGTGAGCACGAGACTCGCGGGAACGGCGACCGCGACCGAGTGTGCGACGGTGTGGGTAAACGGCGTCAGGCCGAGCCAATACAGCGGCCGATCCACGAGGTCGGGTAGCGCCGAGCCGACGACGAGATACGCGACCGGAAACCGGCTGTAGACGCCGAGCAGATACCCCATCGCCAGGTGGGTCGGAAAGGTGAGGTGGAGCATCGGGATGACGGCTACGAGATGGCAGGCGCTCGCGAGACTTCAACCGTCGGTACACGAACGGATTGCGAGAGAAATCGAACCGGTTCGGACCGCGTCGATCAGACCGCCTCGGTCGCGTCGATCAGGCCACGTCGGCCGAATCGAACTCGTCGAACCCGCCCGTCTCGAGCCCGGACTCGAGGTCGGCGACCGCGTCGGGCGAAATCTCCTCGAGCGCGCGCTCGAAGTGGTCGGCGGTGAGTTCGATCGCCTCGACGTCGGACTCCTCGCCGGCGGCCTCGCGTTCGACGTGCTCCCGGACGGCGATCGTCGCGGCCTCCCGGCAGACGGCCTCGACGTCGGCGCCGGTGTAGCCCTCGGTCTCTTCGGCCAGCGTGTCGAGATCGACGTCCGCGGCCAGCGGCCGGTTCTGGGTGTGGATCCGGAAGATCTCCCGGCGAGCGTCCCGGTCGGGCTCGGCGACCTCGACATGGCGATCCAGCCGGCCGGGTCGCAACAGGGCGTCGTCGATCAGCTCCGGTCGGTTCGAGGCCGCGACCACGACGACGTCCTCGAGCTCCTCGAGCCCGTCGAGTTCGGTCAGCAGCTGGGAGACGACGCGTTCGCCGACGTTCGAGTCGCCGCCCCCGCTGCCCCGTTTGGACGCGATGGCGTCGATCTCATCGAAGAAGATGATCGTCGGGGCGTTCGCGCGGGCCTTCTCGAAGACCTCGCGGACCCCCTTCTCCGACTCGCCGACGTACTTGTCGAACAGCTCCGGCCCCTTGACCGAGATGAAGTTCGACTGGGACTCGTTCGCGACGGCCTTCGCGAGCAGCGTCTTCCCGGTGCCCGGCGGCCCGTGCAACAGGACCCCCTTCGCGGGGCTGAGGTCGACCTGCTCGTAGGCGTCGGCGTGTTCCATCGGCCACTGGATCGCCTCGCGGAGCCGTCCCTTCGCCTCCTCGAGTCCGCCGACGTCCTCCCAGGTGACGTCGGGGACCTCGACGAACACCTCCCGCATCGCCGAGGGCTCGACACCCCGGAGCGCGCTCCGGAAGTCTTTCCCGGTGACCTCGATCTTCTCGAGGACCTCGGCGTCGATCTCGTCGGCCTCGAGGTCGAGTTCGGGCCGGAGTCGCCGCATGGCTGTCATCGCCGCCTCCTTGGTGAGGTTCTCGAGGTCGGCGCCGACGAAGCCGTGAGTGTTCTCGGCGAAGCGCGCTAAGTCGACGTCCTCGCCGAGGGGCATGCCGCGCGTGTGGATCTGGAGGATCTCCTCGCGGCCGCCCGCGTCCGGCGCGCCGATCTCGATCTCGCGGTCGAATCGGCCGCCGCGGCGCAAGGCGGGGTCGATCGCGTCGACGCGGTTCGTCGTGCCGATAACGGTGATCTCGCCGCGGTCCTCGAGCCCGTCCATCAGGCTGAGGAGCTGGGCGACGACGCGGCGCTCGACGTCGCCCTGGACGTCCTCGCGCTTGGGTGCGATCGAGTCCAGTTCGTCGATGAAGACGATCGCGGGCTCGTTCTCGGCGGCCTCCTCGAACACCTCCCGGAGCTTCTCCTCGCTCTCGCCGTAGTACTTCGACATGATCTCCGGACCGGAGATCGTCAGGAAGTGGGCGTCGACCTCGTTGGCGACCGCTCGCGCGATGAGGGTCTTCCCGGTGCCCGGCGGGCCGTGTAGCAGGACGCCCTTGGGCGGCTCGATGCCCAGCGTCCGGAACAGCTCGGGGTGGCGCATCGGCAGCTCGATCATCTCGCGGACCTGCTCGAGCTCGTCGTCCAGGCCGCCGACGTCCTCGTAGGTGACCGTCGGCGTCTCACCGTCCTCGCCGTCGCCGCCGTCGATCGGGCCTCGGGCCTCGATCTCGAGCTGGTCCGGGGTCCGGTCGACAAGTTCGACGTCGGTTCGGTTGCCGACGACGACCGTTCCGCCGGGCTCGGTGTCGACGACCGTGATCGGGAGCTGACGGCCCGATCGGCTCGTCAGCAGGCCGAAGCCGAGCGATACCGTGAGGGTGTCGCCGGGGCTAACGGCCCGATCCGAGAGCTTCCCCCGCAGGTAGGAGCCGAGATCGCCCTGGATGCGAACGTTCTCGGGGAGGGCGACTCGCACGCGCTCGGCAGGGTTGACGTCGGCTGCCTCGACGGAGACGGCGTCGTCGATTCGGGCGCCCGCGGCCTGTCGAAGCTGGCCGTCGATACGAACGATACCCCTCCCCGTATCCTGGGAACTGCCGGGCCAGACCCGCGCGATGACGCGGCCCTCGCCGCCCTCGATGGCGACGAACTCGCCGCTGGAGACGCCGAGTTCGTCCATCGCTTCTCTGTCGATCGATGCTAGACCGCTGCCCGCGTCTTTCCGTTTGAGTGGTTTTACTCGAAGTTGCATACGTATCAGTGATAGCTGCCGCTGTCGGCCGACGCGAGCGCGATCCGCGTAGGCCGGAGTGGTCGGTTCGCCGGCGCGGAGCCGGGTGTCGATACGGGTTCGTTCGGGATGCCGAATCGGCTGCGAACGATCCGAGGCCGTTCGGGTTACTCACCCTCGAGGGGGATCTCCCTGCCACGGGTCTCGGGACCCGCGGTCGGGAGCGTCACCTCGAGGACGCCGTTCGTGTACGCGGCCGTGATCTCGTCGTCGGCGACGCTCTTGGGGAAGCGGAACCGACGGTGGTAGGTCTTCTTCCGTCCGCGATCGTCGTCGACGCGTTCGGCGGCGACGTTCAGCACGCCGTCGTCCCACGCCAGATCGATCTCGTCGGTTTCGAACCCCGGAAGGTCGATTGTGAGGACGAACTCGCCCTCCTCCTCGTACAGTTCGTAGTCGCTGCCTCCCTGCTGTCCGAACAGCCGAGACGGCATCTCGAGGTTCTGCGTCCAGGTGCTCGTCGTCGGTCGACGCACCATGGGTGGTCACCTCGTGTGCATTAGTTGATTGTTCGCGGTTCGTAATAACTCTTTCGGCACTGTCGGACCGGCTAGTGAAAAGGACCAACTGGGAGCGCCCCCAAGGGTCAGCTATGGGACTTGGAAGCACCGCAAAGAAGATCCAGGGTCTGTCCGAGCATGCGGAAGCGATGTACAAGCAGGTACAGGAACTTCAGCAGCGGATCACGAACCTGGAGGAAGAAGTCGACGACACCCACGACACCGTCAACCGGATGGACCACCAGCTGACCGAGCAGCGCGAGCTTCTGCTCGCGATGGCCGAAAAGCAGGGGATCGACGGCGAGGAGATCCTGGCCAACGCGGCGATCGATCAGGCCGAACTCGAGGCCGAGGACGGCGCCGAGCAGGAAGCCGACCGAAAGCGCCGACGAGAGGAACGGACCGCGGAGTAGCGCCGAACCACTCTTCTGTCGGGGTGAATTCTCCTCTACAGCGCCGCGGCGGGCGCCCTCGCGATAGCAAAACCTAACAACAGGGGCAACATTTGCCAGCACGATGACGACCCACGAGCGACCGGTGGACTCGGTGCTCGAGACGATCGGTCGGACGCCGCTCGTTCGCCTCCAGGAGAGTCCGGACGACGTTCGAATCTACGCCAAACTCGAGTCGTTCAACCCCGGCGCGAGCGTCAAGGACCGAATCGGCCGCTACATGCTCGAACGGATGCTCGAGCGGGGTGACGTTCCCGCCGGCGGGACGGTGATCGAGCCCACCGCCGGCAACACGGGGATCGGCCTGGCGATCGCCGCCCAGCAGCTCGGCCTCGACGCGATGTTCGTCGTCCCCGAGCGCTTCAGCGTCGAGAAACAGCAGCTGATGGCCGCCCTGGGGGCGGAAGTGATCAACACGCCGTCCGACGACGGGATGGGCGGGGCGATCGACCGGGCTCACGAACTCGCCGCGGAGTTAGACGACGCCGTCGTCCCCCAGCAGTTCTCGAACCCGCTGAACACCGAGGCCCACTACGAGACGACCGCCCCCGAGATCTACGAGGCCCTCGACGACGAGGTCGGCGCCGTCGTCGCGGGCTGTGGCACGGCCGGGACGCTGATGGGACTGGCCCGCTACGCCCTCGAGCGCGACGAGTCGACCCACGTCGCCGCCGTCGAACCCGAGGGGTCGGTGTACGGCGAACTCCTCGAGGACAACCGCGAAGAAGGCGAGTACAAGACCGAGGGGATCGGTACTCACGACCCCTCGACCAACGAGCTGTTCGATCCGGAGCTGGTCGACGCGGTCCACGCGATCCCCGACCGGGCGTCCCACGAGGAGCTCGCCCGCCTCGCCCGCGAGGAGGGCCACCTGGTGGCCTCGAGCGCCGGCGCGGCCAGCGTCGCGGCGAAACGAGTCGCCCGGGCGATCGCCGACGGCGACCTCGAGACCCCCCACGACACCGTCGTCACGGTGTTTCCGGACTCGAGCGAGCGCTACCTCTCGAAGGGGATCTACCGCTCGTTCGAGGAGTGGACGTCCTGACGGGACCGACCGTCCAGTCGCCACGTGACTGGCTCACTGGTAGAGCTTCTTCGCGTCGACGACGTCTAAGGTCTCGTCCTGTTCGGCCTCCCACACCCGAACGACGAGGTGCGCCTTGCAGTGGTACTCCACCATCTCCATCCCCGTCCGCTCGTTTCTGAGTACGAGCTGGCAGGTCCCTTCGTTCGAACAGTCCCCTGACCGGTCACACATTGTGTTCCCGTATTCCTCTGGTCGGTAAGTCTTTGTCGGTGATTGGGGGTTTCTGCAGGCAGCGATACCGTCGCCTGCGATCCGACGAAACCGGTCCCGGTCAGGCGAGGAGCCGCTGGTGTTGTACCTTCATACACTGATCCTGGACGACGGATCGACCGCTTTCCTCGAGGCGATCGGCCGCCTCGTCGTCGCGGATCCCCAGCTGGGTCCAGACCGTCTCGACGTCCTCGCGCTCGAGGACCTCGTCGACGATGCCGGTGACCTCCTCGCTGGGCCGGAAGACACAGACGACCTCGATCTCCTGGTCGACGTCCGACAGCGCGTCGGCTGCAGACCGATCGAAGATCTCCTCGGCGTTCGGGTTGACCGGTATCACGTCGTACCCTTGCTCGAGGAGGTATCGAGGAACGTCGTGGGCGGCCTTGCCGGGCGTGCTCGAACAGCCGACGATGGCGACCGTCTCGCTCTCAAGGGCCTCGCGGATTCGGTCGGATTCGGATACTGGCATACCCGACCTAGCGTCGCCGGCCCTAAACGTTGCGTGGCGCGTTCAGGTTCCGAGCCCGGTCGTGCTGACCTCCGGCTCGCCGTCGTCCCCCTCTCGGACTTTGATGAGGCCGTCGAACAGCTGTTTGAGCGTGTTCATCGTCTGTTCGTCGTGGGCCGTCGAGTCGATGACGGTGATACCCAGGGCGTCGGCGCTCTGGATGCGACCGGTGAAGACGTGGAGAAACCGGAACACGGTCTGGAGATCCGCGTACATCAACAGCGTCGAGACCGAGGAGATGAGCACGCGGTTCCGCTCGAGCCCGCGCTCGCCGTAGAACTCCTGGAGGAACTCGGAGAGCTTGATTCCGATCCCGGTCATGTCCACCGGGGAGGCGGCGTACTTGATGCGGGGGTCGTCCTCGACGGCCCCGACGCCGCGCTGTTCGGTCACGCAGTCGACGACGCCGACGTCGGCGTCGTCGGGAAAGTTCGGGAGGATCGCCTCGGCGCTATCCTTCGTTGTCACCACGATCGACCCCTCGCCGCGGGCCGCGCCGTCCTCGAGCAGCCCGAGCGCGAGCCCGCGCTTTCCGGTCAGCGGCGGTCCCGACACGAGCACGTTCGTTCCGGGAGCGACCTGGACGTCCGGACCGACGGCAGGGAGATCGTACATACCTGACGTTTCCTCGTCGAAGCGCTCCGTCCCGACGGCACTCCGGGACTGAAGCATCTAATAGAACGATGCGCTAACGTGCGTATAGGTCTTGTGTTCGGTGTGTTCGGTCCGGCCGACTCAAGCGATCGCGCCGCTCTCGAGCGCGCGGCCGACGATGAAGGCGACGGCCGCGAGGAACATCCCGTACTTGAGACGGGACTGGCCGGCCGTCGGATCGTCGAAGCTCTCGTAGGCCGCGTACAGCATGATCGCGTTCGCCGGCAGCACGACCGCCAGGTAGGCGACTCCGAACTCGCCGAGGGCGTACGGCACTGGGCTCGCGAGCACGGCCACGATCAGCAGCGCTGTTGCGACCGCCAGCGCAGGCCGTTCGCCGATCGCGATCGGCAGCGTGTTCAGCCCCTCCTCGCGGTCGCCCTCGAGGTCCTCGACGTCCTTGATGATCTCGCGGGTCAGCGTGGCGACGCCCGCGAGGACGAACAACACGGCGGCGGGGCCGACCTCGCCGACGGCCGCGGCCCCGAACAGAAACGTGCTCCCGACGAGGTACGCTACCAGGGCGTTGCCCAGTCCCGGGAGGCCCTTGAACAGCTCCGTGTACGCCACCAGCGCGAGGAGGTTGATTACGGCGATCGCGATCGCCAACCAGGGGAGCACCAGCGCCAACCCGATCGCACCCGCGAACAGCACGACGCTGAACGCGAGCGCTCCGCGGGGACTCACCGCGCCCCGCGGGATTGCCCGCTCGGGCTGATTGATCCGGTCGATCTCCCGATCGAAGTAGTCGTTGATCGCGTTCCCCGCACCGACCGCCAGCCCCGTCGCCGCGACGGCGGCCGTCACCTCGAGCGGGTGGCTCGTCACCCCGCCGGCGACGAACGCGCCGATGAACGTCAGCACGCTGGCGGCGATCACGTTCACCGGCCGCGTTAGCTCGAGCAACCCGCGAACGGTCTCCCCCGCAGTCATGCCCGACTCTGCTCAGGCGGCGGGGTTAAACGGTCCGATCTCTACCGCCACTGCTCGAGATCACAGAGGTCGGCGTCGGCGACCGAGAGCCAGGCTCCGGCCCGCTCGCCCTCGTCGGTGTCGAGCGGGACCGCCATCCAGACGTCCGCCTCGTCGTCGCCGCACAGCTCGAGGGGACGCCTCTCGGACGATTCCTCGTCGGCACTGGATTCGGGCCGCTCGCGTACCGTCATACGCGAGGGTTAGGTCTCGAGGCATAAAGAGGGCTCGAGGCGATTGCCACACAGTGAGAACGACCGCAGGTGTGGCGGGGGGTCTCGAGGTTGGGTGAAATCGAGTGACTTATACGGAGCCGACGGAAACCAAGTGGTGAGGGCGCTTAGCTCAGTCTGGACAGAGTACTTGGCTTCGGACCAAGCTGCCGCGGGTTCAAATCCTGCAGCGCCCATCCTTTTGCGGTTCACTTAGAAACCAGCGGACGGTGTAGGGGTGTTTATAAATGGTATCAGGTCTCTGAGGGGTGATTTCAACCCGAGGTATGTGACCACCCTGCCGTCCTGCGGTTTTTGGGATACAAATCCATAACCGGAGCAACACAAACCGTCTCGTTCGACGGCTTCGAAACACCCGAACCATCACTCTCCCGACACACTATCTAACCCCGTTGAGCAGACATCAATCAACAGACAATACGCTCCGGCGCACTACACCCACTCGGACGGCACCGAACTTCGAGTTCCACCCAGAACGACATAGAGAAGATATCACTCCAAATGTGGTAACAAAGCTAGTTTACCGGCAAAGGAGTACGGGCATTCCTATTCCGGAATTCGAGGGTTCAGGCAGGTGAGGGTTCCGTAAAACCAATTTGCAGCGGCCTCTATGAACGTTTATCAGACACACATGACACAAATCGAAGCGGATCAATGCGAGACAATGAACCTATCCCGTTGACGATGGACGAAGCGTTCGACAAACACATCGAAATCTGCGAATCCGAGGATTATGCTGAGGAGACTATCTACGCCCACCGTTCCCGGTTGGGAATGTTCCTTGGCTGGCTCGATGAAAACACAAGTGTGGCAGAAACGGCTGATCTTAACCGCCGTCACTTGCAGGACTACCGCATCCACCGGAAAAAGTCGGTGAACAAGGTCACGCTCAAGTCTGATATGGACACCATCCGTGTTTTCGTGCGTAATATGGAGGACTACGAGGCCATTCATCCTGGGTTGCACGAGTACGTACGTAGCCCGTCTTTGGAGGGTGATGAGGGGCAGCGTAGTGATCACCTTCCCTTCGAGCGCGGCGAACAGATTCAGGAGAACCTGCGGAAGTACCACTGGGCAAGCGTCGAACACGTCCTATTCGAACTCCTGTGGAACACAGGAATGCGTATTGGCACTGCGCACAGTCTTGATGAGGATGATTTCTGTGAGGAGGAGAAGGCGATGCGTCTGCGTCACCGTCCCGAAAGCGGCACCACGTTGAAGAACGGGGAGCCTGGTGAGCGCACTGTGGGCATCGCTGACGTGGTGTGTGACGCTATTAGTGACTACCTTGAAAACCCAGAACGGCCGGATGATCCTGTGGATGAGTACGGCCGTAAGCCGCTCTTCGCGTCTCCGAATGGTGGACGTTATCATAAAAACACTCTTCGTAACTTCGTTTATGCGGTTACGCGGCCGTGTGTGACAGAGGACGGGTGTCCGCACGAGGATTATGATGCGGAGTCGTGTCAAGCGGCTCGGAACAACAACGATGCGTGCAAGTGTCCGAGTAGTAAGGCGCCTCACGCTCTTCGTTCGGGTGCGTTGACGCGTCAGATTAAGAACGAGGTGCCGAAGTCGCTCATCAGCGACAGGGCAGACGTGAGTGAGGATGTGCTGGATGATCACTATGCGGAGTTGAGTGAGGAGGAGCAGATGGAGCTCCGTCGTGATTGGTTTGATGAGGAGTATGATAGGGGTTCTGCGTAACTGGTTTAGCCTGTAGTCGTCTGGCGTTTGATTGTGTGGGTGTTTGTGACTCACTCAGATAGTGTTAGCAATTAACCATAAATGTGAAATTGGTTAGTTGAGAGTTTGTGACTTGTATGACAGGCATTGGCACTGCAGAGGAAGGGGATAACGTCGTTTTGGAATTCAACGGTAAAACTGGCGCGGGCGATCTTGAGCTGACTGGGAAAGTCGAAGACGTTGACGGTGACGTGTTGGTAGTTGAGTTTGCGGGGAGTGATTTGCCTGGCTTCTGGACTGAGAATTATGGTAGTCGGATCAAGGTGAAGGAGTGGGGTGATGACGATGTTTTGGCCAAGTTATATTACGAGTATCGGGATATTTGGGTTGATCTCAGGAAGGTAGATGAGATTGAAGAATTAGAAGACGTGAGAGTCAGCCGTTAGCTGGTTGTTTGTTGTTGGTCTTTCTGCCGAACGGTGTGTGGGTCTGTTTCTTCGTTTCCGTGGCAAATTTTTCAAACTGATGGATGAAACCCTTCTAAAACTATAAGTTATGTGTGAACACACCACACTCTATGGGTGTGAAACACTTCGTACTCGTGTCGATTATGGTTTTGAGCCTCGTTGCGATGGCTCAACCTGTTTCGACAACCGCCTCGGCAGTAGACGATGACTGGGGAGACCAATGTGATGGGGCTCCACTAATAACAGGAGACTCAGATTTACGTGAAGGGTCAATGACTCAATCATATGATCGGCAATATGCCAATCTCCAACTCCAACGGGGAAATTATGTCACATTAGAATTCACAACTCCGAATGAGGCGCAAAGCCCGGAAGTGACAATTTCGGCGGAGCAAGACGAGGAAATTGGGGTGCGTGGTATTGACAACGCGGGTGTTGAAGAAACCGGCCAATATGGTATGGATACTCTCATTCATCCAGAACCAGGAGAAACAGCGACAGTTGATATCTGGGCAAAGCAAGACGAGAGTCCATTTTGTATTGAGGTGAATGATCCTGACTGGGAAACACAGTATTCGTTCACGATGAGTATTGATCGAGCGTATCCAGATGTGACGCATTACGAGGTTGAGCAGCTGGAGGAAGAGATTGCTGACCTGCGGGAAGGCAATCAGGAGTCAGAGTTGGCGGAGAGCTTAGAGGAAGAGAACGAGGAATTAGAAAGTGAAATCGAGGAGTTGGAGGACGAAATCGACGGTCTCGAGGAGGAGTTAGATGGGGCTGATGAGGAAATCGCGGCGTTAGAGGAACAGATCGAGACGCTGGAGGAGCGGAACGAGAATTTGCAAGAGGAGATTGAGGAATCGGATAGTCCGGCTGATGAGCTTGATGTTGAAGTGACTCCGGCTGATGGATCTGCGTCGTTTGAGGCTGGTGAGACGGCGACAATTTCAGTTGAGGGAACGCTTTCGGAGAGTAATACTTTGTTTGCTGGTTTCCCGGAGACTCGTGAATCAGTGTCGTTTGACGAGACGGGGACTCAGGAACTGGGTTTGCCGGATGAGCCTGGTACGTATGATTTGGCGTTGCAGTCGAATTCTGCGGAAGAAGTAACGACGATAGAGGTTGAGAGCGCGGACGTTGGTGGTGAAGGAGGTGAGGGTGATGATGTTGGTGGTAATGGTGATGATTCTATTTCAAGTGATGATGGTGGTGAGGATGATGGATCCGAAGAGCAGGAGGAAGGAATGCCTGGGTTCGGTGCTGCTGTTGCGGTCATTGCGTTGCTGACAACATTCGCGGTGGCTCGTCTTCGAGGGGGTAAGACAGAATAGGAATTGTAGTAGTTATTCTTCTCGGCGCCAGACGATGCGTAAGTCGTCTGGTTCTGCGACGATGTTGTCTGCGTGGCTGCGGAATCGTCGTCGTTCGTCATCGGGTTTGTAGGTTTCTCCTTCATTGACTTCGGTTCCTGCTTCTGCGAGGTATTCTGGTGTGATGTAACCGATAATGCGTACGCGCCCGGAAGTGGTGACTTCCGTAAGGAAGTACATATCAATCTGACTTCGGTGTTTCTCGAACTTCTCGCGTTTCACTTTCAGGAGTGGTTCTCCCACGCACCATCGCTGATCTGCCCACATATTTCCGCGTACCAAATCACTGCCAGTCGCTTGTTCGGTAAGGTGATATCAGCTGACCTGCTCCAGTCAAGACTCGCCTCTGCTCGACTACTCTTCACTTCATGTTTCTCAGCGTGGTAGGCATCAAAGCCGTCCTCGATGGCCGTCCAGACGCGTGTTACGTCTGTAACCCGTGCCCATCCACTCCCTTCTTCGAACTCGTCATCCATCTCGCTGATGGTTTGTTCTGCAACTCCTGCCGCCTTGTCGAACGGAATGTCTTTGTTGTCGTAACTGTCTTCGTCAGATCCTGTATTTCGTGTCATAAGTCTAATTAAAACTTGTATGGCAACAATGGTCAACACTTAGGCATCTGAAGTCGCAACGGGGAGTCGAACCCCGTCCCACCCATCGTGGGTGAGGATCCATCTACTTGCGTGGTATGCTAAATTCTCTCAAATTTGAAGGGACTCGCTTCCTCACACAGATTGTGAGGCGTAGGGCGACATCCGCCATCCATCAAGGTTTCAGGGGCCTTGTAGTCCCATTAGAACCCTCGAAACACCCCAAAACGGGAGAGACGAGGGCTTTTCGCCTCCATACATCCGGGCTCAAGTGCGAATTCGTCCGCGTTGCCCTTCAGCGGTAGGGTACTACCCTGCTCGTTGGCGTTTGCCGGTAATTATTTTGGTTCGTCAGTCTTCTTCTTTTCTTCTTATTATTTCATTGGTGGTAGTGGTTAATAAGTGTTAATACCCTTAGAGTAACAGAATTAACTAATCCTCTTAGTACATATTCTTTTGATAAAGAGTATATTGTTTTAAATACCTCTAAAGCGTATACAAACACACAATGGAAGCACGAGAACAACACAACATCTACATCAACGACGCAGACGAAGCAATCCTGCAAGAAATCCAAACGAACGGCCGAGCAACAACAGGACTCCTCGCAGATATCATCGGGAAATCCCATCCCTACATTTCCAAGCGCGTCACACGCCTCTGCGAACACAAAGTCCTCGTAGAAGTTGCCAGCGGGCTGTACGACACACCGCAGCAAGCAGAAACGTACCTTCCCGAATAGGAATTTCAAACCACACGCCATTATCATCAAAGAACTACTGAAAGAACTTCGACAGCTCCGGCGCAGAATCAGTTGACACACCACCTACCTTCTCAACTGCACGATACATCTGCCCATACGGCGCCGGAGAAAACGACGCGATATCATCACCGAACGACTGATACGCTTCGATGGATGCTTCTGCGGCTGCCTCTGCGAGTTCTTCATCAGTGGGCTCGTGGCGAAGCGCGTTCAGACGCATACCAATATTAAATCGAAGGGCAGCTGCCTCCAACTCAATCTCACGTTGACTCATCTGCCCTATCTCAACGAACATCCCCCCATTTTTCTCAGGGAAGGAGTTGACGTCTCCGTCAACAGTAATATGCACAGTGTACGCAGAAGTTTGCAGCACTGCTCTAAGATCTGGTTCGTCATCGTCTGACTCAGACACCATTTTAGACCACAATGCGTAGACATTCGCGTGCTCATCGCGTACCACTCTCTCAACGATCGTGTCATCGAAGATATCACCAGATAGTGTCTCTCCATCAATTGTTCGCAGCGGCTCCATTGACTCGATTTTATCAAACAAATCCATAGGCCCATCCACAATATTCCCAGACTTATACACCTCAACAGTGAGGTGATCCCGCCACGGACGAACCACGTTCGGGAACAGCCAAACAGGATAGTACGTCTCAACGCGGCCAGATCTAACTACGTACACTGCTTCCGCATCCGCAAAATCAACACTGTATCCAAGGGCTTGTAGTGGCACACGCTGTGCTAATGGATTAGAGTCGATTGCACTCCCGTCTGCTTTTGTATATTCAGATGGGCATTTGCTGAGCTGCGGTAGTGGCTCGATCGAACCGAGGCTGTGTGGGTCTACGTAGCCATTGCTATCGTCGACTTCTTCTATCAAAACATCACGGAGCTGAAGGTCTTGCGCGCCATTATGACTATAGTAGATGTCATATTCCCCATCGTCAACCTGAAAGGCTACGTTCGCTCCGTGACTCATTCTACACCACCTCGTCCTACACTTCCTGATTTTGTCGAGATTATTCGCCGTTTTGCTGTCATTTTTGCATTTATTCGTTTACATGGGTGACTTATAAACACTAGCTCAGCTAGGAAATTGACTTCGTTCTTCGCAACCGTCAGTCGCGTATTGTAAGGGAAGTTGGGGCCGCAACCGCAACTGCACTGCACCGCGTGAACCAGATGAACCAGTCGTGATATGGTGTTTCCAGTGCGTGCCTTGTCACCTCGTACTTGTATGATAGCGCGAGATGTTACTTGAATGCCGGCACGGGCGCGCTGCTATCCACACCAGGTTAAGCGTTTAGTCCCGTTATGTGGTCTAAACAGTGTTTTCTCGTCGGAGAACGCAACACCACGTATGACACACGGCGCAGAATCAGATTGGGTAGTATCGATACACGATATGATTGAGGGCGAATACCACACTTTGGACGCCGCTGAAGAAGAGATCCAGCGTTAGAAGATTTCTTCGAAGTCTCGCGGTGGGTCTCCATCACCAACCCAATGATGACCACTAAACACTTCCACGTCACTATGCCCAGTTTCCCGAGCGTGCTCGAGAGCGTAACGATACGCGAAAAGTCGTTCGTCACCTTGGAAGTCAACTGGAACGGGATACACCTTCCCCTGGCACTCGTTGCAACGAACAACGTAACTCACCGTTCATCACCCTCGAGTTGCTCGAGCTGCTCAAGGATGCGTTCAACCTTCCTGTACTCGTTTCCGCAGCCAAGGCAACGACGGTACTCGACAATCAAACCCTCATACTCACCTGGACTGAAATCGTACGGACGTGGTTCCTCACGCGGCATTGGATGAGACAGTGAGAATTCCCCGCATTCAGGACACCGTTCACCATTAATCGGCATCCCCATCACCCCTGTTCTCTGAGGAATCTCGAAGTGCTTCAACGAGATCTTCCCGAAGTTCCTTGTTCACTTCCTCAATCTTCTCAGCACGCTCACGGTACCGCTCACGATCCACAAACACGCCCTCCAAGATCGACGCCGAATCGACTTCCTCGCGTACACGCGCATCATCAATGATATCACGAACCAACGCTGAAAGATTGATCTCTGATTCCCGAAGCCATTCCTGCTGCTCTTCACTGATCAATATCGTTGTGTGAGTTAGTTCACTTTCTGTTTCTTCGCTCACAAATTAATATATTCGTTCTGACTTTTTAAACCCGGTCAAAAACCAGACAGTCAACTCGAAGGTTCGATATCTTCCAACGCTTCCTGAACCTTCTCATCATCAGCCTCACCGTTCAAATACCACTCCCGGCGCTCCTCGTCCTTATCAATATTCATCAGCGTCTGACGAGTACAATTTGGCAACTCTCGAGCAACAGCACGATAAGACTCTCCTGCTTCTAACTTCTCCAAAGCCTCAGCAACATCGAAGAAACCTGTCTCGCCAGACTCGTAATCAGGAGAAACGAGAGGGTGAAGATACCCCTCATCACTCCTAGTGAAACCCTTAGGAACTTGACCAAGCCACTTCCCATCCTTTCGAGCTCTCCTCAGTCCAGACTCAGTCCTCCGTATCAACTGACGACGTTCTTCAGTGTACACCATTCCAACAATATCCGCGACAAATCGGTTGGTACCGTCTGGCTTGATCCGTTCAACTTTCCCATTCGTAATGTGAACGGTTGTGTCGTTATCTTCGCACGCGTCAAAGAACTCTTGGATGATGCTTCCACGACGTCCTATTCGGCTAATCTCCCAGACAACCACGTGATCTACCTCACCGCTTTTGATCCCTTCTAACAGATTGAGATATCCTTCACGATCTCGCTCAGAGCCACTCACGTCCAAGTCAACGTGTTCAGTGACAGTTGATGGATCAATGTCTGTGTTCTCGATGAACCACTCGTCCAAGTCGTCTTTCTGGTGACTGGTTTCCTGTGTGTCTGTGCTCCCTCTGATGTACTTCTCGTAAACTTCTACTGATGTGTTATCGGTTGTCATAATTTTGTTCCGAATCTCGTTTGAGTGGGTTACCATTTTACCACCGAAATCATACTTAAAGAGCTGCTCTCGCTTACATACCTGCAAACAATCACCCGTCCGTTTTACCACTCATTACGAATTACTCGCCCACCCAACTTAAACGCCGGCAAACATCTGTCTCGAAGGAGCATCGAGGGCACTGAGCAAGTCAATTAAAACTTATCAACGAACACACACAAATATGTCGAAATACAATTGCTCAGTCTGCGACTTCGGAACTGGCAATTCGATCGCGATGCAACAACACGCAAAGAAGCACAAGAACACCTACAGGAGATATCAAGGCAAATACGACGCCTATGAAGATGTCCGAAAATTCTTCCGTGAGAACCCCGGTCTAATGCGCACGGAATCGAAATCGAACCAGCCAGCTTCAGAGCACGAAGATCAATCCACGCTAACCAACTTCAACGAGTGAAATCAGTTCCTCACTTCAAGCTCCAACTCAACCCTCTCATTATCACCAATCAAGTTAGAGGATATCTTGCTCTTGCAGATGATTACGATGGAAAGACCGAAGACGCCCTTGTTCCTGCTCCAAATAAGAAATCACATCATCCACCTGATCCGGAATCGGCAACTCCACCACGACAGTTCTATCAGCACCCATAGACATCAATTCTAATTTCCGAAAGTCAACCGAACCCATCTCCAACATCTGATCAAACCCTACCATCCACTCATTTGTCTCAAAATCAATCTCCTCGAGAATATCTGTCAAAATACGATAATACTTCACAAGCGTGAACCGAACATACTTGTTAATAATCTCCATAACCCGTCGAATTGAAATATCCACATCATCTTCGCCTTCTGGAATCTTATCACTCTCCTGCCTACCATCAATCATATCCTTGTAAGAATCCCCGCTCAGCCACCGATGCGCAGTGTAGATAATCTCTCCTTCTGACGGCGAGTACCCTTGCTCACCATCATCATCAAAGATCAGGAAAATATCGTCTAATTGTTCTGTAATCCTTTCGAGCTGATCATAAGAGTAGTCTCTTCTATGACTACTGATAATCCACTTCCCCGGGTTCTGCTTCACTGATTTGTACAATTTATCCTGCTGAAGCGGATCAACAGTAGGATTCCTCCTTAGAATCTCCTCAGGCACAGTTACTTCATCCAACCTATCAGAAAGCTTCGAACTGATCTCGCTAATATCCTCATCAGAGACCTCTTTGTTAAGCAAGTACTCCTCGAACCCAGAATCCTGATCTTTCAGAAACTTGTTTCGGAGTAAAATCCCTGTGTACCGAAGATGATCCTCTTCCACTTCATAGATATTTTCCTCATCAACAACATCAACGAAGTCGTCAACATCCCTTTGCAATGCCTTCTCGGTAGCTGGCTCAATCTCCTTGTTACTGGTTTCCTCCAACTTATCCTTTGACCACTCTTCATCCTCACGTTCAATACAGTAGACCGTACCGTAGAGCTTCTTATTCAATCTCCCCACACGCCCAATGAGATTACTGAAATCAAACTCTGTCAACTGCTCCTGGCCTTTATACGGGTTATGGATGAATATGTTCTCGGCTGGAAGATTAACTCCCTGAAGAAGAGTTGGAGTGCTAATAATCGTATGAAGGTCTTTCCCATAGAGATCCTCGATTTCCGTTCTGGCTATTTTCGGAACCATTCCGTGATGGAACGCCACACCGTGCCTGAGACAAGATATCAACGAATAGTCTTCGTGAATAGTACGGCCTAAGAAGTCAATCAAATCACGTGCCTGTTCTGACGTAACGATACGATCTGAACCATCTCTAATTTCTTCAGCACAATCTTCGGCCCACCCCTTTTGACTCGCATAAATTAGGTTCAAATCCCCTTTCCCGAATTCATTGACGGCTCTTCTCAAGAAAGCCTTCTTACTACTTCCAAAGTCGGAATACATCATTCCATCCGGTTCGTCAATTTGGAACGAGACTTCCCTCCCTGTCGGGCTCAATATCGTAGCATCAATTCTTCTGTGAGATGTATTTCCAAGGTTCCGGAAACGCAGAACAACTTTGAGTTGTAGTATAGGCGTGAATACCGTCGTGATCTCCTCAACGTACCCTCCAGTAATCGTCTCCAACTTCTCACCCGGTCTATCAAGGTAAGGGCCAGCAACAACGATCTGTGTCTCTGGCCACATCTCTTTCAATGACTGAATGATGTTCTCGTACAGAACACCTCTCTCCCCATCTTCCACGTTTTGAAACTCATCGAAGAACAATAGCGAAGGATCGATTTCATCCTTCATTTCTTCTCGAAGCAGTTTCAGACACCGCTCCGGGGTAACCACGAGAAAAACGTGATCCTCATCATCCTCGTTGAAATAGGCTCCAGTCTTCACGGTCACTTCCTCGTGCCGTTCCTTGAGTTTTGTACTCACCTCCGAAATTAATGCCCGAGTCGGTACGACATAAACCACTTCGAAGTCTTCTTCTTTCTGAACTTTCTCTTCGATGTATTCTTGGAGGATGAACGACTTCCCTGACGAAGTTGGCCCTGAAATCGCTACGTCTTCTCCATCAGTAAGAGCTTCAAGAATATCATTTTGGAACTTGGAGAGGTAATCCCCATCACCGAATCCATACTTCTCACGGTATGACTCGATCTCGAGAGACAACACCGAATCAAACGTTGAAATTAACGACTCTTCGAACTCAGTCCGATTATTATCGTCAACAAAGCTACCAACGGCCGGAAGATCACCTATTCGAGATAGGATGATGTACAGGTACCTTTCATAAATTTCCGCTTCTTCCTCACCGCTATATTTCAAGTACGCCAAAATAGCGAACGAGAGCGCCTTCCTACGATGATCATCATTAGGACTTGAAGCTAAACCCGAAGCCACCCACGCGCTTTTACGAATCTGATCTTCGTCGATAAACGTAGCGAGTCCTTTCGAAATCTCGTTATCTTCGTAGAACAAGTCCTTTGCTAATTCATCTATACAATCGTTGAAAAACTCTATTTTGGCGGCTTCTTCGTATGTAGACATCTTAGTCTTGATTATGAGGGTAAATTGCGTTCTTCACACGTTTCTTGAATTCGCTGGTATCCTCAACAGGCAAGAATATGAGTACAATATAGTGCTTTTTCAGGTTGGCGTGTTCTTCTGAAATCCTACCATCAATATAGTCCAGTACATCATCCTCCTTCACAACCTCTACAATTCGATCCCTGAGTTGATCTTCGTCCACCGACTCTGTCTGCACATCGACTAGATCCGTGTTCTCGTATCCAATGAAAATAGGATGAATTAATCGATAGTCTCTCGACGGTGTTGTTAACTGCTCTGCCAATTCCGCAATTTCGGCTTGATCCAGTTCACCGTCCAAATTAGTCCCGCCGAACAAACCCCGTGAAGCAACACTGAGTGAGTGCCTTCGTCTCTCATCACCGCCAGCCCCGTGGAACCGCGACGTACTTTCCAACGAACTCCTGATGCCGCCTTTCTTATCAGTGTAGAATTTCGCTTCTCCCAACGCCAAACTGACTTCCCCATCGTACTCCCCAAAGAACACCCCATCAGACCCTTTTTCTTCGTCGTTCGGGTTTGATTTCATTAGCAATTTGTGCGTTATCATCGGCATATCCAACACTGCATCAATAAATACGAAGAGTAACAACTCGCCATAGAGGCCGTCAGAGTCATAGTCCTCATCGTAACCAACCCGTTGAAGAGCCTCATTGTATGCCATTATCCCGTGCTCTTCGAGTTCGTCTTCGGGAAACACGAAGTACAAGAACTTCTTTTTCAGAAACTGGATGAAAGCCTCTGTGTCGATCGTATCTCCTCCTATCTCTATGCAGTAATTCCTAACTTCGATTTTGGCGTCCGAATCTTGGTGGGTGGGAAATACGTAATCCAGCAGTTCATCTTCGTCTATAACGGTAGACGAACTCCAATCGTGCTTCAGGATTGACTCCGACATATTACTGGATGTTAAGTATCCCTGAAATTGATATCATAGGATTATAGCTTTTGCCCACAAGATATTTCCATCTACTCTAACTGAAGCACAGCCTCCGCAGGCGACAACCCGTGTTGACCTGCGAGTTGTTCAGCAAGTTGCCACGCCCTTTCAGCGTTCCTCGGTTCAGCTTCCTCGAAATCTCGAGCGTACAAGCACAGTCCAACCACGACGAGTAAGTCGTCTTGAGCGTGAATTCCAACCATCACACAGCGCGTTGGCTGCGCCATCATTCATAAACATCAACCCTCCATCTATGACTCAACTACCAAAATAACCCCTACGCGTCTTCGCAAACCACAACACCAACCGATTAACTACCGAAGTCGGTGGACGACTCTTCCACCGCTCAACAACCACCTCGATATCATCATACTGATTCTCATCCATCTCATCTCCATACCGATCAAAAAACTCAATCATATCCTCACCACCTAACTCATACACATCGCGTTCCTTCACCTTCTTACGATTAATCAAGAAACACAGGTAATCATACTCCTTGAACTTCTCCTGCTGCCAAATCTTCGCATCTTGCCTCACTTGCTCCCCTTCCCTATCATTAGGATTATAGTTCGCAATCTGCGAATTCAAATCACCAATATTACGAAAAACATCGTGCAGCATATCCATTTGACGTGATCGCTTATCCCTCAATAACGAAATCACTGAAACGAGTAATGCTGACGCAGCAATAATCGCCTCCCAATACTGAGCGAGCGATACCAACGAATCAACTATCATCAATCCTCAGAACCACCCGAAGCATCTGACAAGAGCTGATCCAACTTGTCATTCGCTCCCGAAGAATCCAACGCCTTCTGATCTACATCGATCTCCTCCTTCACTTTCTCCCCGTTCACTTTCACTAGATACAGTTCTGATTCCTCAGACAGACTCACGTACAAACTCCCCTGCTTAGAGAAGTCAGCATACTCAACTCTGTCTTGTGGCACGTCTGCTATGTCAATACTTTTCGTTATCTTAGCCATAGAAACCCTATCTCACTGATCTAAGAAAGACTTTTCCCTAGACAGAAACCTGCTAAACGGACACGCCACCCAACTGGCCGGTTTCCGTATCCCACCCTGCAAATGAGAGAACGGCTAGTGAACATCCGATTCGAATTCCACGTCATCATCAAGATTCTCTAACCGTTGCGTTCTCGTCCGCTCAACCGTTCCAAACCACCGCGTCTTCAACTGACGCCGGCGTGTTGGATAGTCTCTCTCTATAATCTCAACATCAACATCACCATCACCATCAACA
Organism: Natronococcus roseus; assembly: GCF_043677095.1. Taxonomy (NCBI): domain Archaea; kingdom Methanobacteriati; phylum Methanobacteriota; class Halobacteria; order Halobacteriales; family Natrialbaceae; genus Natronococcus; species Natronococcus roseus. Next base: position 109,174 of record NZ_JBHLJR010000008.1, read on the forward strand.
GTGACGTCAAAAGAGATCTTCCCATTTCGGGGGCCGTGCTCTTTACAAGCAACTTGATACTTCAAATCGTGCCGTCCCTCTGTGAATACCGAAACCCCCAACCAGAGTTCTTGGACATCCCCCTCATACACCACGTTATCAAGATAGATATCGTGACGACTTCCACCTCCGACGAACACTGTTTTCCTCCCTGCTCGTATCTCCATACCTGCTTGTGGTGGTTCATAAGAACTATTGACAGTGTCATTAACCTCGATCTCATTATCAAAGTAGAAGACATCCGAAGTGAGGGATAGATGAACTTCCTCTGCGGAACTGTTACCGACGTTCGCCAATAGAAGCATAATTCCTGCCTGAACATCACCATCATCGTCCTTCAATCTCTGAAAAGCAAAGGATGGTTTAGCTTCAATAATTAACTCTGGCCGTTTATAAATAAAAGAGTAGAACGTAACAGCCCCCGTAGTAACGATTGCAACCGGTACCAGGTTGTTCGAAAGAAGAACACCCAGATGAGTCACCAGTTCCTGCAAACTGGATAAAGATACAATCATTGTCATCTGCAAGACACTAACTCCACTTAAGTCTCTCTCCAGACAGACTGCAGAAAAGCACACACCGCGCGCTAAAATGAAATTCTCATCTTATTATCGATATGACTGCTCTACAGGCAGCCTGCACTCTAACCCACACCACCACGTTCATTGTCATCCCGATCAACACCATCTTCATCAGACCGCTATTCGCACTCATCAGCAGCAATCAATACAGCAGCAACAGGATCCACATCACTCGGCAACTCAGCTCGCTCACCGTGAAGACTCAACTCAACTGGTTCTGATTCACTATCTTCCACGCACGCGTTCTAAGTGGGCTATTGATTCGCCCCTATTATTTGAGAAATTAATGGAAGAGTGAGTGAGAAATAAGAATGGCTCCCTAATCACACAACAATAACCCACCAGTCGGTAAACAATCATACAGCGTGTACTCATCCACACTGTACCGCCCGCCATTATTCAATCCACCAGAAGTCATTCCACACCCACTTCGTCCACCTGCCACTGTGCAGCCCACCGCCAAGATAGATCCTCCACCAGCTCATAATCTGCTTCCGGAGGGCCCCTCCAGCAACGCTCAACAACCACACATCCCCGTTCCTCATCAGCATACACACGCACTCGCTTCTGCTGCGGCTTCGAATCGTGCCACCACCGAGACTCGTGACCGATACTCCCCGTTACATACGCGATGCCGGTGGGCGTGACGCGCCACCGAGCCTCATCAACCCATTCACCTCGCTGACGCATCTGGCAAATCACCATCATCCGAGGCCCAGGATCATCACGGACAACTACACGTCCACTACTCCACTCTGTCAAAATTCGCACCTCATCCTCACTTCCCTGCCTTTCATCGAACGAGATATCGATCATCCTACTAGATACTAAGTGTCGAACACCATTAAAAAAGACTGCAAAAGCGGGCAGAAGCACCGAATTAACCGCCGAAATCAGTCAGCCGAGTACCGGCCTTCAAGATCATCAGCAGCGTAATTCGCCTCTTGAACACGCTCACAGTAATCAGCAAACGACTCGGTCTCAATATCCATCCAACCCGAACGGTACCAGTCGTGAATCTCGCTAAGCAGTATATTTGCCGCCCTCTCGTGTGGGATGTCAGCATCTTCCTTCAGCAGACCATTCTCCTTGAAGACGGCCAGCATCTGTATCGCAAACTCTCCCAATTTCTGGTTCTCTTCTGTCGCGGGTATCTCTGGTTTATCGGTCATATTGCATCTTCTGAGAAACCCATTCCTTGCTTAAAAATGTATAAGCAACTATGACTCTGGCTAGACTAGACTTCACCAAGTTGAAGAAGATGTGATCAAGCGGACGGAAGAGTTCGTAGAAGGATTCTACCGATCGAAGCGTGCAGACTATTTGATTGTGTCAGCAGACCGCTGCAACCACATATTGGCAAGCGGATACTTATCGAAGTATCTATCGTATGCAGCCTTGAATTTGCTCCACGCGTCGTCGGGCCAGTCTGAGTCTTGCGAGGTTTTGATCTCACACGTTCCTTCTTCGATATCGATCCTCACTAGGGCTGCATCAAGCGGACGAACAACTGTTGAGACCGGTTCAAAGGCGTGCTGGTACGAAGCCGCTTGGAGATAATGTTCTGAGCGAATCCTATCGGTAAACTTGAGTTCCGTCGAAAATACGCCTACATACCTCGAGGACTCGTCGAGGACGATGCTAAACCGGTCGACACATCCGCCAAACAGATATCCGTCTACGTCAGACAAGAACGGCTTCTCACGCCCGACCGTCCAATTTTCGATTTCACCCCATTCGTTTCGGAAAATGTCTCGAGCTTCGGTTACTTCTAAGACCATCGCTTTCACGAGCGCCTCACGTCCGGTTTTGATCGACGAATCTGGCGGGTCGACCAGCGGCGCCCCGTTGTAGTCTGCCAGCGTTTTGTGTACGTCACGCCAGTTATCACAGGGCGGTGGCGAGGACAGCTCCTCACGCACCAGTTGACCAATGCTCAGTTCCGCCTTTGCGGGCAGTTCTTGATGGCGGTGAAAAACCGATCCACGCGCCGACGTGTACAGATGAATTCGTTCTGATTCACGTGGTGTCCTCCCGGTTCCAGCACCAGTGTTCTCTGGTTCGTACAGTTGATGATCTGCGGGTAGTTGACTGTAGTCGGCGAATTCTGCAATGGAACGCGCCGAAATGGCGGCTCTCCGTCCATCGCTGTAGTAGCTCCCTGGCGGGCCGTCTGGAAGAATTTGACCGCTGTACACGTTTCTGGCTGCGATATTGACAGCGGCTTCGAGCTGGTAATGCGGCACCCCGAAATCATCGACGTATTCTGAGGGATCGGGCATCGCTGCAGCGGATCCCACGTCAGATACAATAAGAGCACCCCAGCCAGAGTGAAACTGGACACCGCCGTCGCAGCAGATTCGCACGACCGCCTCCTCGCCACGCTCTCCTTTCAACTCGCATTGTCACCGACTCACACTGTGTTAAGCGCCATGGAGAGGATGACGATAGCGACGGCGAAGTTGACTGACTCTCTGATGCTTTGTAGATTTTTATTTCTTCCTCGATTATCCTGCGAGTTTCGGCGGCGTCGGTCACTTGAAGAGGGTGTTGACGACTTCGATGTTCCCCTCATGGCATTTCGAAAGGATGATTTCAGGGAGGAGGTCAGTTGGTGTTTGGTGGGTGGTTCTGTGGCCGACATACCGGAGTCAAACTTAGCACCCATGCTGGGTTGGGCTAATCTGATGGGCAAATTATTTTGTGGACGGCCCAAAGACCAACAATCTCGCAGAAGGTCATCTTCTCCATGTGGGCGTGAAACTCGCGTTCAGTACAGTCCAAGCAGGTAACGGAGAGACCATCAATCTTTCCGATATCTGTCGAAAACCGCCTGCTGAATATAAAGCGTGTAGTCAGCAGTCAGTTACCGCTGATTCCACGCTTGGAGATCAACTTCTAGGTCTGTAGTGATGCAGACTGTACCGCACTAACATATGCAATTATTCATATTACTAAAAGTTAAATACTTTAGTATGGCTTACAATTAGAGTATAACGAGATGTCCCGTTCCTCAGTGGACGACCTTGAAGAGGAATATCAACTTCAGCGCGTCCTCAACGAGGGAGATGTCCGCGCACGGGTAGATTCGGTGCATATTTCCTCTGACAATTCTGTATATATTACGCTCATTGTCGGTGCAGAGCATGAAATTACACTTTGCCTGGGGGCATCGAATCCCCGTGGCGGCGGCCCACGGGAACTGGCGACGCTCAAGCCATTGTGTAACGAACTTGACTTTTCCTTCTCCCGCGACATCAGCCCACTCGTCGGCAACGAGGTAACAATCGAGTCGTACATGGAGAAGCCCGAGAAAATAAAGATCAGTGAGGGCGGTGTTGGCTATCAGCCCATCGTCGACGAGGCACCAGTAACTGACAAGAGCTTGCAGAAACTCTCGAAAGATACCCATAGTTTTGTCCAGCGACACCACAGACACGAGGCAAACGAAGACGAGTTCATCGAAGCAACCATTATGGACGTAGCGGTGCATGACGACGACCTGTTGCTGTCGCTGGAAGTGTATGGCGAACTGCTGCAATGGTCTGTCGACATTCCTGAGGGGGTCATCGACTCAGACTCCGAGTACGCAATCCTCGTCGAGAAAGTGGGTGGCGGCAGCGTGAAACAGGTAGAAGATAGTAGTGTCTACGTGACCCCACAGCATGAACTCGGGTCAGCACCCGACGATTACCAGAGCGTCCTGGGAACTGCCACTGACCTGTTCAAGACATGGGTTATTTTCCCTTCCAAAGAGGACATTGAGCAACCCAGACTCACGCCTGTGGCTCGGCAGAAGCACACCAAGAATATGAACTACGACGATCCCCAGCCCAACAATCCAGACGCGTGGGAGAAACGACCTATCCCCTATTCAACTGCCCATCGAGTCGAGACAGCGGTCATTTTTCTGTTTGGGTTAGGACTCATCCTCGGTCTTTTTATTGGCGAAGCTGGAGGTTTCATAATGCTAGCCTCCATGATTGGTTGGATAACTGTTAAGATATTCAAATTCCATTATTATCATACAGGTGAATGACAGTTCACCACCATTCCCTATCAAAAATACATTCAGTAAATAATATATTAGGGGTTGGTTCAGATATCGCAGACGTGGTCGTACTTGGCCGTGTACTGCTGATAATCGGGACGTCTCCGGCTGCTCCCGGTGATTTCCTAACCTCAACGTTCTCAACGGACGATGGAGATAAGATGACGCGGCTCTGTTGAAATCATTCAGAGATGACATTGGGAAGAGATACTCTTTCCACCAGTTTTTCCGGATCCGACTGAAAGCTAGCTCCTTAACAAATCGCAAGACATGAAGAGGATTTCAACAGAGCCGATGACGCACAAACGGCGACGGGTTTCCTCCGCGAGGGATCGTTCGTCGCTGTAGTTGACTGGGTTTTCAAGGAACGTTGTCGACGTTGCGTTAATAGCGAGACCGAGAGAAAGCTCTACTGCTGACATACTGGCACAGTGTGGAGTTGTTCTCATCAAATTGTCGTCCCGCGTACCGCTTCGGCTAGCGGCGTATAAATATTCGCGTCAGCATTTATCCGACACTACTGCCCCAAAATTGGGTGCTATGGCCGAAACACAACCAATCAACTGCACCAAGACCGATCCGCGAGTGAGCTGCCCAATCGTCTGTGGGGAGTATATGCGAGCGAGCGGATTCTTTTTCGATGGAAACAAAGAGACATACCTCGTCACTGCACGGCACAACGTCCTTCCAACAAACGGAGGCGCCCTCAAGACGAACGAGTACAACCTGCCGTTTGTGGCTCTCGACTACCTTCCGACGATTCACGTCTATCTCCGTACCTCCTCGGGATTCGAAGTCAAACACCTCGACATCAGGGAGCGAACCGGTGTAAAACAGACCGCCGAGATTGACATCATTGCGGTTCCCATCTACTTCGATCCAGAGGAATACGGGTATCAGGTATGGAATTCAGACGACGTGGCTGCTCCGGAGCACTCGTCGGAATCCGTGGACATCATCGGCTTCAACGGAGAGTGCTTTCCCGATCCGGATCGCGAATACGAGGTAGAGACGTATCGAAACGCCATCCGGAATCCCGCGATGCATCGATTGGCGAACGAGATGCCGGAAGACAATGACCCATTTCGGTACGGCCTGACCGCCATCGCAATCGACGATAATCCCGTTGTACAAATCGACGGATTGAGTGGCGCCCCTGTACTCGGAAATCAGCTGCTCGGCATCCAGGCCGCGACTGTCCCAGTGCCAGAGTGGAATATCAAGCAAGCTGGAGACAATGATTTCAGGGTTATTGTGTACTGGCGAGCGGGGATTCTTCCAAAGTTGTGTGGCTGACAGCTGTACTGTGAGAAGTTAGCCGTGGGTCAGTGATCTACTGATAAAAAAGATTTTGTCAAAGGCAATTCAGGTTCGTCGAGATCGCTGAAGGTGTTTAAATCACCTTAGACGCGTTCCCACTGACCAGTATGTCCAGTTCCGAATTCATCTCGCTGCGTTTCGACGGCGACCCTAACCCTGTTTTCGGGCAGCGCCACTACCACGGCATACTGGCAATACCACTCTTTCCCACCAATCTCAGCCATCGTCTCGAGTGTGGTTCTGGTGATGGCCTCAACGTGCGCCTCATCGCTCACGCCTTCTCTGACGCATTGGACGAGGCGATACCACTCATAGCCATTAAGCGCGATTGCGACGTAATCGTCACCTCCGCCGACGAGCAGCCGGCTCGCAGCTAAGTCCTCAATCTGACTTTCATATCCCTGTTGGACGCGTTCGAAAGCGGCGTAGACTTCTCCGGGATTGAATCCCATCACTTCGGCTTCGCGATGGAGGTGATCGACAGCACGGTCAGTTCGAGTAATGAGGTCTCGGATTTGAGGCCCAGAGGGAGTGGATGATTCTGTTGGGACTGAACGTGTTACGTGAAAGGTTGTATGGCTTTTTTCAGATTGGTTTTCTGCAGAATCGGTTGGCTGGTCTTCCGAATCGGGTTGTTCCATTCGTCAATTAATTGTAAAGAATGGATGTCAAAAAAGCACGTTGGCTGAGCGGGTCGGACATTGTAGTTACTTTTCCACAATGAGCGATCTCAATAGAGTTCTTTGAAAATTTCATGTCGTGCTGAGTTTCAACATACCTGTTGAGTAGGAGGTGTATGTGTATCAAACGGTATCTAACCAAACCAAGGCCTTAGTAGATTGAATCAAAAAGCAATATTTATTGGCAGTCTATCAGTTCGAGGTTTATATACAAGGACTGTCTAGGGAAGGTGCAATGGTAGAGTACATTCGAGCCTTGCATCCGAACCCCGAACAGGACGGTTACAATAACGATATCTCCGATGAGAAGCTTTCTGGTTGCGGTGACAGAGTCTTGGTTGAGTATCAAGAAGTTCCACCAATAGAAGAGGGGGATGTTTTTAGAGCGAGATGTCCTTCGTGCAAGCACCGCAATTCACGGATGGAAGTGCTTGGCGTACAGCGCGAGGAATAATCGAATCAAGACATCTATCGATTATCTAACAGCGAGCGGACTCCCGTTCGGCAACTACTTGATAATAAACAAACCACGACGAGAGCGATGACCTTCGTCGTAGTAAGTCTCCGAAACCCTCATCGCGATGGCTTCCTCCGAGGTAGCCGCTCACACGAGACGGTCATCGAAGCAAATCAGCTACCGTTTCTTTCTGTGTAGGAAGGTCTTCCGCCGTGAGGTGTCGTATTTGTCCATCCACGGATTCCGTTTTTATGCCGTCAGTGATCAATAGACCAGCAACATCGACTTCCGGTGTCTCGTGAAGATACGTATCTCGAACGCGAGCGAACCGTGTGTACTCCAGCAATTCACGGAGTCCGCGGGCAAACGTTTGTTCACTCTCGGTATACTTAATTTCACCTAACAGAACGCGGCGAGGAAGCGTAGTGTCTGTCTCCTTCTCGTATACCTCGACGACGATGTCCGGCCGGCCGCTGTAGAGGGTTTTTCCAGCTCCCCGGTTCAGGAAGTCACCTAGTAGTTCGATATGCGTCTCCAGCACGTCTTGATACCTGCGGAAGTACGGTGTATTGGCTTCAACGTCTCCCAGCGACTCATGGAACTTCTGGTTCCCCTGCTGATCGTGATATACCTCAAGCCGGTGGGTATCGCTTTCCAACCTCGCAATCTCTTCCGCACCGGGCTCGATGATTTGTAGCGAGAGTTGGGGGTACAGCTTGGTGAACAGTCGTATTAGCTTGAAGACGCAGAACAACTCAAAGAGCCGTGGAATGCGTTCCGGTACCACGAGGGTCTTACGGAGCAGCGATTGCACGGCCGGTTCCTCGTACTGACTTGACTGAAGCTGTTGGTACGTGTCGTAGAGATCGTAGACCTCTGCGTACAGCGGTTCGCGGGAGGTGCGGGCTGCCGTCAGATCACGAGAGGTCGGCTTGATGTCAGCCCCGTCTCGGATGCGGTTGAGATGAACGTTTCGGGAATATAGCCTTTGAAATTCTCGAATCTGCTCGTCCGACCACTGATCACGACGCCACCCGTAGTCGAAGTTGGCCAATTCTCGATCAACGGTACGATGGACGACCCACAGCAGACGCTTCAATACCAAATTCTCCGGGATATCGTACTCGACATAGGGGGTTTCGCAGGCGAACACCGTGCGGTCACCATAACTGTCGGTATGGCGTAATTTCGTCGTCTGGTTCCAGTCGATACTACCTCGAACTTCACCACGGGTGTGGACGCGTTCGCGCTGGCTCTCGGTCTTGATGTTGCGCACACGTGCGGGCAATTTTTCCACGAAGTCGACAACCGGGTCAGAGAGACAGAAGTGTATTCGCTTGAGTCGTGCGAAGTCATCGATTGCAAGATCGGTGAAATCGAGCGTAGACACCACGTCTTCCTCGGCAACCGTCCCTGATTGTAGGAACGTCACCAGCTCGTCCTGCACCTCCCGTACGAGGCGGTCAACAGCGAGCTTACTCATCGTCGAAGCGGATATCGAAGTAATCCGCGGCCTTTGACTCAAGCCGTTCCTCATTCACCACAAGCGTAACATCCCCCCGATCCGTTTCCCACTCGCCAGCGAACTCGCGGACGAGGTTTCGCTGTTTGTCCGGGCGGAGTCCCTCCAGTTGCGGGTAAACCATACCGACGATGGCAGCGGTCAGAGCCTCTTCGCTGCGATCGGGGTAGGCGCCGACCCCGTAGGCGTCAACGTATCCGAGGATGTCCCGGACGATCGACGGGCCGATTGAGCGTGGATAGTCGTTGACGACCTTCCAGATGACGGCCAGTTCGCCATAGACTGTCTCGAGAGTCGGTTCGAGACTCGGCTCCTCTGCTAGCCACGCGGCGGCGTAGTTATCATCCTCATTTGGGTCGAGAAGCGAGGCGCGAGTCGCGCCATCGTCGGTCTCGAGATCAGGGATGCCTACGTGGATGAAGTTGAACCGCCGCATGAAAGCATAGGACATCTCGTACAGCGACGCCTTGTCGTAGGTGTTCATGGTCGCAAGGAGTCGCCACGACGGGGTGACTGGGAACATGTCGGGATTCGAAGAGATGGATCGTAGCTCGTCCTCGGATGCGTCGCCGTCAACTGAGACGAGTTCGACCTGGTTCTTTCGCTCGTACGGTAGTTCGACCGAGTCACCTGACAACACCGAGAACAGCTGCCCGAACGCCTTGTCGATGTCCGACCGGTTGATCTCGTCGATGACCAGCCAGTTGTTAACGATCCCCGCCTGCTCACGGCGGAAGCAGTTCAGGAATAGCCGCGGCTGGAACGTGAGTTCGTCGGCCGACTCCTCGACATCGGTCGATGGGACGTAGCCGCCGATGGTATCGAAGGCTGTCCACTCAGAGGTCGCTGTGGTGAAGGTGTGCCCGTCGACCTGTGGAAGATCGGTTGTACACTGCCGGCAGATTTCTTTGGCGAGCTTGGTCTTGCCAGTGCCCGGCGGGCCAGTGAAAATGATGTGCTTGCCCGAGTTGAGTGATGCCTCGATCTCATTTTGGAGTTTCGACGCGTCCTCGAAATAAAGTCCGTTCGGCAGTTCCAAATCGACGGCAATCGGATTGAGTTTCTCGCGAAGCGCATCGAAATCCTCGCCGGAGACCTCACTACCGGGTTCCTCGGGCGCCAGAATCGTCTCGTACTCCTTGTCGCTTAATTGAAACCGGTTGATGAGATGCTTGGCCGCTGCTCTAGAGAGGTTCGAGAGATAGGTTTGGGTTAGCCCACCATTCTTATCAATGGGGTAATACTTGTCTGTCCGCAATTCATCTTCCCTAAGGGTTCCTTTGAGGCTGTCATCAACGGGAATTGACTCTTCAAACCACTGGATGTTGACCCCAACTCGATAGTACTTTTCGCCCCGGACAGTGTAGGTTGTCGCTTCCTCCGTGACGACAGAACAACCAATGAGGTTCCCCTCGTAATTGTGGAAAACGACATCGTCGGCAGACAGTTTGGTGAGGTCATGATGCCAAATATCATCGACCTTGGCTCGAAGGTATTCCTCTTCGATTTCGGATTGATTCTGTTGATTCACCCAGTAGAAGTTCGCGTCATCGTCGGCGACGTCGGTGATTGAGAGCCCGGCCGATTCTATTTGTTGAGAGGAGTTATTCCCACCACTGTTCTCTTGCCGCTCTTCTTCCTCAATGATAAGCATGTAGAAGTCAACGAGATCCTCGTTTGTTTCCTGATCCCGGGCTGACTTGTTGGCCTTCCAGACCGCGACAAACAACAGATAGATTTCGAGGTTGAGGGGAAGTTCATGATCAGTTCCCTCCGTCGCGTGGCCGACTACTTCCTGGTAGATGCTTTTGAAACCTGAAAATCGCTCGCGTTGATCGGCGAATTCCTGTTTCTTGAGACGGTCGACAGACTCGGCTGTATCAAAAAACACGAGTCCACGGATCGTCCGCATATCGATGATCGGTTGTGAGTCCACGTGAAGCCAGCCGAAAAACTCCCGCATAGGGCGCTTAGAGGACAACTTCTCTTCCCATTCTGGATTATAAGTGTCACTTCTCCTCATTTCTCGGACTAAATCTGCGAGTTCGTTTATCGATTGGCCTTTCTCTGCCCATTTTTTTGGAATCGGGGTCGGGGCAACGGCTTGGCCAGCAGCATTACCGGTACGCCACATTTCAGAGAATCTTTCTTGCGATGGTGATTCACAAAATTCATCGGCTTTCTTTACAATCTCGTTACGCTTATTCTCTTCTTCAATCGAAAAAGTAGACCCAATCTGCTTCTCGCGTACAATTGTCTCCCATCGCTTGAGAATTCCCTTCTGACCCGGTGTGAGATCAGAGACCGTTATCATGCTCAATCAATCGTAGTGTATCAAGTAAATGTAATGGGTTAGCGATTTTCTCGTCATATGACCACTCCCTATAATACGTTGGCTTTTATTTGATTTCTATTGCTTCTCATACTCTCACCAATCTTTTTGGTACTCGCACGATGATAAAGGATGTGACAGTTCAACGGGCACGCACGATTGACGAGCTTTACTCTAAAGTCTCGGATTACGACCTCGTGCTCACCACTGACGCACCCTTGAGTCTCGCTTTGAATCGTCGGCTTGATCATCCGCACCTCGGCCGCTTCGCGGCGACGCCACGGATGGTCGCATCCGGAGAGTTCCGCCCACGTGATGAACGTTATCTGTTCCTCGAGCTCATCCAGCAAACTGATCTCAGCTGGAAGCACGCAGCACACTTTCTAGAGAATATACTCGGCTGCTGGGAGGAAACAGGTGAGCTACATGCTATCCTCGAGTACGACCAGTTCGATACGCCAGTCACTCGGGACGCACTTAGAGTAATCGAAGATGCCGACAGCTCTCACCACGACCTCGCGGCATATACGATCGACCCCGGCACGAACGTTGCCGTGATTGGCGACGATCAGTTTACGGCGCTCGACAAGCAAGTACTCCCGACGGACTATGACACAGTGTCGCCGTTTACCGACGACGACTTCGATCTCCCGGACTTCCACGTGTTCGATTCTACGACGGCCATCGTTGACACATTAGTCGATAACATTTCTCCGGAAACTGCCGACGACGTCGCCGTTGTCATGGATCGGGGTGGCAAGTATCCAGCACTGGTCGAGTCGGCCTTCGAGGCGAACGGTATTCCGTTTCACGGCGGGCCGGGATTCGAAGACGACGCTAATGTCCGTACTTATCTCAGGCTGCTTCGCACGGCCCACGCCGCTTCCGGGGTGAGAGTTGCCGACGTGCGCTCGATTCTCGCTCGGCTGGGAACGACACTGCCGGTGACCCACGACGAGAAGCGGCTGGCCGAACTCGATCACCCGGACATCGCGCCAGTCCAGCAGTTCTGTGAGTCGGTTGCTGAGCAAACGTTCGACGAGACGCTATCGACGTTCGAGAACTGGTGCGACGCGTCGTTGGACGCCTTCCGCGAGGAACTAATCCGACTCGGAACCCACGACAAGCAAGTGGCTTCAGCGGCACTCGATGACCTCGAATTCTACCTCCAGTCGTTCGACGTTCCTATCGACCATGACGATACGGGCGTGCTATTGGCCGACGCGGCCTCCGCAGCATACGTCGACCGCCCAGTCGTATTCTACCTGGGTATGGATATCGATTGGACGCATCGTGTTCTTGACCGTCCGTGGGTCGATGCTGAGACGAAGGATCGACAGTACCTTCGTCAGTTTCAACTACTCCTACAGAATGGCGTCGACCAGTACTTCCTCGTCCAAGAGACCAGCACCGGAAAAGAGGTCATGCCCTGTCTGTACTTACACGATCTCCTCGACATCGAGTTCGACACGTTTAGCGACCTTTCCCACGTCCCACACACTCGACAAGTACGCTACGATGATCCCGGCTTCGAGAAGGAGTCGGTCGACGTTGAGCCGACGATGATCGAGACGGTCAGTCAGTCCAGCCTGAGCACCTTCGTGAACTGCCCGCGAGACTACTTTTTCGATCGGATCGTCGACAGTCCTGATCGCGACTACTTCCGGAAGGGCAATCTCTATCACGACTTTGCCGAGTTTTGTGTCAATCATCCCGGTATCATTGAAGAGGCTGATAACGAGGAATTGATCGAGGTACTGCTGGAAGAGATGCGGCCCTACGTCAATGACGTCGAGATGGAAACACTACGGACGGAGTTCGAGACCGGACTCGAGATTATTTGGGAGTTCCTCGATGAAAATCCGCCCACAGAGCAAACATACGAGGAATACGGCCGGCTGTATCCGGACAACTTCTTCGCTGAGTACTTCGATCGTCCGATCGAGTCGCCCGTGACTGAGCGGTGGTTCGAAAATCCAGACCTCGGTGGAAAAGGCAAGGTCGACCTCATTCACTCGCCAACTCAGCTACTCGACTATAAGAGCGGAGGTTACAAGTCGGCGTCGAAGGTCGTGAGCCAATCGAACATCGAGGAGATCAGTGACGAGCCGAACTTCCAAGCACTGCTATACCTCGCTCATCACCGTCGGGTGCGCCCAGACGAACGCCTCGAGTTCGTGTTCTTCCACTTTCTCGATTTGCTCGACGACGCTATCACGGGCGATCCAGACACCAACGACGCAGTAGTGCGGGTGAACTACCATCCCGTCCCCTTCGCGGAGTACGCAGCCCGTCGTGAAGCGTTCAACGCCCTCACAGAAGGCGTCGCCGAGAGCAATAATCGTCGAAAGACGCTGGAGCGAATGGGATATGAGTCCTATGCTGCATTTTTCGACGGCCATACGTTTCCTGACACCGACGATGGCGACGAGGTACTCGAGACAAGCTTCGCGTCTCAGTTCACCGACCACGCGAAAGCCGAAGTTGGCGACTACAAGTACGTCGATCGTGGTTCGGACAAAGCGCTGAAGAAGTTGTGTCGCATCCGCTCGCGGAACTACTTCGCAGGAGACGTCGACGCATTCGAGGTATTTCTGAACGACCAGATCAACCGCATCAACGAGTATCGTCACTCACACTTCCCTGTCGGCGAGCCGAACTTCGACCGAGTTACCCATCGCGATCTGATCCGCAATGACTGAATTCACCCCCAACAACCGCCAGCAGGAATTGATCGATGCGACCAGTGGTATTCACGTCGTCGATGCCGGTGCGGGAACGGGCAAAACATTCGCCATCACTCGCCGGTACGCCAACCTTCTCGAGCAAGACGGCACCGAACCTGAGGACATCCTGCTGATCACGTTTACGAGAAACGCCGCCGCGGAGATGAAGGAACGCGTTGTGGCACATTGCGACTACTCGATGGCTGCACTCCGAGATGCCCCTATCACCACGTTCCACGGCTACTGCCACGATCTACTACTTCAGCACGGGTTCGACGCACCGACCGTATTAGGGATCAACGATCAAATCACGTCGTCGACGCGCCTGCTCGACGACGAACTAATCGAGGAAGAACGGTTTCGGGAGTTCTGCACGCAGTTCATCGAAGCACATCCCGAATACCACGACTACTTCCGGGTGATGCGCGATCAGACCTCGCTGTTGGAGCTGATCAAGCAGCTAGCCGCGAAAGGCATCTTCCCAACCGACGACGGTTGGTTCCGCAACGGCGAGGCAGCCCTCGACGGCGATTTTGAGGCCTTCAAGGAATTGTTCGACGAGGCCAACGAACCCAATGAGGGAGCGAACGGGCCGACGCAGTCGGATTTGCGCGACGGCTTGAGCGGATTCGAGCGCGACCGTTGTTTCCTGCCTGACGCACCGACCGAGTCCGAGCTCCGGGACGGCTATCCACAGATCGACGACGCGTGGGCCCGTCTGGCCTTCGATGAGGAACGGGACGAGTTGAAGGCGTTCGTCCACGACCTCTATATTGAGTACGTCGAGTTCGCGCTCCGACGCAACTATCTGAACTTCAGCTTCCTCCAGATGTTCGCGTTTGCGCTGCTCTGCGAGAATCACGCTCTCAGAGAGTCGATACAGTTCGATCACGCGATGGTCGACGAGTTTCAGGACACGAGTGAAATCCAATTCAAGCTCGCGTTGCTGTTGGCCGGCACTGACAACGTATGCGTCGTCGGTGACTGGAAGCAGAGCATCTACGGCTTCCAGTACGTGTCGGTTGATAACATCCGACGGTTCGAAGAACGATTGAAGCGCTATCGAAAAGAACTCAATGGCGACCACGAACGAGTGAGCTTCCCAGTCGATGACGTGACCCGGATCCCGCTGGTCGAGAACTACCGGTCGACGCAGTCGATCCTCGACTTTTCGGAACACAGTCTCACGTTGCCAGCGACGAGTGGCGAGGAAGTCAATTCCGCGGTGACTGAGGAGATTACCTCGCTAGAAGCAATCACTGATCACGACCACTCCACCATCGCAGCGGTCACCAGCGACAACGAATACGAAGCCATTCTCGACCGGGTACAGCGAATGGTCGGCAACAGCGACTACGCCGTCGAGGACGACGACGGAGAGCTGCATCCACCATCTTACGACGACATCGCGGTGTTGACTCGGACGCGTCGATTCGGCCGCGAGCTGCAGAATTGTGCGGCTGAGTTCAACATTCCAGTCGCCTACGAGGGTGGCGTCGAACTATTTGATACCGAGCAGGCTATCCTCCTGCTGGCGTGGCTTCGTATTCTCGAAGATGAGAACTCTAAGCGCGGCTGGGCGGTCGTGCTGGAGGAGGCGGGCTATATCCTCGACGAGGTCAAGCAAATTCTCTCCACTGCGGAGTATCCGGAGACGATGCTAGCGTTTCGGGAGCAGCTTGCTGCCAGCGATACCGTCGGTGCTGTTGCCCGACAGGTGTTCAAGCGCTATGGCTTCGACGACGCTTACACAGATGCGCTGATCGGCGTGCTACAGGGTACATTCGACAATACGTCGTGTACCCGCGGTGACCTCGTCCGGTTCATGGAGCGTAGCCTCGACGCCGAGGCAACTCACGAGGTAGACGACAGTCCGGGCGGAGACTCAATTACCGTTCAAACGATTCACGCTGCCAAAGGCCTCGAGCATCCTATTGTAATTCTTGCTGATATTAACCAGTACAGCTTCCCGCCGTCCGGCGGCGGGGGCGCTCGCATCCAGTACGAAGATCCCGTGGGATTGCGTCAGACCAAGCAGTACGCCGACGCACACGGGAAACCCCATGTCTACGACAACTGGCGACACCTCGTTCTCTCGAAGTGTCTCAGCAGGGACTACGACGAGGAACGACGACTTATGTATGTCGCCATCACACGAGCGGAGAGTCACGTCCTGTTCACCGCTGGTTCGTCACCAAGTCCGCTGTTCGAGAACCTGCCACTGGAGCCAACCGAAGTCGATCCTGACGTCGAGGCAATTGGTGATCAAGCTACCGAACAGACTCGTCTGCAAGTATCGGTACCAGTGCCAGATACACCGACCGGGCAGTCACCGCATTCACTGATGGACGACCGCGTGTTCAGCGACGTTGAGGAGGGTAAAGGTAAGGAGTTCGGAACACGCGTCCACGAGTTCGCGGAACAGTACGCCGAAGGAAGGGACGTCGAACCATCGAACGACGACGAGCAACACGTCAAGGCATTTCTCGACTCCCTACCTGGCACGCTCAGGGCCGAGAAGAACGCCTATCTACCAATCGATGTCGACGACGACAGGGTGACGATTTCCGGGATCATCGACTTACTCCACGTCACCGATGAGCGGATCGACATCGTGGATTACAAGACCGACCGTGGCCGTCACGCTCAGTCCGAATATCGAAAGCAGCTGAGCGTGTACTACCACGTCGTTCGACAACTATATCCTGGTCGGCTCATCAATACGTCTGCTTTCTACACATTTGACGGCGAAGTCGTCGATGTAGACCCTCTCACCATTGAAGAACTCGCTGAGTTGGCGACCGTCGAAGATGATGGGCGAGAAGCAGATAGTGAAGAGCCTACGATCCGGTAGCTCAACTCATAATCTCTATTTCACTCATAATGGAATTGTGAGACAATAATTCTCGATCTCGGGAGCCAACGAGATAACTTGCTCTCGTCGCTTTAGCTCTTTGCGACGTGTTTCAATCCGACCTTCGAGCTGCTCGAGTCGCTCACGCTGGCCACGAATAGCGATATCCATATCAGAACCAGCCTCGGCCTTACTCTCATACTCCTCGATGAAGGACTCAATACGCTCACGCTCGGCCTGCGCGTACTCGTCGAGGTTCTCGAGTTCACGGGCTGTCTCCTCGTGACGCTTGGTGAAGATGTTGATAATTTCACATCACCCATATAGTAGGTTGCAGGCTTCGATGATAGTGATCTATCCGGGACAACTGATCACTTGTTAATGAGTGGTACTAAGTCTGAGTGACGGAACTGAACTTCGAGAATTTTGCCGGAGTCGTCTTGCAACCGGTACGAGTAGGCGTCGAGAGCGCGTCCGGTTTCTTTTCCAAAATGATCGGTGAACCGGTCAACAACGACTGCACGCGTATTGTGGAGAGGTGCGTCTGGATCCGTCTCACCGAGGTAGACCCTCACCTTGTCGCTGACCTCGTATGTCTTCGGAGCGGGCTCTGGGGCGTCTTTCATCGTGTCTCGAATTCTTGTTTCCTCATTGTTGCTATTGTTTCTTTAAAATATTGAGTGCTGTCCTTTGCGGCTGGATAACGAGTTTTAGCGGTAAATCACACAGAAAACCTAGTCGTATAAACAACACCCTGTCGTGAAACCATTGGGTAGCAGCACAAAAAGGCGGACATTAATAACCCCGAACGAGCATATGCTGGGTAGATGGACTCTCGAACTACAAAATATGGCCGGAGGAGATACCTATGACCCAGCGTAGACTAGGGGAGTATGACGATGCACTTGACGTAGAAGCTGATGAGAAATTTTCACCTCTATCTGCAACGTTTCGTGGCGGCAAACAGGAACCCTTCCACACGTGGTACCCATATCTTGAAGGGTATTCCCCCGATTTTGTTGAGACGGTTCTGCACGAGTACATGAACGATGCCGGCTCAATTCTTGACCCATTTGGGGGCACTGTTACAACTGGATTTACTGCTGCCGAGAAAGACCTTGATGCTTACTACTGTGAAGTAAACCCCGTTCTTCAGTTCGTTGCTGACACGAAAACGAAGGTTCGTACCCTTTCTGACGACAAGCGGGAAGAAGTTGCTAATGACCTTCGTAAACTGACAACGTCGTTTGGAGAGCGAATCACTGAGGTGAAGGAAGATGATTCCCTTCTGACTGCTTATGACCTCGCCTTTGAGGGAAGTGAGTTCTTCGATGAGGATACATTAGAGGAAGTCGTATCAGCAAAGACCGTCGTCCTACAGTTGGAGAAGGATAATCGGTTGCTGTCTTCACTTCTCTCGGTTGCCATTCTCTCCTCGCTTGTGCCCTGTTCACGACTCAAGCGAGCAGGTGACGTTCGATTCATGGATGAAGATGAGTGGTCAGAGATCCCCTCACTTCGAAAGGAAGTGACCGAAAGCCTGCGAGAAATGGCTGACGATCTCGCCCACAAGAATGCGCGTATCGAGGAAAAGCCGGTTTTGCTCTGCGAAAACGCTGATAACATCGACAAGATTCCGGAGAAAAACGTCGATGGCGTGATCACTTCCCCGCCATATATCAACGGTACCAACTACTTTCGAAATACGAAGTTGGAACTATGGTTCCTTGACTGTCTCCAGAAGCCTGACGATCTGACGGCATACAGAAACCGGGCACTCACGGCTGGGATCAACACAGTCAGCGGAGAGTACGAGGTTCCTGATGTCGAACTTGTCCAGCAGGTGGTAAATGATCTCGAGGAACACGGATATGACCGACGGCTCCCACTTATGGTGGCTGGATACTGTTGGGAACTGCAAGAGATATTCGAGAAGATACAGTTACAACTGAGCGAGGGAGCACGTGTTGCAATCGATATTGGAGACTCGATCTATGCCGGAATTCACGTCCCTGCGGACGAAATGATCGTCCAACTGCTTGAGCAACTGGATTACGATCACGTGGATACGGTCAAACTCCGCGATCGGCACTCAAACAATGGAAAGGAACTAAAACAGGTTCTGCTGGTCTTCGAGTACGAAGGATGAGCTCTGGAAAAATGACTGAACGCTGGTGGGCAGAGGATTGGAAGGAATTCAAGGAAACGCTTCCTCATCAAGAGGAACCCTACTCCAAGCGGAGTTGGGGGAATGGCTTGCACTCGCTCTGCTCGTTCCCAGGGAAACTGAAACCGGCAATCGCTCACCACCTCGTAGATATATTCGTCCCCGAGGAAGGGACAATGCTTGACCCCTTTGCCGGCGTCGGAACAATCCCATTTGAGGCATCACTTCAAGGGCACACACCGTACGCCTTCGATCTCAGTCCACATGCGTTCACCATCACCAAGGCGAAACTGCAGGTGACTTCGGCGACCACGACGAGCGACGTGATCAGCGAGCTTGAGAACTATCTCGAAAGCAACACCCCTACCGAATCAGCATACGATACCGTCAGCGAGTTCGGTCTCAACGGAGACATTGAGGAATATTATCATGAGGACACTCTCGAAGAGGTCTTGCTGGCACGGGAATACTTTCTTTCGAAGCCACTTGTGGAGCTCTCGCCTTCGGAGTTACTGGTTATGGCCAGCCTCCTGCACGTTCTTCATGGAAACCGGCCGTACGCCTTGAGTCGGCGGTCACACCCAATTACTCCGTACGCACCTAGCGGTGACTTCGAGTACAGACCACTCATTCCGCGAGTAGAAGATAAGGTCGAGCGATCACTCAATTGTGATATCCCCTTCAACTTCACCGAGGGTCATACATTTCAGGCGGACTCGTTGAAGTGGTGGCCGGTAGAAGTGGACAATCTCGATGCAGTAATTACTTCACCACCCTTCTTCGACAGTACACGGTTCTACTCCCAGAATTGGCTACGACTTTGGTTCGCCGGCTGGGAGCCCGAAGACTTCGATAGCAGGCCCTCTGAGTTTGTGGATAAGCGACAGAAGGAAACCTTCAACGTTTATGAACCGCTCATCCGCCAATCTCGAGAACGTCTGAAAGAAGGTGGTGTATTGGTGTTTCATCTCGGCAAAAGCGATAAGTGTGATATGGCGGAAGAACTCCGCCAGATCGCGGAACCGTGGTTTGACAACTATGATATCCTTGACGAGAGCGTTGCGCACGTTGAGAAGCATGGCGTCGAGGACAAGGGATCGACGACCAACCACATGTACTTAGTTCTCTATTAGCTCCTCGTCAATACTATCTGGAAGCTCGTTGTTTTCATTCTTATATTCTGAGATTAGGTTGGTATCATCACCGACACGCCTGAAATGCCGGTGTAACGATGACACAACTTTTTCGACAACATCAGCCTTTGTTTCATTCTTTTTCTTAATCTCCTCAAGGAAGGAGTCGAAGAACCAATCTATATTTTCTAATAGGGAATCGAGAGCATCTTCATTCACTTTTCGTTTGTGGATATCTTGACCAATAGTGATGATATTTGAGTCCAACAGCTCTTCACGCGTTCCTCTATCGTAGAAATCTCTGGGAAAAGTTGTTCCTTTCCGTTTGTGGCAGGATTTACACAGAGGGACAGCATTGCCTTTGAGAGGCCAGAGATATACCAGCGGCATTAGATGATCAATTTCGATCTTATCAGAATCATTTTCATCGCAAATAAAGCAGCCGCCGAATTCCTCAATAACTGTTTTTCTGAAGTTGTTACTCCGCTCGATGCCTAAAATCCGCTCGTGTTCCAGTAGACGTTGGATCGATCGCCTTCTTTGAGAATCTTCGAAAAGTTGTTCCTTACTCCGACGAGGATTTCCTTCACTATTCACTTCAAATTTTTTGCAAGCATTACATTCATACTGATATCCTCTATCTAATTCTAATCCTTCGATATCAAATTCAGCACTGTAAATCACATTATCATGGAGAAAGCCGGGAGAACGACGCGATGTATTAAACTTTCTCGGTCGAATGACTCTCTCTCCAATTTTTCCATCAACGACTTCGTATGGGTCTACTGTGGACTCTGACCGGAGTACTCGTAAATTATCGTTCCTCGTGTGGTTCACGAATGTTTCACAGATGTTTTCGGCCTTTTCGCCGATCTCTATTGGGTGGAAGTGATCTGGAGCTCTGTTACACGCTTTGAGTGCTACTACACGACCATTAGCCAACGCTGAGACATCTGATCGTATATGTTGTTTTTGTAATCGTCTATCCGTCTCAATATGATATTTGGCTGGCGTATATTGAAATTCATCCTCAAAGAAGCGTTCCTGTGCTGTCTTTTCATCGTCATATCGTATATTATCTCGATAAATCCAAAAATCGAGTGGTGCTATATCTATACCAAAAATGTCTATCCAACTCCCTGGCATTTCTTGTAAATTGAATGATATTTCTCCCCTAATTGTTAACTCTCCAATTGGACACTCCAGATGGCAACCGATACCGTTCCAGCGTCCTGATTTCAGTTCAATAGATCGGTATTCGTCGTTCCCGGCAGCACTAATATGTATATCCACCTCTGCCTCAAAGGGCGTGAAGGCATATCCTCCAACAACAGCCATACCAGAATCAGAGCCAAATACGCTTGGTACTTGAACGTCTATTTTCTCTAATTTGAGATTGAAACTTTCTTCTTGAATACGGTTTGCCGTTTTCAGCGCAACCTCCTTTCCGGAGTAGCTACTGTCAGCTTCAAACCCGAACGTTTGAGACTGCAACCTTCGACTCACGATATTGAAACCGTACTGGGTAACTGGCCTGTTTGTCGTTGATAATGCTCAACAAGGTTGAGGTCAACCTCTGACTCGTCAATACGATCTTGGATCGACTGCACAATGAGGTCGGCAACAATCTTCCCATCACGGTCTTTCTGATATTCATCGTTATCGAGGAAATCTTCAAAGAACCACTCTATGTCTTTCCGGAGCTTACGAACGGCATCCACGTTGATGCTCCTCTTTTTGAGCTCTTTCTGACTCAGACCGGTGATCTCTGCCAATTCCTCAAGTTCGGATCGGGTGTAGAAGTCAACCGGGTACTGGTCGGACTTACGGCTGTTGCAGTCGCTGCAGAGACAGGTGGCGTGTTCGTCAAGCGGCCAGAGAGCTGCAAGAGGTATCGTGTGATCCAAATCCATCTCTGATGGAGACTGGAGGAATTCACCGCACTTGAAGCACTTTTCATCGAACTTCTCCCAGATATACTTGTCAAATTCCTCATCCCGATCTTGCCGGAATTCGTGATAAATCCACTTCTGATCGAGGAGCTTGCGTACTAAGACTTCGATGGCCCGGCGACGAAGAGCATCTTCCCGGTGTTGCGTCGAGTTCCGTCTGTGATTCAACGCTCCGTTCACGTAGAACTTCTTGCAGGCCTTGCACTCAAGCTGGTACCCATAGTGGAGATCGATGAATCGCGAGCCGGACTCGAAGGTGATCTTGTCTTCAAGTTCCGCGGGCAGGTCGGACAAGTTCGACTCGTCCTCTATAACCTCCAGCATTCCGAAGGTCGAGTGGTTACAAGGAGCACGTGACACGCAATGGTTTCCAAACGAGGTCAAATTTCGTTCCTTCTCGGGGATATATTCGGTCGGCAAGAAACGAGCACAACGGTTGCAGCTTTTGAGGAAAGTGTGCTGTCCCTCGTCGAACTCGTCGGCACCCCGTGCAGGTGAACTGGGGAATGGAACCTCATGGTTCAGGTAATAGAGATAGGGGACAGTCAGAGACGTTCTCTGATGGAACTTGTCCTGAATAGTGAGACCATCCTCGTATTCAATGTCGTCGACGAAATCCTCCCAAGCGATGGCGCTGAGATTAATACCGAAGAAGTCGATCCAATCGATTTCTGAATCCGATTCCATCTGGAGCGCTGCTTCAAGATTGCCGAAGTGCTCTTGGCTGGGATCTAGCGGGACGTCTAGATGTACACCGATGGGAGTCCACTCGCCCGGTTCGATCTCCTCGGTTGAATTCTCGCTCCGAATCTCGTCGTTCACATCAGATGTGATCTCGATATGAGCGGTCAATTCTGTAGAAGCCGAAACGTATCCCCCAAAGCTCGCTAACCCCACCGAATCCTGAAATAGCTCTGGAATCTCCGTATCCTGTTCAGAGAATTTGAGTGTGATCTCCTTTGAATTTGGAGAGAAGCGTGCGGAATGTTTGATCTTGCATTCTCCTCCACTTGTCTCCTCAGTAACAGAGAATCCCGACCGCTGTCGAACAGAGCGCCTTCGAGGTGAGCGGAAATCTGTCATGCCAATATAACCACATGCATTATAGGAATATCTTGTGCTCTGAAGCACCGACACTACTGTATATTAAGGTGGAGAAACATCACTAAATGACTCAAGAAGATGTTCGTCGGCTCCTCGACGAGCTCGGTGGGAAAGCGACTGTTGAGGAGATTTCTACTCAAGCGAAGGAGAAGTATCCTAACCGTAGTCTACATACCTATGTTGGACAACTTCTACGGCGGCTCGAAAAGAAGGGATTCGTGTCCGAAGTTGGAACCAGTGTGTGGGAACTAACTGAAAAAGGCGAATCAACATCTGTTAGTGGCATTGAGATATCTGAGATTAGTGAGGATATTGATCAATCTACTCTAAACGAATACGGCTTGGAAGTTACGAACCTTGTCGGTACGCTTGAGACGGAGCGAGAATTTGATCTCAATCTCCTCGCTGATGTCTTTCCTCATGCAGAGTATCATCCTGAAAGCTCACCATTTCTGGTTTATCGCCCTATCGAAAGTGCAACTCTGCTAGTTCCCACCAACGGGCTCATCAGCGTTGTGGGTGCGAAGAACCCAGAACAGATGAGACAGGCCGTTCGCACCTTCTTTGAGGAGATGGGTACATTAGGTGTCGAAATCGAGACTTCGGTAGATACAATTCTAATTCAGAACATTGTCACCAAGGGTGATTTAAAAGTGGAACTTGATCTGGATGTTCTCTCTATTGGTATAGGACTGGAACGGTGCGAATATGATCCTGAACGGTTTCCAGGGGTTATCTGCCGTACCGAACGCAATGCAACAGTGCTCATTTTCCGAACTGGAAAATTTCTTATTACAGGCTCGAAGTCCTATGCAAACACATGTCAGGTAGCCTCCGATCTATATGAGGAATTGCAATCACTCGGAATAGACGTTTCCCTAAATTGAGTCGCAAAAGTACTGTTAGCAGGCCGTGTTCTGGTACAACCCGGGCGAATTATTGATGACTAACACAGCTTTGCGTAGAGAGTTTGACAATAGGGCTGCTGTCTATTGTCCTTGCGATTAATAATCGCTCATAAATCAATTATAGTAACGACTGGAAGTCCTTGCCTGCTATAGACCCTAAGAAAGCCACTCTCTGTTGTTTTCTACTGATTTACGAACGAAGGTGAGTCGATACTTCTGCAAACTACTATAGGGTCATTAAGGGCGTCTATCATATGGTGGTGATGCTCTCACCAAGCAAATATCAGATGTTTATAAAATGTGTGTTTAAAACAGTTGTTTTGACGCCCGTCACTCTTCAGAGAACAAGGCAATTTTTATTGGATGACTGATTAAATTGGCGTGATGACAAAGGGGGAAAACGTTACCTTGAAGCATCGGTCACCAGAGGTACTCAATCCTCATTCAGTCAACACCAAAGTGTATGGCGATCAAGACGATCTCGACGAATCGTTCTTGAGCAGCATTCGAGAACAGGGCGTTCTTGAGCCCATCGTCATTGATACCGAGGAAACGATCATTTCCGGCCACCGACGCGTGGCTGCCGCGAGTAAAGTCGGCCTCGGAGAGGTTCCCGTGCGAATCGAAGAGTTCGATTCCGAGCTAAAGAAGCGTGAAGCTCTCGTCCATCACAACCGACAGCGGGAAAAGACCTTCTCCCAGAAGATGCGCGAAGCGGAGATGCTGGAGGAAATCGAGCGAGAACGAGCACAGGAGCGGCAAGGAAAGCGCACCGACCTCGTGGAAAACCAATCACGAGGTAACGGGGCCGATTCCGAGTACGGCAAGACACGTGACAAAGTCTCCGAAGAAGTGGGTATCGGATCCGGTCGCACCTACGACAAGGCAAAACAAGTTTGGGAAGCAGCCCAGAACGGCGATACCGTTGCTCAACACGAAGTAGAGCGAATCGATAACGGTAAGCAATCGATTCATGGGGCCTTCAATCAAGTCAAGAGACGACTCGACAATAATAGGGGGGAAACCCAAAGCGAAGATGAGAGCGAGTCTTCCGATTCAGATTCCGAAGATGAGACGCTGAATCCGGACGAACTCGTTCTCTCAGCCCACGTCGGGACGAACGACAAAATCTTTCCCGAGGTGATCGATTTACACGTCGACGACGGCGCGGCTGTAGCGGACGCCACGTACGGCAACGGCACGTTTTGGAAACGTGTTCCGTCAGGCAAGTACGACCTGCGAGCGACCGACATCAACCCAGCCAAGTCTCCCGACAGCGACGAAGGAATTGACTGCTGCGACCTTCCTTACGAAAATGGGGAACTGGACTGCATCGTACTCGATCCACCATATGCAGAGGGCTTCTACGACAGCGACCGCTCGAACGATGACGAGAGCACCTACTGGATCAAGAACAGGTACGCGGATGCCGCTGACGGAGAGTTGACGTATCACGAGGCGGTGCTACACCTTTACTGCGAAGCCGGTCGGGAGGCTCACCGGGTTCTCGGTGACGGAGGTAAGCTGATAGTGAAGGTACAAGACGAAGTGAGTCGCAACGAGCAACGACTGACCCATATCGAAATAACGAACTACTATGAAGATAAGGTGGGGTTCACGGCCGAAGACCTGTTCGTGGTCGTCCGTTCCGACACGCCGGTTTCTCCGAACATCAAGCGCCAGCGCCGCGCCCGAAAGAACCACTCCTACTTTCTCGTTTTCAAGAAGTGTGAGAACGGGGGTTCATCGACGGATCTCGTTGCCTGATCCCGAAGTGGATGGCTTTTCTACCGGGCTGCAGGAGATTGTCGCTTGGTCTAACTCAATGTTGTGCCGTTCAAGCTCCTCTATTAGATTTAGTGTCTGCGTTACGACCAGATCATTCGGCCCTCCGTGATGCCGAAGTAGTCCGATATCTGATTCCCTTACTACCGTATCGGCAACCCAAGAGAATTTGGCTTCCAACTCATTCAATATAGATCTGATCTCGCTACTGGTGAATCTCTCGCGGAATCGAATCTCTACCAGCACAGCCACCAGCACTTCCGCGTCAGCAAACAAACGAGGAGCACAAGACTTCGTCGTAGTTCGAGCATCGATCCCGGTATTCACGACCCGTAAATCGTCCGTTTCCGAAAGGCGAGCATACTCTCGAACAAACGAAAGGTACCGATTCAATCCAATTCGGTCTGTATCGAGTTCGGCTATCATTACGTCTCCGAACAAGTCTGGTAGCATTGGATGTGGTTCAGACGTGAAGAAATCAACCGGGAGGTGACCATCAGCTGCTCGTCGAAACTCGTCGGTTCTATCTGGAGTCATCCCTCCAGAAATCGTCGGGCCCGGGGTGGCAGTGTAATCCATAACTGACAGCAGGCAGTCGACTGACAACAGTGGTTGAGGGGCGCCAGACGGAAGACGAGACATGGATCTTGTTCCAAGTAGGAGGCAAACAGGTATAAATGAATCCTCTCCGCTTGGTCAACGGTGGGGGTTTCCCGGGCGAGAGGTGATCCGTCGGCCTACGGTACGACCTAATGACAGCACAGAATGAAGAAAGTGTGTATCTCGATATAAAGGCGGTCAAAACGAGCGAACCACGAGATATCAAGAAAGTTTTCACACACCGGTCAATCACAGCAGAGCGTCCGAACATGGATCGACGGGATCCGGATTGCTCCTTCCCTCTAAAACCGAAGAGATCTACGGCAACAGTGTATTCGCCGATGATGTGAATGAGGGTTTTGGAAAGTGCTCGGGAGCACGGAATCCTCGAATCAGTCGTCGCCAATCAGAACGACATAATCACTTCCGGTCACTAACGCGTGGTAGCCGCGCAAAAGGTCGGCTTGAACGACACCCCGGTTCGAGTCAAGGATTTGAGTCCGATTTGGCAAGACAGGAGGCCCTTGTCCAGTATAATCGGCAACAGGAGAAGACCCTCTCCCAGAGGATGCGCGAGGCGAAGCTGCTGGAAGATATTAAGCGCAAGCGGGCCCACGAGCAACAGGTCACGTATACTGATACTTCCTGTTCAGATGAACAGGAGTCGTCTGGAATCGCAAGAGTACACACAACTATGAACCGACACTGTTCCGCCCACTTGACGAGCGACGTTATTGGATGACAAAGGGTGCTTGGAGGTTCCTGACGACGGTATCGAAAGGGACTCGGTATGGATGTTCCACGGCCCGTGGCCGAACACGGAGCACCCGGCTCCCTTCCCAGAAGAACTTCCCAAGCAGTGTCTGGAGGCTGTCGGAACCGAAGATAATGTCGTGATAGATCCGATGGGTGGTTCGATGACAACGTGTGAGGCGGCGGAGGTGCTCGGATACGAGAGTATTGGTGTCGACGTCAACCGCGAGTACATCACGATTTTGTCGAACATAGCGCAGCAAATTGACCGACCATCGTTGGGGTTGCAGAAAACGCAGAGCGCCACCTGTTCCTATGTAGGAATAGATTACTCCCTCGGACAATGCGTATAAAAACCATCATTGATTACTTGGTGATGGATGTCAGGAGAAACCAATGATCGAATCGACCTTCAGTCGCTTTGCGAAGTGCTCATCGAAGATTATCAAACAACCTATATCGTCGTCCCCGAACAGACGCTTGCCAACCAGTCCCCCGTGCTGCTCTTCCACGTTCCTGCCACTACCCAACGCCTTTCCGACCTGCGTGAGGACATCGCGAATCAACTCGAAGACGTCGACGGAATTCGCCTCGGCGACCACGAGTTACCAATCTCCTTGCAACATGTGATGTACTCAGACGTACACGCGTTCCGCCGAGTCCCGCTGTACGTCGACGCTCAGCCGGGAATGGATGATGTTTCGCTTGGAGAGGGTATCGAACAGGCCCGGAAAGTCGTCGCCAGTGAGATTGAGCCGGATCCACCGAGACCGGAATCCATCGAACTCCCGACGCTTGTCGAAGAACTCGCCGATGCCGGTGCCGCCGCAGTCGAGTTGCGGAACGAGTCTCTCATTGAGTTAGGACTTATCGATCTTCGCATTCCAATAACTCCTGCGAAGGGATATCCGGTCGCAGGCCCGTATGAAACCGTCACCTTTGACGGTCACACGTATGATTTCCGCTTCGAGTGCGTTCTGGAAGGGCCGGGTGGGTACGGACAGATGCGAACACCGCTCTACGTGGACGACTCGACGGCAGGGCTGCCAGCCACCACCCTCGAGGAAGGCGTTGATAATCTCGAAATGGTGCAGTCCATCGCCCAGCAGGCTGATTCCCGCCGCGAAGCCTCCGAACGCCTTCGGGAAGCTATGACACAGTGGACGCCGCGTAATCGTTAATTACGCGTTGCAGGAGCGTGTAGTCGTGGTCTCGAATGCTGTGGATAATTATCTGCGGTTTTCTAAGATCATGAAATAGGAGTGATGGTTTCCGTGTGTCTGTGTTCCGGCGCAGGCACGATGCTTTCGTAAAAGAGAGCCCCTGACAGCCGTGGCGACCCAGCAGCCACTACACAGATCTTTAAATCTGATGCTCAGCGAAGAGCTGCTTGTGCGACTCACAATGCAACATGACGAACTCGTTATTGGTATTGAAGACGACCAATCTGACGAACAGGCAACCGTTCACATCAATGCCGGAGAACTCAAGATTATTATCGAGGACGCCAACGATGACAACCGCACCATCCACCTCGCCGACAACCTCACTTTCGACGGTTAACCCCTTCAGAGTACTTGGCCGCGTCAGTAGGATTCTCGCTGCCACTTTCGGGTGGGATCCAGCTCATCGGGATGTTTTTTAGCGTATTCGAGGAAAGCTCAATGTTGGTTCCGTCGAGTCTATACTCGGCAGTGAATCCTCCGAAAAACCGGTCGAGAAGCACTCGAAAATCGTTCAAATCGTTCTCCGATCTACCAACATTGTCTTTCACGTGAGCAAAATCAGTAAAGATTTGCTACTCGTTATTCGACACTGGTTCCGGATCGTAGTTAGTCCACACACATTCTACTCTTTCTTTTTGTCCATCGTCGGCAGTGTTCGCTGACGCCGTCTTATCCTGCCGAAGCCAGCCATATTCTTCCAATTCTTCTTCGTAGACATCATTTGGGTATCCGCTGATAGCGACGTAACCATCGGCACCACGAGCAATTTCAAGCAGTTCCCGATGATCCTTTTCACTCATCTCGGTATCATAGACATCAAGACTGTTCTGCTCTCGACTCTCGTGGATGTACGGCGGGTCTAAATAGTGCAAGGCTTCCTCGTGATCGTACCGCTGAATGATATCGATCGCTGGCTTGCATTCGATCTGAACCTCTCCCATTCGCTCTGCGACTTCGTTCATCGACTTGATTTTCTGCTGCCAATTATTCACCACGCATGACTTACCACGACGCGATTCTTTTCGGGTGTATCCCCAACGTCCCTTCGTGGCATCTGGATGGCCACTGTACGACTGCTGCACCGATATGAAAAACTGCCTCGCCTTCTCCACGTCACTAGCCTCTGAACCTTTGTCTTGAAATTCCACTGCACGTTCAAACGCTCGGCGGGAATACGGCGTATAGCGGAGTTGATCGATTAGCTCTTCTTTCCGATTTCTCAAAACGTCGAAGAACGTGATAAGGCGCTCATCTACGTCGTTGTAAACTTCAACTTCAGACTGTTCTTTGTGAAGAAGTACGGCTGCTGAACCGCCAAACGGTTCTACGTATATCTGATGCGGGATGTCAATGATAGGCAATACAAACTGCAAATCCATCGTCTTACCACCATACCAACCGAATGGTGTGATAGCTTCGACGTGACTTGGATATTTACTTGTCATGCACCACAAAATTAGCGGATTACATGTATAAACACATCGTCCCAGGGGGTTATACATATACCTCCAGCAAGGTGTACTAACTTTCAGAATGTCAGCGATTTTCCTCCGCTCCAAAGACGGATTCGATAGGATGGCGTCGAGGGTTTTCCGTTGCTTCTCGTCGGTGTCCGCTGACAACTCTTCGGGTCGAATGCCTGCCTTCCGGTCGAGCCCACAACGCTTCTCCTAATCGATTTCTATTCCTCTGTCGTTGAGCAGCACGACCTCCTGTGCGTCGCTGTGGTCGTCGTGATCCTCGTGCTCGTGGTCAGTGAGCACTGTGATGTGGTACGCCCCATCGCTCGTCATCGTTGACGTACTCGCAGCGCGGACACATGTAGTACGATACCTCATCTCAATCGCTATTGACCGGGCCGAGATACTCCGTCGTGTATGAATCCCCATCTCGATAAATGCGGTACTTGTAGGGGCCGTGTGGACACTGCGTGCAGGAGTCCTTTCCACACGGTACCTTCTTCGCTACGATCGTCCCGGAGTGTGCTTGTATCACACCCGTGAGCGTCTCGTCTTTAGCCACGTGAGATTCGGCTACTTTTTGTGGGGCGCGTTCACGGTGAGTGGCTAGTTGATGGGCGTACCCTCCAATCACGCGCAACGTGGATGGGTCTTGTCGATCGAGAGCATCGAGAATGTACTGTGCGACCTCGTCAGGGGGCGACGGTTCCAGTGCGGACTCATACTGCTGGTTTTGGTCACCAGTTGTATCTAGTCGACGCCGGGCAGTTTCGATGTACGCATCGTTCCGGTCGATTCCGATGTAGTTGCGACCGGTTTGCGCGGCGGCCACGGCCGTCGTGCCAACGCCGACGAACGGATCGAGAACGAGATCGCCGGCGAAGGAGTACAGCGCGATCAGGCGGCGGGGCAATTCCAACGGGAAGGTCGCGGGATGATCGGTTTCCACATCGGGGCTTGCTCGAGGGAGTTCCCACACGCTCTGAGCGTACTCGCGCCACTCATCTGACGTGAGCTTCGATGCCTCACGTCGCTCTGTGCCCTTCTCCGGAAGGTTCGATCCTGAACGGTGCTCTTCGGAAACGTACTTGCGGAACACGAGGATGAACTCGTGGCGCTGGTTTATGGGAATGTTCGAAGGGTAGGGATAGGAGCCAAGTAGAGCACCCTCACCGTGAGTGGCATACTGATCTTTAACCCAGACGAATTCATCGAAGAAATCAAAACCGGCATCTCGACACAGATTCACGACGTGGCTCCTAAGCGGAACGCGTCGATATCGATCGCCGTTCGAATCGAATGACGCCGCCACGTTGATGCACACCTTCCCGTCCGGCGCCGTCACGCAGAATAACTCGTTGGTGACGTCTGCCATCATGTCTCGCCACTCTTTGATCGGCCGTCGGTCGTTACCTTCGTCTTCGTAGTCCTTCCCGAGGTTGTAGGGCGGACTCGTGATGGTCAGGTGTACGCTCTCGTCGGGCAATTCCGAGAGTCGGCTGCGGGCATCCCCCACAAAGAGGCGATTTCGAAGCGACACCATATACCGATTTCTCTGGGCCAACGAGTATGAAGATGGCTGTCCGGCCAACGAACACGTTGACTGTTGAGTCTCCAATCGTACAAGAGGTCGACTACTGATGCGCCGTAGACGAGGCGTCTTGTCGATTTTTTCAAATCGAGATTTTCGGACAAGCACCGTCTACCACCGACTAACAACGCTTTTAAGATTAGCAGGCATCCCGTTCTACATTTTTAAGTCTGTACTCTTACCACAGAATGCAATGTCAACCGAAACTACCCCTGCCACGACCGAGCGGCTGAACAGCATCGAACGACGGCTCGAAGAGATGGTTGAACGGAAGTGGACGCCGCTTCGCGAGAAGAACGAGAGCGAGCCAATAGAAGTACAGACGACGGACGACGGTGTCGCCATCGGATACGTCAACAAGATGTGGTGCCAGCTCCTGATGGACGACGTGATTCGGACGTTCGACACCGGCCACCACGAATTTCGGCACATGAACACCGAGCAAGGATGGTTGGTCAAAGTCCGCCCCATCAGCGCGTCGAAATTCTATGAGGGTTCTGATTGGATGGATGTGAGACGGGCTGCCGTCATTGAGGCACTGGACAAGACCGGTATTCACGTTCCCAAGGTTCTCAAGTCGGGGAAGGCGGCATGGCTGAAGCACTTCGAAACCGAGAGGGAAGCCGAACAGGCTGCCACGGTGCTCGAAAATCCTATCGAGGCTGCGTACGAAGAGATGTGCAACGGAAGCGTTGAAGAACTCGAAGTCCGGGAATTCGAGGAGCCTCGGGAATGGCTGATTCCCGACCCGTGCTACTCGGTGCTCGTTCACTACGACTAAGCTCTCGGTCAGGTTGTTTGCTCTCAAAAGAGTAACCCCTGTACACCGGATCCTAAGACGAACGGGTATTCTGAAACCGGAGTGAGTACCTGTCACGATGCTTGTTATGAACGGGAAATTGAATGACTAGTAGGACTTCGTGGTAGATTGTCCACGAAGTTAGGTAAGTGAAAGCTGTCAATATCTCACTGCGAATTGGTCAGATTCTATTCTTTTGTCTTTCGGGTAAGAGGCGTTTCACGCACTTCTGCCCGCTTCCGGAATCGGGTGGCGTCAACCTTCACTTCCTTCCTCGTCTCCTCTCGCTCCTGTGTCTCGGCGCGAAGGAGTTCGAACGGATTGAGTATCTCTCGAAGATACGGATCAGACTGGATGTCCTTACGCAGATTCCCACCGATATAGAGTAGACCAGATTACTAACATCGACTGGACAAGCGGTTTTCACTCTTTCCACGAGATTGCAGGCGTACGGGTGTCGTGACCCGAGGACTTCAGCTCGGTGAGACGGTCTCCGTTCCCGGTTTCGGATTCACAGTCAAGATATCGAATCCCGGATAGGGAAGGAGGAATCCGGAATCTTCGGTCAGATAGTCGATTACGGGCCCAAAGATAACGTCCTCTTGCGCGTCCTCGATTTTCGACTCTGTCTCCACCTCAAACACGTAGTCATCAGGTGTTTCTTTCAGTCTACCAAAATCGTACGTGTCACGAAGCCGGGGCTGACGTACGCCGCGAGAACTTTCCCGACGCGTTCGAGGGAACAATCGAGTACGCAATTGACGAAGACGCCGGTATGGTCATTCATACGGGCGACCTCTTCGACTCGCATAATCCATGACTTCTCGATCCGAATCTTTGAACGCCGTCTACGTCACCAGAACCACTGAACGCGAATACAGCACTTCAATCTGGTCTAGCTGCCATCTTCGATTTCCTGTAGATCGATATCATCATTCACGAGTCGTCCCATCTCTCCGGCTTGTATTCCTTGTCGTCGGTGTTAGACGAGCCCACCATACACCCTTTCATTCACATTATGATTGAACATTATTTAGACCATGAAAGAGGGGTAGCCGCTGTTCTTTCGATAATACTAACACTTGCCACGATATAATTGCACCCGCGACAACGGGTCGCATTCGGATGGGTGGGCTACCACTCACCACCTGCACCCACCACCTGCATCGTAGCCCATCCCCTAATCCTCACGCCAATTCCACTGCCTCGTCTAGATCCTCGCCCGCTGCCTCGAACTCAGCGTCAACGTCAAGTGGAAAGTCGTATTCCTCACGGATGCGCGACACTGATTCCCGTGTAACGCGGATTGCGTTCACAGCCTCACTATTCACACATATAGTTTCTTATTAATGTTACATAAACACTAGACCGAGCAGCCCGCTACCAACACCTGTCTAACTTATTACACAAGGGAAAATGGGGCCGAACTGCACCGCACCGATGAATCGATGAGTCGCCGTCGTGGAAGGTCTGATTATTCCGTTGCGTTCCTTGTCACCTCGCAATCAGTAGTTGCCCTGCATCCAATATGAATGCCGGCACGAAGGCTGCTGGGTCTACACCAACTGATAGGGGCGAAGAGAGAACACACGTCAAAACTCATCTAAGCTGCGCTGCTCCTTCTCATCTTTTTTCTCGTTCTTCACTTCGACACCATAACTCCGATAATCACCAATGAATTCTGCAACGTGCAGACCAAAGACCAACACAGCAATAATAGCGACAGGAATCATCAACTGTGTAGAGATCCTGCTGAAGAAGACTACGAGCCCCGAGACGACAAATAGAACACCGAAGTTGAACAACCGCTGCTGGGTAGAGAGTCGTATTCTCTGTGTCGCAGCAAAGACTTCCAACTTATAGGATAAAATGAATAACCCAAACCCGACTGTAAACAAAAACACTGGCTCTTCAATCAACTGAATTCCGTCCTGGAAAAACTGCGCTAGAAGGAAAGTTAATCCGGCAAAAGTGAGTGATGCAAAGGTGAGGGATTTTGTGGCATAATCTTCAGCTGTACCGAGCGCGTTCAATTCACCTGCCCCGGGGTAATCCAGCATATAGTCCTTGAAAAAATACAGTAGTATACCGGTCTCTATTATCATCAACCCGACCAACGCGAGAGTTAGACGTTGAACAGAAAACAGGGCGTCTAACAACGATACCACATCATTGTCGGACATTATTCAATCAAAATACTGGGAGTGGAGTTCCACAGACAGCGCAGGACGAACGTCTCGTCGCGTTTTGATGTCCACAATCTGTACAAGAAACCTTCTTTTCTTGCTCAAAGACGGTTCGACTAGATCCGCACTTGGGACACTTGCCCTTCTCATTACGGTATTCGTTGTCACAGTTCGCACAAGTTGACATACCACTGAGTGACTTGCAGATAATATGAATGTGCTGGTTAGTAGTACGAAGTGTGTTCTTTCAGATGGGAAGCGAAGCTCCGCAGTCAGCACAGTCTGAACGCCTTGTTGGATTATAGTGACCGCAATCTGTACACGCGACTTTTTTAGCTCCAGTGAGTTGCAATGTCACTGAGCCGCATTCGGGACAGTTCTCTTCCTCCGCCGGATAATCTTCACCGCAGTTAACACAGGTCACCATATTCGAACCAAGGAACACCTCCTGGTTAATTTTCACGTTATCCATTTTAGATGAGTTGAAATTATCGAGGGACGGGATATTTCGCAGTCACTACTTGTTGATGTCTACGTCGGTCTGAATACCGAGATATCTGGCTAATCGCTACTGTACGAACCCGACGAACTCGGCGTCACGTTATGCGAATCTGGATCAGCATCCACCGGATTATCATCAGCAAGATAACTCACCTTCTGACGCTCCCTTTCCAGTATGCGTGGGCTGAATTCGCCAAGGTAGTGCCGGCGAAGGTCGATTAATTGTTCTATCTCTTTACATGCCAGCCAAACCCGCTTTCCTTCTCGTTCAGAGTAAGGTTTCAATCGAATTGTCCTACTTATCCAAAAGTAGGACTTTCAGACAGGTATAGATGTCCCAACCAGGAGTATAGCAACCCGTTTGCACACCGAGAACATGCTCTAACCCGTACTTTACCATTTTTCATTCACAAAACATTTTGATTTTGCATGACCGAATGAATAACATCTAATGACCATTTCCTAAAGCGTTGCTGTCAAGTAGTGATAATAGTACTGGTTAGAATTTCTAACTACACTGTTACTGCTTCACTCACAGTGGTACGCAAGCATATCTGTGTAACGCGTGTTCGCCTCAAGCGCAACTGTACTCAAGAGAGGCAGTCGTTACGTACAAGGCAAGCAGGTAACGGAACCGAATTTGATTCCACTGGAAACTATTAGGAGCGACGTGTTGAGTGCGGAGAGGATTTTAGGCGCTGCGTTTGCTTCTTTCGGCCGAACCGTGCTGAATCATCGATTCAGCAAATGTCGAATATCCTATTTTACCTGGCCCCCGCTGTACATCGAAATAGATCTTGAATTACTTGATTCCAATAATCTTTATTATCTCTGCTACGCGACATCTGGTTAATGATCCAAATTTCCCACATTATTTACTCAGGAACTCTTGCCCTCTTGGCATTTATTCCTGCTGCGATTAGTCATATGGTTTCCTTCTATGAAGCAGAGAGATACCGTGGAAGAAGCAAGTCGGAGCTGAGTTGGTTTAGAAGAACTATACTTTCTATGGTTTTTAGTCTCTGGATCATACTCATATCTAATTTAATTACTCTTAGCACACTAACCAATTGGATTGATTATGGAAATTGGGAGCCGAATCTGTTATCATCCGCTATAGCATTGGTTTCCCTAGCTCTGATCGGGATGGTGGTAACCTACTCTTTTTATATTATTCTCCTCTTTAACAGACTAGACTGGCAGAAAGATTGTCTGAATAAACTCTCAGGTTAAAGATGACTGAAGTACGTAAACACCTCGAATCGAGGAATGAGCGTCTAATTACTATCCCAAGAGAAACAAAACTGTCCAAATTTCGTCTGGGCGATTATAAGTATGACTGTCGCGGTGTAGACTGCGACAGTGTGGAACTGTCAACGCTTTATCAAAAGTTGTGCTGTGATGATTACGACCCTGATTTCAAATTCACGTATGAACTCCTCGATAAACAAATTGTAGAACTCATACAAAGCGAAACATTAGCGGTGGGCAAAGAACAGATCGAATTGTACATTGAATCTATGTTTCTCTCTGATGTCTTTGAGAAAGATCGTAGCTTCCATCACCATGTTGACAACGAATATAATGTCCCAAAGGGGGAGCCTGATGACTCACAGAAACGGACGTTAGCGGAGATTTGGCTGTTATACTTAGCTGAAAGAGGTGTAGAGTAGAGCAAACTAGACTTCCCTCATAATCATGCGCTTCATTGATTCAATGACACCATCTTCATTTATGTCCTGTATGGTGGTTTTTTCGCTTGTCTCTTTGATTTTTATTTGAGCTAATTCTTTTGCGAAATGTTCTGCTAAATCTTCAGGAACCTCTCCCCTTTTAACGATTGTTCGAATAGTTTTATAATCCTGTTCAATATTGTGATGCTCAGGTTGTAGTGATCTTATATCAGAATCCATTCGTATGGAACTATCTTGTGAAAATTCGTTCAGCGCATATAAACGGGCAAAATAATCTGCGTGCTTCCGTAAAACAGAATTCCGATCCAGGTTCTCAGCAGATTCGCTGGCCTCGGCGCCAACTCCGAGTTCGCCCGTGTCAATCCCGACTTCCTCTTTGTGGCCGGATATGTTGGTTCCATCCTCAACCTGGGAGGTGCCGGGTAACTCGGCGTCCGGTGGGATGATCTTGACGTTGACGCCGATCGTCCCGAGCTTCATGACGGCCGTCGCCTGGCCGTGGTCAACGACTTCCTCATCGGGCTGGCCATTATGCTTAATGTAGCCACGTTTGAATTTTTCGACGCGCGAACGGCCACCCGTGATCTCCCCCGATAGGACGATCTCGGCGCCCAGCGCGCCCGACTCCATGATCCGGTCGATCGTGGTGTGCCCGGCCTTCCGAAAGTACCATCCTCGTTCGATGGCGTCCGCCAGCCGATTCGCGACGATCCGCGCGTTGAGGTCAGGTTCGTCGACCTCCTGAACGTTGATCTGGGGATCCTCGAGGTTGAACTTCTCTTCGAGGGCCATCGTGACGTTCCTGATGTTCTTGCCGCCCTTGCCGATGACCATTCCCGGCTTTTCGGCCTTGAGAACGATCTGGGTGCCCATGGGCGTCTTAGCGATGTCCATACCGCCGTAGCCTGCGCGGTCGAGTTTCTGCGCAAGGAATTCATCGATTTGCGTGCGCTGTAGTTCGTTATCAACCACATCTGGATCGTCAGTCATCTTTTGCCCAAAGGTTGGCTCGTTTGTGATACGGTGTCTGTGAGTTAGTTCTTTTCGGTGAACATCCTGACCCAGCTCTAAACAATCCAGTGGACACAATGGAAGCAGAGCAAATCACTCACGTACTCTGCGTCTGAGAAAAAGAGCGACTTCCGGCTGATCACTGGAGGCGATGACGATGATTGACGACAAAACACGCAAACCAAGACAGACTGGTCTCAGAGCGTTTGAGGATACTGCGCCGAGTGTGGATGGACTCCCCACATCAACTAACCCCTTAATTTCTAACCCTCGACGAGCGACTATTGGAAAGACTGCAAGGGTGAACCGATGAGCCTTTGTGGTATTTGTTTGTCGTGCGTCCCAGGTCACTTCATATAATCAATAGGATGACTCGCATATGAATGCCGGCACGAACTGCTGCTGGATAGATCAGAACCACTCGCTCGCTCCTATTGCCGTTAGCAGTAGATCGTAGCACGGTTCTTTATTCAGAAGAGGCCGTGAAACTCACGTTACATACAGGAGAACTACGTATCATGTCGGGCCATCCACTCGATCTGCGGTGGCGCGCGCTCTCGACCGGCCGAACGCCAGTGAGGACGGTCGACGATGCTGTGCGAGGGATGAGTGAGGGAGCGACGCGACCGAGCGAATCGGCTAGAGAGGGCGTGGTGATCCCCTGTGTTCGTGCGAGCAGAGTCTGCTCCTGTCGGTATCACCGCGAAAGCTCCTGCCGTTCTCGGGCGTTCTGACTCGCTGCGCGCGCTCCGTGCAGTCGCGTGCTTGGTTCGTCGGAACGCCCGAGAACGCCAGCCCCTTTCAGCCCCACCCGGCGGTGGTTGGGGAGGGCTGCAGACTCAACGCCAGACGTTCCATACGCATCTGCATGTAACTCAACGACGCCGGAACCGAGCGGAGGGCTGATCCTCTAAGTATCGGCGTCGCTGTTCCATT
>NZ_JBHLJR010000009.1:0-145711 GCF_043677095.1 Natronococcus roseus
AATGGAACAGCGACGCCGATACTTAGAGGATCAGCCCTCCGCTCGGTTCCGGCGTCGTTGAGTTACATGCAGATGCGAATCCAACGCTGTTATTTTTCCAGACACAGTCTCCCTCAGGGAGAAGTAGTGTTACAAAAACCTAGTCATATGTAGAAAATCAATAACGGGATTTACCAGTATCAACGCTAGAGCCAG
The DNA here is from genome assembly GCF_043677095.1 of Natronococcus roseus. Lineage (NCBI taxonomy): Archaea > Methanobacteriati > Methanobacteriota > Halobacteria > Halobacteriales > Natrialbaceae > Natronococcus > Natronococcus roseus. The sequence continues at coordinate 196 of NZ_JBHLJR010000009.1, forward strand.
CCCGGTCAATCCAACACAGACATCGAAGTAAAGATACTTTCGGTCATTCTTCATTTTATTCCCCAATTTCCTCTCTTCGGGATCTTCGGCGCCCTTGTTTCCCTCGATTGCTAGAATATAATCAAATAGCAATTGCTTCCGTTGATTCTCAACTGGTAAATCCTCATACTGCAGGAAGTCGTCAATCGATTTTCCTGGCTGGTTGTAGTCTCGTGTTCGTATTGTCCACAGCCCGACTCCGACGGAGAGAAGGGCTAGTCCCATGCTTAATAGAATGAATAGTCCGCGTTCGGTGAACAAACTACCGATAGAGATGATGAGAGCATCAACGGTGATGATGGTCCCGATTTTTCCTTCAACAGCTGAGCGACGATTCTCTTCGTCTTGATATCGGAGCCGGGCCTGTTCAAGAGTAAGTTCTTTCGTAGAAGGTAACTCGGTCTCCTCCTCGGTTTCTCCGGTTTCTGCTTCTGTTTGCTCTGCCATCAGGGCACAATGGCGTTATTGCTTGAACTGTTTTCCACAGCTATCACAGGTAACCTCTTTCTGTTCCTGATTCGCTGCGATGGTGACGGTTCCTTTCTCTCGACATTCTGAACATAGAGGCATGGCTACAATGTGGTTCCGCAGTTGTTTCACGTTTCGGCGTCGTTTGATTAGTACTTTATCGACAGTGCTGGCTTGTGTTTGTCACTTGGAACACAGTAGCATGTTAGAACCGCTTTCCACAGTTGTCGCACTTCTTTTTGCCTTTATTTTTCCGGGTTGAGGTGGTTGTGCCGCTTCCGCGGCATTTTGAGCAGAGAGGCATTTGAAGGGTGTATGAATCGAATTGGCATATCAGTTTTGGTGGTGGTACCGCTGATTGTTTCTACCGATAATTCAACTTATTGACTCTATATTCACCACGCAGACTTTGACCGCTATCGGAGGATTCAATCGCTACTTCGTTAACTGCTTGCCCTATGCATAACGCGCTCTATACCAAGATTAGCTGCAGCAACAACATTTCAGTTATAGAGAGGCTCTAACTTACTCGAGCAGGCCAAGGTCTTCGAGACGATTGGCGATGACGCCAAGAGCCTCTCTTGCATCGTCAATTTCTTTCCCGCCAGTCACAACCAGTTTCCCAGAGCCAAAGAGCAGGGCAACGACTTCTGGATCGTCAAGACGATACACTAACCCAGGAAACTGCTCTGGTTCATACTCGATATTCTCGAGACCAAGTCCAATCGCGATCGCATTCAAATTAAGATTCCGGCCAAGGTCAGCACTGCTGACAATGTTTTGAACGATAATCTCTGGGTCTTCCTCAACTTCGATCTCGAGACTACGGAGCTTTTCGAACACGATCCTCAGACTCTCGTGAACGTTCTCGACGCTCTTTGCACCAGTGCACACGATCTTCCCCGAGCGGAAAATCAGGGCAGCGGATTTGGGATCAGTGGTACGATAGACGAGTCCCGGGAAGTTTTCGGGATCGTAGTCAGCTCCCTCAAGGTCCATTGCGAGACCCTCGAGAGCAAGTTCTTGTCCGATACCGGATGATGCAACCACGTTTTCGATCTCGATAGAATCCTTTGGGTCTGCCATATGTCACCAAATCCATTTAGAGGTTATAGGGATCAAGGTTTCTACTATATTGGCCTTATATCCCAATAAGCTCTCCTGAGCTCAACCCGGTTGAAAATGTCGAGGACAATTTCAGAACGTCCTCAACAGCCGGTTTGTTGACGAGGTTTAGTCACACCTGTTGTGAGAGGCAATACAAGCCCGACCACCAAATCCATGTAATTCATACTGTTACTACTTCTGGATAAGGAGGTTTCTTTTCGTGGTTGTCACTAGAAGAGACAGCGTCGTCGACCGGAGAGCCGACGACCAAGTCCGCCTGTGTCCGTGTTCCTATGTTATTATAGATTCTCTCGTCGTTTTCACACGGTTCCGGCTGGTGGCTGGGTCACAACAGGCGTGACACCGCCAGCACTCGCCACACCCTCCTCGAGAAGGTCCAGATGGCAATACCGATCCTCAAGCAAACCAGTCGCAGTCTCGAGCTCCATCGAGAGAATTTCCTTGACTGGTTGCTTCGGACTTATCCGCCGCGTTCGTTCCTCGAGGTCAGAACCACCGAGCTCCACCATCGACTCCCAGACTCGGGTGATGGTCGTCCCGTGTGGCTGCTCACCCATGATCGCAGTCAGGGCTTGCCGCACGTTGTCGCGGGTGAAGAAAACGCCGTCTCCAGAGGTCCGTTTAGTTGCGAACTCTTCCCAGCGTGTTGCCACGAGCAACGCACGGTACGTGTTCTGCTCGCTGCGCTCGTCGACAAAGTGTTTCTTCACTTTGTACTGGCGACAGTTCGCGAAGAAATCCAGCGGACTCGTCGAGGGCTCGACGTCACTAGGTAGTTGTGATGTCTCATTGGCGGTGTCGTCACTTTCGCTCTCCTCGAGCGTAGCTTCGACCTGACAAGCCTTTGCACTGGCAGAGCAAGCGATCTCCTTCGCTTCTTCAGCGTCTGCTTTCGCTTTGCTAGCGTTCTTTGCGAGGTCCGTCCGCGTCTGGTCGTTCTTGTCGATACGGTCCTCAAGGTCGGTGATCCGTTCGAACTGTGTTTCAACCTGACGCTTGAGCGCCTCGTTTTCAGTCTCGAGATCCTCAACCCTCGAGCGGAGTGCTCGAAGTTCCTTGGTCAACATCTGGATGGTCGTAGACTGTGCGTCGTCGCTGTCGGTAGTAGTGTCTTCAGTAGACATTCCAACTAAGTGAAGTGAAAAGTCGATGAGCAAACGATACGTGTCGCTGTGTCTGCTGTAATCGGTTAGCTGTGATTCAAGGATAGCTCCGGAACCAATGGAATCACCAAGCTCGTTGATCGCAGACGGGGTATCTGACATCGAGGAGCTAGTTTATTCAGCGCCGCCGTTTGGGACGAGTTGGTCCTCGAGTCTAACACTGGAGTCAGTCACCGTTGGGCGGTGAGTAGCAGGGGTCCCGAGATGAGGTGGAAGTGTTTCGACCTCAACGCCGTCTGAACTCGACGCCAACGGCTCCGCGCTCGTATCTTGATCTGTATTCTCGTCAGATCCAATAGCTGACTGGCCCTCGATGGGTTCGCTCAAGTCGATCAACTTGGGCTCAAGTACGACCAGTTCGGTTGGCTGTGTTGCGAGGTCAGTGAGGATATCGAGTCGGCACTGGGCGAGCAACTTCGTGCAACCAATCACAGGGTCCGCAATGGCCGAGGGGCCACACCCTGTGCAGTAGGTCCGATGGACCTCCCAATGACCGACACCGTCTATCTTGGAGAACAAAACAGTGATGACATCGCCCTCGTTGAGCTCACTGTCACACCACTGGCAGCGAGCAGATTCTTGGGTTCCAACGGCGAGTTCCTCGGGGAGTTTCGCAAGGCTGGTCTCGAGGAACATTATTGCTGGACCTGCGGATCTCTGTTCTGTGCTCGAGTAGCCACTGCCAAGGGCCACTCCTCGTTCATATCGCCGGTTCTGTTCTGCAGTCTACCCTTCTGATCGTCCGCTGCTCTTGGTGGATGGATATACATTCATGTCTCCGAATTGAGCGCTGACGGTCGGTACCGCCGTACCAAAGTCTATCGCGTTCGCCCGAAAGAACTGCTCAAGCAGTACCGGGTCAGCACTGATCGAGACAGTGCTGCCGCTGGTTTCGGGACAAAGCTTATTGTACCTTGGCCGAAAGGAAAGAACTGCTTAGGGATTCTCCCCTTTCGACGCTATGATGTTCTCGAGCTTTGCTTATCGCCTTCCCACTGAGTTTATCTATCGGCGAGGGTTATCATTTCACCGGAGGTTACACTGTTACCTCCTGTGAAACACCGATAAGATATCTAATTAGTGTCACTCCAGTCGAGATTTTAGGATATCATAGTCGCGCGGCCTACAATGAACGCCGCAGCAGTAAGGAATGAGCCATATTTCAGGACGGACTGCCCCGCTTTGGGGTCACTGAAGCTAAGATATCCGGCATACAGTATCGCACCATTCACTGGTATCATGAGAACGAGATAGACTATTCCCAAAATACCCAGCAGATAGGGAACCGGCGTAACAACAGCCATGAGGCAGAGAAAGCCTGTACTAAGAGTGAGCGAACGTTTCTCCCCAATAACGAGAGGAAGGGTAGTAATCTCTTCCCGCTGGTCTCCCTCCATGTCTTCGACGTCTTTGATTACTTCACGGCTGAAGGTCGCTAACGCTGCTAACAAAAACAGGACACCAGGGACAGCAATATCGCCAACTGCTGCACCTCCCAAGAGAAATGTACTCCCACCAAGATATGCCACTACTGCGTTCCCTACTCCTGGCATTCCTTTGAAAACCTCCGTATAGGCGACGAGAAGGACGATATTCAGAAGGGCAATCGCAGTGGCGAAGAGCGGTAGTAGGAGTGCCAGTGCGCCCGCTGCAACAAACAGGACGATACTCGAACCGAGAGCAGTACTTGGAGCAACTGCTCCTCGAGGGATCGGCCGGTCAGGATTGTTGATCTGGTCAGTCTCAATGTCAAAATAGTCATTGATGGTATTTCCTGCGGCCGTGGCCAGGACAGTGACAAGAGCAGCGAGGAGAACAGGTCCGACGCTGCCGATAACATTGCTTCCTATGGCCACAAACGCTCCAGTAAAGGTCAGTACTCCGGCGACAACCGCATTTACCGGTCGAGTAAGTTCTACTACTCCACGAGCACTCTTCGCTACCGACATAATCACAATTTCACATCCTCAACCAAAAGCGAGGCGAAGTCAACCGCCCTCATCGCTGCTTTCAATAGTGGGCGCTGGAAATCAAAATTTGGAATATCGCCCAAGTTATTGAATATGATGCAAAAAGGTGCAGGATTAGAAGAGGAAGTCGTTGTGAATCCAATAACTGGAAGTCAAGATGTTATTCGTAAAAACATAATCAAGTATATTGATTCGGCTCGTTTTGACATTTTGCAGATGATCAATGATGGACCAGTTACCCCATCGAAAATAGCGGATCAAGGGTTAGTGTCCCGTAAAACCGCATCGGAGTATCTCTCTGAATTCCAAGAGTGCGCCTTCGTCAATCTGAATCAAGATCAACAGCACGTCCTCACGTATGCCGGAAAGTTTGCTCTCGAATTGGTTAGGGACTGTCTCGAGAGAATCACTCGGGATCAACTCGCCTTCCTTTCTCGGTCACCTCGGCCACTCCAATTTCTTCAGTCGCTCAGAGCGGGTCTGACAGAACCCTGTGAGTTTGCGAACGCTAGCTCCAATTCACCAGGCCGTGCAACGATTTGGCGTACATTTCAGACCTTTGAAAAATGTGGATGGTGTGAATCCCAGCCTAGAGGTTATCGTCTTACAGCAAAGGGTGAGAAGGCACTCTCTGCCTACCAGAGATTACTCGAGCAAAGCAAACAGATAATCGCCAAATCACCGTTTCTGCAACGCCTCTCAACAGAGTTCACAGACTTCCCGGCACATGCTCTCACAGATGCAGAGCTTGTATTCTCTGAGCCAGCTTCTCCGGGCCTCGTAGTTGAAGCCGCTCTCAAGCTCTGCGATCCTCGTACTCGCCACTTTCGGATTCTAACCTCCGTCTTTCAACCGACTCTGTTCAAAGCGTACTACCAAATTACCAGATTAGGACTAACGGTAGAGCCGATCGTTGATAGAACTGTCTGCAAGCAGATTGTACAGAACGACAGTCTCCACTATCTGCTGGATAATTCAAAGCGCGATAACTATACTCTGAGGTGTCTCGAAGAATCACTCACGCTTGGGATAGGACTCTATGACGATCGAAAGGTAGCCATCGGTGCGTACAATGAAGTTGGGGACGGGAACCATGTCGCTATGATACTCAGTTCGAACGATGAGCTGATTGAGTGGGGCAGAAGGAAGTACGAACGCTACCGTGAGCAATCTGCCGATCCAAGAACCTATTAGAGGTCGCAAGTGGCTCAAAAATTCACAGCTTTCTCTATCGCTTTGGATCAACCGGCCGAATATACTCTGATTTGGTTTTCTCTCCCTCTCGCCACTGCCAGTAGTAGTACTGGTTCCCGTTGATTTTCTTCGTAGTCAACGTGGCTCTAGATGGTGCATCGTCGCGATCGAGATCCTTCGGCCGGTCGGCAACCTCCTGTTCCTCGAGTTCTGCTTCGAGCTGGCGCTCTTTTTCGTCCGCCATCTCGGTAGTGATCTGTGCAATCTCTCGGAGTGTCTCTGGTGACTGCTTCTCGAGGCCCTCGAGGATGTACTTCGGCGGATCGGCCATCTATTGGTTAACCAACGGCGGGGCATTTCTTAGCATTGTTGGTTAATTCGCCATACTCTCAGGGATGCCCGACGGATTTCCATCCAGAGTAGATTCAGGTCGACTCCAAAATCGCCCTCCAAATCACAGAGAAAGGCTGATATGGATCATATCGCTGGCTAACCAATAAATACCTACCTACGGATCAATTGTCTACACCTATGGGAACAAGCCAGCACGCTACGGAACAATCTCCTCCAGAGCAGGCGAGCCTCTCTGTCAGTAATATCGGTGGCATCGACGAAACAGAGGTATCGTTCGAACAGAGAGTGACCGTTCTCTCCGGGCGCAACGCAACAAATCGGACGTCCCTGCTCCAGGGGATTATGGCGGCACTCGGAAGCGATCAAGCAAGCCTCAAAGCAGACAGCAAAGAGGGCCAAGCCGTTCTCGAGTTCGGTGAGGAAACCTACCAGCAGACGCTTTATCGACGGAACGGCACGATCGTTACTGAAGGCGATCCATATCTCGACGATCCGGAGATCGCGGATCTGTTTGCGTTCCTGCTCGAGTCAAACGAAGCTCGCCAAGCTGTTGCCCGTGGCGATGACCTGCGTGATCTGATCATGCGGCCGGTCGATACCGATGCGATCAAAGCTGAAATCCAACAACTCGAGCAACGAAAGAAGCAGATCGACAATGAACTCGACGAACTCGATAACCTCGAGAATCAACTCCCGGACCTCGAGGCCAAGCGAACGCGACTGATTGACGAAATCGAAGAACTCCGCGACGAACTCGAAACTGCCGAGGAAGAACTCGAGGCCGCGAATACTGACGTCGAAACCCGACGCGAGGAGCAATCCGAACTCGATGAGAAACTCAATGAGCTTCGGGACACACGCTCAGAACTCGAACGAGTTCGCAACCGGATCGAGACCGAACGCGAGAGCATCGAGGCACTGGAAAACGAGCACGGGGACGTCGAAGCCAACCTCGAGGAGCTGCAAACAGGTGGAGAAGCGAATCTCGATCGTCTCGAAGCTGAAATCGAGACGCTCCAGACGGAGAAAAACGAACTCAACGAAGAAATTTCGCAGCTTCAGCGGACGGTTCAATTCAACGAACAGCTGCTGGAGGATCCCGGAGAGTTCCTTGGTGACGAGGCGGACAACAATGGCGGCCCCGTTACCGATCAGCTACTCTCCGATGCCGATTCGGGGAACGTCACGTGTTGGACCTGTGGTTCCTCGGTCGCCACCGACCAAATCGAAACCACAGTCGAACAGCTCCAGTCTGTATACGAGGAGCGGCTCAACGAGCGTTCGGAGATCAATGACGAACTCGAGGAGAAACGAGCGACGCTTAACGAAATCGAAGAGAATCGCTCCGAGTATCAGCGAGCCAATCGCCGTCTCGAGTCGATCGACGAGGAAATCGAGCGCCGGCGTAACCGCATCGAAGATCTCACGGACGATCGGGAGGCCTTCACAGAGGAGATTACTGAACTCGAGGCTGAGATCGATAACCTCGAGACCGACGACTCCGAAGACATTCTCGAACAACACCGGGAAGTCAACCAGCTCGAGTTCGAGATCGAACGAAAGGAAAGCGAGCGCGATGATGTCGAAGACAAAATCACGTCAATCGAAGAACGACTCGACGACCGCGAGGGGCTTCAGGATCGTCGTGAAAAGACAACCGAAGCGTTAGCCGATCTTCGAACCCGTATCGATCAAATCGAAGACAGTGCGGTCGAAGAGTTCAACGAGCACATGGAGAGCCTCTTGGAGATTCTCGAGTACAGTAATCTCGAGCGGATCTGGATCGATCAGACCACACGCGACGTTCGCGAAGGCCGACGCAAGGTAACGAAATCGTCGTTCGATCTCAAGATCGTCCGCAGTACTGAGGAGGGGGCAGCCTACGAAGATTCGATCAACCACCTCAGCGAAAGCGAGCGTGAAGTTACTGGGCTTGTCTTTGCGCTTGCAGGATATCTGGTTCACGACGTCTACGAGACGGTTCCGTTCATGCTGCTGGATTCGCTCGAGGCAATTGATTCCGAACGCATCGTAACCGTTGTGGAGTACTTCGAGTCGTACGCGCCGTATCTTACTGTTGCACTACTTGAGGAGGACGCGCAAGCACTCGAGGAAGAGCACGCGACAGTAACTGAGATTTAATTATCCCCTGTTGTTCTCTGTCTTCTATCCGAGTGTTCTCTCAGACGATGCTAGAACGCTCTCGAGCGCCAATCAGCTCTTCCGGTTCATACGTGTGAACTGGAGTTGCTGAGTCCCGGTTCACACGAGTGAATAGGGTTTAAGAGGATCGGCGACGTACCCTGAGACATGAGCAATGAACGTGACGATCGCGGGAAATTTGTGACACAGGTCACGCTTGAGGACATCCTCGGAATTCTCCGGCGGACCAGTGAGCCCATGACTGCGACAGAACTCAGTACGGAGTTGGGCATCTCGAACAGAGCAATCCTCAATAAGCTCAATACGCTCCATGAGCGTGGGGATGTCCGCCGAAAAAAGGTAGGTGGTCGGTCCGTAGTATGGTGGCTTCCAGATGAGCCTACCGAAAAGCAAGAAATCAATCCTGATGACCCATTTTGGGACGCCGAGCCCGTAGCCGCAGGCGGGCCAACAGATGTTTCGTCGAATGTGGACGAATATCTCTATGGTGAACCAGAGAGCGACGAATGAGTAGCCCTGGTGCGACAGCCCTGTTCATCGATACTGGTGCGTTTTATGCTCGATTCAAGCCTGATGACGAAAACCACGAACAAGCCGTTGAGTTGTTCGACGGAATACGGTCGGGAAAATACACGTACCGGCCACTCTACACCAGTCGCTATGTTCTCTCGGAGCTTGCTACCCTCTTGCTCCGATGGGTTGGTCACGGTGACGCCGTTCGTGCACTGAGCGCTATTCGGGAGTCAGAGAGTTTTACTGTTCTACCAGTTGATGCTGGTGCCTTCGATCGAACCTGCAAAGAATTCGCTCGCTATGATGACCAACAGATTTCGTTTGTTGATCACTCGAGCGCTGTTCTCGCTAATGAATACGACATAGAACACCTTTTTGCGTTTGACTCTGATTTCCGAACGCTTGACTTTACAATTGTTCCTGGAGACACCGACGAAATACACGAATAAACTAGCGGAGAGAAGCTCTGTTGTTGCTCTACACTATGTGTCCATCAAATAGACTACCTCGAAACAACGGCTAGGCACACCAGTTTACGAGTGTTTCTGCCCATAGTGAGAAACAAACAGACCCAATCAGAATTAGATTCGTAACGGGTCGCTGTATGGGTGTTTGAGACGATTTCAGGGAGTCGCAAAGCCACGCTCGAGTCCGGCCTCCAACTCGCGAACTGCTGTATAAAAGAAGGAACGAAACAAGCACTATTTTCACATCGATGACGGGGGGAGGGGGAGTGGGACTCTGAATTTACACTTCGATGTCGGGGTGTCAGACGCGTGGCTTGCACTTCGAGGACGGGGGGTGACAGAACGGCATTGAAAAGCAGATACTCAGTTTTGGCAATTTCCATCTTTACACATCGATAACGGGGGCCCCTCTCCGATATACTTCGGAGGTGGTTCAGTCGTAGAAATCAGAGAACTGGGTTGTACAAGCGACATACTTCCTGTACGCCTCGGATAAACATCGACGGGGGTTATCTTTTTGATGCTCCAGCGTACAGGGACCGTATGCCCAATAGTGATCAGAATGAAATAAACCAATCTACTCTTAGTGAAGATACTCACTCTGAAGCCAACGCAGATCAAATAGAAGCCGCTCGAAAGAACACTGTCGCAGATACGGTCCAAGATCAGAATGAGGTGTCTAGTGACGACAGCTCTCAACAGTCGATTCGGGATATGCTCGATGACGATGAAGAGGCATCAGTTTTCGTCAATCGAGATCTCGTCGAGCCAGACACCATCATTGACGAGGAGCGAATAGTCGGTCGTGACGATCAGCTCAAGTCCGTTGTCTCATTTCTGAAGCCGACCCTGCAGGGAAATCGCCCCCCGAATATGTTGTTATATGGTCCTGCTGGAACAGGAAAGTCACTCATCATCGGGGCTGTTACACAACAGATCATCGAACTCTGCCAATCGAAAGGCGAGCGCTTCGGTGTGATTAATATAAATTGTCAACCTATTAATACCCTTGATCAAGCAGTTTACGAACTCGTACAGACTGTTGCGAAAGACGTCAATGCGGAAATCGGGGTTCCGGAAACGGGTGTCTCAACGAAGCGCAAGTACCGGCGTCTATATAAACTCATCAACGAGCATTATGATTCGGTCATTTTTATTCTCGATGAGATTGATCTGCTGGTTGGTCGACGGGCAAACGATGAGCCTGCTTACTCAAAACTGCTCTACCAGTTGTCACGAGCGAGTAACACGAATGAGATTGAAGGACGTGTGTCGGTTGCAGCGCTGACGAACGATCCAAAGTTCATGGAGGATATCGACGGCCGTGCCGAGAGCTCATTTAATCCGCGAGACGTCTACTTTCCCGATTACGATGCCACGCAGTTGCGCGAAATTCTCGAGAATCGTCGTGATGCATTTCGACAAGATGCACTCACAAGTGATGTAATCCCGCTCGTGGCGGCATTTGCAGCACAGAGCCACGGAGACGCTCGGAAAGCAATTGATCTGTTCCGTGGTGCCGGCGATCTCGCAGATGAATGGGGTGACGGAAAAGTTACCGAGAGACACGTACGTGAGTCCCAGGAAGAAATCGATAAAGATCGTTCATTGAAGCTTGTAGAGGGGTTGACGACTCAGAAGAAGATCTCACTGTACGCGACTGCTGCAGTCGCCTGTCACTCGAATCGTTCACGAAGTTCTGTACCAAGTCCAGTCGGATTCAATGTTTATCGGTGGATCACTGATGAGCTGGATGCTGACCAAATGACACGTGAGACCTACGTAAAGTACGTGAAAGAGCTCTCTACGTATGGACTTATTTCGAGCTCACGAAAAAGTCGAGGACGAGGTGGCGGAATGTATATGGAGTTTACTTTCACAGGAGATCCTGAAGCGATGATGAAGAGAATTGTTGACGACACTCGATTAGAGCCAATAGCCAATCAAGAAGAACTCCTACAGACCGTTGTCAACTCCCAGCTGAGGGAATTTCATAACCAATGAATTTGTATCAGTCAGTCAGGCCGTTCCCGAACACACCCCCCGTGTTCGATGTGTAAGTACTCGCGTTCTTCATTCCTGACTCAGAATTATTGCTCGTCCGATCTCCTCGAGGTAGCGAAAGGGTCACCTCAAGTTCTCTGGACACCCTCCCCCCGTCATCGATGTGTAAATCTCAGGATGAGGGGAGGCTGAAAGCTGATGAAAGCATTTAGATTAGAGGGAGAGAGCATGAGAACAGGGATACCAGCACAAACAGACACTTGAGAAAGGAAGTGGCCTATTCGTTGGAGACAAGTCTCTCAACTCTTGTGGCTAGACCTATTACGGTTACTGTTATTAATATTCCTATATAAAACTTTCCAAGCTAGAGATGGCCGTAGATCAGACTGTTATTAGTGTGTTTGAGACCATCTCTCTCATGTACAGCGTGTTTTCTGCTGTTTTTCGTGGTCGTCGTATCTTGTCCCCCACCCACCTGCACTGGTTTACACATCGATGACGGGGGGAGGGGGTGGGGTAACTTTCCGGGAACGTGACTTCTCCTCCTGGTTGGTCTCAAATATAGTGGGACGTTCTCTATCGATAGGTGCTCATCTATTACTATTTCTCGAAACCCAAATTCGACGCTCTCCTGGGAAACTCACTGGTATCTCTCTCGAGCCGGACTCTCGGCCATTGGTGAGATTACGAAGACCACCAAAGGGGGTGCAAGCAGAATCCAGCTGACTTACGAAACAGGTATTATAATGTTCTGAGAGCGACTCTCGCCCTCATTGTCTTCTGGAGAGCTTAGCTCAGCGATCCACCGATTCACTGACTCATTGAATCACTGATCCCTGTCTTGCTTCGCTAATTCACGAATTTTTTCTTTGGTCTCTTCGCGATGCTCATCGAACGCGATTTCGAAAACTGCGCGGTAGAAATGTTTGTTCTTCTCGAGTATAATACCTTCCCGCTTCAACTGTTTTTTCAGCCGAGTAAATGTAACCTCGATGTCCTCGCTCTGTTCCGGCTCAACATACAATGTGGCTGAATCCCAATCCTCTCGGATATTTAGCGGCTCATCCTCTGTTGTTTCTGTCTTCTTGGCCGATGATTCGCTATTACTTGTAGGGGTCGGTTCCTTGGCTGCCGCCGTCGTTTCGCGGTCTCGTGCTTTCGCTTCCGATGTTGTTTCTGTGGTCTGGTCGTCAGTTGCCGGCTCCTGGTCTTCCGCTTCGTCCGACGGATTCTCGAATCGCTCGTCCATTCCTCGGGGCATGTTTACACCTTCACCTGCGTTTTGTCGAATGCTCGTTCCATCGTCTCTGCAATCTCCAAGAAGAGCTCACGCTCTACTTGTTGGTCGTTCGGGTCCTCCCACTCGAAAATATCGCAGCCATTGTCCCATGCGCGCTGTATTGCTACCCGCATAGGGAGTTTGAAAATGGGTGCCATTGATGCAAATGACTCATCGAATGCGTTCAGGAATTTTTTCGACTGTCCATCGTCCCGGTACATATTCGCGAGCAGCCCTACGATCGCAATCTCGATCTGTTGGCTGTTCTCAATGGACTCCAGCTGGTCCCACAGGTCGTCGAGAGCATCTCGTGATGTTGCCTGGGTTTGTGCGGCAAGGAAGACGTTCTGAGCCGCGATAAACGCTGCGTCCGTTAGAACTGAAAGATCTGGTGGACAATCGATCAAAATGAAGTCGTAATCATAACCCTCGTCAATTAGCTCTTCAAGAGCAACTTTCAACGAGAGGCGGGCACTAGCGTCATCCATCCAGTCCCGTGCCAGTCCCATGTCCTTGTGACTCGGAACGAGGTCATAGTTCAGATGTTCGTACTCATTGGTATGAATCACGATCTCTGAAAGTGCCGTGTCGTGGGTTCGGGGATTGTCCACGAGAACATCGAGGAGATTTCCGTCGTCGGTGACGAGCTTGTTCGGAAGGTCATTCTTTGGGTTGGATGCGTCGTTATCATCTCCTGGACCGAGCCCAAGCCCTTTTGTCATGTCGGCTTGTGGATCCATGTCGATCGCAAGGACGTCGTGGCCTCGCGAGGCCAGTGCCGCCGCACTGTTTATTGTCGCTGTTGTCTTTCCAGTCCCACCTTTCTGATTTCCAAAGGCAACCGTGGGAATGCTGGTTGACGGTGTGACACCCCATCCACGCGGTGAGTCGGACATGTTCCAATCATTGAATCAAAGACTCATAAATTTACGTCAGACGTTCCATACTGAGTTCTAACTCTGATTTGCTGCCTTCACACTCTCTTCCCCAAATAACCAGGAGAATTGACCAGCTGGCTTAGAATCAAAGAATCCTTGAATTATTGAACTCACTCGCTTTGTGGGCTCTTTTATAGATAACGAACTGACCTCTCTATCTGTATTTTCATGGTTCATTGACTCACTGATTCAAACAATCTGTGATTTGTGAATCCATGAATCATTGAATTACTGACCGAGGACTCTGCTTCTCACCTCTTTCGAGATTTGGTTCAGGGATTCATTGACTCATTGATTCCTTGCTTCATTAGTCCACTATTTGAAAATCAATGATTCCATGAATTACTGATTAAATGATGCCGTGTCCCACTATACACAGAGGTTCTGCCCATCCACTCCTCATCTCTGTGATTCACTGAGTCCATGATTCATGGACTACGAAATTTGCTGTTCATATTCCCTCACCCTCTAAAACGCCCCACCTCATTGATCTTTGGTAACCACTGACTCATTGATTCTTTGATCCACTGGCTGCATGAATAAGAGAACCTAAGAAGAACATCGCTCGGCAGGCGCCAGCTTATTCCACTCAACCTTCGTATCTACTGCTAACCAAACAGTTCTGAAAACCAAATCTGGATTTGGCTTCATGGATACCAACAAACCCAGACAGAATATTAATACAATACTGCCAGTGCTTGAGCACTATGGCCTCGTTTGTAAGATCGGACCAGCCGAACGGTCCGACCTGTACGAGACCATACGGACGGGTCGATCGTCACTTGAGCATCGAAGCGAGTACGACTAGGCTGACGACTTTGAGTCGATCATCTCATAAAGACAAGAACGACAGACTTCTTACCGAGAGGACGTGCTTATTGCTGAGCTGTTGGTGGAGCATAGTTGAGATCCTAGGCCGCCTTACTAGATCGATCAGTGTAAGTCTAGGTGTTTGTCGAGAGCTCGTGTCAATGTATGAAATTAAAAACGCGTTCGACAGTGTAACTTATTCGTATTCTTTCTCACCACTCTGTCCGGCAGTTAGAACACGTCAGCCGCTCGTTCCGGTCGAACCACATCTATGAGAATACGCATTTGAATTCGTATAGCCACATGCGATTTACGACGGTTCTACACACATGTCCTGCCTATTCTGTGTATTTTGGTTGTCGAATCTGCGACAACCAAATATGCGATAGTTTTTAGTGAGTGTCATGAGTAACGAACCGTACGAAAATGGTACTCTTAGAATCACCACAAGCCGGAGAAAACGGGTTATTCGAGGCGATCGCGCGTGAGTAGTGAGCAGATCCAGTGGTCGCACAAATCTCTCGAGGAACTCCGTGAATTCTGGAACACCGAAATCGAGTTCGACTGTAACATGCTGGTCATAATTTGATGACAAACCCACTATCAGGATTTGCTCGATTTTGGCTACGGTGGACTCACTTACATGCCTCGAGGGCACCATGAAATGAC
The DNA here is from genome assembly GCF_043677095.1 of Natronococcus roseus. NCBI lineage: Archaea > Methanobacteriati > Methanobacteriota > Halobacteria > Halobacteriales > Natrialbaceae > Natronococcus > Natronococcus roseus. Next base: position 15,355 of record NZ_JBHLJR010000009.1, read on the forward strand.
TCTCTCCGAATTTCTCGAGTTAGTGGAGAACGTCGAGGAGCCTAAAGAGGGGTATCCGTGGGATACCGATGACGAAACTGTTATTGATGAGTTGGAGTCGTTTATCCGAGTGCTTGAGTGCCAACAAGGTCTCGCGGACACTACAGTCGCGACGAAACGCTCACGATTCGCGACCTACGCGCAACTCTATGACGAACTCCTCGACCAGGCCAACCTCGTGGACCGCGTCGTCGACGATTCCGAACGGACTGCCGAGATTCATTGCGTCCTTGCAGCGTTCGACAATCTCGATGCCGATCTTGGGACTGACGCCTCGAAGCACGCTATCGGGGCGATGTCGACCAGTTCTACAGCCATCTCGAGCGTCGGGCAATTGCCACGTTCAATCCAACCCCGAGAATCAGCAAGGAGTACAACTAGATTTGCGAGGAGAGAGATGCCCAGCCGCCCTCGAGCGCGGACGTCCAGCGGTTGTACAGAGCTGCCGAGGTCCTAAGGTGGAACTGATCGTGCTCGTGTTGTGTGCCTGGTTTTTAACGAACGAGGTTGTGTCCTTGTACGTGTCCAGGTGGTATTCGAAGGCGAGATCCACATATCCACTTTAAAGAACGAAAGAACGGTCCGAGAACGGTCGCACTAGTCTATGGTACCCGATTTTGGTAGTTCCTCTGGCCAACCTAGCTATCGAAATCAACGTATTGAGAATGCTTTGTTTGAGAGTCGCAACTCTCCATTTAGTTCAGAACAAGGCCGCTATGCGATTGAATCTCCTGTGCAGAGTTACTATCCCGAACACTACACCTGGTGACTGACTTTAGTGGATATCTGGTTATGAATATAGTAGTCATTAAAGTATGGTGTGAATCTGGTTGCACAGCGGCTACGTGATCAGCGTACAGGCACTGTCTAGTTGAGCCAGTTTGAGGAACGAGCAGGTCGTTGAGTTCGTTGGATCAAATGCTCGTAGACCTGCTCGGCGAGAGCCACGACGCGGATTTAGAAGAATCTTGGGAGAACGAACGGACGGCGACACCCGTCAGGGCGTTCGCCATCCGGCTTCACAAAACTGGTCGTTCGCTTCGAGAGACAACTACGATTCTTGCTGAATTGGGCGTTGAACGCTCTCACGGGGCGGTCTGGAACTGGGTATCTCGGCTGGCTGACAGCGGGTGCGACCCGCCTGAGGCGCAGCCGAAGCGGGTCGCGGTTGACGAGACCGCTGTCAAGATCAATGGAGAGTGGTCTTGGTTGTACACTGCAATAGACACCGAAACGAAGCTGATTCTCAATGTCGCGTTGTTTGGTCGGCATGGCACCGATCCGCCAGCTGCGTTTCTACATCGACTCGACGAGAAATACGATCTCTCCGACGCAGAGTTTCTTGTCGATGGTGCTGGCTATCTAACTGCTTTCTCCCGATTAAGATTGGGCGGCTATCTCAATTACGTTGATCGAAACCACATCGAAAAGTGGTTTCACACCCTCAAAATCCGAGTCGATCGTTTCCATACCTCGTGGGTGGGCAGTCGGGCGAGCGCCAGGGAATGGCTTGAACAGTTTGTCCACTACTATAACACACAGCGACCGCACCAGTCACTCAATAACCAACCGCTACCGGAGGTGCTAAACTAGGCCGCGCCAATTATCATCATAGCTAACCCTCCCAACCGTTATTGTTCATTGATATTTAACTGAACGAGAGTTTGGAAGACGCAAACTATGTTGTGTAGAATATAAAACAAACACATCACGAATAAAGGCAGAATGAACCATATAACTGTGCCATCAGGAGTGGCACATACTATTTACGATTGTACTATTGTATAGCAGAGCACCTATTCTGATCATACATCGTTTATTAATGAACCATCAGTGAAACAAGCATACTGTATGTATTACGGAAGTACTATTGTAATAGGCCTCTGTGCCGCTATCACAAAATATAGCGTACCGTCCGAGTAGGGGAGTGTCGGAACTATATTTGGGGAATTTGAGTAGAATCATCGGAATTTAGGTGCTTCCGTATTGACAGCGAAATCACCAACGCCGTTTGAAGCACTCAAATATAGCTGTATGAGGAACTATACTTGGTCCAAATATACATTTGTTCACTATACTTTACGAGTCGAATCGTGATCCAGCTCCTGGTGGTATAGTACTTGTCAAAGATCTCATCGATGATAACAATCAAGAGTAAACCACAAAGACAGAGAGACAACTCGCTTCCAGCCAAGTCATTATTCGTGATCCATACAGAGCCAGGCTGGAAAGTCCAATGCGGTCTGACACGCTGGTCTATAGCTAATTCCACCAGTGACTGAACCGTTTGTGACATACAAACAAGGGTGGGAAAAGAATGGAAAGGGCCTAGTACGATTTTGGTTGGTTCCCAGTAAGGCGTTTGAATGTATACAGGACAAGGACTTCAATCGGTGAGTTTGGACAGCCAATAATGAAACAAGCGGCTCCGTTGAAATCCTTCAGGGATGACATTGAGAAGAGTTACTCTTTCCACCGGGTTTCGCGGATCCGACTGAAAACTAGCTCCTTAGCGAATCGCAAGACGTGAAGAGGGTTTCAACAGAGCCAAACAAGCCTATACCAAGATCAATATGTCTGCCATCCTCCATCGATATAAACTGTTTCGCCAGTAATGTATTCCGCATTGTCGGATGCAAGAAACAACACAGTCCCATCGAGATCTTCTGGATATCCCGGTCGGTTTAGAGGGATACTCTTGGTAAGATCTCCGGCCTCTACTGACTCCTCTTTCTTTTCGGCCCCTGATCCAAACTCGGTTGCGATGTGACCTGGTGCAATGGCATTGACCCTGATACCGTGATCGGCAAATTCCAAGGCGGCGTTTTTAGTGAGCATTTGGATTGCTGCCTTTGTTGAATCATACGGTGCTTGGTCAGTCTGTGCATGCGTCGAACTGATCGATGCTGTATTAATGATCGATCCACCGGATCCGTGCTTGATCATCTCTTGTGCGGCAACCTGGCATCCGAAGAAGACTCCTGCTGTGTTGATTTCATGAATTTTCCGGAATTCGCTAGAATCGACATCTAAAAATGGCGCACGAGTAAACCACCCTGCGTTATTTACCATTATATCGACGCTATCGTACTCCCGTGCCTGGCCAATAACGTTCCGGAGCTCATCTGGCTCTGAAACGTCGGTTTCAACGAATTCAGCTGTACCGCCTTCGTTTTTGATTTTTTGGTGAGTCGGCTGTGTCTCGTCCTTATCCTTCGGATCGGACCGGATATCTGCGTTAATAACTGTTGCCCCCGCACGCCCGAAACGGAGTGCAATGGCACGTCCAATACCAGAGCTACCGCCTGTGACTATAACCGTCTCGTTCTGAAAATCAAAGCTAACGGTTCCCATTTCGATCGGATATATGATATTGCGCTATTTAAAGTCACTGCACACAGCGATAAACACACTAACTATTGCAGTATCTCACTGATTCGTGAAGCTGAGACAATCTTCTAACTATTTTCGCATCTATCATGGTTGGTTTACTGGATTTCTGGCTTTTCCCCTGCAAGCACTTGACGAGCATCGTAAGCCGCCACTCACCGTCGTTCTGCGTTTGCTCCATGAGAGAACCACGCAACGTGTGGTGTAAGGATTATGTTCTTAAGCTCTTGGAATGGGTTGTTGAACAGAGGATATGTGTACCTTTGTCCTGGCGACTCAGTGGATGGTGATGCTATCGCGACTCTGAAAGTGCAGCGATTGAAGTCAACGCTTGCTCCGCATTGTCTGCTGGGCTGAACTCGAATCCAACGGATCCATTAAATCCGGCATCGTCGAGCACGGTGAAAACATTCCGATAATTGAGTTCTCCTGTTCCTGGCTCATGACGTCCTGGAACATCGGCAGCGTGGATGTGAGCTATCTGATTCAGATTAGACGTAATGTTATTGATGATGTTTCCCTCCGTAATCTGCTGGTGATAGATATCGAAAAGTAACTTGACTGCAGGACTATTGACGTCGCGCACGATGTCACAACCCGTGCTCGATTCACTCAAGAAGTAGCCTTCATGATCGACTAAGGTGTTAAGCGGCTCAATCACCAACGTGACATCAGCGGATTCGGCGGCTGGGGCGACTTCTCGAAGACCTTTAATGATGCTCTCATACATTTCCCCGCGCGTATAGGGCCCATTTGGCCCGACACTGACAATCAGATTCGAACAGTTGAGTCGGCTTGCTGTTTCAATCGACCGTTCAATATCCTCAACGGCCTCCGCCCGTGTTTCTGGATTGGTCAATGCTCGGGTCATTTCTTCGGGGTTCGCTTCAGCTTCGGACCTCGATCCCATCGCGGCAAGAGAAACCCCTTGCTCATCTAATCGCGTTTTGATCGCATTGAGGTCCTTGTTGTGCCACGACCAAAACTCGACGGTGTCGAAGCCATGGTCTGCAACACGGTCAATGCGGTCAACGAACGGTTCGTCCTCATAAATCATCTCTAGGCAGATCGATGTGTGTACCATTATCTCGTATTGTATCCTTTGGTCGGTTATTTTTGAATCGGTCGATATGTGAATTCCATTCGTGACATTGTGATACAGTACCCTAACCGTTCCGGATCGCTCATGAGAGCCCTTTCACGCCACCATTTTTATTTTCAGCTGTCGATGGCTACGTAACCGGCAAACTGAACACCCAAATCTATTTATCACCACTCTCTCATTGACAATCCATGGGTATTGGCTACACAACAATGATGTACGATGAGGAATCGATCCGTACGGGTATTAGTGATATCAGTGCCTGCCAGTACGATGGAGTCGAAATTGGCGCCGAGAAGGTAGAACATGTCGGCCCAGAAACGATCCGCACTTGGCTTGAAGAGTATGATCTCCAGATGTACTGCATGATGACCGAGTGGCCAGTCGATGAGGCTGCTGTCGAACGAATCTGCGATAGTGCGACCCTCGCGGGTGAGGTCGGTGCGTCGTACTATGGCTTCCTGCCACCGGAGCGGCACCGCGAGGACGATGGAACCCTCTCTCAGTGGCTTGAAGAGATCGGCGCGGCCGCCGCTAAGGCTGGTGTCACTCCTCTCCTCCATCACCACGGCGCGACAATGATCGAACAACCGGACGAGATTGAGTACTGGCTGGAGCACAGCCCAGAGAACTTCGAACTGCTGTTCGATACGGCCCACTACTACCCATACGGCTCTGTCGTTAAGGGCATCAAGCGGTTCGCAGACGATATCGCCTATATCCACTTCAAAGACGTTGATCCGCCGGCGGAGTTTGACGACCACGCGACTGCGCTCTCCTCGGAATCGTACCATCTCGATAACGTCATCAATTATTTCCGTGCGTTTACGGACCTTGGAGAAGGGGTCCTTGACTTTGAGGACATCTACCGGACGCTACGAGACATCGGCTACGACGGACACATCACTGTTGAGATCGAGAATCAAACAGAGCCACCACTCATTCATGCTAAGAAGAATGTTGACGTCCTGATGGCGCTTACCGACCGACGGTGAGTCGGGACCGGTATGTGGATTGTAGATCGCCGCAACTGAGTAGCTCGCAACGTTCGTTCGATCAATATTTCCCTCCCAAATTTTTATAGCCGGACCGAGGGATACTCGAAGTGTCGATGGCTACTACACAATCAATGACTATCGAAACGGGTTCCAGACGGAGCGAACAGCGCAACATCGATTGGGCACCCCGGCAGCGAGGATCGAATTGATGACGCTCGATGTCGGATTCATCGGATACGGATTCATGGGAACTGCCCATGCGAACGCGTTGGCCCGTCTCCCGATGTTCTTCCCTGAAACACCACAAGTCAATCGGTCGATTATTGTCGGCCGGGAAAAAAAGGCGCTGACGGACGCCGCTGATCGACTCGGATTCGACCGGACGACGACCGATTGGGAAGATGCCGTCGAGTCGGTGGACGTATTGTACAATCTCGCACCGACTCACCTTCACCCGGAGCCGACCATCGAAGCGCTGGCCGCCGGAGTTCATGTGCTCTGTGAGAAGCCGCTCGCGCGCTCGCTTGAGGGGGCTGAGCGGATGGTGGAGGCCGCTCGATTGTCGGATGCCGTTGCTGGATGTGCCTACAACTACCGGTATGTGCCGGCGCTTCAGCTGGCAAAACAACTCGTCGATAAGGGTGCGCTCGGGGAACTCAGATATTTCCGCGGTCAGTTCCTTCAGGACTGGCAAGCTGATGAAGACGGACCCTGGCTCTGGCGCAACAACGATGATGTCGCGGGTGCCGGTGCGGTCGGCGATCAGGGATCGCACACGATCGATCTGGCACAGTGGCTGGTCGGCGACATTGCTGACGTTAGTGGCCGTCTAGCAACCGAGATCGAGGAGCGCTCCGTTCCCGAAAGCGATGAACGACGAGCAGTAACGAACGACGATATCTACACCGTTCACTTCTCTTTCCAGTCTGGGACGCAGGGAATGCTCGAAGGGTCGCGAATAGCTGTCGGACACAAGAATACCAACGCTGTTGAACTCATCGGCTCCAATGGCGCGATCCAATTCGATTGCGAGCGACTGAACGAACTGCAGGTCCAGTTTGAGGACGACTATGGCTTCCAGACGATCAACGTTACGCGGGATGAGGATCCATATATGGATGCGTGGTGGCCGGCGGGACACAGTATTGGGTGGGAACATACTGTCATCCACGAGAATCATGAATTCCTTCGGGCTGTCGACGGAGCAACATCGTTCGAGCCGAGCTTCAAGACGGCTTTCCAAACGCAACGAGTTGTCGACGCGATTCGACGTAGCGACAAGACCGGGAAACGGGTTTCGCTCTGAGATAGGCCAATCCAGTACCAGCTAGCGCACGCTTGCGGAGTACTATGCCGACGGCGGAACTCCACCGGACTCCAACGATTTCGAGTAATTTCGATTACTGAGAGCAACAAATTTGTCCGGTACACGCAACTTGGAAGCCGACTCCTTGACTTGAGGCCGGACGAACCGAAAGGCTACTACACCCCGCAGAACGGCCGTATGTTTCAGATAACGGCAATTCATTACGCCGCATGCGATCGTGGCACTTGTGGACAACATTTATGTGATTGACCCTCGCATACCTTTTCATGAGCTTGGGAACAAGACCGGAGACTATCGATAGAATAACCAATCCTTTCATTCAGAGCCTGATACGATTCCCTGAACTAGCAGCGGTATTCACTTGGCTAGCCGTTGTTGCCCTGTTCGTGGCCCTAAATCCGGGGACGATGACACAGCCTGGAATTTGGGGGACCGTGTTTCGCCAGACGGCCCTGATCGGTCCGGTGGCGATCTTGGTCGCACTGTTGATGATCGGTGGCGACTTCGACATGACCGTCGGCGCTAACTACGCGTTCTCGGCCATGTTCTTCATCGAGGTCATTAATTTCGGGATCGACCCGATTGTGGGGATGCTCCTTACCATCCTATTAGGGAGCTTTATCGGCTTCTCGAACGGTGTGCTCGTCACATTTACCGGCATTCACTCGTTTATCATCACGCTTGGGGGTTGGTTCACTATTCGAGGACTACTCCTCCTCCTGTTCGATTCGGGAGGGCTCAGGCTGGAGAGTGATCCCGGAGTCCTACAGATATTCAGCTACAATCTCGGCTACAACTTTGAGCTGATGATCGTTTGGTTGTTCCTCGTGCTGATCGGTGCGTGGTACCTGGTCCACCGGACGTCGTTCGGCAATCACTTGTACGCCGTCGGTAGCGATCGCGACACCGCACGAGCGCGAGGGATCAAGGTCACTCGAACACGTATCATCGCGTTCACGCTCACAGGTGCCGCAGCGGCGTTCGCAGCGCTTATGCACGTTGCGCGGTTCGGATCGGCTCGTCCCGTCCTACAAACGGAGCTGCCACTGATCGCCATTGCGGCGGCTGTCCTCGGTGGCTGTGCGCTGTTCGGTGGCCGCGGAAGCCCGCTTGCGGGTTTCCTTGGTGCGCTCACATTTGGGACATTTATGGCGGGTCTGACCGTCGCGGGCGCAACGACCGCTTGGTTTGAGTTCTTCGTCGGCATCGTGCTCGTCGGAGCAGTGGTTTTCAACCAGTATATCAACACGATCCGAGAGGAGAATAGATAATCAAAATGAGCGACAATACAACGGGCGACGAAATAGACTCGGCGGACGAATCGACGATGATCGAAGACCCATCGGCAACCGAAGACCCGACCATGGCAGAATCAGAAGACACGACGACCGAAGAACCGACAACGACTGACAAAGCAAAGGCAACAGCAGCCCCCGAAGTAGCGTCAACAGCGGCTGATGGGCCACCGCTACTTGGGTTGTCCGGTATCAAGAAGCGGTTTGGCTCCATTGAGGCGCTCAAGGGCGTCTCCATGGAGATAAATAAAGGAGAGATCATGGCGCTCGTTGGCGACAACGGAGCCGGGAAGAGTACGCTGATCAAGACCATCGTCGGTTACCATCAGCCGGACGGCGGTGAAATATATTGGAATGGGGAACAGGTCACTTTTAAGAATCCCGACGAAGCCCTGGAGAAGGGCATTCGAGTCGTCTATCAGGATATGGATCTGATCCCATCATTGACCGTTGCCCGAAACTTGTACCTCGGACAGGAGCCAACGAACCGATTTGGACATATTGACTTCGAAGAAATCAATAGCGAAACGGAAAAAGTGCTGAACGAGATTGGACTGAAGTCGCTTAATGATCCCCAGCTTCCTGCGGAGAATCTCTCGGGTGGTGAGTCCCAGAGTATTAAGATCGGCCGCGCGCTTCACTTCGACGCTGATCTCCTCATCCTCGACGAGCCACTTCGTAACCTTTCCGTGAAGGAGTCAGAGAAGGTCCTCAAGACGGTCAAACGAACCAAAGAGGAGGATATTGCTATTATCTACATCACGCACAATATCTTCAACGCCTACGAGGTCGCCGACCGGTTCCACTTCCTCGATTCGGGGGAGACTGCCGGCCGATACGACAAAGACGAAATCGACGGCCCGAGCGATCTGACGAACAAACTGAAGACGCTCGCGAACGAGGGAGTGTTGTAAACCGAGCTCGTTTGCGGTAGGTCGGACTCACCACACTCCCTTTCGCCTGTCGCCTCAGCGAATCGGAAGACTAAGTCTCCTGGAAAAATCGGATTCGAATCGAATTTTCCGACCGATAGACCCAAATATACTCTGAGTTCCCATCGCCTTTGTCGAAACGTTTATGTACGACTGTGAGAAGATAGAGCATGGGTATGAGTCCCGAAGAACCGACTAGCGATACGAGTGTACTCCAACCGACTGGAGTGACGAGGCGAACAGTGATGGCAGCAACGGGTGGCCTCGGCATAGCGGGTCTTGCCGGGTGTCTTGGAGAGGAAGACGACGTTGACGCTGATGATGCCGGCGGTGAGATTGACGACTATGAGATCCGATACATTCCGCACGCGAGTGCCGCAACCGATCCGTTCTGGGAGACGCAGGAACTCGGGTGGGAGGCCGCCGTCGATCAGCTAGGTATCGAGGCTTCATTTCAGGGCCCGAGGGAAGAGGACTACGAAGAGCAGGTTGATAACATCGAAGCGGCAATCGATGCAGGTGTCGACGCGCTCGCAGTTACACTACCCGACCCCGGGATGTTTGAAGGTGCACTTGAGCGAGCGGAGGAAGAGGGTATCTTCGTCACGGTAGCAAACGTAACCGAAGATGAGCAATCAATGCCGTGGAACGGTTATATTGGACAAGACGAGTCTGATGTAGGTTCTCAACTGGCGACAGAAACGCTCTCACTCTTTGAGGAGACCACCGGTTCGATACCGGTCGAGGTCGTAATTGCGAATCACTCTCCAGGTCACGGCGCGCTTGAAACCCGGCAAGAGGGAATCGAAACCGTTCTCGATGACGAAGGAGTTACCCACGACTGGGTTGACATACCAGAAGGTGATCCCGCTGGTGTAATCAGTACGCTTGAGAGTCACAAAGCGAGTAACGAGGATGTTGAACTAGTCTATACGCTTGGTCCGTCGGGTGGGGAACCGGCGGTTGACTGGCTTCAAGATGAGGGCTACGAAGGGGAGGTGTTTCACGCTGGCGTCGATATGAGCGGAACGTTGGCCGACGCTATCGGAGACGGGATGAATCTGGGGCAGATCATTCAGCAACCCTTCCTGCAGGGGTACTTGGCGGCTCAGTACCTCACGAATTATCTCGTGTACGGAATCTTGCCGCCCGAACACACGCCTACCGGCCCAACGTTTGTCTCCGAAGAAAACTTAGAAACCGTCGAGAGACAGATCGAGGAAGTCGGCGTCGCCTGAAACCGTTTTGTAACTGACACACAACGGACTGCACTGCCCTCCGTTTTGACCGTGCGCTCACCCCGCTCAGTCGTAACTTCTAGTAGCGACGAGTCCGTTAGTTGTTGTTTATGGATAGGACTCGATAGGGGTGGTTCCTTCGTAATCCGGACGAGTATTACGAGCGACCCCGTTGCGTTCGCTTCGGCGCGGTGGTGTCAAAAGGACGAGGTAGACTGGAGCACGTATATCGATGTGAGGGAGCGATAACTATGTATAATGGTTGAAACGAATAACACGTGTAGATGCACGCTGTTGCACTATTCCCGAGCGAGCCTGCACTGCGCATCATAGAGAAAGCGGAGCCGACACCTATCACCGGTGAAGCATTGATCCGAACGCTAGCTGTCGGAATCGATGGGTCAGACAGGCGTATCGTCGACGGCGAATTGAATATCGACCTCCCTGGCAATGACGACCACCTTGTCATCGGTCACGAGGCTGTCGGCGTCGTCGAAGATCCGAACGGAACGGGGCTGACAGAGGGAGACGTCGTCGCCCCACTCGTTCGACGGCCCACCGACGATGGATCAAGGGCCGCGGCGAACGAGGAACTCGACATAGCGCCACCGGGCAGTTTCCACGAACGCGGAATCACGGGGGCGCATGGTTACATGGCGGAGTACTTTACTAGTCGACCAGAGTATCTCGTTTCCGTTCCGGAGTCGCGGGCAGAATACGGGTTCTTCGTCGAACCGACGAGCCTCGTCGAGAAGGCCCTCGAGCAGGCGTTTGCAGCCCGATCAGCGTTCGACTGGCGCCCCTCGAGTGCGTTCGTACTCGGAAACGGCAATCTCGGACTGCTCGCGCTTACGCGCCTCGAAACCGGTGACGAGTTTGACCGGACGTACTGCCTCGGTCGACGGGACCGACCGGATCCAACGATCGACGTCATCGAAGACCGCGGTGGGGTTTACGTTGACTCGCGGCGAGTCTCGGTCACCGAATTCACGGAAGCACACGAACCGGTCGATTACGTCTTCGAGACCACTGGATACCCGAACCACGCCATCGACGCGGTGAACGCGCTCGCCCCTAACGGTGTAGTGACGCTCCAGGGGATTCCCGGATCGTCGTTGACGTTCGAGATCGATGACGGTGAATTCCACACGGACCTCGTAACCGCCAACAAAGCGATCCTCGGTGTCGTCAACTCTCGTCGGTCGCACTTCTGTGCTGCGGCGGAATGGCTGCGCGAAATGTCCGAGTCGGTACTCGACGACCTCGTTAGTGGTATCTACGGTCTGGACGAAGTCGACGAGGCGTTCACCGACTCTGAAGAGACGATAAAATCAGTCGTTTCGTTCGATCGCTGATTGGGATTCAGGCCCAATCGATTTCTTTTGACAGTCGATCCGCGAAAGGCCACCTTGACTCTTGCCGGACGATCTGCAAACGTACTGTCTCCGCTGAGAAACGTTATACGAATGACTCCATGAACAGCGACGTGATCAGCTCGATGTCGTCGCGGGCCTCGGTGAACGAGGTACGGACCTCTTGCTCACCGCGGACACACGCCATGAACGCTTCCAGTTCGAGTTTGAAGCTCTCCTCGCGGGTCGGGCTGTACTCACAGTCAACAGTCTCTGAGGTTCCCTGACGGACCGAGAGTGTCGCCGAATTATATTTGATGAAGGGATGGTCGAACTCGAGGCGCAGCGTCTGATCGGGTGCGTCGACGCGGAGGAACTGCTCGTGCCAGTGGCGTTCGGAGTCACCCGTCTGGAGAATACAGTGCTCACCGCCTTCGAAAGAGAGGTGTGCGGTGCCGTAGTAGCCGTCGCGGACAAAATCGACGTAGTCAACGGAAGTGACGTCACCGAACAGCCCACGAAGGGCGTTAACGTCATGACAAATGTGCTCGAGCTGGAAGTCGTACGCTGCCGCGAGGTCCTCGTCGTTGGTTCCAATCGCCTCCTTACACTGCTTGAGACGCCGCTCATTGCTCTGCTCGATGAATGCCTTGTCGAGCTCTGGTGTGACCAGATCGTAAATATCCGGTAGTGACTGAGCGAAGTCCGCGTCCACGGCGTAGGCCGTGATGCTATCGATTTGTTCTACCTCGCTGAGTTCGTCGGCCAGTCGCTCGTAGGCTAGTTCGAATCGGCGGTTGTACGCGACCATCGCCGTTGCGTCGCTCTCTGCGGCGACTTCAACCAGCCGGTCGGCGTCGGACGGCGTGACTGCGAGCGGTTTTTCGACAAGGGTGTCCAGCCCGGCCGTGAGTGCACTCTCGACGACGTCGGCGTGGGTCTGCATTGGTGTAGTGACAATAACTGCATCGAGATCGGAATCGAGGTCCGCAATCATCGTCTCTGGGTCCGTGTAGCGCCGCTCGGAATCGACGTTGTACCGCTCCCCGAGCTCTTCGGTGACGTTTTCCGCCGGATCGCACATCGCTGCGAGCTTCGCGTCGGGTAGTTCGACGATGTTCGGTATATGCATAATCTGTGCGATAGTTCCGCAACCGACGATTCCAAACTCCATACTGATGTTAGCTACCGACTGTGACTAAAATGTTCCTACTGAGAGACCCGTTTCGCAATCGCTGCTCAAGAGTGATTGATACCGAAATTATATACTGATAGGGAACATTAATCACATATCAGAGTGGAAACTGATACCACCTGTGAGGTCACGACAACTATGAAAGCAGCACGTCTCTACGGCGAACAAGACATCCGTATCGACGAAGTAGAACCGCAACCACTGGAACCGACGGATGTCCGAATCGATGTCGAAGTGTGTGGAATCTGTGGCTCCGACCTGCACGAGTACCGAAATCCGGAGGCCACTCCCAAGGAGGAACATCCGCGGACCGGCGCGAGCCGTCCGGTCATTGTTGGCCACGAGTTCAGTGGTATTGTGAGCGAGGTCGGCAACGACGTCGGCCGACTCAACGTCGGTGGTCCAGTCGCTGTCCACCCCAACATCCCGTGTTACGATTGCGTCTACTGTGAGGACGGTGAGTACAACCGCTGTGACGACGTCGCCTCGATCGGCTACCACACCGGTACCGGCGGCTTCGCCGAGAACGTGGTCGTCCCCGAACGACAGGTCCACGCACTGCCCGACGGTGTTGATCTCTGGGAGGGTGCGCTGGTCGAACCGCTGGCGGTCGGGCTCCACGCCGTTCGCCGATCCGGACTGCAAGCGGGCGACACTGTCGCCGTCTTCGGCTGTGGCCCCATCGGACTGACGGCGATCCGAGCGGCCGAGGCGGCAGGTGCCAAGCGCATCTTCGTTTCGGAACCGAACGACAGTCGCCGTGAAATCGCCACAGAACTCGGTGCCGACGTCACCGTTGATCCCTTTGAGACTGATCCGGTCGAGGCCATCACGAACGCGACGGCAGGCGGTGTGAACGTCGCGTTCGAGTTCGCCGGACTCGAGCAGACGTTCAACTCGGCCGTCCAAAGTACCCGTCGCGGCGGAACCATCACCGTTGGCAGCCTCAGCGAGGCCGAGATCAGTACGAATACGGAGGAGATCGTGATGGCGGAGCGAACGGTCACCGGGACATTCTGTTACGGATTCCCGCCGACCTCGTTCCGCACTGAGTTCGACGCAATCATCAGTTCGCTGGCTGACGGGGCGATCGATACCGAGACGTTCGTGACTGGACGGATTTCCCTCGACGAGCTCATCGAAGGAGGTTTCGAGTCGTTGCTCGACCCGGAGACCGAACACGTCAAGATTCTCGTCAAACCGTAACCTGAATCCGCCGTCCCTCTCCTAATTCCGGCTTCCACGTTAGCGGGCCATGCTCCACTGCATCGGACGCTGCACCGACCGCTCCCGATCTGTCCAGCTGAGAGCATATCCACCGTCCCGGTGGGATCGTGTCTGTCTGTGTCCGTAGACGCGATAGCGCGTCCAGCGGTGCCGTCTATTCGGTGCTATCCGCTGGATACGTGTAGATAGGCTCCGGATCGGCTTCTCCGCCGGCGAGCGTTTCGAAGTACAACCCGTCAAGGTACTCGCGTGTGTCGAAGTATATGTAGTGTCTGTCGTGCCACTTCCCGTCTTGAACCACGGGTATCCCGGCGTTTTCGAAGGCGCCGACGACCGCATAGACGTCGTCGACTCGAAACACGCGAGGTGGTGGACTCCCTCGCCATGGGCCTCGAGGAAGTCCTGGTGAATCGACTCGCCGCTGAGCGGTTCGACGAACTCGATCTCGACGTCACCGAGCGTCGCGTATCCGATCTCGAATGCACATTCGGTCTCCGCTCCGCGGTACGACATCTCTCTGTGTTCGGGCGGTTCGATACGATGAACCTCCCACGGCCCGAACCCCAAAACGCGGTTGTACCGTTCCATCGCCGCCTCAACGTCTTCGACGACCCACGCGATCTGGCTCACGGCCGGAATATCTATCCCGACGTTCGGAAGCTCAACCTCTGCTTCGCTCTCAATATCCATGATAGTTCCTCACACCACTCGGCAAAATAACTACCGCTTCGCTAAGGGACGTTCCCGGCGAATAGACAGCCCTCACTCGCGCGGAGACGGTCATTTGAGCTCACACCTTGACGAGAACCTTACCGTCAACACGCTCCGCCGCCTGGTGAATTGCCTTGTCGGCGTTCGAGAGACTGAACGTAGAGGTAACGATCGGCAGATTGTCGAGCCTGCCGGCAGCCATTAGCCGGATCACGCGCGGGTAGACTTGTTGGCCCGTATGTCCTTCCGAGCCGTATAGCTGTGCGCTGTTGCTCTGTAGCTGACGAAGTGCCATCTGTGGATCTGCGCCGGCGTTGCTGATGTGAACTACGTTCGCTCTCTCGGCTAATGTCTCCTGGATCACTGGGTATGTCTGTGTGACCGCACCTGAAGTCTCAATGTGAACATCTGCTCCCTGATGGTCGGTGACCTCATTGACCGTCTTGATTGGATCACGAGTGATCGGATCGTAGACATGCTCGAATCCGAGCTCGTGGGCGATTTCTCGGCGCTCCGGAGACGGCTCAAATGCGATTACTTTTCCTGCACCCGCGGCTCGAGAGACGTTCATACCGGTAAGGCCAATTGGCCCCGCGCCGTGATAGACATGGTAGTCGCCAGGCTTAATGCCCTCGGCGCGGCCGAAGAGGCCGTAGTAGCCAATCGTTGACGGTTCGATCGTTGCTGCAGCTTTGAGGAGTTCGTCGTCGTCATCGTACGCCTCCCGAAGGGATGAGACGTCCCAGAGGATTTTCTCCGGGACAGCGACGTACTCCGCGAATGCTCCCGGTAGCGTGAATCCGAGCTGTTCAAAGTTTTCACAGTGTCCATGAAATCCTTGCCGACACATATTGCAGCGAGTACAGTAGTCGGTCACCTCCGCCGTGACGAGATCACCTTCTTCAAACAGTCGAGCGTCGGCACCGGTTTCGACGACCCTGCCTGCGAACTCATGACCTGTGACGTTCGGCAGTCGCAAGTACGCTGAGTAGTGGACGTAGCCGTTTTCGCCCGTCGCGATCATTGAGGTATCGCTGCCACAGACGCCTGCGTATCTAACGCGTACGAGTACCTCATCATCGTCTGGGATGGGTCGCTCCCGTTCGGTCACGCGTAGCTCTGGATCACGCCACACCTGTGAGGCGTTCATCGCTTTTTTGGATTCTCGCTCGTCGTTAGTAATATTGTAGTCGGATCGTGGATCCCATTCGGCGTTCAATACAAGGGATTTCATACCATAATATTCGTATGCATATGGTATAACGATACCGGAGCCAAGAAAGGAAATGGTTAAACTGGAACCGAACCAGTCGACCGCCGCTACCGCTCCCTCTCAAGATCGGCGAGATCCCACTCGCCAGTGATGATGGCTCCCGAGTCAGCGTTGTCTGGTTCAACGATCGCTTCGACCAACGCAGGGCCATCGTGCTCAAGCGCATCTGTGAGCGTTTCAGTAAGATCCTCGGGCTTGACAACGCGTTTGGCGAAATCGACGCCAAAGGCTTCTGCCATCTTGACGAAGTCTGTCCCTTCCTCAAAGGGCGTGTTAAGGACGCGGTCCCAGCCGTATTTGTCGACCTGTAGATTCCGAATCGACTTCCAGCCATCGTTGTTAACGACAAGATAGGTAACGTCGACGTTGTGTTCGACTGCACATCCCAGTTCCTGATTGCACATTAGGAAGCTACCGTCACCTTCAACGTTAACAACCTGTTTGTTGGGTTGGGCGAGCTTCGCACCGATTGCGGCGGAAACACCAAAGCCCATCGTTGAGAACCCGCCACAGGAGATATTCGTTCGCGGTTCATATACTGGGAATTCTGGATTCGTGACTTCCTGAGGCTGACCGGCACTTGATACGACGATTCCATCACGGTCAAGTGCCTCTCGCAGACTCGCGAGTGCCCGTGAGATACCCATCGGAACATCATCCGTATGACGGTCCTCGACGAGTTCGCGCCACTCGGCCCATAGCCGCTGAATCTCGTCATAGTATTCGTTATTTTCTGCATCGACAGGATCAATTCGATCAGCAACTTTCTGCTGAAGCTGTCGGGTAACAACCTTCGCATCTCCGAGAATACCGACCTCAACTGGATAGTTCTTGCCGATTTCCTCATTGTCGATATCGACGTGGATCAGCTTACTTGGCGGAATGCTGAAACTCACTCCGTCTTCGAATGATGACGTATGCAAGTCAGTAAAACGACACCCGATTGCAAGTACGACATCGGCATTGCTTGCAAGTTCGTTTCCAGCAGTTGAACCAATCCAGCCTGCATAGCCAACAAAGAGTTCATGATCCTCAGGGATGATTCCCTTCGCTTGGAATGTCGGAATAACTGGGGCTTTTAAGTGATCTGCAAGTTCTTGAACCTCATCCCACGCCTCACCGAGCATACAACCACCACCGGGGACAATAACCGGCCGATCAGCCTCAGCAAGCAGATCGGCGGCTTCGGAGATTGATTCGGGATCCCCACCGGGACGACTGTGGGTACGCGTTTCGGCTGGTTCCGGAATCTCGACGTCTGCAGCACCGCCCTGGACGTCCATAGGGAGATCAACATGAACGGGACCAGGTCGTCCTGTCGTTGCGATTTGGAATGCTCGCCGAAGAACTCGCGGGAGTCGCTCAACGTTATCCACGACGAAACTTTGCTTTGTTACCGGCTCCATGACACTCGGGAAGTCGCCGGGTTTCTGACGCTCTATCTCTTGAAGAATGCCTTGTCCATACTCATGTGTCTGGGGCGCGCCCGTGAATACAATCATCGGGATGGAGTCGACATAGGCTGTTGCTACACCAGTAACCGTATTGGTTGCACCAGGACCGATCGAAGTAAACACTGCGAGAGGTTCCCCACTTGCTCGTGCGTAGCCATCTGCTAGGTGAGTTGCACCTTCTTCATGCCGTGGTTGGATAACATCAACAGTTGAATCGTTGAACGCATCGAGGAGATTCGTGCTTCCATGGCCGGGAATTCCGACCAGGTACTCTACGCCTTCTTTCTCGAGGTACTTGGCGATGATTTCGCCACCGGTCAGTTTAGGCATTGTCTCTATTGAACGATTGACACGGTGAATCATAAATATTCGCCCTCGAGCTGACCCTATCACTCAGACCATTCGGATGACTGTTTGACATTACAAGATGAGATGCGGTCGGTTGCGTGTGTAGTCCTCATCATCCTGTCTAGCAGACTTTCCGCTTAGACTTAAAAGAACGTAGGTCCGTTCACCGGCGAACGAATGTAACGGGACACGGTGCGTTCAACAATACAGACTGGGCAGTGTCCCCAAACAGGGCTTTCCCGGTTGGACTCCGGTCTTCTCCCTGTACGTATAGAAGATCAGCATCAGTAGCATCTGCAAGAGAAACAAACGTCTCTCCCGTGTCTCCTACTCCACCGCGAATTTCGTAGTCGATCCCCTCTTTTTCGAAACGGGTTGTGAAAGTCTGTATACTGTCCGAACGCGTTGCGAGTTCGTCTGGTGTTGTATTTTCACCAAAATCTTCAGACGCAGCCTTATAGTCGTCTTTCGGGTGTCCTACCCCGAGCACGACTGTCGCTTCTGTTGGACCGGCAACATCAGTGACAGCATCAGTTAGCGAATCGTAATCGTCGCTTGGCTTCAGAGCAACAAGGATTGTGTCGATAGCCATTACGGAGAGTCGATAGGAACCGTAGAATTATAATACTTCGCACGAGCAAGCGTCGGTTCTCATGACCAAATCCAGCCTGGTCTTCTTATGATTGTCTGGCATAATACTTTGATACTCTATTTTCTAATTTGCTCGTTGATTCCTCACCACCTACTTATATTGATGAAATCACTTCATCACCCATAACCTCGAAGAACTGCTCGGGCTGGGGGCTCGTGTTCCCGACAGCGATTCGATCGAATCCCATCTCGGCGTACTCTTCGAGTTGGCCTGCAATCTCTGCGGGGTCGTCGGCGATCAGGAATTTTTCTTCGACCTGTTCTCTGGTAGCCTTCTTCCCCTCCTGTTCGATGCGCTTCGGATTGTCCATCGCACGGTCGAAAACGTTCTGCGTCGTCGCCCACCAGGAGCGTGTTGATTCGAGGGCACGCTCGTAATCTTTGTCGTAGGATGCGATCACTAACAGTGTTGTTTCGATGGCATCCGGGTCGTTCCCCTCTTCTTCAGCGTATCGACGGACTGCTGGGTAAAGCCGCTCTGTGTACTCTTCGCCCTTCTTAACGGTAATAAAACCGTCAGCATATCGTGCAGCAAGTCGAGCTGTGCTTGGCCCGTTCGCTGCAACGTGGATCTCAGGGGACTGTTCGGGGAGTGTGTAAAGCTTTGCTTCGTTCAGCTCGAAACGATTGCCGTCATAGCTCACAAACCCGTCTTCACCGATAAGATCTGAGTCGACCCATTCCTCGTCACCCCATAATGCCCGAATACACTCAAGCGACTCCTCAAGTCGATCCCTCCGTTCGGGGTACTCCGGCCAGTCAAATCCTAATGGAGTCTCGTTCATTGCTTCACCAGTACTCAATCCGAGTACAACACGGTCGTCGTGCATTGTTTGCAATGTCGCGAACGCCTGTGCGATATCTGCTGGATGGTACCGACCGGCTGTTGGTGTCACACACGTTCCGACAGGCAAATCAAATCGTTCAGTTGCGGCGCCAAGCCACGACCAGGCAAATCCAGCTTCGGCGTCCGTGTGAAACCATGGATGGAAGTGGTCCGATGTCCAGACAAATTCGAAACCGTTGCGCTCGGCGGCAGCACCGTATTCGAGGAGTTCCGGGGGGCTATACTGCTCCTGATGGGCCATATAATCAATACTGACCATTGGTACACATATACCAATGGATCGAACCACCAAAATCGTTGTTGTCCGAACGGCCCACCGCTGAGATAGCTATCGGTCAGAGTGTTTTCGGTGCTCCTCGACGACGTCCCAGTCAAGCTCGATTCCAAGTCCAGGTGAGTCAGGGACTTCGAGTCGGCCGTTCTGAATAAGCGGTTTATCTTGTGTAACGAGATCCTCCCACCATGGAACCTCGCGAGCGTGGTATTCGAGGGCGACGAAGTTCGGAACTGTAGCACCGACATGGGCAGTCGCGACGGTTGCGACCGGACTTCCAATGTTGTGCGGAATGAGTGCCTGATAGTAGGCTTCCGCCATGTCGGCGATCTTTTTCGTCTCAGCAATTCCACCGGTCTTGGGAACGTCGGGCGCAAGGAAATCAACCGCCTGTTCTTCGATCAGGTCTCGGAACCCGTGGCGACCATAGCGATTCTCACCGGTCAGCAGCGTCACGTCGACGCACTCTTGTAGTTCCCGCATTGCATCAGTGTTTTCTGGTGGGAGCGGATCCTCAATCCAAGCGAGATCGTAGCCTTCGACCGCACGGCAGAGCCGTTTAGCTGTCGACGGGCTGAAGTTCCAATGGAGATCGACCGCCACCTCTGCGTCATGGCCGATTTCGTCGGTGACTGCTTCAACTACCTGCCTCTTGTGTTCGACTTCCGGCGGATCGAAGTGTCTCGAGAGTGTGTCGATCTCTCTTCCGGAAGGAACATCGAGATCGAACTTGATGATATCGAATCCATCGTCGACAGCCAGTCGAGCGGCTTGTGCGTATGCCTCGGGCTCATAGGTGGCTTCTTCTTGTCCCTCTTCGGCGGAGGCAACCATTGCTTCTCCTGCGTGGCAGTCCGCATAGACGCGAACTTCTTCACGTAGTTTTCCACCTAACAGCTGGTATACTGGTTGGTCCAGTAGTTTACCAGCGGCATCCCAAAGTGCGAGTTCGACCCCACTGATTGCGATCGCCCCTACTCCCCACTGAGAGCCCCTTCCGGAGAGGCTTTCCCGCATAAGATGGTACAATCGCTCGACATCAAGAGGATTCTCTCCGAGGAGAACGGGACGGAGGTAATCCGTGATAATTTCATGAACTCCTGGTGAGGGGTACGCCTCGCCGATACCAGTCACGCCCTCGTCGGTCTCGAGAAGAACGATCGTCCACGGAAAGTTCCCTTCGATAACGAGCGTCTCGATATCGGTTATTTCAGCTGTTGGGCCGTCTCGGTTCGGTGCTTCGTCGAAATCGGACCACATTGTCGCTGCAAGCGTGGATGCGAAATCTTCGTACATTAGTTGTATTGTATGGGTATTCGGTTAGCCGATTTGTTACCGGCCACGATCAGTTGCAACCGCGTGCCGTACTATCACAGTGATTGACGAGGCGGATATTATAGCTTCCGGTGACTTGTTATCTGATACTGTCCTCACTGACTCGCGGTCAAAACCTTAGTATCAGATATATTATATGTTACCGCTATTTTTATGCTTCTTGACCGATGATAGCACTATACGACTCATATATGATCACCGTTGTTCCCGACGCGGGGAAACCCCTGGGTATCTCCCGCTCAGCAGACCACTCCAATCGATTTGTTGAGATGCCTGTCGTTCACAAAACGATCGAAACCGATAGTGAGAGGCTATGACACGACATTTGAAACACAAACTCAAAACCCGTAAACATCCGGTTGGGAATTGGCTCTCCATTGGTCATCCAGCCGTTGCGGAGGTCAGCGCTTCGCTTGAGTTCGATTTCGTTCTTGTCGATACAGAGCACACGACGATGACCCTCGAAACAGTCGAAAACGTCTCTCGCGCTATCGACGCGCGTGATGCTCCAACTGAATCGATTGTCAGAGTCCCCTGTAACGACCAGGCACGTATCAAACGCGTACTCGACATCGGTGTTGCTGGCGTGATGGTTCCAATGGTTGAATCAGCGGCCGAGGCTGAGCAGTTCGTCGAAGCTGTCAACTACCCTCCTGATGGGAACCGTGGGATCGCGAGTGGACGTGCAGCGGAATATGGAATGGAATTCGTCGATTACGTTTCCGAGGCCAACGGATCGATCGTTACGATTGTACAGATCGAATCACAGACCGGTCTCGAAAATGTCGATGAGATTGCGGCCGTCGATGGTATTGACGCCTTGTTCGTTGGCCCTGCTGACCTTTCGGGTGCACTCGGTGTTTTTGCAGAGTGGGATGCGCCAAAACTCCATCAGGCAATCGACCGCGTCTTACAAGCAGGTGAACGGCATGATACGCCGGTCGGGACACTTACTGTCGACCGGGAACAGATAGATGAACGTGTTGAAGCTGGCTTCGACTTCTTGATTGTTGGGAAGGACACTGCCTATCTTGCCAATGAGAGCCGCAGTTCGAAAGAGCGGTACGAGGCTGCGGTCGCACGACAATCAGAATCGCTTGCTAACAGCGAGTAGCCGTAACATTTTCAGATACAGCATCTAGACCTGAGAGCGGTCTCTGAATAGGGTACTCTCTTCAGAGTACACCCATCAAAAATTTTGCTTAGCTGGAATTTCGTTTCGTTCTAACTGTACCAGCGTTCGATCTGGATTGTTTTCTCAGTGTAGAAGTTGACTGCATCTTCGCCTTGTGCGTGAAGATCGCCAAAGAACGATGCCTTTCGGCCACCAAAGTGGAAAAAGCCCATCGGTGCACAGACACCGACGTTGATTCCGATATTGCCAGCGTCAACCCCGTACTTGTACTGGCGTGCTTCACTGCCGGATTCGGTGTAGATCGACGAGGCGTTACCGTATTTGGTTGAGTTGACCATATCAATAGCCTCGTCAAGATCATCGGCGGATGCGAGGCAGAGAACCGGTCCAAAGATTTCCTCCTGAGCGACCTCCATATCGCTCCTCACTCCCTCGAGCAGCGTTGGGCCGAGGAAGTGTCCATTCAACTCGTCATCAGGGTGTTCGAAGTCACGGCCGTCGAGAACTAACTCCGCACCCTCGACAAGTGCACTCTCGATCAGGCTCAGAACGCGTTCACGTGAATAGTCGGTAATCAGTGGGCCGACTTCTGTATCGCTGTTAACACCTGCTCCGACGGTAAGGTTCTCTGCGGCTTCAATCAACTGCTCGCGGAGGTCATCGTAAATATCACCAACGCCGATGACAACGTCATTGGCGAGACAACGCTGACCCGCATTCCCGTAGACCGAACCAGTGATGTTCGGAACAGACTCTTCGACTGCGGCGTTTTCTGTAACGACGGCGTAGTTCTTTGCCCCGCCTTGTGCCTGTACTCGCTTACCGTTCTGGGCCGCGGTTTCATAGACGTGCCTGGCAACCGGCGAGCTCCCGACGAAAGAGACACCCTCAATATCAGGGTGCTCAAGCAGAGCGTTGACTGTATCGACACTACCGTTAACGAGATTGACGACACCATCAGGAAAGTCGACTTCGTCGACTGCTTCGAAAATAAGCTGTGAACTCAGGGGTACTTTTTCACTTGGCTTCAAGACAAATGTGTTGCCGGTTGCGACTGCATACGGCAGGAACCACAGAGGAATCATCGCTGGGAAATTGAACGGAGTGATGGCAGTGAAAACACCAAGCGGCTGACGGACTGCGTATTCGTCCATATCGGGTGCAACATCCTCGACATTCCCACTTCCCTCGCGAAGCATATTCGGCATTCCGCAGGCGACATCGACGTTCTCAATACCTCGGTGAACCTCCCCAAGTGCTTCATCGACAGTCTTTCCGTGCTCGCGGGACAGAGCGGTCGCGATCTCTTCGTCTCGTTTTTCGAGTTCAGTTTTCAGATCGAAGAGGTACTGTACTCGTTCGGTGACTGGCGTCTGTCGCCACTCCTTGAACGCATTGTTGGCAGTTTGGACCGCCTCGTTGACCGTCTCTACCGTCGAGAACTCGACCGTCGCCAGTTCCTCGTTCGTTGCGGGGTCCATAACCGGTCGAGAACCGCCACCACTTGGCGTAGCCCATTGGCCACCCACATAGTTGTCGACATCGTCGGCTACTCTCGGTGAGATGACCTGCTCTTGCTGCTCAGACATGTACATCTATCCGATTGTGACACCTACACAAATACGTTACGCTCGTCTGAAGATGCTTTTAATTTGTAGCGAAGGTCGGGTGGAGCCACCCGAGTCACTAATAAATATGCTACTATCCAAACCCCGGAAGAAAGACTGGGGCTCTATCGAATCCACTATGGGGGACCGGACCCTATACTATTTGAACCATCTTGTTTGGGTGATGCAAACAGTTTTGTTGGTGGAGGATAGCACTCTCAGTATGGGTACAAACTCGCCAAGAACGATTCAAGCGGTTGAAATCACCCTGGAGATCGTCGACTTTCTTCAGGAGAACGATGGTGCCCGAGTCACTGAAATTGCGAATGAACTAGAATGGACGAAAGGAACGATCCATTGCCACCTTGCTACCCTAGTCGAAAATGAATATGTCATTAGAGATAATGAACGATATAAACTGGGCCTACGCTATCTCGAGTTCGGAGAGAAGGTCAAGGATCGACTTGGCATATACGATGTTGTTTCTGATGAAGCAGATGATTTAGCCAAGGAGTGTGGAGAATTGGTTCAGTTTGCGACAGAGGAACACGGCCGTGCAGTATATCTCTATAAGACTGGTGGCGAGCGCGCAGTTCAAACGGCTTCCTCCGTTGGAAAGCGAGAGTATCTCCACTGTATCTCACTGGGAAAAGCTATTTTAGCCCACTACGAGCGTGAACATGTTGAATCGATCATCGAAAAGCATGGACTCCCAGCATTCACAGACCAGACAATTTCTACTCAGGAGGAACTCTTTGACAATCTTGAAACGATCCGTGAACGAGGATACGCATATGATGATGAAGAGAAAATAGAGGGACTACGCTGTGTCGCAGCTCCAGTAAAAGCCAGTCAAAATAAGGTACTTGGTGCGATAAGTATTTCCGGGCCCTCGAGTCGAATGACTGGCGATCGATACCACGAAGACCTCCCGGACAAGGTTCTCCGCTCTGCAAACGTCATCGAAATCAATAGCCAATTCTCCTAATCTCTCTGTTTGTAGATCTCAAACAGAGATCTGGACTTACCCGTGGGCCGGTTCTTCAAGCTTGAACCTCCAAAACGAGACTAAGAGGGAAGGAATCTGTTACCACTAACGTTAATGAATGGTGCCTGTAGACTAGTGGTGCCAGAAATCCAAGGGCCTCACTGACCATCTAATTACAGATGTACTACAGTAAACGATAGGCTGTTTTGCCCCAGAGAATATGTGGTGTAAATTACACTTGTGTCGTCGCACTTTCAAACCTAGTTTACACTCGTACTATAGTAATATTACGCAACGATAGTTTATATTTTGCCGCCCTACAAACATCTGTCCTCAAATCATCTCATCTAATAGTATGTTTGAGAAGTACAAACATATATATGGAGAAAGGCTCTTAACCAAGTCATCTGTAATTCTTTCTATTAGTTAAAACAGCTAAAGGAATCAGGGAAACCTAACGACGGAATTTAA
Source organism: Natronococcus roseus (assembly GCF_043677095.1). Taxonomy (NCBI): domain Archaea; kingdom Methanobacteriati; phylum Methanobacteriota; class Halobacteria; order Halobacteriales; family Natrialbaceae; genus Natronococcus; species Natronococcus roseus. Next base: position 40,544 of record NZ_JBHLJR010000009.1, read on the forward strand.
AGAGAGAAGGGATCAGAGAATGAGTGTTATATAGGAAATCAATTTGTGAACAAGCAGGTCACTGAGTGGGTTTAATCTGATTTTCACAGACTTGCTCACCGAGAGCTACAACGTGAATTTAGAAGAATTTTGGAAGAACGAATAGATAATAAACGTCCCAGCAGGCGTCGCCGCCAGCCTTTACCAGATCAGTTGTTCCCTTCGAGAAACAACACCGCCCCTCACTCGATTAGGTATTGGATGCTCCCACGGAGCGGTTTAGGACTAAGTAATTAGGTTGTTGACACCGGGTGTAACCCGATTAAGGCGAAGCCGAAGCGGGTCGCTGTCAACGAGGCTACTATCAAGATCAAGGGGGATGCCCTTGTACATACGCTGCGATAGGGATCCAGACAAAATTGATTCTTGCCGTTGCAGTGTCGGACAACGGGACGTCGATCCAGCCGCTGTGTTCTGCATTAATTAACCAAAAAATATGGCCTCAACGACACGGTGTTTCTCGTCAATGATTGCGGATATCTGACTGCTCTCTCCCGGTTAGGATTGAGCGACCAACTCTACTATTTTGCTATTAAAGAGGAATTCATCCAGTACGACCGTCTTTATTCAAACCTAGATAAGGACGTCGGCAAAGAATTGATTGATAAGGGCCGCTCGACCGGCGAACGACGACTTCCTCACTCGGCGTAGACGTCGTGAAATCAAAGCTCACCGAGAGGAAAGGCCAATATGTTGCTGGTCTGTTCAACGGAGATTTCTTCTAGTAAAAAACTCAAGAGTTCGGATTGCACGAATCGTATTGACCGTATACCTACTATTGATAAAACGGGGGTTTAACACTCTCTGGCATATATCCTTTCATATGGAGCGTGCTACGCGTCAGCGCGAATCAAGATCAGCCGAAAAAGATCAGGAGTCGGCGAATGAGCAAACGTGCGATGAGTGCGGCTCGAGTGCGCTTACGACGAGTGATGATCAAGGTGAACTGGTCTGTGAGGACTGTGGGTTAGTTGTTGAGACGAGAAATATCGATCATGGACCGGAGTGGCGGGCTTTCAACCACTCGGAACGAAACAATAAATCTCGAGTTGGGGCACCAACGACACAAACAATGCATGATAAGGGCCTTACGACGAAGATCGACTGGAAGGACAAAGACGCCTATGGTCGCTCGTTGTCCTCGGAAAAGCGCACTCAGATGGGGCGCCTGCGCAAATGGCAGGAACGGATTCGAACAAAAGACGCTGGTGAGCGCAATCTGCAGTTCGCACTCAGTGAGATCGATCGGATGTCTTCGGCACTTGGTGTGCCACGGTCGGTCCGTGAGGTCGCCAGCGTTGTCTATCGGCGGGCGCTGAACGAAGATCTCATTCGTGGGCGTTCAATCGAGGGGGTTGCAACAGGCTGCCTGTATGCTGCCTGTCGGCAGGAAGGCATTCCACGCAGTTTAGAAGAAGTTGCTGACGTCTCACGAGTGGGCAAGAAAGAAATCGGACGAACGTATCGCTATATCGCGCAGGAACTCTCTCTCGAGATGCAACCAGTGGACCCGAAAGAATACGTTCCGAGATTTTGCTCTCAGCTTGGTTCAGGTGAGGAAGTCCAATCAAAATCTAGAGAGATCATCGATACCACCGCAGAGCAGGGGTTGCTCTCCGGAAAGTCCCCGACTGGGTACGCTGCTGCTGCGATCTACGCCGCCAGTCTTCTGTGCAACGAAAAGAAAACACAACGTGAAATCGCAGAGGTCGCGCAGGTGACTGAAGTGACGATTCGGAATCGATATCAGGAGCAGATCGAAGCAATGGGGCTTCACTAATTGTCTTTTGAGGTCGTAACTGTTGCTCTGTACTCTGACTGTTGGTGCCGTGCTCGCCTTCTCTCACAAATTTAGGCGGTTGAGGAAACGGTGATATCACCGTTGCCACTGACGGTAACGGTATAGCCATCGTACTGGAAAGTAATCGATTCGAGTGTAGAGTCACAGCCGTCCGCGATGAGCGCGTTCAGAGCATCGGGATCGATCGCACCATAGAGCGGTGGCAGATCGATTGGATCCGTATTCGAAACTCTGGCGACTTCGTAGACAACATCGGTTGTGAGCTCGTTTTCCGGTGTGTTTCCTGTCGGCCTGCTCCTGTCGGTAGGCGGTGTCTCAATCATTGTCCTTACACACGCTTTCCTCACTGATATTCTTTGGCCATATCCTCATTGCTTGTTTTTTTGACTGTGCGGTATACTACTACAGAACGAGACGGATAGGCTACGGACAGTTCAATGAGCTAGTTTTCCGTTGGTGTTTCCATCCTGTCGATTTGGAGAATAAGTACGTTATTCGTGTCGTCCTTGCCGTCGATGGTTCCTTTGACTGTGAGCTTCGAAAGTGGAGTCGGACCGACGGTAACCGTCTCCCCCTCGTGGAAGTCATCGATCGAGTTCTGGATGTGGATTTCTGCCCGACAAAGCTCGGGATGGTGAACGCTCGAGAGATTGATCTCCTCGATGACAATGTCCTCGAGGGGCTTACCGTCATGCTCGAGCGGAACTGATGCGGGGTCATCCATCTGCTGGATCTCAAGGGCTTCGTAGGCTGCCGCAGTTGGCTTGTAACCACCTTTTGGGCCAGGAACACCCTCGACCAGTTGAAGCGCCTTTAGGCTCTGCATCTGGTTGCGGATCGTTCCTGGATTGCGATTAATCTGCTCGGCGATATCCTCACCCTTGACTGCACATTCGGACTCATTATGAAGGTTCGTTAGCGCGCGTAACATCCTCTTTTGGCTCACTGTGAGTTCGATCGACGACATGGAGGCATTTGGTGAGGAATCTGTTTAAGTCCATTGAACTTCCTGATTGTGCGCGTTGGCAGCCGGCTGGCTGCTTGAGGTTAGTGCCAAACTCGAGGAGACGAGTGACAACCACCGATACTGATGGAATGACACGGATGTTAGTCGACAATATCAATAAACAACGCACAATAAGACGATGAGTTAAAATATATTGGGCAAATAAGTCGACATACGACATCCAATCCGAACAAAAGTATGACTTCAAACGATCTGCTTGTTGACAAGTGTTCCGTCTGTGAAACGTATTTTGTCGTCCACTCAAGTGCCGATCTTCAGCGGCGGCTCAACGCCCACGAGCTCGAAGAGCACGGGAAGATCCAGCCCTCCCGGGTTGATCATGGCGCAACTGACTACCGATAGAGCATAACCTGTTTTCTCCGTTGTGTCCTCGGGCGTCCTAACCTGACTGCTGAAGACGTCGCTCCTTGTGCAGAAATCCTCGAGTATTCCCACACTGAGGACGCTGTCGAGTACCAGCGCGGCAACTGGCCAGATACCGAGGCTGGACGGCAAGCTCGAGGTGGAGTGAGGAAACAGACGAGGAATAACTGGCTACTCGAGGAGAGCGAACTGAACTAGGCGGATGGGGGTCAAGTTGGTCTCATGTACAAAGCAGTGACCACCTAGATAGAGTTGTCCGATATTCGAATCACTGTATTTATTCAGACGTCTAAATCGACGGGTGTATTTCGTAAATGGAGCATAGCTAGAGCGATCTTGAACGCATCTGGAGGAGACCTTTCCTCGAAATATGATGTTCACAGACTCAGAGGAAGAGTGTCGGTCCACCAGCTGGCGATGACAGCAGTCCTGCTTCGATTAACTGTCTAGCCCTTGAATTTCTTCAGACTTGGTTGACCTACTAAGTCGATCTCAGCAGGCCAGAACATAGCCCAGTCGAAACTCTCGGAGTTTCGAATCGAGTTTGCGTTGACGTATTATGGATCCCCGCGCTCGAGGATTTCGGCGAAGGCGACGTTCTCCCGAACGTCGGTGATTTTGACCTTGACACGATCTCCCTGCTTCGTATCGGGAACGATGATCACGTATCCACGTTCGACACGGGCAATGCCATCGCCCTGTTCCCCGATGTCCTCGATTTCGAGGGTCCGTGTTTCACCTTCCGTGGCCGGCGGCTCAGGATGGGAGGACTTAGGTGACTCCTGGTTTTGCTCTGATCGGTTGTCTGAATCTGTAGCCGACGAGTGGGTTTGAGAGAGGACTGTTCGGTACACTTTGTCTAATTCCACATCACCATCACCGAGCTCGCGTTTCGGGACTTCAATTACGTATGAGTCGCCTTGCTCTTCGATCTCGGCACTAAATACACACAGTAGCTTTTCAGAAATCTCCATTAGTACTGGGTCTTCTCTAATAGAGAGACGGGCAGCACCTTCAGTCCGGTGGATGGAACATCTGAGTCTCGCCTGTCTCGGGTGGCGAATTAGATAGTACCCCTGATATTTCGGTACCAACTACATCGACTCCCTTGTGGTTAGAATGAGAAGAGATGGCTCCAAAGGGCGATTATTGCTATGGGTCAACTACTATGGACCGAGATAGTCCGTTTGCAATCTCCACAATCAAATTTCTCTGTTGCTGGCCTTAGGCTGATTTCTCTGTAGAGGAACGTGGACATTCGTAAAGTTATAGTACATGGTATGTGCTGTATTATCTAATGACCTACGAACATCTGGATACGGAGTTGGTCAATGAGCTACTCGGCGACGGACGCGCTAGCCTGCGGAGTCTTGCTGAGGACCTTGATGTGTCCGTGACGACGGTCTCGAATCACCTCTCCGACCTCGAGGAGGCAGGCGTCATCCAGGGGTACACGCCGATCGTCGACTACGATGCTGCGGGTTACGACGTAACCGCTGTGATGCAACTCAAAGTCGAAGGTAATGCACTCGGTGAGATCACAGGCACGCTACGAGACCACGAACAGATGATGTCTGTCTACGAGGTTACCGGCGACTACGACATCATTGCGATCGGCAAGTTCAAAGACACCGATGATATGAACGATCAAATCAAGGCCCTGGTGACGGATCCTGATATCAAGCAGTCGAATACCAGTATCGTTCTGAATAGTGTTGCTGAGAACGAGCAGTTTGAACTCGAGACCGCAGCTGACGATTGAGGTAGAGGATCGGCGGCTATTCGGACTCCCAAAGTATTGGGCCCTCTTTTGTTGACAGACGGATTTGGATGGGTGGCGACTCGCGACGGCTGCGCCGTCGGTGGGTCTATAATATTGTTATCTAGTTTATAACAACTAGTAACAGATAGCTCTGTGAGAACTGCTCAACGCCTATAGTAACAACTGAAACTGTTTGCACACCGATCGCACAGCCGTCGTGCGATCAGGTGCGCACTGACTTTCAGTGGCTACTATAGTTCTGCGAAAGTCGTAGTTGTCTCTCGAAGCGAACAACTGGTTTGATGAGGCAGGCGACGAACGGCTTAACGGGCGTCGCCGTCCGCTCGCTTTCCCGTGGTTCTTCTAAATCTGCGCTGTCGCTCCCGTTGAGCAGGTTTTCGAGTATCAATCCAAAGCAGCCCAATGACCTGGTAACTTCTCAAATTGACTCACAGTACCGACCACACCGAGGATATATTTCGAGCGCCGAGAGAGGATATGCCATGCCACATCTTCAATTCGAAACGACGATGTCGCTGGATGCAACGGAGAAACGATCGTTCACCACTGAGATCACCGAACTTTACGCCGAACGCATGGCGACAGGGACGGGTCACGTTGCGGTTACGGTTCGTACGCTCGAGGAGGGCTCATTCTCGTTAGGTCGACTCGAGCCCGGCGATGACGCGGTTATGCTCAATGCGGACATCCGTACGGGGCGTTCATTCGATCAGCAGCGGTCGTTCGTCCGCGATGCATTCGACGCCGCTCACGACCAGTGGAGCGTTCCAACTGCGAATATGTACGCTGTAGTCACCGAACACAACGGCGAAGAGTTTCACGAGTACGACCGTGTGCTCGCTTCCTGGGGAGAACACGAGACCGAAGAGGGCGCAGATTGACGGTGGATTGCGGAACACAATACGTGTTCAGATGCTAGTGAGACCATGGCTCGTCCCTTCGCTACCGCTGCACTGACCGGTGACCTCACTGTCCGGATCAGTGTGCAGTTTACTTTCGAGATTCTCGGACCGGCTCAGTCGGCGATCGCCTCACAGGAGTGGACCAGTATCCCGGAACACCAGAGCCCGGACAGCGATGTTGTACTGCGCTCCAAGAACAAGCGTCTCGCCGCTCTCATCGAACGTGAGCCCGAATAGTAGCCGGCCGTAGTGGATCCTGTTCTCGAGCAGTTCAGAGAACTCTCCCATGCCGCCCAGCAGTTGCTTTCAGACGTTGATGATCAGAAGTTCTTCGAAAGTGTTGAAGAATTTGAGAATATTGCTGTACGCCAGTTAGCTGAGCGCAAGCCTAGTCGAAAACTTGAGACGAACGTTGAGTTCTACACTGCTGTACTATTGCATAGTGTTGGCATCCTACAGGAGTTGTTCACACCCATTTTCGCGGTATCACGAGTCCGTGGCTGGACGGTTCATGGCCTCGAGGAGTTAGCAGACACCAAGATCATTCGCCTGACATCGGTCTACGCCGATAGCCGTAACCGGTCCTGGATTCCACCCGATGAGCGTAATCGGTCTCAGACGATCCTAACTCATGAATGTTGATCTGTTAATCACGGAACAGCCACCTCCAGATCCGCTTGTGGACGCAATAGAGAACGCTGGTGCTACAATTAGCGTCGCGGGGAAGCCTGGTTGCTATACCAGAGCGGTTATTGAACCGGTGCTTTTTCGACGTTGAGATTTTCGGCCTCAGCGCTTACGTGCATCGCAAGGTCGAGCATCCGGTTCGAAAAGCCGAACTCGTTGTCGTACCACGTTAGTACCTTCACAAGTCCATCCTCGAGGACCATCGAAGACTCAAGATCAACGTACGAGGAGAAGGGAAGATCAACGATATCTCGAGAGACGATCTCATCATCCGTGTATCCAAGGACTCCGGCGAGTTCCTCATCGGCTGCCTTGCGGATCGCATCGGCAAGTTCTTCTTTCGTAACATTGGCTTCCAGATCGACGGTGAGATCTGTAATCGAACCGTTTGGGACGGGAACGCGCATCGCCATTCCGTCGAGTTTCCCCTCCAGTTCTGGAAGTACCTCGGTAGTAGCGATGGCAGCACCGGTCGAGGTAGGAATGATGTTTTCGGCCGCCGCACGGCCCCGACGGCGCTTGCTGAGAGGGCCGTCGACTAAATTCTGAGTCCCTGTGTAGGCGTGGACTGTCGTGAGGAGTCCGGATTCGATACCGAATTCCTCATCTAAAACTTTTACGACTGGAGCAACTGAGTTCGTCGTACACGAGGCGTTCGAAACGATGTCTTCACCGTCGTATTCGCCGTGATTAACGCCGTAGACAATCGTTTTTACCTCTTTTTTGCCTTTTGGTGGAGCCGAAATGAGAACCTTATCGGCACCGGCTTCGAGATGTTGAGCGGCCTCATCGTAGGTGCGGAAAATCCCGGTTGCTTCGAATGCGACATCGATGTCGAGATCGTCCCAGGGGAGTGCCGTTGGGTCCCGCTTTGCGAGAAGATCGATCTTTTGATCACCAATATAGAGTGTGTCTTCGTCTCGAGTAACGTTCTCGAGCCGCCCGTGTACGGAATCGTATCGGAGCAGATACTCCATATCGTCGTTGTCTATCACGTCATTGATAGCAACAACTTCAACATCGTCGTGGGAGAGTGATGCTCGTAGTACGTTCCGTCCGATCCGCCCGAAGCCGTTGAGACCGATCCGGAGTGGTCCGCCCCTCTTTTGTGATGTTTTACTCATATCTGAGTTGCCATTGCCAGGACGTAAATAGTTTTGCAATCATATTATAATTTACTATAGATAATTAGATATAGTATCCAAAACTAATGAATGGAAATGAGCTGCCGGATTATTGCTTGTCTTCCCCCTTGCCTCATTGGAATCGATACAAAAACAATCATATACGGTACTATTTAGGTAGTATACGTATTCATTCTTGATCGAATGCGACAACTCACCGAAACACCGCTCGTGCGGGACGGAAAGTCGATCATTCTTGCACATGATCATGGGTTAGAGCACGGACCTACTGCATTCAGTGACGTTCCAGAGAGGCTAGATCCTCAGACTGTCTTCGAAATGGCCACACACGACGCTGTAACTGGGTTTGCAGTCCAGAAAGGATTGGCGGAGACGTACTATCCGTCTTACGAGGATGATGTAAACCTGCTAGCAAAGCTCAACGGCACTAGCAGCCTCTGGATGGGTGAGCCGTACTCGCCACAGACGTGTTCAGTAGAATATGCACTCGAGCTTGGCGCCGATGCCATCGGGTATACGGTTTACCCTGGAACCAATTGTGAGCCGGAAATGTTCGAGGAGTTCCGAGACGTACAGGAGCAAGCTCGCGAACATAATGTTCCAGTAGCCATGTGGTCGTATCCGCGCGGACAGGCACTCAAGGAACACCGCAAGCCCGGGGTTATTTCGTACGCGACTCGGATCGCCCTCGAACTCGGCGCAGACATTGCGAAGGTAAAATACCCACGAAGCGGCCAGGCGATGGCTGACGCGGTGGCTGCAGCAGGCGACGTCAACGTCGTTCTGAGCGGTGGTTCAAAAACCGACGACCGTGAATTTCTCTCGCTAGTCGAGACAGCGATGAACGCGGGTGCAAGCGGTCTAGCAGTCGGTCGTAACGTCTGGCAACGCGAGCATCCTGAACAGATCCTCGATGCTCTTGAGGAGGTCGTCTTTGAGGGTACGACTGCCGACGAGGCACTTCCCGAGTGATCTCACGGCCTAGAAGCCGACAACTGACCGAATATCGCTGTTCATCGCATAGGATCAAGCAGAAACGATCATGAGCAGATAAAAATATGAACGCCGGCACACTATTAGCGAGCAAGCAAATCCCTATGTTACCGGCAGTCAGAAAACGAGAGATTGTCGAACTGGTCTCCGAAGAGGGCGAATGTTCCGTCACTGAGCTCGCAGAGGAGATGGATTGCTCGAAAGCGACGATCCGTCGTGATCTCAGTGATCTCGAGGACAGACAGTTGATCGAGCGGTCTCACGGGGGCGCAGTGCCGGTGACGACCGTCGGGAATGAACAGACATACGGTCAGAAAGAGGTTCAGAACCTCAACGCGAAGGTGAAGATCGCCGAACGGGCTGCCAAGGAGATCACTGAGAACCAGGTTGTGTTTTTTGATTCCGGCTCAACGACAATGCAGGTGGCCAAGAACGCGCCCACAGACAGATCGTTTCTCGCGGTCACTAATTCACCGGTTCTTGCGATTGAGCTGGGCGAACAAGCGAATGACGTGAAGCTCACCGGTGGATCACTCCGCCACGAAACCCGCGCGCTTACGGGACCGAGCGCAGAGCGATTCATGCAGCGGACGAACTTTGATTTGCTATTTTTGGGTACCAATGCGATTAGACCGTCTGAGGGGCTGATGACGCCGAACGAGGACGAAGGTCGGTTAAAATCGCTTATGATCGAGAACGCAGGTCGCGTTGTTCTCGTCTCTGACGGCTCCAAGCTGGGCAAACAGAGTTTCGTGAAATTTGCTGACTTAGAGGACATAGACATGTTTATCACCGATACAGCGTTGTCAGAGGAACAGTACGAACCGTTCGAAAACGCTGATGTAGAGGTCGTTGAGGAGGTCGAACAGTGATCCTGACCGTGACGCTCAACCCTGCAGTCGATCATACGCTCCGAGTCGATGACCTCCCCGAGCCTGATCAAATCGCACGGGTGGACGCTGCGCGCATCGACCCTGGCGGGAAGGGAATCAACGTTTCGAAGTATCTCGTCGAACTCGGTACAGAAACGGTTGCGACGGGCGTAGTCGGTGACTTTCTTGGCCAGTTTGTTCGCGACAGCTTAACTGATGGAGAGATCAACAGCGACTTCGTCGAAATTGAGGGCCAAACGCGGCTCAATACCACGATTCTCACTGACGACGCTGAATATAAGATTAACCACAATGGGCCGACGGTTAGAGAAGGCTCGATTGATGATCTTCTCGCTACCGTCGAGCGCAACGGCCCCGATACTGTCGTCGTTGGCGGGAGCCTCCCGCCAGGTCTGGGTCCCGACGTCATTGACCGGATCGCTCGAACTGGTGACTGGCAGACTGTCGTTGACGTCGGTGGAGATCTTCTCGAGAAGCTAGACGCCTCGTATGCACTTTGTAAGCCTAACCGTGAAGAACTCGCTGCGGCGACGGGTCGTCCGGTTAGTACCCTCAATGAATGTTACGACGCGATCGAACAACTTCAGCAAACAGGCTACGAACGGGTGATCGGGTCCTTGGGTGCCGACGGTGCGATTATGTCGACACCTGACGATTGCTTCCACGCTGCAGCCCTCGATACTGAGGTAGTCGATACGGTCGGTGCTGGTGATTCGCTGCTAGCGGGAGTGCTTTCCGCGCTCGATCGAGGTGCGACGGATCGAGAGGCCCTGCAGTCGGGGATAGCCGTTGCCTCACGTGTTGTCTCAGTCCAGGGGACAGATATTCCACCGCTTGATGATGTGGCGAACACCACCAGCCATGTCCCCATCTCTCCACGGGAGGCTAGCCCAGATAACTAGCGACCACTTGTGATTGGTTCCTTGTAGTCGGCGTGGCGGACTTTCGTAGGTGACTTTGGCCCCTATTGCTGTAGGTCGCCTTTATCGTCATATATGAGCCTTGTAACTCGTTCTGAACTATCCTGGCCTAACGCAACATGAGTGATTCCAGCATTATTCCGGCGCATTCAATAGGTAACAATCGTATCCGAAGACTATTTTGAATAATAGGTGGGTATCTATAGCAGAGCATGGCATCAGCAGACAAAGCAGAGAACGCACTCCGTTCTCACGTCACCTCGGTCAAGGAAGACGTGATGACCGGTGTGTCGTTCATGATTCCGTTCGTCACGATCGGAGGAATCTTCCTCGCCGTGGCGTTCATGATCGCCGAACTCCCGTTTACGGCAGCGACTACCGAGACGGTGTTCGAGGCAGAGGGTACGCTCGCGTGGTATCTGGCCGAGATCGGGGATCTCGGCTTAACGATGATGATTCCCATCCTGGGGGCGTATATCGCCTACGCCATTGCAGACAGACCCGGACTCGCACCCGGTTTTATCCTCTCGTGGGTGATTCAACAAGAACACATTATCGAAGCGGCGGGGCTACTCGTTGGCTTTTCGGCTGACGGTGCTGTCGCTGGGTTCCTCGGTGCGCTCGTTGCCGGCCTGTTCGCCGGGTACGTTGCTCGTTGGATGAAGGGCTGGCCGGTTCCGTCTGTTATCGATCCGATGATGCCGGTACTGATCATCCCGGTGGTTACGACGGCATTGTTGGCTCCAGTCGTCATCGTCGGTCTAGGCGTTCCGATCGCAATCGTCGATGACGCGCTAACAACCTTCCTCGAAGGCATGGAGGGAGCGAACGCGCTCCTGCTGGGCGCGATCCTCGGTGGCATGATGGCCGCTGATATGGGCGGTCCCATCAACAAGGTTGCATATGTGTTCGGTGTTGCACTCGTTGCAGACCAGATCTACGGACCGATGGCCGCGGTCATGATCGCCGGTATGACGCCGCCGCTCGGGATGGCGCTGTCGAACTTCATTGCACCCCAGAAGTACTCCGCGGAGATGTATGAGAACGCCAAGGCTGCAGTACCGCTTGGCCTCTCGTTCATCACTGAGGGTGCGATTCCGTACGCTGCAGCAGACCCCCTTCGTGTGATTCCCAGCTGTATCATCGGTAGCGCAACCGCCGGTGCGACTGCGCTGTGGTTCGGCGTTACTATGCCCGCTCCACACGGTGGGATCTTCGTATTCTTGCTGTCCAACAACATGCTTATCTTCCTCAGCTGTATCGCACTCGGAACAGTCGTGACTGCAATCGTCGCGACAGCAATCAAATCCGATTTCGAAAAAACAGTTGCCGACGTCGAAACTGACACAAGTTCGAATACTCCGGCAGCTGTCCAAAGCAACGACTGAGGCACTGTACCGTAACGCCATTCACTCCACAACTCACAGAGAAACCATGACTGACACACTTAACGAAGACCGTATCGACACGCTCGCCCCGACTGACCACATCACGCTTAACCCACCACCAGCCGACAAGCAAGCGTGTATTGAACACTTGCTGGACCTACTTGTCGATGCAGGACGTGTCGAAGACCGCGGGGCCGCGCTTGAGGCGTTACTTGCTCGCGAAGAGGAGACGACGACCGGCGTCGGCATGGGGATCGGAATTCCCCACGCGCAGACTGATGCCGTCGTCGAGCCGTCAGTCGCGTTCACCCGCTCGGACGAGGGCGTTGACTTCGGATCCATGGACGACGAGCCCGCACGGCTCATCTTCATGATTCTCGTCCCCGAGTCGGGTGCCGACGACCACCTCTCGATTCTGAGTACCCTCTCACGGGCACTTATGCACGACGAGACTCGAGACGCACTCTACGACGCGGAGACGCCCGAGGATGTACAGGACGTCCTCAAGGAGGCAGTAGCATGAGTAGCGAACGCACCGTGACGATAGTTCCCAAGGCGGGGCTGCACGCCCGCCCGGCTGCCAAGTTCGTCGAGGCTGCCAACGAGCATGAATCAGACGTTCAGATCGGTCATGCTGATGAGGAAAATCTCATCTCCGCGGGCAGCATGATCGCGGTCACAAGCCTTGGTGCCGAGACCGGTGAGGACGTCCGGCTTATTGCGGATGGCCCCGACGAGGAAGCCACCCTGGACGCCCTCGAACAAGTGTTAACCACACCTGAAGACGAACTCGCTGACGCCAATGGCTAAACCAATGACCGAACGAACGCTTACTGGTACCGGGGCGACCCCTCGCTCCGGCGTGGGAACAGTCGTGTGGTACAGTTCCGACGCTGAACTTCCCGATCCTGACGACGTGACCGTGGATCCCAAGACAGAGCGCGAACGATTCGCGGACGCACGCGAGACCGCCCGGTCGGAACTGGAAGCCGAACGCGACCGGACGGCCGAGCGCGTCGGCGAGCAAGAAGCAGAAATCTTCGACGCCCACCTGCGGTTCCTCGAGGATCCACAGATCGAGGACGGTGTCGAGAGCGCGGTTGGTGATGGGTTGCCTACCGAACACGCCGTTCAACAAGCGTTTGCCGATCCGATCGAGCAGTTCGAGGGGATGGACGGACGGATGGCCGAGCGCGCCGACGATCTTCGAGACGTACGGGACCGCCTGGTTCGGTTACTCGCCGGGAGCGAGCGGGTCGATCTCCGCAATCTCCCGAAGGGAGCGGTAGTGCTCGCTGAACGCCTAACACCAAGCGATACAGCCCAGCTTGATCCTGAGCGTGTCGCCGGGTTCGCCACCATTACCGGTGGACGAACGTCACATGCAGCGATCTTCGCTCGATCGCTGGCGCTCCCGGCCGTGGTCGGGATCGGCGAGGAACTCCATGACGTCGACGAGGACGCGACGGTCGTCGTCGACGGCGAGGCGGGCAAACTCATCGTCGATCCGAGCGACGAGCGCCGTGAGGCTGCACGGACGACTCACGAGACCGAAATCCGCGAGGAGCCAGTGACGACCGCCGACGGTACGGAGGTCGAGGTCGCAGCGAACGTCGGTCGACCCGCCGAACTCGAGGGCGCGAAAGCTCAGGGTGCCGACGGCGTCGGCCTCTATCGCACCGAGTTTCTGTTCCTCGATCGCGAAGCGCCGCCGGACGAGGACGAGCAGTACGAGACCTACGCCGAGGCACTCGAGACGTTCTCGGACGGCCGCGTGGTTGTCCGGACGCTTGACATCGGAGGCGACAAGCCGATTCCGTATCTCGATCTGCCCGACGAGGAGAACCCGTTCCTCGGCGAGCGAGGCATCCGTCGGTCGCTCGGCCCGGACGCCGATCTCTTCGAGACGCAGCTCCGGGCGCTGCTCCGGGCGGCTGCAGACGGCGACGGCCGACTGTCGGTCATGTTCCCGCTCGTGGCCGCTCCCGAGGAACTCGCCAAGGCACTCGAGACCGTCAGGATGATCGCGGACACCCTGGACGAAGAGGGCGTCGACTACGCCGTTCCCGAGCTTGGCGTCATGATCGAAACGCCCGGTGCCGTGTTTGCTGCACCGGAGCTCGCCGAGCACGTAGATTTCCTCAGTATCGGGACGAACGATCTCACCCAATACATTATGGCCGCAGCGCGCGAAAACGAACGCGTCGCGGATCTCCGAGATCCGCGCCAGCCCGCCGTGTTGCGTGCGATCGCTCGCACCGTCGACGCAGCCCACGAGAATGATGCCTGGATCGGTATGTGCGGGGAGATGGCCGGCGATCCCGAACTGACCAAGCTCCTCGTCGGACTCGGGCTCGACGAACTCAGCATGAGCGCAGTTACCGTCCCGGACGTGAAAGCTGCCGTTCAGTCCGTCGACGCTGAATCGGCAACAGACCACGCATCGCAGGCGCTCGAGGCCGCGAGCAGAGAACAGGTTATCGAACGAATCCAAACCAGCACCAACGACCAATGAAACTCGTAGCAGTCACGTCATGTCCGACCGGTATCGCGCACAGTCAGATGGCAGCGGAGAACCTCGAGACGACTGCCGAAGACCAAGGCCACGACATCAAAGTCGAGGTCCAGGGCGCGATGGGCGCCGAAAACGAGCTGACGGCCGACGAAATCGACGCTGCCGAGGCGGTTATCGTCGCAGCGGATACGGCAGTCAACCGTGATCGATTCGAAGGAAAACCGCTTGTGAAGGGAACGGTCAAGGATGCAGTTAACGACGCCGCAGGACTGATCGAACAGGCCGTCCAACAAGCTGAAGCCGGTGAAGCAGGTGTCATTGAAGCCTCTGGAGCGGATAGCTCCGAGACCGCCGAGGAATCCACGACGAGGTCGTCGGGCGAGGCCGAGACCGAACAGCTCGGCGGTGACCCGTCGAAGGGCCTGTTCGCACGTTTGCGGAGGCTATTCTCATGAACGGAACACGCCGACCCGGATCGAACGCGAGCACGACAATGCTTCCGAGAAGACAGTGGGCCAGATGACCGGCGTGAATTCAATTCTGGATGCGCTCGCGGCGGTTACGCCCGACGTACGCAAAGAGTTGCAGGCAGCTCGCGGCAAAACCGAGACGAAAAATCCTACTGGTGATGTGCAGTCGACAGCGGACCTGCGGATTGACCGTCAGTTCCGCGACCAACTGGCGCCGCTTGAGGCGGTCGGTACGTTTGCCAGCGAGGAGCGGGAAGGGATTGAGGACGTCGGCGACGGACTTAGCGTTGCGATCGATCCGCTTGATGGATCATCTAATCTTCGCTCGAACAACATCGTCGGAACAGTTGTTGGAGTATACGATGCACCGCTTCCGGCCAGCGGCCGCGATCTTGTTGCTAGCATGTTCCTGCTGTATGGACCACTGGTAACGATGACTGCGGCTGTTGAGGAAAAGGTAACTCGGCACGTGATCGATGACGGTGAAATCGTTGATTCAACTCCAGTGATCATCCCTGATGAGAACACTATTTGTGGGTTCGCTGGCTCAACAAGCGAGTGGACGGCCCCTGTTCAGGAATTCTGGAGTGACCTAACTCGGGACTACAAACTTCGGTATACCGGTGCAATGGTGGGAGATATCAATCATTTGCTTCTTGATGGCGGACTACTGGGATACCCTGAACGGACATCCAATCTTCGGGGTGACCTTCGGCTCCAATACGAAGCCAATCCAGTCGCGCACATTGTTGAAACCGCTGATGGCCGATCTTCAACTGGTAAGAAATCAGTTCTTGATATAGAGCCGACAGAGCTCCATCAACACACCCCTGCTTACTTCGGAAATTCGGAGCGAATCGATGCATTGGAAGCGGTACTCTTGTGACTAATAACATGAGAGAAAGCTAATAATATTTCAATATAGGATATAACGGTGAAATAGAGTAGAGACTTGAGTCGGTAGTTTCTAAGACAAATACAATTATACGTTGTCAGTGGTGCAGAGGTCGTAGGCCACCAAATGCTCGAGTTGTGCAGACCCGTTTTCTGAGTACAGAGAGGCCTCGGTGCTTTCCCAGTCAGGATAGACCACATTTGTCATTGTTTTCTGCCCATTGTTAGCAAATATTTCGACCGAAGACCGGTCGACAAGGACGTGGAGTTTAATTGTCCTATCGTCACGTCTTTCTAACGAGGTAGTTGTTTCATCGTAGAATCCATCCTCGAAGAATTTGCCTGAATTCGACCGGTCAAACCGTAATTTCTCTTCTCTCGCATCATATGTGATTACACTCTCTTGCTCTTCTCCCT
This sequence comes from Natronococcus roseus, assembly GCF_043677095.1. NCBI lineage: Archaea > Methanobacteriati > Methanobacteriota > Halobacteria > Halobacteriales > Natrialbaceae > Natronococcus > Natronococcus roseus. Next base: position 56,781 of record NZ_JBHLJR010000009.1, read on the forward strand.
TTCGAACACGGAGTCCGACTTTTTCGGCACTCTGCGGATCGATTGTGGCATCGATCTCGAGTGTACGGCCTTCTACACTGGCTTCTTCTAACGGGTCTCTACCCGGTGTAATCCTCTCTGAACATAGTTCGGTCAGCGCTTCTTGTCGTGTTTTAGTTACCTCTTCTGCTGGATGCTGGAGGACTTCAAGGGAACCGTTCTCCTTTCGAAGAGTGATCGTCCGTGGAACTGTCATCGCTCCTTGCCAACCTGGATCCGGTGCCTCCATTGCGTATTCCCAGTTCCCCATCCAGGTGATGTTCAGTCCGTCGTCATCTGGTGCATTCCCCCAGCGTTGGGTAGCATAAAAGTCATATCCGTAATCCGCCCTCACGATTTCTTCAGCAACAAATTCCGTTCCGTCGAAATCACCGATATGGTATTCGACAGATCGAAGTTCGATCGGCGAAATGGGAATGATCCACTTTGTCTCATCTGTTCCTTCGACTGGATGTTCAAACAAACTTGGACATTCCCATCCGTTATCGCCTTCGTCTACATATGTACTCTCGTAGGTCCAATCGATCAGATCTTCCGAACTGTAGATTTCGATTCCTGCCGGCCGGTTTTCGGCTTCCTCAACTCGGCCAACGACCATTCTCCAACTTTCGTCTGGTTCGTACCAGAACGGCTTTGGATCGCGGAAATTATCCTCATCGCTCTCAATTACTGGATTCTCTGCATAGTTCTGGACCGTCTCACCGTTATCTGTACTGAAGGCAATCCGTTGGTCCTCTAACCCCTCATCATGATGACCAGTATACATCGCAACTAGCGCATCCTCACCGAATCCCGCGGTGTTTTCGGTGTCGATGACTGATCCACCAGAAAAGGCCTGCATCGATTCAGTATCGGGAACCTTCGTTCCGTGTTCTGTCCAGTTGATGAGGTCTGTGCTTGTTGCATGATCCCACCGTCGTCGATCCGCACCTGCTTGATAGAACAAGTGGAAAGTCCCTTCGTGATAAACTAACCCATTCGGATCGTTCATCCACCCCTCAGAGGGCGAAAAGTGATACTCTGGCCGCCACGGATGCGGGTCTTCTGTATCTTCAGCAACGCCTTCTGTCGCCGACGCACTACTATTGGCACTGCCGAGTGCTACAGTCGCCAGAAGACCAGTCCCTGCTGTCTGAATTACCTTCCGACGGCTAAATTCCGATGAATCTTTCACCAATTCTTCCCTCATTTGTGAACGACTATTTTGAGCCACGCTCACACCAACCATATCCAATAATTAAAATGGCTTGATCGTATTTGTTTTTGTGCCATGGTTGTGGAATGTAAGGACGATCGATCAAAAGGTGTGAAAGCCAAAGGCTCCGCTTAGAGGACTAAGTGAGGAATTGATGGTAAGGGTTCTCTCAGTATTACATTCGAGTTGGCGTGTGCTAGACTGCTGCTCTCGTTATTCATACAGTATATTATTTCTCAAATGCTATCTCAGAGGTGATTTTGCAGTTCACGAGAACCCTCAGTTTTGATCGTGCAGCATGCATACTCTGATGCGGATAGACGATAGGCAGTTCAATGAGTCGACTTCTCCATTGGTGTAGCTATATTGTCGATTTGGAGAATAAGCACGTTGTTTGTGTCGTTCTTAGTCGATAGTACCCTCGATTGTAAGCTTTGAGAGTGGAGTTGGGCCGACGGTAACCATCTCTCCCCCTTGGAAGGCGTCGCTCGAGTCTTGGATATGGATTTCTGCTCGACAAAGCTCGGGATGGTGAACGCTTGAGAGATTGATTTCTTCGATGCCAACGTCCTCCAGGGACTCGCCTTCATGCTCGAGTGGACCGATGCAGGCTCGTCCACCTACTGGATCTTGAGGGCTTCGTAGGCAGCCTTGCCGCTTAAGAGATCATAGCAGGAAAAGCGAACAAATTCGTGAAGTTGGTTGCCCAAGATCTATTTCCGCTCTATTGAACTCAACAGTACTCTATACTCTATATACAGAATTAGAATTCAGACCAAGTGAGTGATCCGATCATTATTTAGGGTTATGAATTCAGAAATAATTGTTATCGGCAGATGTTAATATATAACCATCGAAGTTCTGTCCGTAATGCGAGACAACAACTTCCAAAGAGGGAAAGATTCCGCAAGTGAATCCTCGAAACTTGGACGGCGGAGTGTACTTCAAGCAACGGGTATGAGTCTACTGGCGACAACGGCACTTGGTAGCTCTACTTCGAGTGTTTCAGCTATAGAAAACGCAGAACCGGTAAGCGGATCGGAAGAAGACCCCTGGAGACCAGGTTTTCATTTTGCACCACCGCAAGGCTGGATAAATGATCCGAACGGGCTAGTCTATCACGAGGGTGTCTACCATCTTTTCTTCCAGTATCACCCACACGATCCTTGGTGGGAAGACATCCAGTGGGGACACGCAACTAGCGAAGATCTCTTCGATTGGACATACCACGGTATCAAGCTCCCATTTGATGATGAGAACAACCTCGCGAAGTTCTCGGGTGCTGCGACCATCGATACGGAAAATACGGCTGGATTCGGTGAAGAGGCATTGATTCTCTCGTACACCGGTGCGTACTTAGATGAAACCGAGATTCAGGACCAACGTATCGCATATAGTACCGATAACGGCGAAACCGTTACCGAGTATGACGGAAATCCCGTCTTGGATACTAATGATCTGGAGTTCCGAGATCCGAACGTCTTCTGGTACGAACCGGATCAAAAGTGGATCATGGTCGTTTGCCGTGTCCACGAAGGCGATGACAACGGTGAAACACGACCTCCCGGAATTGAAATTCATAGTTCCGAAGATCATCGCAACTGGACATACGAGAGTACGTTTACCAACAGTGAGTATAATGAGTTTGTTGAGGACGCGAACGAGAGCGTCTACGACTATCACTCGCACTCACCTGAAGCAAATCTGTGGGAGTGTCCGGATCTCTTTGAGCTACCGGTCGAGGGTAGTGACGAAACCAAGTGGGTGTTGACTGTCTCCGTCGATCATCAGCGTGAAGATCATCTTATAGGTGAGTTCGACGGATCGGAGTTCACAATCGAGGATCGGCAACTCGCAGACTACGGCTATGATTACTATGCTGCAATCTCTTGGGATAACGAGCCTCTTGACCGACGTGTTCAGATCGCCTGGGCGGCTCACTGGCCCTATATCGAGTTCGTTCCGGAAACAGGATGGCGCGGGATCATGTCTGTTCCGCGTGAAATAACTCTCGAAGAGGGCACAAATAGTGTCGAACTGCGACAGCGTCCCGTTGCGGAACTAGAAGAGCTGCGACAGGAACCGGTAGTTGAGTTATCCTCAGAGATGATCACCCCCGGTAGAGATCCCCTGGAAGGGGCAGACGTAGAGGGGCGCTCGCTCGAGATCCATGCTACGATCGATCCACAGAGTGCCGATGAGTTCGGATTCCGCGTTCGAGAGGGGGAGAACGACGAAAGCCTCATCACCTACTATACAGATCCAGATGATATCCCCGTAACTGATGCGTCCCCATCAGAGGATGTCCCCCAGTTGGTGTTTCAGCGAACGGATTCTTCGATTGATGGCCCAGCAGACGACTTCTTTGACGAAGGTCAAGAAGATGCAACGAGCATGCCGCTCGAACCACGTGAAGATGGGACTATCGAACTTCGTATTCTTGTCGATCGGTCTTCGGTTGAGATCTTCGCCAATGATGGACAGCGCGTAATGACGAATCAGATCTTCCCAGATTGGAGCAGTACAGGACTGTCCCTCTTTGCAGAACGAGGTGCTGCAAGACTCAAAGAGATGCGTGTGTACGATTTAGCTCCTCAGTCACTAGACGTGGAGCTTCACGAAGGGTCCCACGAGGGCTCCTATTCGGAATAGCAGGTCAAGAAGAGCTTTGATTTGTGACTTGGGTGCTCCGCTTGAGATCGGTTCTCTGGATCACGCCTCGAGAACCGATGTTGTAGTGGGATTGTCTGGGAGCGCAGATGCAGAGACGTACCGGTGGCCCTGGACGAACGCGACAGTTCGATCTGACTCGGACGCCGTTTTGTCGTTCTGGACCGGCTGCTCGAGCGTAAATCCGCGCTCGAGGTCGAGGAACAGGACCTTCTGCTCGCTTCCGTAGCGATCCGCGTTCTGGTCTCGGAGTGTCGCGATCCCGTCCTCGAGTCGACGTCGTTGGGCTGGTGAGACTTGTGTTGCCTCTTCGTGCATCTTCGGTCAGTTCGGTGCTCTCGATTGTACTGGTGATCGCTGGGACGATTAGTTTGATCTCACCGTCGGTGTAGAAGGCGAGATAGTTGGATGGTTTGAACGAGCGATTCGGTTGGCAGAAGTACAGGTCATGGGCGTTGTACTCGGGCCAGGCTTTGCGAGCGGCAACGACGAGGGCGCGCTCCTCGCGACCGCTTACAAGATCCTCCTCGTAGAGGAAGTGAACGAGTTCTCGAAGGAGGAATGCCTCTCGTTCGGTGGGGATCTCGAGCGATTGTTCGGCGCTGCCGTGATCCCGCGCTAATATCGATTCAGCGGCGTCGACAAGCTGGTCGAAGTTCGTCCAGACGAGACGATCGTCCTCGATGCGATCGAGTTTCGACGGGCGGCTGTGGTCTGGTGTGAGGACAACAAGGCGTTGTGTATCGCTTGCCTCTTGGCGGAGGCCCCTCAGATGGTTTCGGATCTGCTCGAGGTCGATGCTATGGGAGGCCGTTTTGGTCTCGAACCACAGGAAAGTCGAACATCAGATTGAGCGTCTCGGTCAGATTTATCTCGAGTGATCTGGTGACCCAAACAATCATATATTAGTAACTGAATTAATGAGTTAGTGAAACGACTCCTGTTAATTATAGTCGTTGCAGCGATGCTCGTCCTTGCTGGATGTGCTGATGAAAGCGATATTGGTACTGACGATGAACCAGATACAAACGGCGCTGACGAACTGGAAGATACAGACCCGAACGAATCTGAAGACGATACAACAACTGACGAGACTGAGACCGATTTGGAAGACACTGACGATGCGGAGTCAAATGACACAGATCCAAACGAGTCTGAGGACGATACAGCAGCTGATGTGACTGAGAACGGTTTAGAAGACACTGACGACGCAGAGCCGGAAGACGTAGAGACAAACGAGTCTGAAAACGACACAACAGCTGACGAGATTGAGACCGATTCAGAAGATACTGACGACACAGAGCCAGAAGACACAGATCCGAACGAATCTGAAGACGATACGGCAGCCGATGAGACTGATTCAGAAGACACTGACGACGCAGAGTCAGAAGACGCAGCTAGTGACGAGCCTGATTCCAACGGCGAACTTGAGATTCACCATATCGACGTCGGCCAAGCTGATGCAACACTCCTCATTGAGCCTTCTGGGGAGACGATGCTCATTGATTCCGGCGATTGGCGGCAAGGTGGTGCCGACGTGATCGACTACCTCGAAGCCCACGATGTCGATCGAATCGACCATCTCGTCGCAACACATGCCCACGCCGACCACATTGGTGGCCACGACGAGATCATCGAACACTACGAGACTGAACACGATGGCGTCGGCACGGCCTACGATTCTGGTGTGGCAGCGACCAGCCAAACGTACGAGCGCTATCTCGATGCTATCGAAGAACACGACGTTGAACTCCTGGTTGTCGAAGAGGACGACCACTTCGAGTTCGGTGACGCAGACGTTCACGTACTGAACCCGCCAGCAGGTGACTCGGGTTCAGATCTCCACTACAACAGCGTGACGATGAGTATCGAATTCGGCGAATTCTCGTATCTCACAACCGGCGACGCGGAAGCCGATGCTGAGCAACGGATGGTCGACGAACACGGTGACGACCTTGATGCGGACGTATACCAGGCAGGCCATCACGGCTCGTCGACGTCATCGACAGCTCCGTTTATGGATCAAGTCTCCCCGGAGGTTGCAATCATCTCGAGTGCATACGACTCTCAGTATGGCCATCCACATGATGAGGTCCTCGAGGACTACGCCGATCGAGGGATTGACACCTACTGGACCGGTGTCCACGGGAATATTGTGCTAACGACTGACGGTGAAAGCTCCGACCTCGAGAGCCAATACGACGCTTCGACCGATGCTGAAGACCTTCTCGAAGAGAAGCCTGCTGATGACGAGTCACAAGAATCGCTCATCCACCCCACTAACGTAGTTACAACACCATTAGCGGGCTAATGGCCGAAACCCACACTGCAACGCTTGACCGGATCGTCGACAACCAGACAGCAGTGCTCTTACTCGAAGTGGACGGCGAGACTGTGGATCAGCTTGACGTTCTCGTAACGCAGCTGCCAGAGGAGTGCCAGCATGAAGGAGCAATTCTCGAGGTTTCTGTCGAAGAAGGGGAGCTTTGTGAGGTGGAGTACCTCCCCGAGGTCACACAATCTCGGAAGGAATCTGCGCAGGATCGGTTTGATCGACTCTCAACGAAATTATCCGACCGGACTGAAACTGCCCCGTGAATCGAGGGCGAATCACTGTATTTCAGCGATAACACAACGATGAAAGATCAGGTAATTCGCGTTAACACGCTCTAATTTGTTTCTACAATCCAGTCGTTCAATACCCTTGCAGACCATCGTTCCGGATGCCCGCAAGGGCACAGGTGCAATCTCCAGTTGCCCATCAGCTGAAGGGATGGCCTCCCCCACCCTTTGCTGATGGGACGTTGCACCAGCATCCCCACCTACCGTTCACCCACCCCTGTTCGTTTTTGTGATTTTGAGCGGGGAATACTTCGAGACGGCTCCTGTTCCGAGCACGCTACGCATCTCGAGCTATAGGGACCCATCTCTGAGCAGTAAAGATAGGAGCATCACTACTTCCTGTCGCTCTTACGCAAAGCTGCGGAAACGACCGAGGGCGAAGCAATCGATGAGTGCGAAGAGCGACGCGCCGATGTTGTTCAATGACCAGACGCAGCCAAAGGTGTGAGCGGCCTGTTCCAAGCCGTGCTTGGACAGGCCGCGAAACTTCCGCAGCCACGGATGCAAGAGTGACCAGAGACACTCAACCTGGTTAATATGGACGCCGTCCGGCGAAATGTACTGCTCTTTGTGGATGACTGTCCGGTGATCGTATTCCATCCACCGATATGCCTGCAGTCCATCTGTCCAGACCTCTCCCAGCCGCTGGGAGAGGTCTTCAGCCTCGGTAATCACTGGCTCAAGATTTCCCTCATAGCGGATTCCTTGCTTTGCACGAATGACAGTGAGCTCGTCGCGGCAGGCCGCGACGAGCGTTAATTGGTCCCCCGTGTCGTCCCTTCCATCGTGTTCGCCCACTCCGAGACGACCCGCCGCGTCCCGGACGGGCTCGCGGCGGGTCTTGGCCTTTGTATCCTGAGCACACTTTTCCACTCTCGTCGACCTGTAACGGGCCGCCGTATGGCTGTTTGAGTCGGTTCCAGACAATCGGGAAGCCGCGCTCGAGCGCGGCTTCCAGGTCACGAACAGCTGTATGAATGGTATTGTACGCGCGATCAAGCACAATCGCAATTTGATTGATACTGAGCAGAGTATCGGCGTAAAGAATGAACGCGAGAAGGACCTCTCCGCAGGTGAGGTCCTTCTCGCTGAAGGGCGTGCCGTAGGTATAGGCGGGTTTGAACTGGCAGCTCCGACACCAGACACGATCAACGTTCTCCCACGTTCTAATCGACCGATTTCCGCATCGAGGACACGGTGTATGCTCCCAGAGATGTTTGAGACGCCGCTCGACGAGGACGTCGAGCGGCTCGGTCCGAATCTCGAAGATACCGTCGTCAATTAGGTTTCGAAGCATCCCGCCGAAGGCTGGCTGGGTGTTAGACATATCCGCTATACGTCGGCGGGATACACTGACTTTTCCGTAGCTTTGCGTAAGAGCGGCTTCTGTTAACCAACGTTCAGGGGTAGAAGCGGAGGTCTTTGTTGGTTAAGGTACGAGGTTTTTAGGGAGAGGGCTCGTTCAGTCGAACGGTACACGAGCGGCGCCTCTATGACGAGTCAAAGAACGAAATCGCTCTTTCAATAGTTTTCCTTTAAGTGGCTCTGGCCACAAGGTAGAGCTATGACGGGAAGTCGTTCTCTCGTGTTTTCAATTCAGTAGCGGAGGCTGTCCTGGCTCTCGAAAACTCTTGTCAATGAGCCTCGGGATGACGACAGCGACGGTACTCTCGAGAAGCAAATTTATATAGAAGGTATCAGAAAACGGTTCGCATATCTCTCCTTGATTACCCAACGAACGGTACGTACAGATGAAGTACGTATTGTTCTGGGTGGAGGATCAGTATGGGATCTATTCTTACTGCGAATCGACTTCTTCGTAGTACTCGATAATCTCCTTCAAACACCATTGGTTGAGTCCCTGTGATACGAGTGTGAAAACCAACGTTGAGACTGGATTGCGTTTGTACGCCGCGTAGAGGCCATAGAGCCCGATTGGGATACTTACAGTGTTTAGGATCTGTGGATAGCCGAGACCGATGAGGCGGTACCCGTCGTCAGTCCAGCGTTCTTCAGCACGTACGACTTTGTGCATCCAGTTATCCAACTCTTCACTTGGTTCGCGGAATAGCACCGGATTGATGAGTAAGAACAGGAGGGTGGCCCCCAATAACTTCCATTGCCGATGGTAGAGTGCGCCCACGGCCACGAACCCCGCTGCCATTCGACTCCACCCGCTCTTCGGGTTAGAGTGTCTGGCCCACATATTCTCTATCGCCGTCGACTCTTCGAGCATATCGACTATCTCGGAAGTGGGAGGTTCCACTATCATATTAACATTCCGTCACAGCGTTCAATAAGTATACTCACGTAACAGGTTAGAAGGCACCGTCTAGTTAGCGCAGTTTGAGGAACGAGCAGGCCGTGGAGTTGGTTTGAACATGCAGCTCGCAGACCTGCTCAGCAAGTCTTACACGGCGGATTTAGAAGAATCTTGGGAGCGTGAGCGGACGGCGAACGCCCTGATGGGCGTCGCCGTCCGGCTCCACGCGACCGGTTGTTCGCTTCGGGAGACACAAGCAACTCTTCGCTCACTCGGCGTTGAACGCTCTCATCAAGCAATCTGGCACTGGATACATCGGCTGTCTGACACCGTTCCAGACCCGCCGACGGCTTCGCCGTCGCGGGTCGCAGTTGATGAAAACGCTGCCATGATTAATGGTAATTAATCTTAGATATGTGCTACAATAGACCTCGACACGAAACTCATTCTCGATGTCGCGCTCTTTGGACGACGAGGCACCGATCCAGCTGCTGCGTTTCTGCATGGACTGACCGAGAAACATGATCTCTCCGAGACCGAGTTTCTCATCGATGGTACAGGCTATCTGACTGCTATCTCTCGATTAGGGTTGAGCGGTCACCTTGACTATGTCGATCGAAACCACCTCGAAAAGTGGTTTTATACCCTCAAAATGCGGGTTGACCGCTTCCATAACTCATGGGTGGGCAGTCGGGCGAACGTCAGAGAGTGGCTTGAGCAGTTTGTACACTACTACAACACACAACGACCACATCAGTCACTTAACAGACAGACGCCGGCGGAGGTGCTAAACTAAACAGTGCCAGATCAGCTGTGCTATCGCAATTAGGACTCCTCTGCAACGCAGACCGTTACACCAGCCTTCTCTAATGCGTCCGCAAGTGATTCTGGCGGATAGCGTTCCGTAATCAAAAGATCCACGTCTATGAGATCTCCAAATTGAATGAAACTTCGCTCATCGAACTTGCTGCTATCAGAGACAAGAATTACGTGTTCAGCCTGTTCGATCATTCGTTCTTTCATTCGGGCTTCGTCCTCATTTGGTGTCGTTAATCCGTTACACTCAATTCCATTTGTCCCGAGGAAGAGGATATCAAAATTCGTCCGCATCATAAAAGACTCGGCAATCGGCCCGACCAGTGCTCTGGTTTGATGGCGTAAGCTGCCGCCGGTCAGTTTCACGTTGACCTCTCGATCATCGAATTCGAGTGCAAGTAGCGGCGAATTCATGACGGGAAGAAAAGACCTATCGGACGGTACTGCCTTGGCAATCTGCATTGTCGTAGTCCCCGAATCGAAGAAGACGACATGGCCAGGATGAATTTCGTTGATCGCCCGCTTTGCAATCATCCGCTTAGCATTCAAGTTCTGTGCTTCCCGTTGTCTGAATGACTTCTCACTGCCGACTGTCGTAACTGGCATTGCACCTCCATGAGACCGTTTAATTCGTCCATCTTTCGCTAACTCTTGGAGGTCGCGACGAACGGTTGCCTTCGAAACGTCCTGGTGTTCTGCGATATCCGCAACAGAACAGCCATTCCGTTCAGAGACAAGCTCGACAATGCGTTGCTTTCGTTGTTCAGGAAGCATGGTGATTGGGGCTGTTGTCGTTGTGTGTTAGGTAGATAAACGAACAGTTTGATCTCTCGATCACCGAGGTGATTAATCGAAATCCGAAGTATCTCGATGACTACTCCCTTTGGACGATGTCATACGTCCAAGGAGACGAGATGAATCGGCGCAGTGATCTCAGAGATCGATCACACATCCCTCGGAGGCGCTTTGTTTGAGCGCTTCGATAAGTCGTGTGTTCCCGATGGCGCTCTCCCCACCAGTACGAGGACGATCGTGGCCCTGAACGCAATCGGTGAAGTGATCGATCTCGAGTCGGAACTGATCAACCGGATCGAACGTCTCGACGGCGTGTCGACCGTCGATTCGGTATTCAAGCGAGAGCGGCCCATCGGGGACGTCGAACGCGTTCTCGACTTCGAGCCAGCCGTTTGCCGCATCGATTCGGTACCGCTGTCGTTTCTGCGTGTCGAACCCAGAGGCGACGTGTGCAACAGCGTCGTCGTACTCGAGCAACCCCGCGAATTCCGTGTCGACACCGATATCACGGGAATCGAGCGCGTGAGCCGAAACCCGGGTTGGTGTGCCGAGTACGGCCCGAGTGAGCGAGACTGGATAACAGCCAACGTCCATTAGCGAACCGCCCGCAAGATCAGGGTCTAGGCGGACGTTATCTGGCTGATCGTACAATGGGTACCTGAATGTTGCAGTGATCGATCGAATGTTCTCGAGTTCGTTGGCCGCCAGTGCGAGCGCACGCTCGGTCCGCGGGTGGTACCGGTACATGTACCCTTCCAGCAACGTCATACCGCGTTCGGTGCAGTGATCGACGACATCGCGTGCTTCCGCTGTGTCGACGGCGAGCGGCTTCTCACAGAGAACGTGCTTTTCGGCGTCGGCCGCTCGTTTCGTCCACTCGGCGTGTATCGTGTTCGGCAGCGGAACGTACACTGCGTCGACCGCTTCATCCTCGAGTATCGCGTCGTACGTTCCGTACGAGCGATCGATCCCATACTCGTCGGCGATAGTCTTGGCGCGGCTGCCGTTCCGAGAGCTAATCGCAACGACCTCGTGATTGGTTTTTTCGACAGCCGGCAGGAACGCCTTCTGTGCAATCCCTGCGGTACCGATTACACCGAAGCGCATCGGAGTGGAGTCACCTACCATAATTACTCCGCGGCGAGATCCGGACGGACCTCGTGTTCTGGCGCCTTTGATTTTGCGATCAGTTCCTTCGTCTTGGCATCGAACAGGTAGATGTTCCGCGTATCGATCGTGATTCCAACTCGCTCACCTTCTTCGAGAGCCTGGCGTGTGGGGACCAGTCCATTGACCTCTCCGTATTCCCACGAAATCGTTGCGAGAGCGCGGTCATCGACGGGTTCTAAGAGGAGGAGCTCTCCCTCGAAGTCTGGATCAGCTGCGTTCGGATTGAGTTCGACGCCCTGTGGTCGAAATCCGAAGACAATATCGGAATCAGCTGGATCCTCCCGCAGGACGTCCGTTTCGAACGAAATCGTCGTCTCACCGACTTGGACCGTGCCTTCGTTCTCGTCGAGCGACTCGAGCGTCGCGTCCACGAGATTGATCGACGGGTTCCCAATGAACCGTGCGACGAAGGTATTCTTTGGGTAGTCGTACACTTCTTCACGCGTCCCGATCTGCTCTAGAGATCCGTCGTTCATGATCGCAATCCGATCGGACATCGTCAGCGCCTCCTCTTGGTCGTGGGTTACGTACAGCGTTGGCTTGTCAAGCCGTCGATGGACCTTCTGGATCTCTTTGCGGATCTCGACTTTGAGTTTGGCGTCGAGTGCGGCCAACGGTTCGTCCATTAGGAACGCGATCGGATCCTGAACTATCGTTCGAGCCAGCGCGGCGCGTTGTTGTTGCCCGCCGCTTAGCTCACCCGGGTATTTGTCGACGAGTTCCGGTATCTGCATGATCTCAGCTGCTTCCTCGGCTTCGTCATGACGCTCCGCCTCGGGAATGCCCTGTAGTTTCAGCGGATACGCGATGTTTTCCCGGATGGTCATGTGCGGGTACAGCGCGATGTTTTGGAACATCATCGCCAGTCCGCGATGATGAGCCGGCACTTCGGTGACATCGACGTTATCGAACTCGATAGATCCGCTCGTCGGGATCTCGAGGCCGGCGAGACATCGTAGCGTCGTCGTTTTCCCGCATCCGGACGGTCCGACGAGCGTGACGAACTCGCCCTCGTTTAGTTCGAACGATACGTCATCGACTGCTACCTCGACGCCGCCTGGGACGTCGAACTCCTTGCGAAGGTCGGTGATCTGAATATTACTCATTGGTTGTGAATCGATGGTTGGTTGGGTTGATATCGGTCGGTCGCTCGATTCGTCGTTCCTGTCATTACGTTCCACCCGGGCTGAATCCTTGGAGGAAGTACTTCTGAAGGAAGAAGACGAACAGGAGCGGCGGGATGACCGCGATCGACGCTCCAGCCATCAGCAGCTCCCAGTCGGTGTGTTGACCGGGGATAAAGCTCGATTCGAGCCCGATCGTGATCGGGTAGAGATCGATGTCGGACATGATGACCAGTGCAAACGTGTAGTCACCCCACGCGATCGAGAACGAGAAGATCGACACCGCGATGATCCCCGGTTTCGCCATCGGCAACGCGACGTCGACGAACGCTTGGAACCGAGAGGCGCCCGCGACCACCGCCGACTCCTCAAGCGATTCGGGGACGGTCTGGAAGAACTGCCACATCAGCCACAGCGAGAACGGTAGCGATCGCGCCGAGATCGCCAACATCAGGCCGAGGAACGAGTTCGTCATCCCGATGTTACTCCAGAGGATGTACATCGGGATCGCCAGGAGAATCGCGGGGAACATGTAGCCGAACAGGATCCCGCGGGCGAAGTACTTCTTTCTCGGAATGTTGATCCGAGCCAGTCCGTACCCGCCGAGCGTCGCGAGAACCGTCGTTAACAGCACGACACCGCTCGTGATAATGATCGAGTTGCGCAGGTAGGTCGGGAACCGTGTCTCCGTGAACAACTCGACGTAGTTCTCGAGTGTGACGTTCGTCGTGAAGATGTCCGGTGACGTAGTGACGAGCGTCTGCACCGGTCGGAGCGCGGAGTTGAACATCCAGAAGACCGGGAAGAAGACGACGATTGCGACGATCGCGAGTAGTCCGTATCGGACAGCCGATACCACCCGCCGTCGCTGCAGGTAGCTGAGCCAGCTCCAGACCGGTGTCGTTCCGCGATACTCCTCGATACCAGAGTTCCGGTCGCTCATTCAACTCGCACCTCCTGTTCAGGTTCGAAGACACGGAAGTAGATGATCGCACCGACAACAACGATGATGAATAGCAGCACCGACATCGCAGCCGCGCGGCCAAGCGCGTTCGCTTGGAACGCCTCTTCGTACGCGTAGATGACCGATATCGTCGTCGCATCACCGGGTCCGCCTTCGGTGAGGATCCAGATCAAATCGAATTTGAAGAACATCCAAATTCCGTTGAGCAGCGTCACGATGAAGACGACACCCTTGATGTTCGGGATAGTAATGTCCCGGAACATCTGCCACGAGGAGGCGCCCATCATACGGGCGGTTTCGTACAGTTCGGACGGGACGCTCTGAAGCCGCGCGTACACCATGATCGTCACGAGTGCGATGTACTTCCAGCTGTTTGCAACGATGATCGACGGTAATGCAAGATCCGCGTTCCCGAACCACGCTCGTGGTGAGTCGAGGATGCCTGCGTCGACCAGAATCCAGTTGAAGATCCCGTAGCTACTGTTCCCCATCCACATGAGGACGAATCCGACGATCGCCGTCGGGACGAGAAACGGTAGAAAAAGAATCGCACTTGCGACCTTCTGGAATTTGACCGTCGAGTTCAAAATGAGCGCGAACACGACGCCGAACACCGTCTGGATCACAATCGATCCGGCGGCAAACAAAAACGAGAGCCACAGCGTGTAGTGGAAGAAGCTATCGGTCAGTATCGACGCGTAATTTGACAGTCCGCTCCAGTGCCATTCGGGACTGATCGTGTTGATGTCGTGAAAGCCCGCTGCGATTGCCCACACGATTGGGAACACGAGAACGAGCAGGTATATCAGCACGACTGGCAGAATGGTCAGCGCGATCAGCGCTTTCCGTCCGGACAGTCGCTCGTAAACCCGCTTCTTGAAGCTCTGCTCGCTTACGGGTCGGGGATGTTTTGTCGGGTGTGACATTGATACTAGTTGTCGACGTTAGTTGATGTGATCTCGAACCGTGTCGGCGACCTCAGTAATCGCGCTCTCGGGATCTTCGCCGTCAACGAGGATCGAGCGTTGCGCCTGCGCGTAGACGGTATCGGCCGCGATTGAAGCAGCGTGGATGTTCGGGGGTTCGACTTCCGTCGCCAGGTCCTGGCCGTACTCCAGCCAGTCGAAGTTGTGGTCCTCCGGGAATGCCCACTCTTCAGGCATCTCGTTCAGTCGCTCGTCGAACTCGTCGGTGTCAGTAAGCCCTTGCATGAGTGGGCTCTGGTGGAGATCGTCCGCGAAGTAGTAACCCATCGCGTTCTCGGGGTGTGCCAAGAACTTCAAGAACTCGAGTGCAGCGTCGGTGTTTTCGGCTTCCTCGAACGCCGCCTGTCCCTGGATGTTCCCCCAGCTGATCAGGTCGTCCCCGTCGGGCGTCGGTGGAGCAGTGGGCCGAATATCGGCGGCAAAATCGGCGTCCATCTGGATGGCCTCTCGTTTCGGGTACGAACCGTTCCAGTGGGAGGTGTACGATGCTTCACTAGCAATCCGCATGTTCATGTCGTCAACGCCCATATCGAGATTTTCATCCGAGTACTGGTAGAGCTCCTGTTCGTGCTCCATGACTTCGATCCAGGCGTCAAGGTTATCTCCCTCATCCATCACGACGGCGAGATCGTCACCGTCGCGCTCGCAGAGTTGTCCGCCGTTGGACCACACACGGGAGAAGCCCATGATATCATTTTGCCATTCTCCCTCCGCAACCATCGTAGTATATCCTCGCGTTCCACCTTCGCCTTCATCGTGTTCTTCAGCCATCGCGACCTCTTCTTCCCACGTCTCCGGCGGCTCGTCGATCACGTCCGACCGGTACCAGAGCGTGGGAACGTTCGAATGCATCGGCAGGTAGACATCGTCGTCATCCTGATTCTGCATCCGGTGTTGCTCTTCGTAGTCCTCGCTCCAGTAGTCCTGCCAGTACTCGACGACCTCCGTGTGATCAGCGAGGTGGCCCTGATCACCGTACTCCGCAGCCTCATTGATCGGCATGTGGGAGATCTCCGGTGGATCCCCGGCCTGGAGGAGTTCAGCCATTCGCTCGCGGTACCCATCGCCGTGGCCTGCGAACTCAAAGTCGATAGTTGCCCCAGTAACGTCCTCGAACCGACCACCCACCGTTTCCCACCACTCAATGTACTCATCAGAGGATGATTCGGTGATGATCGTGATTTCGGCATCCGAGAAATCATCCCAGTCCTCTTCGTCGGTCGTTTCGAGGTCTTCTGCACTCCCAGCGGGTTCGTCGTCATCGCCGCCCATACACCCAGCTACACCGGCGAGCACGCCCGTCGCAGCCATTGCTTTCACAACTTTTCGTCGGGAAACTGCTGATCCGTACCGTCCACGTGTATTGCCACGTCGTTGCATGACAATTCACTCGATGATCTATTATTATTAATTTCTACCGAGTATGATTGTTTTCAATTTACCCTGGATGATTTTTTATAAATCCAGTCAAAAATAACCCTAATAGAGAGGAGATCATCTGATATGACCGAGGAAAACGGTTTAGACTCCAGATTAGTTGTAATTGTTAATGCTCATTCTCTCCCTCTAAATCCCTTGAACACTCATTCCAAATTCGATGTTTATGAATTTTAGATATAGGGGATTGGTTAACTATGATGTTTGACTCGGTTCACTCCTAAATCGGCATTCAGATGTTATATGTATTGAAGGCGAGAATAGCAGTTTGATAATACTGATCGGCTGAATTTCTCTTTTAGTAGAATTAATACTGAATCCATACTGGGGTACCTCAAACACGAATTGGAGAATTTTGGGGTGACATTCTGATTTGAGCAAAGAGCAGCTATTACCATCATTTTGCTCCAATAATCGGATGGGCTAACGAAAGGCCGTTAGAGATACCAATAAAACCGCTGAGAGTAATTGATTGTCTGAGATTGCTATCTTTGCATCATTAATTCGAGTGAAAGCCGCTACTAAATTCTGTTTGGAGGAACGTTGTCTCATCCGTTATAAACAGTAATAAGTTGGATCAACGAGTAAACTGGAACTCCCTCAATTTCGTCGACACCCTGTTTATCGGCAAGAACAAGACATGCAAGAGGTTCGCCGCCTTCAGTACGGATCGCATTGATGGTTTCATGCATGGTTGTCCCGCTAGTGATGGTATCATCAACAATGAAACATTTGCGACCTCGAATCGAAGCAAAGTTTCGTGAGAACGTCCCAGTGAGATCTGCAATATCGCCCTCTTCCCACTGATGCTTTGCTGGCGTATATGTTCCAAGATCAGTTTCAAGTCGGCTAGCAATCTGTGTTGCAATAGGTGTACCTGCCTTCTCAATACCAATCGTGAGGTCAACATTCTCGCTATGTTTGGCAAGTAGATCTGTCATTGCGCTAGCGATTGCACTCAGTCGCTTATTATCTCGACCAATTGTTGACCAATCAATATGGATATCCTGTGGGGTACTGTTGATTGGTTGTTGAACCGAGTGGGAGTTTGTCTCACTACGCCCGACTAACCAGGCTGCGGTTTCTCGAGAGACATTTAGCTCATCTGCAATCTCCCCCTTTGAATGGTCTTGGTTAGCGAGTTTCCCTGCGCTTTCAATTAGATCGTCAACATTCTTCATGTCTGTAGGACTTACCCCACACATTATATTCGTATCGCAACAGGATTGTTGACTCCTAATTAGAGTTGATCATGCTAACCACCTCGTCTTTCTTGCCTGGTTGGTCAGCCGTTTCAAAATCTGACGGCCTGCCTTTTTGGTGGTTGACAGCGGATGATCCCTGGATCATGGCAAACGGTACTGAAGAGGCGGCAATGCACGTCACCCGTGACGCACTCGCCGTCGAGAAACCGATCTGGATAGTCGGAGACAGTGCCTACGACACGCTTGAGTGGCACGACCCCTGCGACCAGCAGGCGGTCGTGCCATCACTCCGTACAATCCGCGAAACACGGATAAACCGCTTGATTACCTTGTACTCAGTGCTTCAAAGAGAAGCGCACGATA
This sequence comes from Natronococcus roseus, assembly GCF_043677095.1. Taxonomy (NCBI): domain Archaea; kingdom Methanobacteriati; phylum Methanobacteriota; class Halobacteria; order Halobacteriales; family Natrialbaceae; genus Natronococcus; species Natronococcus roseus. The sequence goes on from NZ_JBHLJR010000009.1 coordinate 74,430, forward strand.
CACTGATCGTAATCAATCGTCCGATACCAAGCTCCGGTCGGCCGGCACCGTCCGGACTGATCCGAGAGCAGCGTGCACGGCGTCGTTGTCAGCCGTCGCCTCGAGATACCACTCTCGCCGATCGGAGTTCTGGTGAATATTCGAGAGCGACTGTCGGGTGACTGGGAGTCCTTCAGCGACAGACCGGTACGACTCCCCGTCGTCGATCCGCTCGAGCGCGTCCCGGAGTTCGAGGTATCCCGTTTCGCCGGCGTCGTGGTCTGGATCAATGATCGGCTGAAGGTATCCCTCGTCATCGCGACGGAAGCCTATCGGAACTTGACCTAACCATTTGCCCTGTCGTTGCGCACGGCGTTGTCCAGCCTCGATCCGCCGGATGAGCGTGCGGCGCTCTTGCTGGTAGACCATGCCGATGATATCAGCAACAAATCGGCCGGTGCCGTCAGGAGTGACTTTTTCGACACTCCCATCCGTGATCACAACAGTCGTCTCGGTGTCTTCGCAGACGTCGAAGAATCGCTGCAGTGTCGCGCCTTTCCTCGAGAGACGACTGATCTCCCAGCACACGACATGCGTATACTCGCCAGCTTCGAGTGCTTCGAGCAGCTCGGTGAACTGCTCACGGTCGTCACTCGCGCCTGATTGACCGAGGTCAGCATACCGATCGACATCCGCGAGGTCGATACCGTTCTCCTGTAGCCACTCGTCGATGCTCTTCCGTTGGTGTGCGTCTGTTTGGTTGTCCGTGCTCGCTCGAATGTAGGTTGCGCAGTTCATCTTGTTTTCACCGTGTCTCTTTCAGCGTTAGCAATTAAAGGATAAGACTTGTTTACAGCCTGTAAGCAGGCAAGTACCCGATTACAGAGGGTGTCATAGAACAGTTTGCATACCTTCTCTACGAGTATCCGACGAACGATAACGTATTGTTCTGGGCGGTGGATAAATATGGGGCCTATTCTTACTGCGAATCGACTTCTTCGTAGTACTCGATAATCTCCTTCAAACACCACTGGTTGAGTCCTTGTGATGCGAGCGTGAAAACCACCGTTGAGACAGGCTTGCGTTTGTACGCCGCGTAGAGGCCATAGAGCCCGATTGGGATACTCACGGTGTTTAGGATCTGCGGGTAGCCGAGACCGATGAAGCGGTGACCGTCGTTACTCCAGCGTTCTTCAGCTCGTACGACTTTGTACATCCAGTCATCCAACTCTTCACTCGGTTCGGGGAATAGCATCGGATTGATGATCAAGAACAGAAGAGTGAGCCCCAACAAATTCCATTTCCGATGGTAGAGTGCGCCCACGGCCACGAACCCTGCTGCCATTCGACTCCACCCGCTCTTCGGATTGGAGTGTCTACCCCACATATTCTCCATCTGCAGCAACTCTTTGACCATATTGACTATCTCTAAAGTGAGACGTTCCACTCTCCGATTAACATTTCGCCACAGCGTTCAGTAAGCATCTCCACGTAACGACTGCCGAATATTGAGAAGTAGGCCCGAAGATTGATATCCAAAAGGGGACTCCTTTCTAATGGCTATTCAAAACCTCTCTCGTTTATACACTATTCAGTCTACCTAGAAGGCTATGACTCAAGCAGCGATCTACGCCTGCGTCAGTACCAGCGACCAAGGCGTCCGTCGAGAGTCTCGATATTGGTCTCTCGATTCGTGTTGATGATCCATCTCTCCAACCGACAGTACATACGATGGTTGCGAACATCATGGGCGATCTCGCGAAGATCGAACACCAATAAAAACTCGAGCGCATTCGTTCTGGAATTCGAGTTGCACAGAATGCTGATGAGTGGACAGGTCAAGTTCACCGTGGGTTCATTGTTGGAGACAATAAGCGACTCCAGTTCAGAGGAGTTCTTAGAGACAAGAAAGACCCTGGCTCGGCTCTTACGTGGCGAGAGTCTCAGACATCGCCAAGGATACTGGAATCGCTCAGAGTACACTCTCAAGGCTATACCACGACCGTCAGAACCTCTATCTTCAAATGAAGGCCGACGATGAGCGCGTCAATACTGCTCTTGAGGAGATACGACCGCTCGATAAAATCAATCTAAAGCGGGCAGATTAGATGCTCGACTTCACTGGATCGATCGTGAAAAATTTCAGCAGACAAATACTGATGAATGACTTGGTGTTCTACTAAAGTAGCGACTCAGAGAATCGCTCGAGTCCTTCTCAAAGAGTTAGTAGAAAAGAGCGGCGATCGTTACCTGCATATGCTTGTTGAGCACTCCCTTCATCTAAGACTCAGTCGAAATCCATCACCTAAAATTCTGGTTCTAATCACTTGGAATTGTTGTCGTATACTACTTTCAAGTCGTTCCACTAATCGTTAATAGTATCGCGTTCTAATAGGCCTGCAAATGAAGACAAGACCTATCACAGATTTGTTCGATGCATGTTCTGGAGCAGTTGAGCCACCAGATATACTTCGAGATTATCATTATCGCAGAATAGACCGTGTAAATGATGGAGAATATGAGATTGATGAAAATAAGAAAGGAATCATACTTGTACATATCTCACTTGCGGACTTTTTCGGACCGTATCTCGATGATCGAATCGATGCTGCTGAGTTTGTAGAATCATCAACAGAGATCCCAATAATAAAAAGAGCCTCCTATTCAAATTTCTCTGACAGGGTTAGCCTCTGCTCAAGGGGAGTCAAAGCATCAAAATCGGTCAATAATAATGTAACGGCCTGCACATGGATTGATCGAACCGGTGTTCTTGAAGCGATTAGCACTGATTTAGTGTATGAACAGGAGAATCAGGGACCAATCATCTCTACTGAAACACTCGAACGAACACTTTCTGAACTGATAACCTCGTACCTTGAGACGGTTGTAGAGTCAGACGATGATCTAATATTCGCTACAATCAGTTACTTAAATATGGATGGGGTTTATACACCCAGAATGGGTAGTTTTGATAGACCTAGAGAAATAGAAACACCGTTCATCGAAACACCAGTGGTGACTATTAGAAATGAGAACATTCGGAAACAATTGACACCACTACTACGGCCATTTTGGCAGGCCGTCAACTATTTTGAATCACCTTATATGACAGAAGATGGCTGGGAATTCGAAGACTAACAATGACTGATAACAACAACACGAATAACGAACACGAGGAGGTTACTGGAGACAGCGAGGAACTTCGAAGTGAACTCTCAGAAGCACTGGGAGAAGGTATTTTTCAAAAATCCGCTGAAGCGAATGGTGAGGAAGAGGAGAGGCCCAAAACATCCGAGTACGATGACGGTTATATTCCAGCGAGGTTTCGGAGTGGAAATCGATCAACAGGAGAACGTCGAGCAAGACAAAGCAAAGATAACGACGAGTAGATGCAGGCTTTGTCACCTGAAAATCTACTTATTAGCCTTTTGTTGATTGCACCGGGGTTCGTCGCCGCATATATAGCGATCTCTATTGGAGTTATTGAAAAGGAGATATCAAATTCTAAGTTTGTGATTCTTTGTTTGGTTCTGAGTGGAATTATTGATTCAATATTCCTCACCGCTGTGGAGCTTTTAGGACATCAAATCACCTCTCCAGAAGGAATAGAAAGTATCTTTTTTGGTAGTCGGTTTTATCCAGAATACGTTGGTCTATTAGGAGTAGTTACCATCGTTGTTGGTGGGATCTTATCTTGGGCACTAGTTTCTGATATACCCGGCTCAGTTCGCAAACTAATGTGGGGGGACAAAACACTCCGGCGTAATCCTTGGCAACCGTGGGAAGGTGTATTGAGAAGAGCAACAAGAAATCAATCAGTTGCTCAAATTCTTACTTCAGACGATGAATTAGTAAAGGGTCAAGTGACTGAATATAGCCGTGCTGACAAATCTAAAGAGATTTACTTATACGATCCACTTTGGTTCGATAAAACCGCAGGTGAGTGGGTAGAAGGAGGATCAGGCGTATTATTGTTAGAAGAGGACATCGTACGATTAGAAATTGTAGAATTGTCCGATAGGGAATCAAAACAAGACGATTAATTAGATCCCATTAGACTTTTTTAGAGTCGGAGCGACAGTCCGTCTCTTTCGCTAATGATGCCGCAAACCTGCGTTCAAATGCCAGTTGCAGCGACTCTTTCCCAACACTACACACCAATCGTACCTCCACCTATTTCACTACCAATATGTGAATATCATATATAATCTATATCATAAGAAAGCATTGTAGACGGTCTTAAAAGCTCAACTCCTATGGTGGTAAGGCATCTGGCTATTATACAAAAAGCATACAAATTTATATCTATAGACATGATAGTTCTGATCAGACTATGGTTTTGTTAGATTCCCCAATTGATCGTTCGAAGGTTGAGATGAGTAAATTCGACGAAGATCCAGTCGAAGACATGACTGAGTATGATCTAACTGGAACGGAGTTCTATAGAGAGAAAACGAAGGAACAGTATATTACTGTCCGGCGATGGTTCCTCGTGGAGCTTGAAAAGCTCGACTCTGGTGATTATAATGCGTTCGTAGAAGTACACGATCAACAATTCACAAATCCATATTTCCCTGCTTCGTCAGGACGCAGCGTGGAAACTAAAGTAACCGAACTGGAGTCGACTTTTGAAAAACCAAACTATGATACGATCTTCCGATGGGTTGATGATGATGTTTCTGTCTGGCTAACAGAGTGGGATGAACAGAATCCGCCAACCGAACTTCTTCCGTAATTAGTATTGATTCGAACATCGCTCTTCGGAAGCAGATTGTTGGTTGAACAGAGCTGGCGCTGTGAAAGCGTAGTGGGCAAGGGTGATGCGTCAGCATCATCCGACTATGTTCCCAGTTGAAGTGTTTCGCTCACCTCCAGTGCCCGCACTGCCAGTCTGAATCGGTGACCAAGTACGGCAGCTATCGAAAATATCAGCGGTATCACTGTGAAAATTGTGGACGCACGTTCAATGACAAGATCGGCCTTGAGAAGCTGTTGTTCGCTTCTACTTGTTGCTTCGGTTCAACACGAGTATCCGCCAGTTAGATGCTGAACTTGACGTCTCTTGCCAGTCACTTCGCCAGCGCGTCGAGCAGTTCGCCAGAACGCTCGACGCGCCTTCTCTCGATCTCGTTGGCCCGGTCGAGATCGATGAGCTCTATATCACCACAGGGCGGAAAGGCTGCAAGCGCGACCAAGAGTCGCGCTCGCGTGGTCTCTCGAAATGTGGATGAGGAAGCTACGCCGAAGACAAACCACCGGTGTTCACGCTCGCCGATCGTGGTCGCGACCAACTCAGGAGCCTGTTACAAACGGTGTCTTATATACATGTGATCCAGCATTGAATGCCTCTCCTAGTCGGTCAAGCAACAAATTGGGGACCGAATCGCTGAAAGCGAACACCTGCCCTGAAATGAAGGGCTTCGAGTAGAAATTAGTGGTATAATCGAAATTAGCAAGAATATCTAAGTGCTCGATACCCTCATCGTCGGTTGATCCGACATGATTATCCTTCCTCGCCACCGGTTCACCTGACACTGCGTAGACTTCAGGATCATCCAGATCGCTACTTACCATGAACCTCGTAGGACCTAGTGCATATTCCCGGACAAGATTGTCATCTACTGCAGAGAATTCATTTTTCAATACAACCATTGTCAGATCGTCTGGATTCGCTTGCTTGATCGCACTGATCTGGTCACGAGTTTTGTCGGTTACCTTCTTCCGAACGTAACTCCTCTCCCCGCTAGGGGCAGAAAAGACACCGACAAGACGTTTCTCATTTGTTTCGCGAGCACGTGTCACTTCCACCCAAATCTGTTCGCCGTCAACGAGGAGCCCAAAATCCGGATCTTTCCCTGCAACCGTTGGCTCCATTGTGACAGTATGATCAACAAACTCCCGTCGCAACGCATTACACACATCAAGTTCCGCGAGACCGTCGCCATACTTCTCGCGATCGAGCAACATTTGACGGAGCGAACCAATCGAGTCTTGGTTAAGGTCGATCGTTTCACAGCAATGATCCAGATAGACTAATTTTGCTATAGAGATTAGCTCGAATTCCTCTTGCGACCAATCCCGCTCATTATTACGCTGTCGAAGCACAGCTCGAAAGTCACTCCGATCAATTTCATGTGATAAAAACCGAGGAAGGTCGTAGGAGCCTGCTGACTCCAAACTCTCTACCCAGTCAGAACCAAGCAGAGTGCCCAATCGTGGATAAGCCGTAGCATTCTCCGCGATGGTATCGTAATCCACTCCAATACCATAGGAGTCGAGGTTCGACGCTGGTTGGTGCCGGAAGTCATCTAAAATTAAGCTTCCTTTCACCAGTGTATCATCCGTATCTGCGTTCAATGCACTAGAAGTATCTATTCCTTCTATCTCGGCAATGTCAGTCAATAAGCCTACGATCGTTTCGCCGTAGTTCTCTAAGTCCTTGCTTCCGGTCCTAGCCTCGTGATAGGCACCAAGCAGACTTTCAACAGCCCGTTCAAAAAACATAGGAGAAGATTCATACCACTGCTTTAGTTGTGTACACAACTCTTCGATATTATTGACGAATAGGTGAGGGAGGTACGTTGCGATATATTCCTGCGTGTAGTTGGGATTGTCAACTGATTCTTCAAAAAACTCGGTAGCAAGGTCTGGATCAGTCTCACCAATTGCCTGTAGAGATCGTTCAAGATCACTGTCTAGGATCTCCTCCGCCTGCACAAGTGTTTTGATTACGTCGAGTGCCAGTTTCGGCTCCACATCTGCACACTCAGCGACGATCATATCGATCTCCCGAATATCACGATTTCCGGCCTTGATCGCGTCAAGCGTCGTCTGAAGCTGCTGTTTGCAATTCTCTTGCGAACCTAATAACTGGTACAACCGCTTGTCCTCAGTATTCATGTATAATTCTCCTATCAATCTTTACGCGGTGTGTTCCAAAGAGAGTAAGGGATCTCAACTACTCGGTCATTTCGCGATAGTGTTTTACAGAGACGGTATTTCAAGAAGGCTGAAGTCACTTTTTCCGTATTTCGTCGATTGACTTAGCGAGATCTTTCGTCTTGAGGTCACTGTAGGCCTCGTGAGTCGTTTCAATCGATTTGTGACGCAGTACTTGTTGGGCCTTTTCGGATTCGCCGAGCGCGTACAGCTCGGCGCCGAGTCCGCGACGTGCTCCGTGGGGCTTGAGATACTCGTGTCCGTCCTCGAGTTCGATGTTCGCCTCGTCGGTAAGACGTTTCATCACTCGTCGTGCTCCTTCCTTGGAAATCGACGGCGGTGCGATTTCGTGTTTACGGAGTAGATCGTCGAGGACGGCTGTCTTCGACGTATCACCTCTCTCTTCAAGCGTCTTCAGCAGCCGATCTTCACCGAGTTCTGCCTCGAGGACACTGTGTTTCGACTGAAACTGGCCGGTCGGGAACACCGGCCACTCGTCAGTCGGTGGGTCAACGTATTTTCGATGGCGCTCAAGGACGTCGCGAGCAGCTTTCGGTAGCGGGACTTCTTCGAGATGGCGAGACTTCCCGAAGACGGATAGAACGTGCTTCTCAAGATCGACATCGCCCCACGAAATACCGTCGCGTTTCTCGTCTTTCGAATCGTCGAACAACTCTGCACCTCGAGCGCCAGTCTCGGCGAGCAGTACTACGATCGTCCGATCCCGCGACGCGGTCACTGGATCAGTTCGGATCGTACCGTCGTTCGCCATATCGACGCGTTTGGTCGCATAGTTCACGATCGCTTGGCGCTGTTCCGGGGTCCAGAACTGACTCGAGGAGTCGTTCGTCTCCTCCGGGAGGTACTCAGTCGCCTTGTTCGTCTTCGCTGGGTTCGAGTCAAGTAGTTCTTCACGAACGCAGAACGAGAGGAACGCTCGTACGTATGCGAAATACGTATTCGCTGTCGACGCCGCGATCTTGCCGTCGATCTGATCCTCACGGAGCGTATATCCGAACTCCCGAAGGTCGCCAGCCTCAAGCTCGCAAATCTCGTCGATCCCCTCACACCCACAGAACGCAGCGAATCGCTCGAGTGCCGGCCGCATAGTCGCTTTCGAGCCGTCGGACTTGATCGAGCGCTCGAGATAGCGAGAGACTGCCTCGTGGACGGCCGAATCTTGGAAGTTAGGCCGTCGATCAGTCGGAGTAGACATTCGTCTGTGGGGTACAGTGTCGACCCTAGTAAGTCCCCATGGTTAAATCGATGTTTAACCAAGGCCCTCGAGAAATTGGAATTCTGCCGCCTCAGGATTTCTCGAGCATACCGAGAGCCAATGTGGGAGTTTGTAAACTATATTCCGATATATAAATTACCTCCCCCTGGAAGATGAGACTACAGTAGGTCTAGCAGGCCTAGAGAGCGCGAATTCAGAGAAATCGGTCCAGCGGTGATACTTCAGACTCCCCCTTGACTGCTAATTTCTATTACTCACAGAACAGTTTCGGTGATCTTCCAAGATATCCATCAGTGTCGCCACTCAGAAACAGCTCTCTCGTGCGGACCGAGCGGCTCTTTACCCGATTCCGGTCTCCTTCTTCAACAGCGTAAGCGTGTTTTCCGCCGTTATGAGTGGCGTGTGTTCGTACTCGCCAGTCAGTTCGATCTGTACGAGCAGATCAACAGCTCTCCAGATCGAGTACAATAGACAGGCGAAGGCGAAATAGAAGAACCGCAGAACAAAGTTCTTCGACGTCGTTGCCGCCATGAATCGCTTGATAGTCTTGTAGCCGCTCTCGATCTCCCACCGCGAATTATAGAAGTGAACCGCTCCTGGACGGTGGTTCGTCATGAAAACACTGTACTGCGTGTAATCGTTACTCTCAGCGTTCTCCCGTCGTCTATAGATCAGTGTCGTCTCATGCCACTCGTTCTCCCCTAAGTGGAGTTTGCGGTCAGTAACGTAGCGGTCTCGATCCCGCTGGAGTAGACGCTTTGCTTGAGCTCGTTCGCTTGTGTACATCCGCTTTGGAACAACATACCCAAGACCGCGTTGGTCGATCTCTTCGAGAATGTGCTGACTGTCGAACGCCCGATCCATCAGCACACGATCGACCTGAACGAGTTCCTGCGCGGAGTCTAGCAGATCCTCAACGATCTCACGACGGCTCTCTCCCTTTCGAATTGGCCGAGCATCTAGCACCAACGGAACGGCCTTTCCAACCAACTGTATCGTCGCCCACTGGTAAGCGTACTCACCATCTTTCGTACCGGGAATCTCGTCCTCGTAGCCCGTTCGATCGCCAGTGAACGGCTTTGCCTCGGTCGTATCGATCGCAACGAGTCCAGCACGATGAAAAACTTCCGTCTCCGACACTCGGTCGATGAGCCGCTGCAACGCCTCGTGATACATCTCGCGAATCGACTCAATCGAGAGATCACGGATGTGCGCTCGATGAGCGTGTCCTAACGGTGTCCGATCTCGCTGGGAGTCATAGAGGAAACTACGTGCTCCTTCGTTCGCTGCCAGATTCTCTCGGAGCCCGAGGTATGTCTGGAGATCCCAGAACGCATTCGAGTGGATTTCACAGCTGTCCCCGCGATTGAGTGAGAAAGCTGGATGGGCGATATGACTCACCTGTTCAACAATCTCCTCTGTATGGGTGAGTACTTCGTGATCGCTAAGACAGGTCTCTTCATGGCTCTCGGAATCATGAAGCGGGTCTCTGGGAACGTCGCTGCCTTCCCTGTTGGCGTTGATGAGAACGGCTCGTACGCTCTTCTGGATGGTCTCCTGGAGATCAGGTGAAAATCGGCAGTGCCACGTCCGCCAGAGAGTTGACTGATCAGGAAGTGTCTCGAAGCCAAGCTGCTGTCGAATCGCTGGCCGGTTTTTGAGGTGCTTGAGGAGTGCTGTTTCGTGATCCCAGCCGTAGGCTTCTTTCAGCAGAAATGCCCGTGCCAGCGTTCGCATTTCGTACATTGCTGGCTCGTCGTACTGATCATGAGGAGCCAAATCAACGTATCGCAGCGGAAGTTCACAAATGAATTCGTCAACTGAATTGTGAGCCTCGTGAGCAAACCAGACGGATGCGACTGTTTGAACATCTTCTTCGAGTGCCCCGAGCGAGCTGCGGTCGTACAATCCTGTCGTGTGGTACGCTGGCCACTCTCGGTACGAACCAGTTGCGATCGCTCGAAAGACGTCGCGTCGCGAAGTCTGCGTTGAGGCCATTGGGCGAACGCTGCTGACTCGATCGCAAGAGTCTATCTATACTGATCAGTACAGACGGAGGCGGTACCGTTGCGGTAGCGTCACGAGAGGAGCACCCGTGAATGACCGGTGGGAGCGAGCGGCTTAGCGTAGATTTTTGCAAACAGTTCGAGCAACCGCAGGGAGTGAGGACCCGCAGCAAAAAGGTACGTCTGCAGATTGATGAAACAGCTCTTAGTCATACAGAATATAGCGGTGGAAAGCCCGAAAATCAGTCATAAGACTGGTTTTGCATTGTACCACAGCTGCTGAAACTGCTGATTTAATTCATTAACTAACTCGGAGTTGCTTATCCCAACAAAGCCAAACCGCTCACTCTCAATACGAGGGTGAGGAATTTCAAGTGCTGCTTTCGAGCTGTCAATAATTTCAAATGAGAGTGTCGTTTCGTTTATTCCTCGGATTTGTACGTCAGCGTTTGTTGTTGCAACCAAATCTGGGAGAACTCCTGAAAGTGCCTCAAGCACGTCAATGTTGAAGATGAAGTCAATACTAATTTCACCAGAAGAGCTCTCAAATATCTGGGTAACCTCATCGAGAAATACATCTGTTTGAGCGTTTTTGTATGGAAGACCATACACTATACTGAGGTCTTCATCAATAGTTTGAACTCGGTCGCGAGTCGCTCTAATCATACTGCTACTCCCGATAGATCCTCTCCAAATACTCCCATCAAGTGGTGCTTGAGAAAAGAGGTCTGAACGGAGTCGATCAGCGATGTTTTCGAGACGATACCATTCTTGTTCTAACTCGTAGAACCGCTCCGAGAGGAGCCTATCAATTGCTGTCTTCGGATCGATAGCAGCGTATCGCTTTGGTTCATGTGATCGTGTCTGTACAAGTTGGCGATCACTCAGTCCATTCAGGATATCGTAGATACGTCCTCGTGGGACGTTACTATCACTAGAAATCTCTGTTGCTGTTGCTGGTCCGCAAACGAGTAACGTTCGGTAAACGTCTTCCTCATAACTTGAGAGCCCCAACTCACGCAAGTCAGTCATACAATCGCAACTCTGTTTCTCTGCAGATAGGTACTCTGATTCTTCGAACCCAATAATATTGAAAAACACGTCGGAAGTGGCATTGTGTTTCAACACTCTTACCGTGAGATTCAGACATCTGTCTACATCCTATGGCAAAGCACAGTGACAACCGAAGTGTCGATATTGTTGTTGTCGGTGGTGGTACTGCTGGGTCGTTTGCAGCAGCAACTGCTGCCGATGCTGGACTTGACGTAGTTCTTCTTGAGCGAAAGAGCGAGTCCGAAGCCGGTCGGATTGCGTGCGGTGACGCAATTAAGGGCAAGAGCACCTTTCCGGATGTTATCAACATCGACTATCTCAAGGAGGAATCGTTCACAAACCAGAGAATCAGACGAGCGATCTTCGAGAATCCCTACGAAAACCAAGAACTTGAAGTCGAGTTTGGACGGTCTGGATCAGTCATCGACCGAAAGCGATACGGTGAAGTTCTGCTCGAGGAGGCACAACGACTCGGAGTGACTATCGAATACAACACCGTTGTGACGGAAGTCTGCCAAGAGGGCGAGCAAATCTGTGGTATTCGGGCAAAGCAAAACGGCGACCCGATTACGTACAATGCCGATATAACGATCGACGCCGCTGGTGCTCTGTCGGTACTTCAGGATACTGCCGATTTTTCGAAGTCAACATTCGATACGAACGTTCGCTACTCACAATTCTGTTCTGCCTACCGAGAGGTGATCGAGGTGCCAGAGCCCATTGACTGGGCCGATGCGATCAAATTCAAACCAACCACAGAGTTGGGGTATCTCTGGTACTTTCCACGGTCGAAAAGGGAGATCAACGTTGGCCTTGGTTTTCAGATGACAGAGGAGCCGATACAGCTCGTTGAAACGCTAAAACGAGATCTACACAATCAGCCAGTCTTCGACGGCGCAACCGTCAAAAACAAACTTGGAGCAGCGCTTCCAACCCGTCGGCCGTACGACTCAGCAGTTGCCCCAGGATACATGGCAGTCGGTGATGCGGCCGCACATGTGAATCCAGCGACCGGTGGCGGAATCGGAGGTGCCGCGAAAGCGGGACACTGGGCTGCAAAAGCAGCCATCGAAGCGATAGCGATGGACGACATTTCGGAGCAAGCGCTCTGGGATTATAATCACAAAGTGATGACTGGTTTTGGAAGTCGATTCGCAGTAATTGACCTCTATAATATCTGGGGAACGGCGTACGATATCGAGACCCTCTCGGAGATCGTTGCCTCACTCCCAGGGCAGCAGCTTGCAGATGCGGTTGGCGGGTCTGGCACCCCTTCGATGGGACTTGGGCTCAAACTCAAAACGATAGCGTCCACGTTTGGCCATTGGTCGGAGTTATACGAGCTTTATCAAATTCGAAAGATCGCAAACCGACTGGCGGACCATTATACAGTGTTTCCGACGAAGAGTGAGTCCTTCCACCAATGGCAACGAAAGCGCGATGCCATCATGTCCGACTTCTATGATGTGTGCGGTGCTCAACAGAAATACTAACAGAGGAGTACTATGGAAGAATATAACGTAGAATTTGTTGCGAAAGATACTTCGATTACGGTATCGGATACTGAAACGATTCTTCAGGCGTGCTTGAAAGAAGGATTTCCGTTAGAATACTCGTGTCGAGTCGGGATGTGTCTTGCTTGTTCAGCACGGATTATTGAGGGGGAAGTAACCCAACCTGCAGCACGGGGTCTTACCGCCGGGGAGGCCTCTAAATACGCGTTAACTTGTATGGCTCGACCGCAATCAGACCTCAAACTTCGATTAGGAGAATATCCCCCGAGTATCGAGAACTCCTGCTAGAACTATATCCGAACGTATTGCAACTGGCTCAAGTTACTCAGATCTCATGTGGCGAGAAATGATATTCAGCATCTCACAAAGCGTCTCTCCTATTCGATCTGAAGCCAGTTTAATTTTAACCTTAATGGCAGAATTCCTGACAACCGTCGACAACGATAACCTCTTAAAATATCTGAACGAATCCGCTCCCATGCTCCAAGCCAAGACAGAACGAACGACTCAAATCACGTTAAATTACGTGTCTTGTGAGGTTCTGAGTCGAGGGGAGCGTTTGATGAACCAAAGTGGCGAGATAAACGTACCCTCCATATGCATTAGTCAACGTAGTCTCAACTTCTGCCTCCCCCGGGAAGATGAGACTACAGGCCGTTTAGCAGGCTTGTTGTCGGTGAATTCGGACAAATAAGTCTATCGGCGATCTTTCAGACACCCTCTCAGCCGCTAATTCCTGTTAGTTTTAGAAGGGGTTCGGCGCTCTTCCGAGGTAGCTTCCAGTGTCGCCACTCAAAACCCACTCTTCCACGCGGGTAGAGTGGCTCTTCACCCAATTCCGGTCTCCTTCTTCAACAGCGTGAGCGTGTTCTCCGCCGTTGCGAGTGGTGGCTGTTCGTACTCGCTGGTCAATTCAATCTGCACAAGCAGATCAGCAACTCGCCAGATTCAGTCAGCAGACTCACACGAATAGTAACTCTCTTGGGTGTTGCACAGAATTATGCAACTATAGAATGTACGAAGTGTGTGGTGAGAAGGAACTCAAGGTCATCCTCGCGCTCGACCCAGGTGATACCATTTCGAGTGTCGCGCGGAAGATCGACGAAAATCGGGAGACAATCCGCCGCGTCGTGAACCGTATCGAGGAAGCGGGATACGTCGTGTACGATGATGGCCTCCAGCTTGTCGACCAAACGATCCGAGACGCTGGTCTCGAGCTCCTAATGGCGGCAGCAGACATCTCACCACCGTCAATTTCAGAAACGTATGTCCTCCCACAGTTCGCGGGCATGGAATATGCATATACTGCCATCGATGCGGTCTACGTCTGGACCCGCGGCGGTTACCAGGTCGCTCGCAACCCAGAGGACTATCCGCTGTTCATCGCCGTCCGCGAGTCCGACCTCGACGCCTGGACGGAGTTCTTCGATCGGTTCGGAATCCCGACTGCCGAGGAACGCCAGCCCGCTGAAGACCTCGATGGCGCCATCCAGGTCGTTCTCGAGCCACGACCACAGATCGAGGTTGAGATGGTTGATGGACGACCCGTCATCCCACTCCAGGAAACCGTGGCGTTCGCAAACGAGTATTATGCGACCTTCGAGTCCGCACTCGACATGCTCGGTCGCATGTACGACGACATCGACACTGACGCGAGCTACCGTATGGAGCCAGCCTAAATATGAGCCAGGAAGACCGCAGTGAGGCACTCATCGAAGTGCTCGAAGAGCTAGAGCAGTCTGATATCGGGTTCATCCTCGTTGGTGGATACGCGATCAGTCAGTTCGAAACGCGATTCTCGACTGATCTCGACCTCGTCATCGCCCCGGATGACTACGATGAAGCCGTTGCATTTCTCGAAGCGCGCGGCTTCGAACGTCAGTCTGACCTCGAAGTTCCACCGGAGGAGACAATCTACAATCGTGAAATCGAACTCTTCGAACGAACCGAGGGACTACTTCACCCGGTTGGTGTAGATCTCCTTGTGAACGGCCTCGGTTGCCGACAAACCAAGGCAGAGTGGTCGTTCGACTATCTGCGCAAATATAGTTCCCCGACGACAATTTCAGGCGGAACTCGGTCAACGACCGCACGAGCAGCTGATGGAGAAGTGCTTGCCGCGGCCAAGCTCCACAGTGGTCGGAAAACGGATCTCGCTGATGTTCTTGCTGCAATTCCGTCAATCGACCTCGACATGGTCGAGACGCATCTGTATCGCGGCGATATTGGTGCTCTTCGGGAACAGCTCAGTGATGCACAAGCGTTCATCGAAGAGGGTGGGGTCGATCATCGGTTCAAGAGTATGTTCGGCCAATCAGCAGCTTCAGCCGAGGCTATCGAGACGCTCCTCAAGTTCCTCAAGCGACAGCAGACGTGAATTCGTCCGCTACTGCTCGTCGAGTTCTAGAACAGCGATCCGACCGTTACTGCTGACAACGACTAGGTAGTCCGATACGCTGAACTCGATCCTTGTTGGTGGTTCATCACTGATCACCGGATCACCGAAAAGGGAGTCGAGTGCCTCAGGATCAATGGACTCGCATAGAGCATCGAGTTCCATCGGCTCAATGCCCTTGACCACTGCGAGTGCTCGGACAACCGCCTCGCTCGTGGGTTCATCGCTCGAATAGCGTGTCTGAACAACCGGTTCGGCGTCAGCTCGTGGGTTGTTTTCGTCGGTCATATCGTGCCTCGCTCTACTTGTCCCGCTGCATGGCCGGTGATTCCGTAGGTTTTCACTCCATATAGACGTTGGATAGCGGCCTAGCGGTAGTGAAGGCGAGAATTCACTCTTCTGCTTCTCATAGTATGGTGCCCAGATGATTGACCCGGGTGTTTGAAATCACCGTTTCTATCGAGAGAACGCTTTTGCCTGTGCTCGATCAAGCCCACCTATGACGACGGCCTCCCCAGAATTGGAAGACGTGCTGAATAAAGTCGACACGCTCGGCCCGCACAGCACGCCGGTGACGACGCCGGAGGTCGCTAAGGGATTTGATTGTACCCAGCGCACCATATACAACAGACTCGAGACGCTCGTCGACGACGGCATCCTGAAAACGAAGAAGGTCGGAGCCAACAGCCGCGTGTGGTGGCGACCCGCTGAAAGCGACCCGCCAGGAACTGGGTTCCAGCGGAGTCGAGAACAGGTACGCTCCCACCCCGTCTTTGATTCGACGATGGTCGGCGTCATCGTCTGGGGGGACGAGATGACGATCATCGACACGAACGACGCTTTTCTGGAGATGACTGGTTTCGAGTACGAGGAGGCACTAGGTACGTCATGGCGTGAACTCACGCCCGAGGAATTCTATCAGGATTCAGAACGACACGTCGAACAGGTCGAGCGAACGGAGAGCGGTGTCCCCTACGAGAAGCAATACTATGATGCGGACGGCTCACGCTGGTGGGGACGGTTCGAATCGCGGCAGGTGAACAAGGTTGGATACGTGGAGTTCGTTGTCGACGTCACCGAACGCAAGCACCACGAGCAAGAACTCGAGAAGGAAGCGTCACTGGACGCCTTCCGCGTCGAACTGACGGACGCGACCCGGCCGCTCACCGATCCCGTCGAGGTCCAGAACGAGGCGGCCTACGTTCTCGGTGAGTGGCTGGATGTCGAGCGTGCTTACTATGGTGAGGTACTCGCCGACGGCGATACGAACGTTGTCCATGCAGACTACTACCGAAACGGAGTGGCCTCGTTTGTCGGAGAACACCGCTTGAGTGATTACGGTGCGTACATCGCCGAGAGGTTTCATGAGGGCGAAACCCTCGTGGTCGACGATTACCGTGACCTCTCGGAACTAAACGACGAGGAACGAGCGATGTATGAGAGGGCAGATACTACCGCCTGGATTGGCGTGCCACTCTACAAGGATGGCGAACTGAAAGCATTTTTTATTGTCACAGAATCAGAGCCCCGGGAATGGACGGATGCCGAGGTCGAGATGGTCAAGGTGACGGCTGATCGCACATGGGATGCCGTTCAGCGGGCACAGGCCGAGCAAGCACGCCGCGAGAGTGAGGCACGACTCGACGCGTTCGTGAAGGCGACCTCCGACGTTGTCTACCGGATGAGTCCTGATTGGACCGAGATGTATTATCTCGCTGGTCAGGAGTTCATCGTCGATACGGACGAACCTCGACAGACATGGCTGGAGGAGTACATCCCGGCAGACGAACAAGAGCGGGTGATGACTGCTATCGAGGACGCCATTGAGACGAAAAGCACGTTCGAACTAGAGCATCAGGTGATGCAGGTGGATGGCACCCGGGGCTGGACACGCTCCCGAGCCGTACCGATGCTGGGCGACGACGGCGACATTGTTGAGTGGTTCGGTACGGCATCGGACATTACCGAACGTAAAAGAGCCGAAACGCGATTGAGCGAGAACGAGAAGCGGCTTCGACTTGCGACCGACATCGCGAACATCGCTGTCTTCGAGTGGGACCTCGAGACGGATCTCGTGAGAGGAAACGAGCGAATGAACGAGTTGTTCGGATACGACGAGCACAAGGAAATCGTCGCCTCGGAATTGCTCGAGGAGCGTGTCCATCCGGACGACCGCGAACCGGTAGCTAACCGTCTAGAGGAGGTGTTCGAGCCGGCGTCTAGCGGGAACTACGAGTTTGAGTTCAGAGCGACGCTCCCTGACGGGAGCAATCGATGGGTGCTCACGAATGGCGAGGTGTTCTTCGAGGACGATGGGAGCGACCGAAGGGCAGTTTGTGTCCACGGGACTGGTATCGATATTACCGAGCGCAAGCAACGAGAGCAGTTACTGAGCGAACAAAAGGAGCTACTCGAACTGATTGCTACAGGTGCGCCACTCGAGGAGTGCCTCTCCGCGCTCTGTGCTGCTGTTCCGCGGCTGAGTGATGGTGTCCGAGCCAGTATCATACTCGCAGGCGACGAGCGCGAATCGTTCCAGCGGCCTATCGCTCCAGACCTGCACCGATCGTGGGGGGAAGGTCTCGAAGACGCACCAATCAACGAGCTCATGATCGATACGTGCGGAGAGGCAGTATTTCGCGGCGACGGCGTCACCTGCGAGGACGTTATGACCGATGACAGATGGTCGGAGGAGTGGCGTGAGCTTTGTGTCGCGAACGACGTCCTCGCCGGGCATTCAGAACCCATCCGGAACGGAGAAGGAGATCCTGTGGGGTCGTTCATGCTCTGTTTCGATGAGCCACGCACTCCGAATGAGTGGGAACACCGAGTAACGGACTTCGCCACCTATATCGCGGGTATCGCCGTTGAGCGCCACCAATCTCGACAGGCGCTGAAGCAGACCAACGACTCCCTCGAACGCCTCAACGACGCAAGTCGGGAACTAATCGACGCCGATGTACAGGAGATCCGCGATCACGTTCCCGTGATTACACAAGAGGTACTCAACGCTGACTACGTCGCGCTCTGGCGATACGACGATCAGGCTGGAGAGCTCCACGAGCATACCCGTCAGACGAGTTCCGAGATAGACCCGAAGGCGATCGAACTCCCCGACGGATTTTCCGACCAGGTCTGGCAGACGTTCATCAGCGACGATATCGACATCGACAACGACCTCGACTACCTCGGATGTGCGTCTTCGGCATCGTCACTTTGCAGCCGCGTGCTCGTGCCACTTGGAAGACACGGCGTTGTCTGTGTAGGATCGACACAAACCGAGGTATTTGACGAGTTGACGGTCGATCTCGTGGAGACGGTGGCCGCGACCGTCGAAACTGCGTGGGACCGTGCCGCCGGCGAACGGGAACTGGAACGGACAAACGCGGAACTGGCGCGACTCAACGATCTCAACACACTTATTCGGCAGATCGATCAAGCGCTCGTCCAAGCCGAGACAGTCAATGAGATCGACGAGGCCGTTTGTGACCGACTCGCGGAATCTGCGCTCTTCGAGTTCGCCTGGATTGGTGACTTCGACGCTGATGCCGAAACGATAGAACCGCGTGCATGGGCGGGTATCGACAGCAGTTCGCTGGCCGATCTCACGACCGAAGGCGATGGACCAGGAAGCGAGAGGAATCCATTCACGTCCGCGTTTCAAACCGGAGAGACGCAGGTCATCGATGATATCGCAACTGATGCGCAGGCTGCCCCCTGGCGCGAGGTTGCCCTGGAACAGGGTGCGCGCTCGTGTCTCAGTGTCCCGCTCGTGTATGATGAGTTCGTCTATGGCGTGCTGAAAGTCTACGACGGAACGCCTCAGTATGACAAGCGCGATAGCAAGGTGCTGGTGGAACTCGGACAGACGATTGCACACGCGATTCACACTGTCGAAACCAGAGAAACTCGACGGACGGATACTGTAATCGAACTCACGCTCCGTTTGGCGGCCGCAGAAACCCCACTGTGCCGCCTCGCCTGGGAAACAGACTGTACGATCGAGTTCGAGGGGCTTGTACCGGGATCAAACGATGAAATGATCGTGTTCTTCACTGCGACCGATATCGGCGCTAGTGAGCTCTTAGCTGCCGGTGAGGAGTCCCTCGCGATCGAGGAACTGCATCACCTCACTGACCGCAACGCAGGTGCTATGTTCAAAGCGAAGTTGGCCGATCCGATGCTCGCCGCAGACATCCTTGCCCAGAACGCCACGATCCGTACGCTCTCCATCGATGCGGGAACTGCGACGGCCGTCATCGATCTCCCTACGTCGGCTGATGTCCGCGGGTTCGTCGAACAGGTCCAGCAAACGATCCCGGATCTCGAACTCCTCGGCCGACGGACGCGCACTCGCTCATCCGAGATGAAACATACGCTTCAGGGTGTGTCCGAGGACCGACTGACGCCCCGTCAGCAGGAAGTTCTCCAGTTGGCCTACCGAAGTGGGTTCTTTGAGTCGCCCCGCGTGCAGACTGGCAAAGAGCTCTCCGACGTGCTCGACCTCTCACAGTCGACGTTCAACTACCACCTTCGGGGTGCCGAGCGCAGTATCTTCGAACTAGTATTCGATTACGCGTGAGGATCCATTTTTCTCGAGGGTATCCCTATCTGATTATTGCGTATTAGCCAACTCACATCGCGTGCTCGTGAGTTCATGCCACCCCTCACAAAATGAGGTCTCAGGCGATCTATCGAATGCATAGAGTGGTCTGTAGTACTCGTCCGCTATGGACGGTATCGCAACAATGCGATTAATCCCTCCCAACATTCGCACATCTTCGAAGTGTCCCTTTCCCCGCTACATCTAGAAACAGGGGGTGTGACTCTCGACAGACAGGGAACTGATTCAGGCAACCACACGCGGTCAGCCCAGTCTTCTACTACCGAAGATGGACTGCCCTCCGAGATGCTCAACATCCTGAGCCACCCCCACAACCGACACATTCTGCTCACCCCTCTTGGACAAGAGACACCAACTGAGGTTGGTGAACTTACGACACGCGTCGCTGCATCAGATCCCGAGATTCTTCGC
Source organism: Natronococcus roseus (assembly GCF_043677095.1). Classification (NCBI taxonomy): domain Archaea; kingdom Methanobacteriati; phylum Methanobacteriota; class Halobacteria; order Halobacteriales; family Natrialbaceae; genus Natronococcus; species Natronococcus roseus. The sequence continues at coordinate 94,588 of NZ_JBHLJR010000009.1, forward strand.
ACAGTGATCGCTGGAACAACTGGGACCTACAAGAACGGCGAAGCCAAATCATGACCGCAACTGACTCGTTATCATCGCCTTCGATGGATAACCTTCTAGATGTCCTGGCAAACAAGTACCGGCGACGAGTACTCGTCGCGCTGCTCGAACACAACCCCCAGAACGATCACGATCCACAGATCCCCGACAGCGTCAACCACGAAGCGAAAGATCTCGAATCACTGATGATCAACATGCGTCACACGCACCTCCCCAAACTCGAGGAGGCGGGATTCATCGAGTGGAACCGGGAGACGAACACTGTCAAGAAGGGGCCACAGTTCGAGGAAATTCGGCCGTTGTTGGAGTTGATGGAGAACCACGCCGACGAACTTCCCGATGACTGGCTCTGACTGCCCAGTGTTGTCACTAGATTAGCTCGAAAGCGTACAGTACACTCGAGTGGTAGCAGCGTGGATCACGAGGGGAACATTCAGGAGATTGTAAGTAGAAATTAAGGCACGCATCAAAATCATCCTCCGAGATTGTGTGGAAGATGGGACTACAGGCCGTTTAGCAGGCTTGTCGTCGGTGAATTCGGACAAATCAATCTATCTGATCTTTCAGACACCCTCTCAGTCGCTAATTCCCGTTAGTTTTAGAAGGGTTTCGACGCTCTTCCGAGGTAGCTTCCAGTGTCGCCACTCAAAACCAACTCTTCCACGCGGGTAGAGTGGCTCTTTACCCGATTCCCGTCTCATTCTTCAACAGCGTGAGCGTATTTTCCGCCGTTACGAGTGGTGTCTGTTCGTACTCGCCAGTCAACTCGATCTGCACGAGCAGATCGACAGCTCTCCAAATCGAATATAGCAGACAGGCGAACGCGAAGTAGAAGAACCGTAGCACGAAACTTTTCGATGTCGTCGCTGCCATGAACCGCTTGATACTCTTGTAGCCGCTCTCGATCTCCCACCGCGAATTGTAGAAGTGGACTGCTCCTGGGCGGCAGTTCGTCATGAAGACACTGTACTGCGTATAATCGGTGCTCTCAGCGTTTTCCCGTCGCCTGTAGATCAGTGTCGTTTCATGCTACTCGTTCTTCCCCAAGTGGAGTTTCCGGTCAGTGACATAGCGATCTCGATCCCACCGGAGTAGACGTTTTGCCTGAGCGCGTTCACTCGTGTACATCCGCTTTGGAACAACATACCCGAGACCACGTTGGTCGATTTCTTCGAGGATGTGCTGACTATCGAACGCCCGATCCATTAACACACGATCGACGTGAACGGGGTCCTGCGCGGAGTCTAGCAGGTCCTCAACGATCTCGCGACGACTCTCTCCCTTTCGGACTGGCCGAGCATCTAGCGCCAATGGAACAGCCTTTCCCACCAACTGTATCGTCGCCCACTGGTAAGCGTACTCGCCATCTTTCGTGCCAAGAATTTCGTCCTCGTAGCCAGTTCGATCACCTGTGAACGGCTTTGCTTCGGTCGTATCGATCGCAACGAGTCCAGCACGATGGAAAACTTCCGTCTCCGACACTCGGTCGATAAGCCGCTGCAACGCCTCGTGATACATCTCTCGAATCGACTCGATCGAGAGGCCACGGATATGCGCTCGATGAGCGTGTCCTAACGGTGTCCGATCCCGCTGTGAATCATAGAGGAAGCTACGTGCTCCTTCGTTCGCTGCCAGGTTCTCCCGAAGCCCGAGATACGTCTGAAGATCCCAGAACGCGTTTGGATGGATCTCACAGTTGTCTCCGCGATTGAGCGAGAACACCGGATAGGCGATATGACTCACCTGTTCAGTAATCTCATTTGCATGGGTGAGCACTTCGTGATCGGTGGGACTGGTCTCTTCATGGCTCTCAGAGTTACGAAGCGGGTCTCTGGGAACGTCGCTGCCGTCCCTGTTGGCGTTGATGAGAACGGTTCGTGCGCTCTTCTGAATCGTCTCCTGGAGATCAGGTGAGAACCGGCAGTGCCACGTCCGCCAGAGTGTTGACTGATCGGGAAGCGTCTCAAAGCCAAGCTGCTGTTGGATCACTGGCTGGTCTTTGAGATACTCCAAGAGTGCTGTTTCGTGATCCCAGCCGTAGGCTTCCTTCAGCAGAAACGCTCGTGTCAGCGTTCGCATCGCGTACACAGATACAGAGCACGTATGCAGCAGAGGTCTTGAAATATGTCCCCAATTAAGATTATCAGCAGAACCGTCTGACCACTACTTTCCCAGCAACGGGCCAAAGTAGCAATTATTTGATTCCTATTCGACAACTTATCTGCTTCCGTGGTCTAGGCCAAGTATGCAACCAGGGGATAACAAGCAAATCAAATCGGTCGAGAAATCTTTCCGGATACTCGAGTGTATTGTGAGAGAGGGCCGTGGGGGAGTGAACGAACTCGCCCAAGAACTTGATTATTCCCTGAGTACGGTTCACGCTCATTTATCTACGCTTCAAGAACTTGACTACCTTGTCAGGATCGATAGGGAGTATGCCATCTCGAATCGCTTTCTGCACTTTGCGAGGCATGCCCAGAGCAGGGTGGAAGGACTGGACGTGATCAAGGCCAACGTGAGACGGTTAGCCGATGAGACAGATGAACGCGTACAATTCATGATTGAGGAACATGGCCGTGGGATATATATCGATAAAGCGGAAGGTGAATACGGAGCACCAAATAACACGTTGCTCGGAAAGCCTCGATACCTTCACATGTGTGCTTCAGGTAAAGCGATCTTAGCAAATCTCCCAAAAGAGCGCATGGTCGAGATCATCGATTATTGGGGTCTTCCAGCACAGACTGAGAAGACGATCACGGATGAGAAGGTCCTCTTCTCGGAGATCGAGACGATCAGAGAAGAGGGCCTTGCAATGAACAAAGGCGAAACCGTTAATGGATTGATCGCGGTTGGTGCACCGGTCCTATCGGCTGACGAACAGATCATAGGTTCCATCAGCATCTCCGGGCCAGCACACAGAATCTCCACAAATGGGAAAGTAAAAGAAATGTATTGTGACAAACTAATCGGCGCGACCGAGGACATCACGCTCAATCTCAAATATCCCTAATCCACTGATTTGATCCGATGGTAGATTTATTTTCAAGACAGCAGTAGCAATCACGCTACAATCTACTACGCATAGACTGCATTCAACGATAGCGAATGCTCTGTCAAAAGTAGATGCACCACAGATACAGTGTACTACTAATTAGACTACGGTGTGACCCAGCTACCACATCTATTTGCCATCAGTGATTGAATTAGACACCTCCAAACAATTATCCACCATTGTGGGACCATTCACGAAAATGCCCCAATCATTAACTTAATATCTCGTCAAACCACAACCTTAATCGACACATGTCCAATATTGCAGCAGAGACAATCGAAGAAGAGGCGGAAGTGCTCGCATTCGACCTATGGGACACGCTGCTTGATCGTGAATCCACGTTAATCCCTGCGTTGAGCGCATTGCTCAACGATCACGGGAGCGATTACAATCCTGAGATCTTGCTTCGCCGGTATTTGGCTATGCACTTCCGGGACTCGATGATCGATTCGTTGATCCCGGGGCCCCACACCCCGTTCAAGGAGATCAGCCGTCGGGCCCTCAGCTATCGGCTAGAGCAGATCGGTCTCGACGTTCCTGACAAGGAAATTCGTGATGTCATCCGACAGTGGAAAACACTCCAGCCATACCCGGATGTTGACGCTGCGTTAGACTGCTTGAGTGAGGAATACAAGTTGGTTGGCCTCTCGAACGGTGACCCTGATATGCTTGATGCTGTCCGTCCCAATTTCGATACGGAGCTAGACGGGGTAGTGTCGGTTGCTGATGCTGGTGCATACAAACCACACCGAGCGTCATATGATCTATGTTGTGAAGAGTTTGATGTTTCATCTCATCAAGTCGTGTTCGTAACTGCACACACATTTGATCTTGTGGGTGCGAAGGCGGTCGGAATGCGGGGAGCATTCTTGAATAGGCACGAGAATCCATACGGTAGCTGGATTCACCAGCCAGATATCACCGTTTCCGATACCGAAGAGTTAGCTGATATGCTCACTTCATAGAGGAAACTGGGCTGTTACATCTTTACCGAAGTAGCTGTCTAAAGGCCTGGTCAAGATTGGCACCGCTTCAATCGCAAAAATAGACGACTATAATTACCAAGAAACTTGATCCAACCACTGAATTTGTACAAACGACTCGCACTCTGCATCGTATGTCCCACCAACACTAGCGTACGAATGATAGGAATCACATGAACGAATTCAACTACGTCCAGAACATCGCCGTTCGATTCGGCGATCTTGACACTCTTGGTCACGTGAACAATGTTGCATACGTGAAGTATCTCGAGGAGGCACGGGGAGGCTACTACGATAATGTTGTCGGTGTTCCCTTCGAAACGCTCCATACGGTCATCGCTATGTTACAGATCGAGTATCATAGCGAAATTACCCCCAATCAATCGGTAGACGTCGGAGTTCGCGTCCCTCAGCTAGGTGACTCCAGTATTCCTATGGAGTACGAAATTCGAACTACTGAATCTAATTCTGGGGAAACGACAATTGCAGCCACCGCGGAAACAATCCAAGTTAATACTGATCCCGAAACGAGAAAGGCTGCTACAATCCCGGTTGATTGGAGAACTGCGATTAGCAATTACGAGAACCTATAGGACTGGGAGGGGCTGTCTAGTTGAGCGTACCCAGTATTAGTTGATTGACGAGAGCGTTCTACGAGTGTCTTTCCGAATTCAAAATTATTGGTCTATCTCTCGAGGATCCTCGATCAGTCGATATTCGCCAGTTGGTTGGTATCGGATTTCAGCGTAGTTTCCGGCCACGAGTTGCTTCAAATTGTTCCGGATCGTCTCACGAGACCAATCAAGTTCGTTTTCGATATGGCCGATCGTAGCGCACGAACAAGGCTGCTCATTGAACCAGTCGAGAAGAGCGTTCATTGATTCGGTATATTGGATTGCCATACGCACTGGTGCATCACCCAGTCAATTGTACATTGCGAACCGACAAATAGATTTTTGTATAATGGCAGGCGTTATCGACAAGCCACATCCACTTGGCAGTATGCAAAACAACTAAGTAACCAGCAGGGATAGCACGGAATGGAAGCGTGAGGTGGCCGGGAAAACTCTCGGCCGGGTGTTGGAGCACCCGACCTGCGCTTCTGGTGCTACAGAAGCAATGTCAATTCAACCACGCACACCCGAAACCGTTTCGGCTCGCAGTCGCACTGAACACCGACCGAACTACATTCTCGTCGGGATCGACACCGAGGACGCACATCACGTCTACCGAACCACCGACGAAACCGTCCACGTCATCCACAACACCGACCGAACCTGCCGCTACAACCTCGCCAAACACAACCAGCGCATCTACGACTGGATCGAGTACGTCAAAGCCGAGCGCGGCTTCACCACCCAACACCTCTACTCGAGCCTCACCACCACGTTCCGCAACTCCAAGGGTGACGACCAATGAAAGTTGCCACCACCCCCATCCAACTCCTCGAGGGATTCCCAGTCGGTCCCCAACCCACTGCGTGCCAACACTGCGGGGACACCCTCCAGGAAGGCGACCGCGCGACCGTCTTCGCCGCCCGCCCAGCCGACACAGACCAGTGGGCAATCCATCGCCCCTACTGTCTGACCTGCAGTCCCGACACCATTCGCCACCCAACAGTCGGCTGTACGGAACTCCTCGCGCAGTGCCGACTCGGCACCCGCGCTGATCTGGCCACCCAGCAGATCCGACTCATCGTCCTCGAGCCCGAACTCACTGACTCGAGTCCACCCACCAACAGGGCCACCGACCCACGGGCGATGCCCGTCCCACCCCGGTGATCCCCTGACCACGCACTCGCGCCGACAGTCCCTGAGCCACTGCGCTCGGCTGTCCGCACTCTTCACGGTCGCCTCCAGGACTCGATGGCACGCCACCTCACTCGCCAGTCAGCACGCCCCCAGCGCACACTCGGACTCCCATTCGAGGTGAGCCTCCTGTGACCGACGCGGGACTCACACCGACACAACAGCCGCCGCTCTCGCCAGCCGCCAAGCTAGCAATCGACACCGACCCGGTCTCCGAACTCTGGAACCAACTGTTCGACCAGCAGTCGATTCGAGACCGATTCATTCGCGCCGTCCGCCAGTTTGCCGACGGCCGGACTGTTACCGAGTGTTACGAAGCCCTCGAGGACCAGCAGATCCCCTACTGGCTGCGCTCTCGTATACTGGACGTCGCCCGCGGCAACCGACGAGAAGCGTGGCGGCTCGCCGCTGATCTCGTGCCGAACCTCGGGCAGGGCCATGCGAGTCTCGAGGACCTGTTCGCGACTGCCGATTTCTTTGCCACCAACGTCTCCGACGACCAGCCACCGACGCTCACAATCACAATCGACCGCACGTTCGAGGACACCCCACGGCGAAAACGCGAGTCGATCTGTCGCCTGCTCGCCATCCTTGCAACGGGCTTCGATATCCGCGTCGCCGCGACGGGACGCACTCAGCACTGGCTCGCTCGAGAACATCGCGAAGAGCTGCCCGGCGTGAGCGAGTGGCGAGAAACACACCATCCGACTGGGGACCAAGTTGAGCAAGCACTCGAGGTACTGGACCCGGACGGCCGGAAGGTCGAACTCCTGCGACAACTCGCGGACGAACCCGCCCAGACGCTCTCGAGACACGCACTACGAGCAATGCACGACGTCGATCGCAGTCGGATCTCCCAACTGCTGGTCTCCGAGCAGAACTCGCTCACCGAGCTTGGACTCGTCGCGGAGTTCGGCCCCGCCGATGATCGGACTGTCGAGTTGCTCGAGGCCGGCCGACAGCTACTCGCCACGCTCGACGCCCAAGTCGGCCGGCAGCAGGAACTGACCGGGGCCGTGAGCGACACCGGAACATCCGACCAACAGTGCCGTGTAACCCCGCGTACACGAGGGGAAGAAGGTGACGGCAGTGCAGATAGCAACCCCTACCGGACCGCCTACCTTGATCGTCCAGGACATGCTGGTGCCGTTGGCTGTGGAGAGGCCGGCGATATCACCCTCGTAGACGCGCCGTTCGAGGACCGAACGGACGCTCCGGACCACACTCGATATGTGAGCTTCGACGGCGATCGCGAAGAGGCCGTGGTCGCGGTTCGGGCCAGTGGGTCCCTGCAGTACGTGGTGAGTCTCGCGACCGCGTTAGCCTCTCCCCGTCTGGTCAACCGAGTCCTTACCGACAGTCGCCTCGAGTCGTTGGAGGACCCGCCGGCGATCCTCCGGGATGCTCGCTGTATCGGTGGGCTCTCGGATGAAGCTCTCGAGGATCGCGAAACACTTCGTGAGGCGTTCATCGAGTGGGGAACTGAACTCGAGGATCTCACGGCGAAACTCTCTGCCGGCGAGTACGAGGACCGCAATCAATTCCGGGGTTCAATCATGCGGTCGGCTCACGGGCTTGCCGGATCGCTTGTGCATCTCTTCGATGCTCTCGGAATCGACGTCACTCGCGAACTCCGAGTACCGTCTGGGCTCGACACGAACTCGCTGAACGAACTGGCGACCACAATCGGCATTGCGACGGCAATTCAGTCGAAATACGGTGCATTCGCCTGTTACCGCCAGCTGTTCGAAGCTCGAGAGGAGAAGCGACAGACGGCACTCTCGCCGACCGTCGATGCCGACGACCCGCTAGGGACGCTCATCGGCTCCCTGGTCGTTCGTGGAGACGACGTCCATCGACTCCGCCCGAAACTCGAGCAATCACTCGAGACGCCAGCAGCACTCGCTGAGGACGCTCCCGAGTTCGCGGTCCACGTTTCCCTGTCGACGGTCGACCGGACGGCCTATGCAGCAGCTACGACGCGGATTCTGCAGTCCAAGAACCTCCGGCCGACTCGAGAGATCGTTTCGCTGCTTCACGGATTGGCTGGCTCACCCTACGCCGCTGCTCGAGCCTTGCAGCAACTCGCTACCGAAGACGACTGTCGAGAGCTTCGGCCGGATGAACTCCGCTATACACTGGGAACACTCGAGCCCGAGCAGTTACTTTCCGATCTGCCGCCGACAGTTGGTCGAATTGTTCAGACACTGCTCACAGCTGAAAGGCGTCTCTCACAGTGTGAACTCGCTGACCGAGCAGACGTCTCGACACGGACGGTCCGGAACTACCGCGATCGACTCGAGGCGCTCGATCTCATCCGTATCGATGAAAACGGATATCGCCTAACGTTGTCGTTCCAGACGACCACCGAACGCCGCGAGCCCGTTGCTCCAGCCGTCCTCGAGGAGAACCAGACGCTCCTCGATGCAGCCGATGCATTGCTCGAGACGATTCTCCCACCAGATCGCTACGGCGATCCCGACGATCCGCTCGGGAATGTGCTGTTCTGGCCACCGGACCCGTTACGAGTACTTAAGCATCCAATGGTCGGCTCATGGTTTCGCCTAGCGGCTGCACTCACAGCGACAGAACCTACCAAGGATAACCAGGCCGTTCAGTTGGGGCCACCGCTCGAGCAGCAGCCACTTTCTCACACAACTCCGTAGCAACTGAGTCTCGTTCGATCCCCAATCTACTACCGGCGTAGTTAACCAACGGGCCCCTCTACTGCACCCGTTGTTGGTTAAGCAGGCAATCTTGTGATCGGCACCAATCTGCTATGTACAGCAACCTCTTTTACCGGGGGCATCGGCTGGCGTCTGCGACGCCAGCCTCAACCCCCGGCAAAACCCGTTGATGCCAAAAGGCCGCCGTCGCGGGGTTTCACCCCGCTCCGGCGGTGAACCGCTCGCTTCGCTCGCGGATGCTCGGCATTTTCCGCAGTGTTCCATTCGCACATCTACGTAGCAGCTGGTTCACCGAGAGGAGTAATGAAAACAGCTCTATGAGAATCGTTCTATGGCACCCTCTCTTACAGGCTATCGGGGGATCAAGTGGCTATAGATTTGGTCCGTGGTTTGTCTATTCCCGTGATGTAGTCGCAACTGAACGTCCTCGACGTGAGCCCGGACCTTGTCGGGCAGCTCTGAGACGACGGTGTCGTAGGCGAACTTGTTGACGTTGTAGATCGAGAGGGTCGTTTCGGCGCCATCCGCTGTCATCGTACCTGAGCCGAACCCACCTTCGACGAGGTCGTTCCGTCGCAGGTGGTTGGGTTTGAGCTGATCAGGACGGGACAACAATCTCGTGTCACGCTTCTCGGCCCTGTAAACGGCCTCAACCAGCGCGCTGTTCTTGCCGAGTTCAACAATTCAGAGAAACGGAACGCGAAAGTCGTTTGATTGTGCCGCTCTACATCTCAGTAGGGATCGGTGAGGTGCTCCCTTAGCCCGCTACCATGTATCCTAACCCAATGGAAGCGATTACAAGGGCTTGCACCGTGATGATCCCGAAGAGCAGTTCTAAGTTCGTCATGTTTGGATTACCTCGCCGAGACAGCGTCGCCACTCATGACTGTGAGTCCGTTACCTGATCAAGCGCCAACGGCGATCAGGTGGGGGGCCGTCCCGACGAGGCGTATTCTGGTTGATGATGCGAGAGATAATAAACCGGACGAACCGAGAGGTAGGGGGGCTAGCATCCAGCGTACCAATCTTTATGTATCGATCTTATCAGGCTCTTTGAGCCAAGAAATCTGCCGATTGAGTACCTCTGTCCTAAGAAGAAAGTTATTACGAAATTCACGATATTCGAACTAGTCGACTTCATTCTTAAGCTATCTGGTGGTTTTCTATATGAGATCACGTAGTAGGCTTGAGTCGTCCGACGACGTATATGACAACGACCCTCGAGGTGACCAATGTAGCACCTGCTAGTTCGCTGTGCCCATAGTCGACATAGGTGTCGACGACCATGTGAGTGAAAAGACGACCTTCGTCAGGAGCGCGTAGGCCACGATGTTGAACGGTACACCGAGCGCAACGTTGCCCCGAGCACTGCGTGAGATGGCAGTTCAGCCAGTCGTCCAGAACGTTGAAGACGAACGAGTAGTGACAGGAGGATAGCGTCGAGACGGCCGCGTTCGCGGGATACCAGGCGTTGACGACGAGCCGTCGGGAGTTCAGCGAATCCGAGGATGTTCTCGACGCGGTCGTCCATGTTCTTGTCAACAAGGACATCGATCCTCGGTGATCGGGTCGACCGTCCGCTGGACCTATTCACCGAGTTTGAGGACGTCGTCGATGGAAAAAGTTCGACTTGTGATGATTGGGAACAGAACCGTAAACACACTCACAGAACCGACGACTGCGGAGGTAAGGAACCCCGAAAATGACCTGCAGGAAAGGTCGGTCCCAGGGCGCTTAACCTTCCGGACAACATGCCAACGAATGTGGAACGAGCCGAGACTTGCCCCGAATGTGGTACTAAGGTGCTGCCGAAGAACACGACGCCAGAACGAACGAGCGAGGGGATCAAGAAACACCACTTCTACGACTGCCACCAGTGCCCATATCGGTGGCCCGGAGAACAGTAACCAGTTGACCGACGACCGACGCCCCGGCCGCGGGGCGGCTTAACCAACATCGGCCAATAGATACCCCGATTGTTGGTTAAGTCGGATCACTCCTCGAGTTCGCCGCCGTCGACAGGGACGCCGGTGAGCCACCACTTCGCTCGAGTGAGGATGCCAGCTTGATCAATCATACGCTCGCGACGCTCCCGGTAACGCTCGAGCTCTCGCTGTTCGTCGACGTACTCGACTAACTCAATGACCTCGTCAATACGACTGTTCGTAACCGCGAGTTGCCGCTGTAAGCGATTACGTTCGTTCTGGAATTTATCCACCCGTTCCGTGAGGCGTTCATACTCGGTGATGAACGTTCTCACTGCCTCGCTCTTCGAGTCATACTCGCCGCCGACCTCCGTTTTCTCCTCAAGGAGTTCGGCTTACTCGTCGGTGATCGTAACTGTTAGTCTTGGTACCGGCGACTCTCCTCACCGCCCGTAAGAACTCGCTCACACATGTGATTCAGTCAGATGTACGGCTGACGCAGAGCTATATTTCACGAGAAGTGTCTCAGCGGTTAGAATTGCAGGGCCCACAATCCCTGACCGAATCCATGGCATTGAATTTGTCTTGAGCGTGGGCCCTGCAACAGGATGTTGCCAGCGTGTCTGTAAAAATCTTCGCAAGAAGATGGTGCGATCAAGCAGTTTCTATGCTCGGTGATCTTCGATCCCAGATCGCAAGACCCCATCAAGAGAGAAATACTGAACGCGGTCAAGCTGCAAACCAGTGGGAGCCCTTCTTTCGCCGGAAAAGATCTAACCGATTGATGCCGCCGGACAGGCCACGAATTAAGCTCAGCAGGCTCGAAGACAGTCGCCCAAGGAAGCCGTATTAATCGGCCGACCGGGTGCGACGATCTATTAAACGCCTCTCGAAAAGAAAGAGATCAGCGGGACGCCCAACCGAAGAACAGCCAGACGTCGCCGTGCTTGCCTTTCAAGCCCTTGCGTTCGCGATACCGTTTCGCTTCGGTCGTGCCCGAGCAGTTGATCGCTCCGGCAGGACCCCGCTTGCTCTGTATTCGCTCGTCCCCTTCTTCGATCAGTTCGCGTGCGACAGTGCGTTTCTGCCGACCTTTGTGCTCACGTTCGGGTATCACCTCGAGCGTGTCTTTCTCAGCGATCGTACCGGTGTAGCCGCCGTGACCGTGCATATTCCGAGCGTCCTCGATAGCCTTCGAGAACGCTTCTTCAGCGGTTTTCCCAAATGCCAGCGTCTCGAACGTCACAGCGCCCATCAGAATCCCTCCGTTATACGCTCGTGGGCGGCGCTTTCGACGGTTTGATCCAAATTGGTGTTGTAGTTTTGAGTGTTCATCATAAAAGGGCCTCCGCTAGAGCACCATCTGGCGGAACTGCCGTTCGGTACAGCCGGAGTCATCGACGCGGATCGGAGCGCGATCGGGTTCGGGCGCCGGCGTACGGTTCTCGTCAATCGTTCGCCGCTCGTGGAGCCTCCGCATGACCTTCTCGTGCTGCCGATCACCTGGCCGTTCAGGTGCCGTCACAGCGCGGGCTTCGGCAACGACAGGTCGCTGCTCACTCTCGGCAACGCTCTGGAAACGGAGCGACATGGCTCTATTCGCTGTCGCTCTGGTTGCTCGATCGGCGTTCGGTCATGGTCTCTTCGACCATCTCGAGGAACCGCTCGCGGTCCTCCTCGATCTCCTCGATCGAGTTCCGCCCAAGCGTGGCCTTCACGCGGTCCTCGTCGCGAGTACCGTCGCCGCGCTTGCTCTGCACCTGAAGCGTGCAGAATCCGTCTTCGTTCTCGGTCAGTTCGGTTTGAAGGTCGTCTTTCCGTGCCATGGATCAGTCAGGGAGTGTCTCCCTGTACCCATATATTATATGGGTATTGTATTAAAAGTACCGATTCTCGTCGCTGCACTCGAGTACGCTAAACGACAAGCGTCAGGCCCCGTCTTGAGAAAACGACTCGTCGCAGCCGGCAGTGAACTCGTAGGCGAGCATTCGGGCGGTCGCTTCGGCGAATCCGGCACACACCAGTCGTCGGACCGATCCCCTCGAGGAGCGGGCGCCGGTGTTGGAACCACAATCGACGTCGACTACGTGAACGGCCTCGAGGGACATCCTCACCCGGGAAGTACGAGTCCAAGTAGACCGTCGGTGATCACGATCTCCAAGCGTACCGAGCCACGACCCTCACTGTCTCACTCGACTCTCGAAATCGCGAACTCGCACGCTCTTGGGTGCTAAAAACTGAAAATCGAGGTAGCACCGCCGCGGCTAGAGCCGAAGGGTGTCGGTCTTGAGGCCGGCGCCGGCGCCATTGAATATCTCAACCTGCTCACGGCAGGCGCGACAGCCGTGCAGCGTTCCGTCGTTCGCAGCGAAAACGCGCCGATATTGCTCGGTCACGTGAGCGCCGCAGTTGTCGCATTCGGGCATTGTTAGTCCCTCTGCGTGACGTGCTCGCCAAGGTCGGGATCGATCGAGCTCTCGTCGACACCGGCCGGGATCTCCCAGTCGCCGGTGGCGTAGCGGACCCGCTTCTCGTGCTTGCACTGCTCACCCGCTCCGAGGTTGTAGGTCGCGTCAGGGCAGGTGCACGACCCTTCGCGGAGGTCGACCGTGTACTGCTTCTCGGTGACCACGACGTACATGTCATCAGCCCCGCGAACGTGGTCGAAGTCCTCGAGAACGCTCATGTACTCGGTTAGGGCGCGAACGCTACGGTCGTCGATATCGGTGATTGTCGGTCCGGTGCTTCCAGCGTCGTTCTGTGTCGCAATTTCGGGTGCCATGGAATCCAGTCAGGGAGTGGTTCCCTGTACCCATATATTGTATTGGAAGTGTGTTAAAACTGTCGGTCGATCATGGCTCGCAGGCGATTCGGTACCTTTATTGCCTTACCCATATATTGTATGGTTACAGGGGCACTCCCTGACCGGAACCATGGCACTTGCAGAACCCAACGCGGAAACGGAAGCAGAGACCGAGAACCGAGGCCTCGCGGCGGGTGAGGTCGAGATGATCGACTACGGGACGATCCAGATGATGCACGACGAACCCGGCGACGCTCAGGTTGACGGAAAGACCCGCTTCGTCGCTGTCGCCCGAACGCTCGAGAGTGAGGATATCAGCCTTCTACCGGGTCAGACGGTCGTTCTCTACGTCGATACCGGTGCGAACGTTGCCTTCGAGCGCTGGTTCCCGCTGCCACTCGAGTGGGAAGGAGTTCCACGCTCGGTCGTTGTCTCGCAGAATCAGGAATTCAAGCCACTCTCCGACGACCTGAAGGCCACTGCGGAGCAAGTCATTGAACTCTACGACGGCGTTGAGGTTGACACGGATGAAAACGTGGATTGGCGGGTCGGCGAAGAGGAATAGACGGCCCGATGTCCCCCGAACAGTTATCGCTCGCTGACGCACTCGAGGCCGCTACCGATAGTGAGACGGCCGACAGCGTCGCTGAACGCGAGCTCGACGAACCCGAGACTAAAGCGGAGCTACGTGCTCGAGCGGCGTCGCACGCTGCCGACGTCGCCGGCGAACACTTCCCCGAGCTGCCGGTCGAGTCGATCAACTGGGAGACATCAACCCAGATGCAGCGCTCGGCAGGAAAGGCCGGCTACAACCGAGCGAACAATCAGATCACGATCCGGCTCTCGTGGGACGCATACCGCGAGTACGGCTGGCAGAAGTTCGCCCGGACGATCCGCCACGAACTGATCCACGCCTACCAGTTCCACAAGCACAGCGAAGCCGATCACGGTCCAACGTTCACCCGGTGGGTTGATCCACTTGACACCGATCGCCACTGCGAGCGCTTTGCTGACCCGAAATACTGGATAGTCTGCGACGACTGCGAGAAGCGCGACCCGCGCTACCAGCGCTCGAAGATTGTCAAGAACCCTAGCAACTATCGCTGTCAGTGCGGTGGCAATCTCCGAGTTGAGGACGCCTGATCTGGCGCCCTCCCTGCAGCCGATCAGTACCTTTATGTTATTCCCATATATTATATTGATATATCGAAATATACCCTGACAGAATCCATGGCACTCACGATTGAAATTCGAGGTGCTGACAAGCCGACGGAAGAAGCCCGCATCGTCGCAGGCTACGAACGCGGTCAGCAGCTCTCCCAGCTGCTCGAAGCCGGGGATGACGTCGACCCAAAGATCGCCGACGAACTGAAGCGGTACCTGGTATGCACTCCAGTGCCAGCCTAGCTGAACTCGTGATCAAACACGGAACCGCGACGACCTGGAGGGCTACACTAAAGCGCTGCTCGAGGAGGAAGAAGACTGAGAACCGGCTACTGCGTGATGCTGACCAGCGAGACCGCTGGTGAGTCATCTCACCTCGGTCTATACACCTGGCACATCGCCAGCAACGTCGTGGAAAGGACAAGTCGGAAAAAGGATGCCGGCGCCGGCGTGATCGGTCAATGTAATGGGATCCGCGTGATCATGACGGCGTCAGACGGACGCCCGTTCAATGGCAGGATTACACGTCCGACCGACGTCACCGGTGCCATGGTGGATGGCGTCCTCGCGACGCCGTCGCTGTTCGACTCAGCGCACCGGATTCTGGTTTGACGGCCTCCCTGCCCCAAGGCCGACGCAACACGGATCCATGGCACAAACATACCCTAACTCCAATGACCGAAGACAAGAACGTCGACATTCGAGAGATTCAGACTGCTAAGCTCCGACAGGCAAAGGGATCGGTCGTCGTCCGGATCACGAACGCAATCCGCGCGGCCGGTCTCGAGGATGGCTCGTTCCGGTTCGATCCGCACGCCGTCGAGGAGATCGGCATGGTTCCCGCGATCGGCGTGGAAGAGCGAATCGACGGCCGGACAGACCCGCTCGCGAGTTCGATCCGATTCGAAGGTGACGGAAGCGTGATGATGCTCACGATCCCCCAAGAGGTCCTTGAGGCGCTTGAGATCGACTCTGACGAGATCAACTGGGATAACCCACCTGAACTGAATGTGTGGGCCGGCGATCAGCTGCTCGCCTTCGAGCGTCCCGACGAGAGAACCGTTCAGATCGACCGCGACGAGTTGGATGAGGAGAACGATGGCTGACTCTTCTCAATCGGCTCTCAACGTCGACTCCGTCCGCGAAGCCGCCGACTACTGGGTCCGATCCACCTACTCGGAATCGGGCCGGGCGATCCATATCCCCACCGAAGAGAGCACACGAGACAAGCCAGAAACACCATGTCGCCACGCTCCCCGCACTGGGCGCTGGCGGTCTGTCGAACTCGATCATCTCGATGACGACCTCCTCGAGGAGCGGCTTTGTAGCGAGTGTGCCGCCAAAGCTCTCGGTGAGGAGTATCATCTTGGTGGCGACGACGTAGACTACTCACGCACGCCTCTCGATAGGCTCACAGATGCTGGCCTCCTGGACGAAGACGACGCCCAATTGCGTGCTGACGACGAAGCTGCTCAATCACGTGACGTAGGCGCAGAACCTGAACGTGAGCGTGGTTTGTAGTGGCCGAAGCACAGGCTGCCGAAGCGCGACTTATTCCCGACGTCACCGACTACGAACTCAAACGCTACCTCCAGCAGATGGACCCCTTCGAGTTCGAAGAACTCGTTGCGGCCCTCTGGAAGCGAAAGGGATGGGACGCTGCAGTCGATGGCGGCACACACGATCGCGGCGTCGACGTCCGGGCCACCAAGTCCTACCCCTACGAGTCGAAGGTGCTCATCCAGGCGAAGCGATACGGACCGAACACGACCGTTGGCTCACCGGAGATCCAACAGTATGCATCTCTCGCTCATCAAGAGAACGGCGTCGACAAGGTGCTGGTCGTCACGACTAACGAATTCTCACGACAGGGCCTCGAGCTTGCACGGGACCTGAACGTCAAAACGATCGACGGCGATGGCCTCGTTCACATCATTCGCGAAGAAGGCGCCGAGGACCTCGTCGCGGAATACCTCCCGCTGCCAACGCGTGACGAGAGTGGGTCTGAGCCATCGTCTTCGCCCGCCAAATCCACCGATTCAACTAACGAAGGTGGCCTTCTCTCGTCGCTTCCATCGGTGCCAGGCCTCAAACCTCGCTGGCACTGGGTTGCGATTACGACCGGCTGCTGGGCGATCGCGACGGCGATTATGTTTCTCATCGAGCCACCGCTCGGTCTCGGCGTGATCGCAGGCCTAGCAATCCTGATCGCGTGGCCTGGCTTGCCGATCGCGCTCGCACTCGACGGAATGTATCTCAATCAGATTCACGAGCGGCGCTACTGGTGGTACCTCTACGCTGTCGTCGCGTTCACACCGTTTCTCGCAACGTTCGCAGGTCTGGTTTACCTGTACCGGCGAATTCATTCGTTGACTGATACTGGTTTTCTCCCTGTTGACTGATAATTGATTACGACTGGATTTCGGAGAGCCAGTCGATCCGTAGCTGTGCGAATGAAACCTGTTCTCTTCATCGCTTCCTGTTACCAAATTACTGGGGGAGAAGAAGGATGTCAATTGACACCATAACTACTCTTGCTTGGACATCTTTAGTGAATGCCAAGGCTGTGGATTTGTTCTACAAGCGGTGAGCGATACTGATCCCACTCCCAAAAACTGGGATTCATGTCCTCTCTGCGACGGAACTGACTTCGAGCTAATCGATACATAGGGCACCGGCATGTGACACAAAGCCTTGCCACCGCCTTCAGAACAAAACAAACTGAGTTGCTCCGAAGAAATTATCAACGTTTATCTTTTAAGCTTGCAGCTTAATGCAGTGGTATGGGTTCACCAAGTGGGGGAAGTGACAATGAAACAGGAGAATTGATCAATATTTTATTAGTCGAACCCAATCATGGTGATATCCGTCTTTTTGAGGAAAACTTTGAGCAAGGAAAGATCTTCAATACTATTCATACCGTTTCTAATGGGGAAGCAGCGCTTGATTTCGTGAATCAGCGTGGCGAGTATGAAGAGGTGCCACAACCGGACCTCATTTTACTTGAGCCCCAGCTGCCTGGAAAAAGTGGCATGGAAGTCCTCTCGGAGCTGAATAACGAGCCGGAACTGAAAGAGATTCCAGTGATAGTTCTCACGAGCTCAGAAGTCGGGCAAGAGATCGTGAAATCTCATGGCCTCGAGGCGGACGAATATATCCAAAAACCAGTTGAGGCTGAAGAATTCGTCAAATTTGCCAAAGAAGTCGAGGACTTTTGGCTCGCTATTATTCAGGGGAATGGCGAATCAGACGGATGATGTCGATAGTTTGGCCTGCTGTCAAGCCACCCACGACTGGATATTGCTTGTCACTATATACTGGAAGAACTTCGTTGTTTGAGATTATGCCATCGTGTTTAGTTAAGCGAGTTCCACCAGACGGCGAAGGCTTGTAACCACGTTTGGGCGGTTGTTGGATCAACGTGACTAAAGTTATCACTGAGCGAAGAGATGCGTTATTTTACCTCTTTATAGATACGTTCGACAGCGTTCCGATTTCCGTGTCATTCGGGTCGAAATCGGAGCCGGGTTCGCTGGATTGCTGTTGCTAGATGCTGGGCATGATCGACGAAAAACACGGCGTCCTCGACGTCGTGTTTCTCACAAAGCTCTCTCAAGAATCGTTGCGTTAGTGCTGTTGTAGTCGTCGTAAAGAGCCGTGCATGCAAGAATCCGTTCGTCTGGGGATCGATAGCCGCGTACAGCCAGAACTGCTGTCCGTTGATTCGGATCACTGTCTCGTCGAGTGCAACATGATCCGGACTCGCACCGTTGGCGGGCTGTAGATCGGCCTTGTGTACCCAGTCGTGCACGGCTGTCCGCGAGCGTTCGATACCGAACTTCTATAGTTTTCGAACGGTATTTGAAAGAGATAGTTCGGCAAGGTGCAGTCGAATACCGAGTTCCATTAGTCGGCACAGTGTCCGCTCTCGCTCCACAAATTCCAAGTTGATCCAGTCGCTACGACCACTGAGGCGAGCGATTTCTGCCATTGACCAGCCGAAACTCGTCTCGCCTCAAGTTTCAATCTTAACTAAACACGATCGCTGGATGGCTCGCCGTATTTTCAGGCGTCGGCCGTCACGAGCTGCTAGGTTCGTGACAATCTCGCCTTCGTAGGGTCACCAGTGTATTCATCTGAACTAAATCCGGTCGAGGGGTGGTGGGGACAACTTCAATCAGCACTTAGTAACCGGTTCTTTGACTCTCAACAGCGATTAATACCGCCCTTGATCAACTCTCACTTCCAAAGTGGGCAGTTTCCTCTGACGAGTACTATAGAATCGGTGTAAGCAAGTTAATAATTGAAGCTTCGAACTATTGCTTCCGCATTTGCGTAGTCATCACATTTCAACATCAAGATCCTCCACTAGGCCTTCGTAGTATTCGTACTGGTCATAGATGAACTCAAGAAATTCGTCCGGACCGCGTTCAACTGGCGTAAAGTGGTTCTCCTCAAAATAGTTGGAGACTGCGTCGTCGTCGAGCGCAGACTGGTAGGTGTCAACTATCTCTGACTGACGTTGTTCATCCATTCCTTCAGGTGCGAAGTGCCCGAGCCAGGAGCCGATCTCAATGTCGACGCCCTGTTCATGCATTGGTTCCGTCTCAGGCAGCGCGTCAAGAACATCCTCGGCCATGACGCCTAGTGCCATGAGGTCACCGTCAACAACGTTCGACCTGACCTCAGTCGCCCCAACCGTCGTACAGTCTACCTCGCCATTCATGACCCCTGTAATCGCGCTGTCAGCACCGTCGTACGCGATGTGTTCAATTTCGATATCGGCTTCGTCGGCGAACCCGGCGCCGGCGAGATGCCATGACGAACCAGTCCCTGAGTTCGCCATCTGGATCTCACCCGGATTATCCTCAGCGTGGGAAAGGAATTCTTCGAGCGAATCGTAGGCGGAGTCCTCATGAACAATGAGCGCTGCCGGCATCTCGACGTACTGGACGAGCGGAGTAATGTCATCAGGACCGAGATCGGCAATATCCAGGTGTTCAAAAAGCGCGATTTCAGGGGCGACGACACCTAGAGTGTGCCCATCCGGCTCAGAGTCGGATACGACGCTCTTACCAATAGAGCCAGAGCCGCCCTCTTGGTTGGTGACATTCCAGGCAATATCAGTCTCATTCTCGGCGGCGTCTGCGATAGCGCGGCTCGTCGTGTCGGCGCCGCCGCCGGCCGCCCAGGGAACGATAATTTCGACCTGTCGTGACGGCCAGTCCTCTTCTTCAGTAAGCTCGTCCAGACAGCCCGCAGTCGCCGCGATCCCCGTCCCGCCGAGTGCACTGAGGACGCGCCGTCGGCTCGGGCCGGATTGCTCGACGGCACAGTCGGTGTGGCAGTCGCCCATTCTATCTCGAGTAATGGAAAACTCGCGCTTAAGCTTTTTGAACCCCGGAAAGAAATCCCCTAGGTAGTCGCTCGGTCCATTGACGTGAGAGAGATAGTGGTAACATCGCCGGTTCGGCTACTTCGATCACGCTCAGTGGCGTGGCTGCGGGGAGCGCATACCTGCGGTCCGGTCCCTAAATGACGGGCCTCAACGCTGTCAGAAGTTGGCTGTGTTCTCGACATCTGGTGGCTGCTCCCATTCAGAGCCGTCGTCCTGGGGGTCGTAGCCGAGTACGGCCTTCGCATGTTCGACGTCGAACCAACCGGTAGTGTTGTCGCTGACAGCGTAGAACGTGTCGTACGTGACGGTTCCGTTCTCAAGACAGCACTCGATGAGGTGAGCGAAGTCACGCTGAGATGTCCACGAAGCCTTGAGTCGCTTGACCATCCGCTCGTACTCCTCGCTGCCACGCTCCCAAGACCCCGTCTGCGAAGGGTCCCACGCGCCGTCCTCGGGGTCAACTGAAGAGTCGTCCCCACGACCGACGCCACGTTCGGCGTCTCCATAGGGATGGTCATAGGGGTCCGGACGGACGCTCGAGATGCGGATTGAGAAGAACTGTGACGGCGGGCCCGGTTCGCGCGCCTTGACCCGACCGATGTGCTCACCGAACATTTTCGTCGCGCCGTAGTAGCCGTCGGGTTTCGGGAGCGTTTCGTGGTCGAGCACCAATGGGTACTCCTCATCGAATAGGGCCGGCGCATGATCCTCCTCGTAGAGACCCATCACGCGCTGGGAGGACGCAAAGATCACCTTCTCGACGCCCGCATCCGCGGCGGCCTCGATTACGTTGTTTGTGCCGACGATGTTCGGCTCAATGACCTCTTCGAACGTCGCACCGGCATCAGACTGGGCAGCGAGGTGGATCACAGCGTCCTGACCGTCGAACGCGGGCCGAATTGCGTCGTAGTCACTGATGTCCGCGACATAGGTGTCGTACTCGGGGTGATCCTGAAGGTCAAGAAACGTGAACTCATATTTGTCCTTTCCAACGAGATGCTTCCGCAACGCTTGCCCTGCCTCTCCATGCGGACCCGTGATTAGAACGTTCTGCGTAGCCATCTTCGAACAGGCATTCTTCAGAGTCGCGTATAAGACTTTCGCCTCCGCGCATTTTAGCCGTTTCAGCGATCGTGGAATCGAGTGAGTTCATCGTTTTCCTGCTCGATTCGGACCAGGGTGTAGGGTTTACCGATAGGGAGACACGAGCAACATGGGCCAAACTTCAATCGTTGCGACCGTGATTGGGCTGGCCGTCATCCACAACCATTCTGTGAGTCGTTCTGTTGGAGGGACCGCATCGCGAAAGGCATGGGCTGCTCTAACTGTGTTCCACTATTATTGAAACGGCAAGTCTAACGCATCCATTACAGTCGTACTGGTGTAATACAGTATCTCGAATCGTTCGTGACCTGTTAGTGGCCCGGTTAATCCATCAGCGCGAGCGGGCTGCTGATCCTCAATGGCGACCGCACCCCGCCCCAAACGGGGAGAACTACGTTACTCATATTGGCGAACTTTGAGCTCGACGATGTTTTGCTTTTTGAGCAGTTCCGGGGCAAGCTCGTTCTCGATTCGCTCGGGTTCCATGCGGCTGAGGGGGCCACTGATGCTGATTGCGCCGATGACATCATCGGGTTTCGACGTGATCGCGGTACCGATTGCACAGACGCCGGGAAAGTGCTCGCCGCGGTTGACAGAGTATCCCTGGTCGCGGATCGTCTCCAACTCCTCGAACAGCGCCGCTCGCTCGGTAATCGTGTTCGATGTTTGCTCAGGAAGCCCGCGCTTTTCGATAATGGCGTCGACCTCCTCCTCGGAGAGCGTCGAGAGTATCGCCTTGCCCGTCGCAGTCGAATGCAGGTACAGGTGGTGGCCCAGTGCCGCATTGTCGTCGATCGATTCGGGACTCTCCGATTTGTACAACTGCACCGAATACCCATTTTCCTCGACGGTCACATTCGCATGTTCGCCAGACAGCTCTCGTAAGTCGTCTACCTCAGGCTTAGCTGCCTGATAGAGCGTCATGCGGTCACGCATTTCTCCACCGGTCTGTAAAAACCGGAAACTGCAGCGATACTTGCCATCGTCCTTGACGACGTACCCGTTTTCGACGAGCGTTGTGAGGTGGATATGGCTTGTGCTCACCGGTAGCTCGAGATCCTCGGAGACCTCTGAGAGCGTCGCCGCGCCGGCCCCCCGAAGGTATTCAACGATCGTGAAAGACTGGTCCACACTCTTGAGCCGCCTCGAGTCCGTTTTTTCGCTGCCAGGCATACCAGAACCTAGCATCGTGACCGCTTAAGCCCTGTGGAAAGTTCCAACTATGTTGAAACCGCTACGATTCGGAGTCGATGTCGACGCTCGGAATACAAGTTGCTGATCAATGTGGTTGCCCAGAAAACCGAGACCTCACGCCGTCGCCGCTCAACCCCGGTTACTGTCTTGCGGCCGCCGCAGTATCGTTACTGGATCGAGTCTTCCGGCCCGACGACCTCGAGTTCCTCAAAGAGCCGATCGTAGCCATTGAGTTCAAAGAGGTACTCACCCTCGACAAGTTCCTCACGAACGGCATCCTCGGAGTCGAGTTTCTCGCGGGACCGCTCGAGAATCTCGGCGGCGTTCTCTCGCGGCGCGACAGCTATCCCATCGTCGTCGCCGACGATCACGTCTCCGGGCTCGACGGCGACGCCGCCACAGGAGACGGACACGTTGATCGAGCCAGGATCCTGCTTGAGTGGGCCACGAGGGTGGGTGCCGCGGGCGTAGACCGGAAACTCCATTTCGGCGAGCGCCTGGCGGTCACGGACGCTTCCATCGATAACGATACCCGCAATCCCGTTGACTTGGCATGATTTGCACATAAGCTCGCCGAGGTGGCCCGTTTCGGTGAAGCCGTCAGCGTCGATGACAAGGATGTCGCCTGGCTCAGCCATTGTGATCGCCTTGTGAATGATTAGGTTGTCTCCAGGTGCAGCTTTGACGGTAATCGCAGTGCCAGCCGTTTCAGCCCCCTCGTAAGCCGGATTAATTCCGGAGTCCATTGTCAGTCCGACGTTGCCGGTCACGTCCGAGACGATCGTACTTGGGATCTCTTCGAACGCCGAGACGACGTCGCGGTTTGGTCGCTGCACATCGTACTCTATCGTGTGCATAGTTGCACTCTTGCTCGTCGGCCACCTTAATCTACCGATCGCACGGCCGTCACGGTACTGAACATCCGAAAAAGGGCGGAACGAGTACTACCGACAGGAACAGCCGGTACCTCGACCGATACGAATCCGACCGATCCACTGCTTTCCGTCGCTTAAGTAAGTCCCCCTACTCAATGTCTAAGTCTTCGAGGAGTTCGCCGTAGTACTCGTATTGCTCCTGCATGAACTCATGGAACTCGTCAGGTCCACGCTGGACGCGCATGAAGTTGTTACTCTCGGCAAAGTCGACGAACTCGTCGTCGTCGTAAACTGACTCGTACGTGTCAACGATCTCGTCGTGAACATCGTCCGGCGTGTCTGTCGGCACAAAGTGACCGAGCCAAGAGCCGATCTCAATGTCGAGACCCTGTTCCTGCAGTGTCGGCACCTCCGGAAGGGCGTCGACCTCCTCCTCGAAGGCGACACCCAGCGCGGCGAGATCACCATCCTGAACCTGCGGGGCGACCTCGGCCGCACCGACGGCAGTACAGTCGACCTCCCCGTTGACGACGGCCGTCATCGCCGGATCGGCCCCGTCGTAGGCGACGTGTTCAACCTCGATCTCGGCCTCATCCGCGATACCCGCAGCGGCCATGTGCCAGGATGACCCACTTCCAGAGTTTGCCATCTGGACATCGCCGGGGTTGTCCTCGGCATGCTCAAGGAACTCATCGAGTGAGTCGTAGTCAGCGTCCTCGTGGACGACCAGTGCCGCCGGCATCTCGACATACTGCATAACCGGCGTAATGTCGTCGGGGCCCATCTCATCAATTTCGAGGTGTTCAAACAGCGCGATTTCCGGAGCGGCGACACCGATGGTGTGACCGTCTGGATCAGAAGTTGCCACCGCATTCATGCCAACGGATCCGGAGCCGCCCTCTTGGTTGCTTACGCTCCAGGACTCATCGGTGTGTTCTTCGGCCACCTCTGAGATGGCTCGACTCGTTCTGTCCGCGCCGCCGCCGGCCGCCCAGGGAACGATAATCTCGACTTGCCGCGATGGCCAGTCACCATCGTCGCTGAGGTCACCGACACAGCCCGCCGCTAATGCGAGCCCCGTCACCCCAAGAGACTGCAAGGCAGTGCGACGGTTTACGATACGCTGATCACTATTCCTACCAGTGGGGATATCTACCATCCTACACACATCCAGGGGCGGCCGTGATTTTAAAACTTTCGGCCGCGTTCATATATCCGTGCGAAAGTTCTCGAAACATAATCATATATGCAGCAAAATAGGTGAAGAAATCAAAATAGCGGCGTTAGACCGAATCACACGAGGGGTAAGAATACCTAGTCGAAAACGGACACGAAAGACGGCCGAAGAAATCGGTTTTGTGCTATTCCACAGGTTTATGTCCGATCACGGTTGAGACGCTACTATGCGAGGCTTGGCTAAGACGGGTCGCGGCTCCGGTGCCATGGAACTGGTTGAGGTCGATAGACCGAAACCGGCACCCGATGAGGTACTGATCGAAGTCGAATACGCGGGACTCTGTGGTAGCGACGCCGGCATCTACCAATTTAAGCCCGCGTTCGAGCGGATGAAACTCCCAACGATCATTGGCCACGAGTATACTGGCCACATCATCGAGACCGGTGACGAGGTCACAAAGTTCGATTCCGGCGACCGCGTCGTCGAACGTCCCATCCGGGGTTGCGGCGATTGCTACCAGTGCGAGATGGGCGAGGAGAACGTCTGCCAGAACACGGCGATCACCGGCGTCGATCACGACGGTGCGTACGCGGGCTATATCGCCGTTCCCGAATCGGAACTCCACGCCGTTCCTGAGGGTGTCCCGCCACGACACGCCGCGCTTGTCGAACCGACAGCAATCTGTGCTCGAGCAGTCATCGAAAACTCGCGTGTGCGTTCTGGCGACCGAGTTCTCGTCGCCGGTCCCGGACCAATGGGAATCCTCACCGCACAGATCGCGGACGCACAGGGCGGCGAGGTTGTCGTCGCTGGCATCGGTCAAGATACCACCTACAGACTGCCTCTCGCCGAGGAGCTCGGTTACCCGACAATCAATATTGAGAACGACGATCTCAGTGCCTATCGCGCCGAACTGACTGATGGGATCGGCTACGACGTTGTCTTTGATACAACCGGCCACCCCTCGGGACTCACAATGGCGACTGAAGAAGTCCGGAAGGGCGGTCAGATCGTCATCGAGAGTATGACCGGCGAGACGACAATGGCGTACAGCCCGCTTGTCCGCGGAGAAATTGATCTCCAGTGCACCTACGGTGCGATGTACGAGGACTTCGAGCGGGCACTTCGGCTGATCAACACCGGCGACGTCGATCACGATACGTTCCTTGATGACCGGTTTAGCCTGCTTGAATCCGAAGAGGCCTTTGAGGCCTTCCTCGCGGGTGAAACCTGCAAACCCGTCTTCGACGTATCCGTGCTCCGCTAGCTGTCGGTTCTGGTTATAATCGGTTA
The DNA here is from genome assembly GCF_043677095.1 of Natronococcus roseus. Taxonomy (NCBI): domain Archaea; kingdom Methanobacteriati; phylum Methanobacteriota; class Halobacteria; order Halobacteriales; family Natrialbaceae; genus Natronococcus; species Natronococcus roseus. The sequence continues at coordinate 120,093 of NZ_JBHLJR010000009.1, forward strand.
CGATAGGTTCCAGCGCAGATCAAGCACAACTCGATTACTGGGAGCAGGCGCTTCACGCTACAAGAGCGACGTCGGACGAGAAAACGATTTGAAGTAGGACGGTTCTCAGCGCGTCCAATTCGGTCTAGGGTCTTGGGTCCCATTCACGCTCGACGAGGAAATCGTCGAGCTTCTGCTTTGGGTCTTCGAAAACGTGCGACCCATGGAAGACGAGCAGTGTGTCGAACTCGTACTGGAGCAGGTCATACAGGTTGATCTCGGCGGCCTCGTGATCATCGTTGAAAAGCGCCGGTGGTGGGAGGAGGTAACCCTCGGGGAGACCCCCTCGATCGGAACCGTCAAGAGTGTCACCCGAAATGAGAATACCCCGATCCTCGAGCAATAGCGCTGACGTCGCCTCCGTATGGCCTGGGACCTCGATCACACGAATATTCCCCTCGAGGAGGTCGCCGTCTTCGAACGACACGTCGGGTTCGTGGTCAATCGCCTCATGGAGTTTCGTCTCGTTCGCCGAGGCTACGAGTTCAGGGTCGAATGCGTCCATTACTGCGTCGAGTCCACCGTGATGGCCGTGGTCGCCGTGAGTGATTATTACACGGTCGACAGTGCCATATTCTTCTTTAAGGATTTCTACGAGTTCCTCGCCGTTTTCCTCGAAAGCGGTGTCGACGAGCGTTGTGGAGCCCTCGGGAACGTCCTCGAGTACAAGGACACGGACATGTTCGAACTGTACCTGGGCGATACCATCGGTTACGCGGCTATGACTCATTGTCTAGTTGGGAATGCAACGGGATCCTAATTAAACCCATCGGATACCGACACTCGCTAGTAAGAATCTGGACGGTAGCATGCTCAAGGCGGCACCAACGCGATCAGATTCGGCGAAACAATGATATGGGTTAGTCAGCTTATTGAAGCCATGGTAGTTATTGCAGCAGTCGATCGGTCAGATCGGTCAGCTGATGTCGTCCGTGAGGCGGAGACGCTGGCAGCCAAGTTCGACGAACCGCTTCACATTGTCCACGCACTTACTCGATCGGAGTTAGTCGACCTCGGACGGAGTGCCCAAGCCGGCGAATCCTCAGACAAGGATAGAATTCGCGACGTCGCGGCCGACATTGCCGATGAAGCCGCTTCCGGCCTCAGCATGCCCTACGAAACCGTCGGATTGGTCGGCGAACCGGCAAGCGCGATTCTGGACTATGCTGAGACGCAAGAGACTCGCTATCTCGTTGTCGGCCCGCGGAAGCGGTCACCAGCTGGGAAGGCACTGTTCGGTAGCGTCGCCCAGTCGCTGCTCCTAGATTCGGAGTACCCTCTCGTCACCATCACCAATTGACCAAGGGAACGGTGATTCGAGTCCCAAGCCCTCGTTTAAAGTCACCTATTTTACCCAGCACAGACTGAAGCAGGATGATTATCAGATACCCCCTTGCAAGAGGTTTGTTCCGATTGTTCTCGGCATACACGCCTCGTTCGTTCACTACTGACTCCGTCTACGTTTGCCATGAAGGGTGGCTTCTCGAGAAAGTACGCACCTAAGTCATTACATTTTACATTCAATTATTATAATTGAAAACTTGTTTCGACAACGTGTGATGACACACCAATACATTTATACTGATCTATGATACCCGTTAGAGTACGAGATGAGTGATCGATGACGATAGGAGCTACCACCCTAGGAGCAACCACCCCGTTACGCGTATTGCGACCCGCCACAAATACCATCAACGTCAATGGACGAACACTGACGCGGCCGTAACTATCGATCAACTATGGATCTCAATACAACGGTCAAATCGAATCCGCTCGTGATCTCGTTCATCCTAACCTCACTCGCGGTAATCGTCTATGCAGTACAATTTCCCAGCGGCGAGGATCTCGGGCCTGGATTCTTCCCGATTCTCGTCTCCGTCGGAATCATCGTGTTCGCAGTCGGGGAGCTGTTCGCGGAGAGCAGCGGTGCCGAACTTGACCTGAGTGAGTACGACCTGACGCCCCCAGCCATTATGCTTGGGCTGTTCGTCGCGTACGTACTTCTCATGCCTATCATGGGGTTTTGGGTCGGAACAATGGTATTCTTACCGATCGTGTTCTACTACTCAGGCGTCCGATCACTCGCCGGAATCGGACTGCTCTCGGTCGGGCTCCCCACCCTGCTGTTCTATATCTTCAACGAGATTTTCCTGGTCAGATTACCCGAAGGTGTCATTCCAGTCTCACGACTACTACCTGAGCTTCCCCTATGGGTGATCTGATGGCGGTTGAGAACATTCTCCACGGTGTCGCGAACGTCATGGATCCGGCGATCCTCTCACTCATGATTCTGGGGATTCTGATCGGCCTCATCATGGGATCGATACCCGGAATGACCGCGACGATGACCGTCGCGGTGTTACTCTCGTTTACGTTTACAATGGAGCCTGCCAACGGGATGATGCTCTTACTCGGTATCTACGGCGGCGCCGTCTACGCCGGGTCGATCCCCGCGATCTTGATCCGGACCCCGGGGACGCCGTCGGCCGCGGCGACGATCTTCGACGGCTACCCACTCTCTCAAAACGGAGAAGCGGGGCGAGCGATCCGAATGGCCACAGTCGCATCGTTTGTTGGCGGGTTCATTAGCGTGCTTGCGCTGATGTTCTTCTCGCCGCTGATCGCGGATGCGGCGCTTCGTTTCCGGTCGCCAGAGTTCTTCGCGCTGGCGCTGCTCGGCCTAACAGTCATCGCCAGCGTGAGCGGCGATTCGATTACGAAGGGGATGATTTCCGGCCTGCTCGGCATGCTCGTTGCGACTGTCGGGATCGATCCGCTTACGGGCTACCAACGATTTACATTCGGTACGCCCGAACTCCTCACTGGTGTCGAGTTCATTGCGGTGATGATCGGATTGTTCGGAATCGCCGAGGGGCTGCGAAAGTACGCTCAAGGGATCGGCGCGGAGGAAAACAAGATCAACCAGGAGATCACCGGTGTGTTGCCGTCCCTTTCTGACCTGAAATCGATCGCTCCGATCTCAATTGGCTCCGGTGTTATCGGGTCGTTCATCGGGGCGATCCCCGGCGCAGGCGGCGACATCGCCTCGTTTATCACGTACAACGAGGCTACGCGATGGCTCAAGGATACGGTTCCTAAGTTCGGAGAGGGGAATATTCGCGGCGTCGCAGCCGCAGAGTCAGGTAATAATGCGAGCACCGGCGGCGCCCTCATCCCAACGTTCACCCTTGGAATCCCGGGCGATTCGGTTTCGGCAATCCTCATCGGCGCGTTGCTCGTCCACAATGTCAATCCGGGACCAGAGCTCTACCAGGAGGAAGCCGGCCTGCTGTACACGATCTTCGTCGGCTTCCTGCTCATTTACGTCTTTATCCTGATCTTCGGACTGCTCGGTGCGAACTACTGGGCGCGCCTGATCAACATCCCGGAGAATTTCGTCTGGCCAGTGATCTTCGTGCTGTGTGCGATCGGTGCGATCGCACTGCGCGGGAACGTCTTCGACGTCTGGGTTATGTTGGCTGCAGGCGGTTTAGGCTTCCTAATGCGGTTGCGAGGCTATCCACTGGCACCTATGGTGCTTGGACTAATCCTCGCACCGATCGCTGAGGAGAACCTACGCCGGTCACTCGCCCTGTCCGACGGTTCGCCCGAGATTTTCCTCACCAGCCCCATTGCGCTTCTCGTTATCCTGTTGAGCGTCGCCACGATCGCTGTCCCGGCGATCAGAGCACTCCGCGAGTAGTTCCAGTTTTTCTATTTCGGTGGTGCCGTCATTTTCGCGTAGACCCAATCTGGCCGGCTTCTATCCGATATTTTGATGCGGTCTAGTTTGACACCTCATCTACCAGATTCGTCTATCCAGAGATTGATTCAGCCAGCCGATAGCCCCGATCTCAAACCGTACTATAAACCCCTTCGAGATCTACATTGTCAGACATATACTTCTTGGGATTGACAACTAGTTGAAAAACGGATGGCGAATGTTATCGTCTATTTGTTCTCTCAATATTCTTCTAAGTCCGCGTCTCATCTCTCGCTGAACAGGCTTGCGAGCGTTTTAGTTAATTCATCGATGACGTGCTGCTTCTCAAACCGGCTCCATCGGCTCCGTTGAAATCCTTCAGGGATGACATTGAGAAGAGTTACTCTTTCCACCGGGTTTCGCGGATCCGACTGAAAACTAGCTCCTTAGCGAATCGCAAGACGTGAAGAGGGTTTCAACAGAGCCGCTCCATCAGACAGTGCCAAATGCAAATAGAATTCCGATCTCTTCGCCAATTAGCTGCGATTCGTCTACAGGAGAATGGCTGGGGTCAGTATTCCATCTGAAGCAATTGATTGATGATCAGTAGTCCGCATACAAGGCTTAATAAGCAAATGAGTAGACCAAAAGAAACCGGCCATCCGAATAGATCTGCGAGCAGTCCGACAATAACGGAACCAGACGCCGCGATGACCATATAAACGGTGCGGAAAAGGCCGAATCCAAACGCTCGCTCATCTTCCGAGAGCCTATCCATCAATCGGGGGAATACTGCTGCCCCCCACCCCATTCCCAAGCCGAGCAGGAGTGTCCCAGCAACAATCAACGTAAGTCCAGAGCCAATAACGAGTAGCAACAAACCAATGCCTCCAGCGAGCATACAAACTCCGATTGCTCGGTCACGTCCAAATCGGTCAGCGAAAAAACCAACACCCACCTGTAGGAATCCCTGAGAGACAAAATACACACCAAAAAGAATTCCGGCAAGCGTCGTTGAGTAGCCATGGTATTGAACAAAAAACGCTGGTAGAAACGATGCCAATGCTTGCCAAGTGAATTCAGCAATGACCGCGATAACGCCGGTGAAGAGCACTGATGGGCGTAACAGTACTTTCAGAGCTACATCTAGTTGGAGTTGTTCGCGTATCGACTGGTTCGGGGCACGTGGCTCGTTTGAGCGAAGGCTTAGAAACACTAAGCCAAAGACCGGCAAAGCGACAATGGTCGTGAGCAAAATTGCAGGCCGCCAACCGTAACGGACAGCAACCCAAGAGACGACGATTGGTGTCACCAGACCAGCAAGTGGTGCACCAGCATTATGGACACCGATTGCGGTCCCAATATTGTCGTAAATTCGTGTGAGTAGTGTGGTAGCAACGCTGTAGTGGAGTCCGGCAACCGCCCCAAGCAAGACCGTGCCTAAGAAAAATATGCCAAATCCAGGTGTGGCGACGAGAATGAGCGCGGTAAGTCCGGTTCCACTAACAGAAATGAGTATAATGAGCCGATCACCATATCGATCAGCGAGAATCCCACTGGGAAATTGGGTGAGTGCGTAAGCAATCCACATACTCGTCAATGATGCACCGATCATTGTGTTTGAGATTTCGAACTCAGCAGCAAGGTCCGGCACAACAGGACTAATCGCTAATCGACCGAACACAGTGACGAAAAGTGCAAGTGTACATACTGCTAATACGGTAGTTCGATACTGCCAACGCATCAGATAGGTATCAGCGTTGACGTACCATCTACCTAAATCCTTTGGAATTGTATGTCATGTGATCAGTGAAGAAAATCCCCATCAGACCCTGAAGGCCTGCAACCACAATTCGTCCGTTGTTGATTTGGTGTGTCTGAAGCAATTTAAGAAAGGGAGGCGTCTCTATTTTGTATTTTAAAATATATCCGGTCTGTTTCAATTTTTGTATTTATTGTATCGAGCCTGATCTGTTCGACAGGGTACTTCCTGAGGCGGAAAGCTACATCGACAAGAACAGGCACTTTCACGTCATGTCTCTCAGCGGATTTACACAGAATCACCGTAAGTGCTGTCGTATCGGTCGTGTTTAGTTAAGGCTGAGGAAAGAGGTAGGATGGTTTTTAACTGTCACATGGCAGAAACCACCCGCCTCAGTGTTTATAGCGACTGAATCGAATTGAATGTTGGGGCACGAGAATGGATACTGCGTCAGCTAATAGTACTGAGTATTCGACTCCATCCCAGTAGGATCTCGCTTTCGAATACCATCTCTGAAGTTGAGAATTTCGATGTCGAACGATCGCGAAAAGCTGTTCATGGGTGAATTCAGGAGACCGATCTATAGCCCGCCAGCGGTACAAGTCCAGATCACATCGTGTTGACGAGATGGTGATCTAAATCAACGGTCAGCAATTCTGGCTGTATGCAGCCGTCGGTCCTCATTCAAACGAGTTTTTGCGCTTACGGCTTTTTATAACTACAACGACGACACTGACACGACAATTGCTCCAAGGACTTCGTGAGAAACATGATATCACTGCCGCCGTGTTTCTCATTGATCGCGACCAGCACCTAGCAACTGTACTCCAATAAACATGGCTCCGATTTCGTCCCATTCAACATGGAATCTAAGCACTGTAGTAACTCATCATTTAAGAGATAGAACGTCGAACTTCCTCGTTCGCCAATATATTTAAGAAAGTTGATGCAATGACTGCCGAAATGTGGTCCAAGCCTTCGCTGTCTGGTGAAATTCGCTTAATTAAACACGACGCGCTTCTTAGATCAGCTCAGCTAGACAGTACTATGGGGATATATGAATCAGGGTATACGGATCTGAGGAATTCTATATCCTTTTGTAGGCTGAACCAGAACGGTCAACTATGACCGTCTGTAGACGCTTGCCAATAGGAGGGATGACACATGGGTAAAAACCGCATTCGACGAGAAGCAGTGGAAACAGATGGGGGCCTCCATACGTATACTATTCGACTCGAGCTTGTCGATAATCCTGGTGAGCTCCTACACGCGCTCGCTCCGATCGCTGAAAACGGGGGCAACCTCATGAGTATACATCACGAACGGGGAAATATTACGCCACGTGGACACATTCCTGTCGAGATCGATCTTGGATGTCCGCCCGACCGTTTCGACGATATTGTCAACGGGCTCCGCGACGCTGGTGTTAACGTCGTACAGGCCGGTGCTGAACGTTATGGTGAGGAGGTCACGATTTTGCTGATCGGTCATCTCATCGAAGGTGACCTGTCTGGCACCTTATCACGAATCAAAAATGAAGCTGGTGCCGCAATCTTCGACCTCTCACTCGCCGCTCCAGAAGGAACACAAGAGGTTTCGAGTGCACGACTCCGACTCGCTATTGACACTGGGAATACAAACGAAACGCTCGAGACAATTCGCTCAATCGCGTCAGATAAGGACTTTACCGTCGTTGAGCCATTAACTGGAGGTGAGGTCTAATGCAGCTTGCCATCCTCGGCTGCGGTGCCGTCGGCCAGTCAGTCGCAGACCTCGCAAGCGAGTACGGACACGAAGTCGTCGCACTTGCTGATTCGAACGGCGCTACAATTGATCCTGCTGGTATTGATATTGGGAGCGCTCTTCAACGTAAGATCGATGGTGATGCTGTCGGATCCGAGGCTCCTGAAACTCTTTTCGAGGCAGAGTATGACGTCCTTGTCGAAGCAACACCAACAACGCTCGACAGCGCCGAACCTGGCTTTACGCACGTCAAGCGCGCACTCGAGACGAATCACCACGTCGTGCTCGCGAACAAGGGCCCCGTTGCTGAACGCTATGAGGAGTTGCGTGCACTTGAGGCTGATAGTGCGGGCACACTCAGATTCGAAGCAACTGTCGGTGGCGCGATTCCAGTTCTGTCAACAATCGAAGACTGCACGCCACAGGCCGTAACAGCAGTCCGAGGCATCCTCAATGGCACGGCAAACTTTATTCTTACACGGATGGCTGCCGAGGGACTCGACTATGAACATGTCCTTGCAGAAGCTCAGGATCTCGGCGTCGCAGAAGCCGATCCAGCATTCGATGTTGATGGCACTGATGCTGCACTAAAATGCGTGATTCTTGCGAACGTACTCGCCGATGGTGGCTTCTCATTCGAAGACGCCCAGGTACGTGGAATCGAAGACATTCCTGGCAGTGCTCTCAAACTTGCTGCAGAAGACGGCCGAACAATCCGTCTTATTGGTGAGGCAACTCGAGACGGGGTTCATGTTGGTCCACGACTTGTTCCCGAACATAGTACGCTCGCGGTGACGGGAACACGAAATATTGTTCAAATCGAGACGAAACATGCTGGAAGCCTCCATAACAGCGGTCTCGGTGCAGGTGGCAGAGAAACAGCATCAGCAGTTCTAGCCGATATTAATCGTCTACCTCCGAACTGATCTCTTTCTACAGTTAAAGCAGTGAAACACCGTCCTACCGTTGCTTAACCCTTTGCTGGTCTTTCTGCCGCATATCTTGTGGTCATCTCGAATGTGGGCTCAGCACTCGAAATTCTTTTATGGAGGAGGTTGGTATACCCTATCATGGAAATTGACGATTTCACTCTAGCTGCAACTACAAATGATCTCACTCGAGAGCCAGACGCTCGAGGTGAAGCAGACGTTATCGAATTCCGAATGGACAGCGCGGAAAACCCGATAAAGCAGCTTTCAGAATACGATGGTGAGCTTCCTATTATTGCAACGAATCGGTCGAGGTGGTTTGGCGGTGAAGCAACAGATCGAGGACGGCTAGATCAATTGATGGCGGCCTCTCAATTTGATGCTGTTGAAATGGTTGACATCGAACTAGAAATAGCACGGGGAACCGAGTGGGTTCTGGACGAGTTTCGAGAGAATGGTGTGGACCTGATCATATCCTTCCATGAATTTGATGAAACTCCAGATAAAGACACTCTTCTCAAAATAATTGAGGAAAGCGATAAGTATGGGGATATCTCAAAAGTAGCAGCCTATGCTAACAATCTGTCCGACACACTAACAATGTTAGAAGTGATTAATACGGCTACTGAAAGAGGAATTAAAGTTGCTGGTATCTCGATGGGAGAAACAGGTAGCCATACGCGTGTGATAGCTCCATCCTACGGATCAAAACTAGGATATGCTCCGCTTGAATCGGATGCCAGTGAGTATGCACCAGGTCAACTTCCACTTCACGAACTCAGTTCACTAATCAAATCCGTAGAGGAAGGAAATGAGGATGTGGAACTGATGGATGGTTTAGAAGAAACGTTCGCACGAATGGGTTTCAATCAACCTAGTTAGAGCTTCAGTGTGAGTTTGGCGCAATAGATATCTCGGTCCAGAACTATCGTGATCGGCATGGAGGGTTTGATCTCATCTCTCTTGACAAGGCTGGTTATTGTTCTAAACTCTATTGAACGTCGCAACTCCGTCGTTCCGATTGTTCCCAAGAAAAGCCAGACACTCATTGACGCAGCTGACGTGCTCCTGATGAAACCCTTCCAGCTACAGCGATCTTAATAACTTGCTCAGAAGTGTTCTACCCACCGAATCTTTCGGAACTACACGATCATCTGGCGGTCGGCTTCTATCTCCAAATAATAGCTGGGCTCATAGCGACAGGCACTCTCGAGAACACCGCAATAAAGAGGGCCACCAGTTAATCATATTCAGATCCTCGAGACGACCGACAACTATGCCTCCAATTCACTCAGATTGGACGACCTCGATATCGCCAGTGCCGGAGACAACAACATCGTATCCGGCATACGCAAAAGAGACCGACTCCAAACCAGAACTCCGCTCGGTGCCAACCAAATTGTTCAGCGCCTCTGGGTTAATCGCCTTGCTAAGCGGCGGCAACTCGAGTGGATCTGTTCCAGCAGCATCGGCAACTGCAGAAACGACTGCAACAACGGGTGTCATCTCGTGATGAGGTCTCTGTTTCGACACTGGAGCACCACTTGTCTGCTGAACAGGTGAATTTGGCATAGCACGGACTGCCACATCCCTGTATAAATTGCTTCTCAAACAGCCGACCAGTTCCCAGTGATCGTTTATCGGGGTTTGAGTGCGTCAGCTTGGCGTTCACGGCTAACACGTTCGGGGACCAACCCCGAAATATCGTTTCGAGCCTAGAGGGCAAGCAAGAGATTGATAATGACTCCAACGAGTATTCCGAGTGTCGCGCACCACCCAACGCGACACTGCCACACAGCACCCCAACCTGCACCTGGCCACCGGCACTAACTCCCCACCTGACCGATGGCCCGTTTGCAACTCCTTCCACCCTTTCCCGAAGACGTCTCCACAGAGAACCTTCAGCTACTGCAACAAAGAGAGAGGGTCTATTTGTACAGGCCCCAAAGGAGAATCCGATGTCAAGCGATTCGGATCCATCTCGAGAATATACCTTTGGGTCCCCAATTGATCTGCCCTCAACACTGGAGGCGCTCAACATCCAGTATCTGGACGTCAATGAGAGCCGTGCGCTCGTGATCTACCAGACTGCAATTCTCAATCTCGAGGTGCTCGAAGGCAAACTCTCGGCTGCAAGCCGTGTTGAACTCGAAGTGTATGAAGATCCTCGAGAGGACTACTCTGCAGACACGGAGAAAAGCAGTGACTCAGTCGTCGACTCTCTCCTCGACCAGCTTACTTCTGCAAATAGCTCATCACTTTCAAGTCGAAACTAAACCAGACGATACAGTTCTTTACCGAAATTGTAGCTCGAGACTGGCAGTCACATACGACAGGGATAACAATATACAGGTGTAAGGATAGGTCACCATGGACGACCTTACAGGTTTCCAGCGAGACCTGCTGTACGTCATCGCAGGCGCCGATCAGCCATCTGGACAGGACATCAAAGACGAGGTTGAGACCTACTATAGCACCGAGATCAACCACGGGCGGCTATACCCAAATCTCGATACTCTCGTGAACAAAGAACTCGTCGAGAAAGGTGAACTCGATCGGCGAACGAACTACTATGCGCTCGCTGAGGAAGGGGATGAAGCCATTCAGGAGCGCCGCGAGTGGGAATCACAGTACGTCGACCTCTAACTCCGCTGTTCCTCAATCCTAAGTCGAACCATTGGATAAGGATCCGCCAGCCTCGAGCATCCCTGCCATCTCGGTGAACAGCGCCGTTTTTCCAAAGAGCCGGCAGACAGCTAGATCGAATTGAATGGATTCTCGGTTGTCTCCTCTTCTCCTTCCTCCTTCTCTTGGCTATCACCAGCCTCAGCTTCGGGCTCACACTCGGGATCCGGCTGTTGTTCTGGTGCTTCGGGCGCAGGCGCAGGCTCTTCTGGCTCTCGGAGTGGCTCCACATCCAGAGCGTTCTCGTCACTTTCAGTGTCGCTATCGTCTCCGTCCAGGTCTGTCTCGTCAGTGCTCTCCGGTTCCGTCTCCACAGCGACCTCAGACTCGAGTCCGGGCTCTACCGACTCGGTGGTGGCGCCGTCAGTCAACCCGTCTAGCCACACCTCAATCGGAATCGCCTCTTCGCTGCTAACGTCGAACATAAGCAACTCCGGATCACTCTCGAGGTCGCGATCATCGTTCGGGACGATTGCAATCCGGAATTCCTCTGGCTCCGGAACGATCTCATGGCCGTGCTCCCGAAATATCGCTTTGGGGATCACCGGCTCATAGATGTACGTCCAGTCGTCTGTAAGCGGTCCCTTCCCGCCATACTTCCGCTCAATGTCGCCGCTCCGCTCGACGACATAGTTGGTATCCTCGGGATCGTAATGGACGGTCGCAGGCGCATCGGTCGGGTCACGCTCTCGATATTCCTGAGGACTGTCGAACCGAAGGTGAGTTTCGTCAGTGTCCCGATTGCGACAAACGATCGCACCACTCTCGAGTTCGACCCACTCGATCGAAGCATCTTCAGGGACAATTGCAAGCTTCTCAGTGCCCGAATCGTCGCGAGCCATCTCAAGTTTTCCGCGGGTGTAGAACTTCCGGGCAGCACCTGTCGGTGTTCGAATCGACGTGAACGGGTCGCTCCCATCGGCACCGAAGATCGACGCTAGGCGCTCGGCGTTCCGTGTGAGACCATCGTCGCCACCGTCGCCGACAACGAACAACAGCTGTTCGGGCCCTGGTGCTTTCGCCGCGTTCTTGATCGGTCCGCCCGGCTTCGAGAGGCCCTTTGATTCGGCTTCAATGTACAACGTCTCCGTTCCCGAGAGCTCAAGGATCTCCGGGTACTCGCTTTCGAGACGCGACTGAACGATCTGCTTGCGCTCACCTTCTGAAAGATCACCATCAGGAACGATCGACGGTGGGACTTCGCCAACCGCATCCGGCAGTTCGTCGCCGTCCTGCGTTGGCAATTTCATCTCGTACCCGGACCGTGTTCCCCACTCGTAGACCTCTCGAAGCATGTGCCGGTGTTTGCTCTTCCCACCAGACCCACCCGAGCCAGTTTCCAGTCCAATCTGGCCGCGTCCCTCTGGCGTCACCGTAATCTCGAGACCGTCGCTCGTACTCCGTTGCTCGAGCGCACCAGCGGCCTCCAAACGCTCGACGATGTTCGACGCCTGCGTATACTCGAGGCCGGTTGCGTCGGTCACTGCCTGCTCTGCAGCCGACGTCTCAACCGAGTCAGACTCCGCTCGAATCGTTTCGTCATAGATCGCCTTCAGCGCCACCTGAGCCGCTTCGACGTCATCAACGTCCATCGGCTCTTCGACACCACTTGAGGTGTTCTCACGACCGACTGCATCCGCTGCATTGGACTTCCCAGTCCCAGCGAAGAACAGCCCGTCCAGGACCTCCCGACCAGACTGGCGCTCGATCCCGTAGCGTTCCGTCGACTGCTGGATCAAGTCAAACGCTTCCTCGATCGAGTGCAGCGGTGGGTACGGTGGCGTCAACTTCGCCATGAACGAGTCGTCTTCGTGGCGCAGCTTCGTCTGTGCGTGGTAGTCCGGAATCTGAGTCAAATCACGAGGATCCTTTCCACCAAAACGATCAGAGAGCGCTCGAGCCTCATCAGGCAACAACGGATTCAACGACACAAGCGTGTTGCAGTTCGACAGAATCGCCTGCTGGGCCTCTGCATCCAACTGATGGAGTGTCTGTGTAGCCAGCAGTAGCCCAAGCTTCTTCGAGCGGGCTTTCGTGAGCATCTTATCAATCTGTGATGCTTCAGTGAGAACATCATCACACTCGTCGATCATCAGGAAGTAGGGATCATAATCCCCGCCGGAGGTATTCGCCCCGGCGAGCTCACGAACCTTCTTTTCGGAGGGATTGATCCGGTCGTTCACGCAGGTCCAGACCCGACGCATGACCGCCGTCGCAACCATCCGCTTTGCCTCACCAGGCAAGTCGTTCTTACAGATGATGATCTTCCCCTCGTTGACTGCCTCCGCAATCGAGACGTCAGACTCCCGCTGCGCCAGAATCTGTCGTGTGATCGGATTCTCGACCCAGTCCTTCAGCCGACCCACCAATGCATCGAGCTCTTGCTCAGTTAGTTCCTCCGCGATCTGTCGCGTATAGACCTCGAGGAACGCGATGTCATCGTCATCAGCCGATGCGATCAAATCCGCGTACTCCCTGCGATTCTCCTCGTCGAGCAACGCATAGTAGAGCTCGAGTGGCGTGAACTCGAACTCGTGGCGAATCATCCCGCGGACCATCGTCTTCATCACCCGGTCCATCCGATTCCCCCAGAAATCGCCGGCCTTGAGCAATTCCTTGAAGTCGTCGACGATCCCTTCGATCTCCTCGTCAAATCCAGTCTCGTCGGGCTCGTGGTAGGTCTCGAAGAGATTGAACCCGACCGACTTGTCCAAGAAATCGTCCCCCGGCGCAATGTAGATCACATCATCCCAACGATCCTCCGGAACCCGCCGAAGCAGGTCATAGATGTCGTCGCCCTTCGGATCGATGATCGTGACGCCATGGCCACCGTACATGAGAGCGACGGCGTCGTTGTACATCTTCGTCGTCTTCCCTGTCCCTGTCGATCCACCGTAGAAGACGTGCCGAAAGAGCCGGTCGAACTCTACCGGCACTTCTCGACCGGAACTTTCGGAGACACCGATCCAGAGTGGCTGCCGGGGTTCCGCCTGTGCGTTCTCGATCATTGCTCGAGGCCACGCGCCGGCGTAGGTCTCGATCTCCTCCTCGACTGGATCGTAGCGCTGTATGGCCCACTCCTTATTGTTGATCAAAACGGGCTCGCTCGGGTCGTCCTCACCTTCGATCCGTGCGCCGAATTTCTCGATCTCTTCGACTGGGTCGCCATCATCGCCGAATGGTAGGGTCATGTTATGCGGACACCTCTTGGTCTCGCTCAGAACTGCGGTCATCTAGTTCGCGATCGCCATCGGACGGCTGACTATCGCCCTCAACACTCCAGTCATTGTACTCCTCGGGATCGCTCCAAGTAGAGGGAATATCGTACGTCCACCAATCAGCGCCCTCGAGGCCGACCGACCGGAGCTCCTTCTCCCATGGAACGACCCCAGAATCGTGGAACTCCGAAAACCGCGGTGCGTTCGCCGGGACGTCGCCGGCATGAGACGTCAGCGACCAGTCGACGTCCTGGGTGTTGATATCGTCGTTCGGGATATGAATCAGACCAGCAGCTCCACGAACACCCATGATCATCTTCCGATCCGCACGAGTTCGACCGTAAGCCCGCTCGAGTTCAGTTCGAAGCGGCTTGTCGTACAGCGGAACAACTTCGAACCCCTGCTCGGTTTTGCTCTCGTAGTAGCCGTCGAACTGCTGGGCGGTCTCCGCTACCCGTCGAACCGCAGAATCCGGATCGTCAGAGACACCGACAATCCGGAGATTCATCCGAAAGCCCTTCTCGCCGCGCTGTTCGCGAACGATGTTGGATGCCTGCTTGTCTTTGTTCGACGCCTCACGCTCTTCGCCGACGATCTCGAACTTCTCGGGGAACAGCTCGTACTTTAGCGCATGGAGGAACGACTCGTCCTTCCGGGGACTCTTGAGCTCATCCGCAATGTCATCGATCGACGACGACAACAACCCGCCTTTCCACCAATCCGCCGGTGCCGGCTCGAAGATCGTCTGCACGGCTAGATCGGTCTCAGTATCAGACTCCCGCTCACCGATCATCTCGGCCGTAATCGAGCCGTAGGGATCGTTCTCGAACCCCTCGATGTCCATGTGCTTGATCGGATACAGATGCTTGCCGTCCGAACGCTTCCGGAGTCGAAGATAGGCACCGGCGACATAACGACCTTCCTCGAGAGGCAACAGCGCTGGCCGGTCATGCTCCGACATATCAATGTGAGCGTCAGGATAGAACGTCTCGAGCTGCCGTTGCATCTGCTTCTGGGCCTCAGTCGTCGCCATCACCCACTGGAAGCCAACCAACCCGTTGATGTAGCGCATCTCGAACGAGTGCGTTGGCCCCTCTGCCGACCCAAACAAACCACCCCGACCGGGATTGTGGACGGCCGTCAGTAGATCAATTGCATCCTTCGGCCCGCCGCCGTCCTTGCTCGGCTGGACGGCGATCGACTTACGCTCAGGCAACTCACCGTAGAGCTGCTCGGCCAACTCCGGCGTGACCTCGAGAGCCTCATAGCCATCACCAAGACCGAGCTTCTGCTTCGTGGCACACACTGTCCGATTCCCAAGACCCATTAGGACCACCTCCAGCCACAGACATCGTCGTACTGCTGCAGATACGATGCGTAGTCTTCGCCGTGCTCAGAGGGATCATACATTAACGCAACCGCCTCTCGAGGGTTCTGGTCGTGATCCATCCGGACACGCCCAGGGTAACAGCCCTCGTCGTCGACCCGTAGCAGCACCTCCGAGAATCCATCCGCAAGGTTCCCCTTCTGGAGGTTATCGATCAACTCGGCCTCGTCACCAGAAAGCCCCAGGCGCTTGCCCCACTGCTCGTTCATCCCTTCGACGTACTGGTAGACCTCCATCGACGAGAGCTCGAGCATGACCTCTGCGTTATCTGTCAGATGAACGTTGCCCTCGCCGTCGGTGCCGAAGAAGTCCTTGTGACTCTGCGTCCCAGCCCCAATCGAGAGGTCCCAGTGACGGTGGTGGCGATACTTCTGCGAGAGCGATTTCACCGTCATATCGTCGCGAAGCAGGTAGTGGAACTCGTCACAGAAGATCGTTCCCGGCTCGGGACGAGACTTGACTTCGTTGTACAGTAGGTCCAGCAGCAGGTGCATCATGAGCCCGCCGCCTTCTTCATCCCCTTCCTTGAGCTGCAAATCAGCATAGACGAAGTCCGTATCCTCGAGGTCGACCTCAGTCTCGTGAGCGAGGTGCTCAAGGTGACTACCGTCACGGAAGGGTTCAACGTGATTGTTGATCACTGTCGTCGCCTTCTCCTCGCGATCGCGAACCTGACTCTCGTTCGACGAATCCTCGACGTACTCAGCACCATCACTCGACATGTCGTTGATGATCTCGAGGACGTCGTCGGCCATCGTCGGCGCCTTGCCGTCGTACCCCTCTGATTTGCGATACTCGGGATCGTGGGTCTTCGGATCCTCGGTGATCCCCTTCTTCTCGCCAGCACGCTTGAGCGCCTTCGTCCAGATCGCCCGGTACTGCGAGAAGTCGAATCCCTGCATCTTGTAGTAGAGCTCCAAGAAATCAAGTCCCGAATCGAGCCACTCTCGATAGGGAGCCGAGTAACCGATCGCATCGAGTTTGTCCTCGGGCGTCGGCTTGATATCGAACGGGTTGATGTTCGTCGACCCAACGACGATCCGCTCACCACCGAAGATTTCCTGCAAGTTCGCGAACTCCTGGAGTGGGTCGATCACGGCGATGAACGAATCGGGATTATCGACCTTGTAGCGCCAGAGATACTGGCTCGAGGTAACGGTCTTCCCCGCACCGGTCTTCCCGACAATCACCCAGTTGTATCCCGCGTCGCGTTTGTAAACGTCGACCGCCAGCGGCTCATTCGTCGCCATATTCTCAGCAAGTTCCACGCCCGAGGGCTCGTGCAGGTTCGTCGTCGTCCACGGATTCATCGCCGCCAGCGCCTCCGATCGGACCTTCACTTTCTGGTCGACCTTGTCCTGACACGCCGGTGCGACCGTCTGATGACCAACATCGTGGTTCTGCCGGAGTACAGAGACCTCTGCACTCATATCGGACATCTTCGCTCGAATCGAGCGAATGGCCCGCTTCAATGCATCCGGATTGAACGACCGAACCTCGATGTACGTCTGGGCCTCGAAAATATCGTGCTCACTCTGCAGATACGAGTCAAGCGCTGCCTGTGTTTCATCGGCCTCATCACGATACCGGCTCGCGAACATCTCGACTCGGGAGTTCTTGACTCGCTCGTACTTCTTCCGAAGTGCGTCAGCGTAGTCCTCGAGTTCCTGTTCGGCCTTGTCCTGATCGATCGTCTCGATGTGGGTCGCGACGTTCGTCTCGACCTCCGCGTCGTCGAACTGCAGAATCGGCTCGAGGAACCCTTCAGGCGGATCCTTCGGGTAGCTCGAAATGAACAGCGTTGCCGCGTAGATCTCACCGTCAATCCGAAGGTGATTGCCGCCACCGTCCATCCAGGAGCGCTCGATCTCCTCCGGAGCAAGCAAAGAAATGTACTGCTCCTCGAGTTCCTCGTCTGTAAGTGCAATCTCCGCACCCCCCGGAGACTCTGCGACCACCGGCGACTCTGCTGTGACACCACCATCAGTCGTCGCCTCTTGCCGCTCAGGTGGCTCCGATCTCACTGAGGGGTCTGGATCATCCGAGTCGCTCGCATCTTGATCAGCGATCGCGAGCTGGTTGTGCCGCCTCGAGAGTGTCGTCCTCGGATCCCGTTCAGCCTCAACGTCCAGATGTGCGTAGGTCACATCGTACTCCGGGTCAGATGCCTCTCCGACTTCGACACCGTCCTCGGTAACCTCCGGTGTCGGGATCGGACTCTGTCGGACCAGCGACGTATAATCAGCATGCGCATAGACGTTCGCCGCCTGGTAGTGATCCGCCGCGACCTGCGAGAGCTCTTCACTCGGAATCGGGTGTCCGCTCACGTCCTCGAGACGTCGAATCGAGTCACTGATCGTATCGAGGCGATCCTCGAGTAGCGTGATCATCTGCGGGATGTGCTCCCCGTCCTGCTTGAGCTGATGGACCTTCCAGTGGGTATACATCCGACCAACTAGCGGAATCGACGTAAGCCCACCCTCGACATCGTCTTCAGTAACGACGTCGCCGGGTTTGACCTCCACAATCAGATACGGATCGACCGTGTACGTCGAGAGGTCGTACATCGAAACAACGTCAGCACGTTCCTGGCAGAGATCGGCGAGTACCTTCTTTCCGAACTCGAGTTCGGAGTAGTCGACCTCACCGGGCGCAGTCTCACCGTCAGCCGTCGTGAGAATCTCCTCTTCGCGTTGACTATACCGTTCGATCCGCGGCGTGTAATCGACCATTCGCATGTACTCCGCAATCTGGATGTTGCCCTTGACCGCCGTGTCCAACACCTTCGCGTAGAAGCGGGACTGCCGTTCCCACTCCTCTTCGCTCGAGGTGACCATATTCGCCGGAGAAATCCGAATCGCACCAACCACGTGACCGTCGTCGGTCTCGACCGCCGGCGTCCCGAGATAGGCTTTCGTGTACTGTACAAAATCCTGAGTGCGAACTGGTCCCTTCGATTTGTCCTCTGGTGAGTCTGGTCCGCGGACTGAGGAAAGAAAGCGGAGCCCTGCAAGGGGAATAGCCGCTGCCCTCCCGAAGAGCGAGTCATTCGTTGGCTGTTCAATACCGGATTCGGTGGAATTTCTATCGAAGAGCATGGTTGGTTGCTGCGAGAGCGATCGAAGCACTGTCTCGGCGTAGAAGCGAGCGGTCATCCAGGGATCCTTCGCGACGATGAAGCCGAAGCCGGCAAACAACCACACGATCGCCACAGAGTACGTCAGTGTACCCAACAGACCGCCGATCATCTGCCGACCGATAAACCAGATCATCGCCGGCGGCGCGATCGCCGCCAGAACCTCCATCTTGCTCATCCCAAGGACGACCTGATCGCTCGTCCCGGTGTGGATTACTTTGTGATCGATACCATCTGACTGACTGGTACTGTCGCTCATTTTCTGTAGTGGTCTGACTGCTTGCGGGCCCGCTCAGCTTGTTTTGAGTTCCGTGCACGGTCCTGTCGCCGCTGTGCTGCCTTGCGACGCTGATCCGGCGAGACACCCGCCCTTTGGGTCGTATTCGAGCTGCTCGAGCCATCTGAGGACGAACTCGAGTTGGCCGACTGCCCACCATCGGTCCGAATCGGTCGTCGAGAATTGACCGACGACTTCGCTCGCTGTGCTGCTGCCTTCGACCGATTCGCCGCCGCGACGCCTGCCCTCTCGCCACCACGCTTGAGACGCTCCTTTGCCGATCGCGTCCGTTCACCTCCGAAGACCGACGCCGGCCGTGGTGATGGAGTGTACCTCGAGACTGCCGACGAAGCAGTCCCGACCACAGCCCCACGCATCGAGAGGCCAATCAAGAAGAACGACCCACTCACCGCGAAGGGGATCATCACCGCAAGCGCGAAGATTCCAAGCGTAGCGATGAAGTTGAGGATCTCGGAAGGAAACAGCTGCCAGCCGACGGCGTTCGCAAACGCGAGCAAAATCGCCGTCGGGATATTCATCACCAGCAGGCCGTACCACTGCCAGATGAAGAACGACCCAACCTGCTTCACTCGACGGTGGCCGCCCCAGTAAGCCAAGATGAAGAAGATCGGCAGCACAGCTGGATAGACGAACAGAAGCACGTGCCGGGTCGTGTGAATCAAT
Organism: Natronococcus roseus; assembly: GCF_043677095.1. Lineage (NCBI taxonomy): Archaea > Methanobacteriati > Methanobacteriota > Halobacteria > Halobacteriales > Natrialbaceae > Natronococcus > Natronococcus roseus. The sequence continues at coordinate 139,656 of NZ_JBHLJR010000009.1, forward strand.
CCAAGCGCAGCGCCGCCCGTCCATCCCTTGAAGTACAGGATGAGGGCCGTCGCAACGCCACCCGAGTACGTCGTCGTGTCTGTATCCAGAACATCTTCGCCGTCGGGGAGAAACAACTGCGCCGCTGCATCACTCAGTGCGTGCATGAGCGTCGCGAACTCCCAGACGATGACGATCATCAGGACGACGAACACGCCCGAGGCGAGTATCGATCCGACTTTCCGGCGCGTAATCGCGGTGATCGCCGGCGCGATCAACATTAACAACGCCAACAGGAACATGACCGACATCGCCATCGGCATCACCAGTCCGAGGTAGATCTCCTCGTAGACCGTTACGTAGTTCTCCGAGGCGATCGCGTCGTACGTCCCAGCTTCCTTGTGGGATATCGTTTGCTCGCCCTCCTCGAGCGCTTCTGGTGTCCCGAAGATTCCGAAGGCACCGTCGTTGTTGATTGTCGGCGTCCCAAGTGCTTCGTTGAAGATTTCCTCAACGAACAGCGTCATCCCATCCGCGAACATCTCGGTCAACCGTTCCCAGACATCTTCAGCTGCGTCCGCCGGGTTCAGAGTGTTACTGACCGCACTCCCGGCACCACCGAGAATCGACCGCCCTGCTGGCTCCTCCTCGTCCCCGTCTTCCTCAAGATAGAGTTCCTCGAACTCCTCGCGGTCCTCACTATCCTCGATCTGAAGCGGTTCGTCATCATCGGTTTCGTTGACGGATGCGTTTTCAAATTCGATCTCTGTGGGACTGTCATCTATTTCATCAGCCTCGTCGTCAGCGTCGCTTTCGTCATCTTCCGGCGGCTCCCAGACACTTTCATTTCCGCCAGCGTCCTCGGTCTGAAGCACCACATCGTCCACTGAGGAACCAGTATCAGCAGCAGCAAGGCCCGGTCCAGCGAACGCTCCTATGCTACATAGTACTGCGATTAAAAGAACGATTCTGGGAATCCTCATTGATATGTGAGTTTAAACGAACGGCGAGCAGCCTTCGCCGACGCCTGGCCCTCCGGCGTACCCGAGGGCAATATCGATAAACTGGACGAAGAAAATGAACGCAATTACGCCCACAATTGGACCGATCATCATCAGACTCCCGACTGCCGTTGAGCCAGTAAACAACGGCACAGCTCGCAGCACCAGTCCAAGCATGAAGATCAGGAACAGTGCGCCGAGGATAACCTGCCAAGCCATCATCTGAATATCAAAGATCATCAGCCCGAAGCCCTCTCCACAGATGTCTGTCGCCTCACCTTCCTGTGCGGCGACTGACTGAGATGCGATCAGCGAGACGACTCCCATGGTAACCATCGCTCGAACTGGCGTCAGTAGATTACGTTGAAGCGATATTCTCCTCATGTCCTGCTGCTGTCTGAGTTGTTCGAGCTCTGACCGACTCTCGTGAGCCGACTGCAAAATCCACAGAAGGAGTTTCTGGAGAACTGTGCGATCTCGATCTGTACCTGTTTTCGCTTTTTGTTCAGTCATTGGTGCATACAAAGCCCCACCAACACAATACCAACTTAGTGGCAAGGTAATAGTGAGGCTTATATGAGTGAAGTCTAGCCTGAAGACAATAAATCTATTCCATATCTCTATAGGAACTATTCAGTGATACCATCTGATCCTCAGGGGAGATTTATGTAGCTGAATACTAACATCAGCATATTGTGAGACATAGGACTGCCGCGTCAGATACCCAGATCCCGGTCACAAAGTAAGTAAGATGGAGGACAGCAACGAAACAGACGCTGACGAGCACGAATCGAAGTCGGTCAATATCGAGATTCCTGGTGAAAACAAAACGCGCTACGTCTCGGTCGAGTTACCGCATGAGCAGTATCAACGCCTCGATGACCTCAAAGACCAACACGGGCTCACCTGGCGTGGACTTCTTATGCATACACATCGGCAGCTCAGTACCCCAAAAACAGAAAGCACCGATCAGTACGGGCAACTAAATGAGACTCGCCAGTGGCATGGATTCACTTGGAAAGGAATGCTTCTACATGCCGCCCGCGATCTCGAGGAGTAGCCCTAACACAAATCTTGGTCATCTCTATGTAGAACAGAATTACGGTGCGCCAATTCCGAGTCCAAGAATAAGCAGCAGCATCCAAAGCACACCACCCGAGACTCGACGAATTGCACCGTGATTATGTGGGTCACCACTGAGAACCCACAAAGCTACTCCAGACGCTGCGATAACAAGTGCTGACGGAAGTCCGAATCTCGGGTAAGAAGCATAGGCACCTAAAAACGTTAGCACAGCAAAAAACCGTGCAGACGCGGCGTTTGATCTCGTGAGAAGTCCAGCCATCTCTGTTTTCGCATGGTTCAATCTCATTCTATAAAGACTCTTTGGCAATACTCATCTAGATCAAGAGGATCCGTTCAACGTCACGTTCTCGAGGGCGGGCATGTGGCCACCCATCACATTAGCCGGTACTGAGCCGGGATCCCACCCCTCCGCAACGATATCCACATCTCGAAGCGTTACTGGTGCCGACGTCCCAGAATAAAACGCATCCGTCGGCTCGAGCAGCGAAATTCGACAGTTCTCAATCGTCGATTCGGTCACACCGGAGCGGGTCCCGATCGCGAAGTTTCCCCCGGCGCCGCCAGCCTCACTCTCCTGAGCTATCGTTATCTCACAATCTCGAATCATGCCCTCTCCAGAGTAGTGCCAGATCGAACGGCCGCTTTCGTGCACCCCTGATGGCACACGATCAACGACAGTCACACAGTCCTCCACTGTCGACTGACCGTATGGTCCATCTCGAGTGAGTTCACCGTCGTCAGTCTCGTCGATTTCCGGAATCGGTTCCCACTCGTCGGTCTGATTGAACCGGATGTTTGCTGTCCCGGAGTTCGAGGCAATACAGTTCCGAACAATCTGCCGACCGCCCCCCTGGACATATAATCCGTTATCCGGCCACGGCCCACAGATCACGTTCTGGAATAGCGTCGTCCCCGACATATCCGTATGTCCGACGATCCCCGTTGTCGACCAGCTCTGGCCGAATCCCTGTTCGTTCACTGTCCCGTCGTAACGCTCTGTCTGGCGAGTGTTGATCGTATCATGATAGTGCATCCCGCCGCCGCTCATATCGACCGAATCGACCAACGCAAAGGCGTCTCGAGAGGTCGTCGCGATTCGCATGTTTCCATGAGAGCCGAGATCGTGGACGCCGTTGAACGCGATATTCCGGATCTCCGCCCGGCCGTTGATCATCGCATACAGCCCTCGCATTCCCGCGTTCTCTCGTGCCCAGTCGAAAATGAACCCGCCAAAAACGAACTCGCCCTGGTGGGGCCGGTTCATCGTACCGATTCGAAACAACATCGTCCCGCCACGGTACTCTCCCTCGTCGACCGTGTGACCGTGGATTGCTTCGACCTCCCCATGCCGGATCACGGCGTTTTGCCCAATGAGGCCGACGTCTCTCCAACCGGTCCGACGGAACCCCCGATTCATCTTGTACTGCCCTTGTGGGAACACGATCAGCGTGTCATCCTCCCAGGCCATCGTCAGGGCATCGTTGATCGCCTCCTCTCCTGTCGGATCCGCATTGTAGGGATCGTCAGTGATGTCCACCACATTGCTGAACTGATCCTCGTAGGTCGCCGGGTCGATCACCGTCGTTACTCCCGTATCGATATTCGTCGCTCCTGCGTTAGCTGGGTTTCCCTCGCCCATGGAAGACCCACCATCGAGAGCCATACACCCCGCTAGAGACGCTACCGACACCGCCACACCTCCTCGCAGAAAGTCGCGACGTTGGCATGAGTGTTTCATAGGTGTATGATCATACTTTGGAGTGATATTGTTTCCGGAAATCCAACCGATTTGTGAGGTCAGGGATTACGATAGCCACTGCTGCTCGAGATAGCGACCGACACTGATCGAACCAAGCCAGCACCGCGCCACACCACTACCGACTGGCCGCTCGCACTTCGCTTCGCTCCGTGCTCGCTCCGCAGGCTGTAGCCAGAGATGACCCCCAGACACTACCTCGAGATCGGCCAGGATCGCATGCCTACACTCGAGGTGATAGTCCACATATCTACCAGTATTTTGATAGTCCACTCTGCTAGGTTTCAGTCTGATAGTATTCCTTGCTCTCGAGGTGATAGTCCCCCTCTGCTATAGCCCCGTGATGATCCCACTTTGCTGAGCTCCTCGAGATCCTCTTTTGCTGTTCGCGCTCCACCGCTTTGGTTGAAAATTGATCTGCTATAGCATAGTGGGTATTCCACGTTATCTCACTTCATTGATAGTCCCTCGAGGCTATAGTCGCGGAGCCACAACGCGACCTGCTCGAGATTAGCGTTGTGGGGGTAGCCGGACTATATGTAGTCGGTAGTTCTGGACTGACCGGAAACTAAAGTAAAATTTTACTACTGTGCCCTGAAGTACAATACATGGAGCCAGGACAGGACCCACACGAGATCGCAGCCAACCTCTCACAAAAGCCACATCGAATTTTAGTTTCGATTCGGACCCGTGGCGGGACTGCAAAGACATCTGAGATCACTACCGATACCGATCTCGATAGCAGCCTCGTCAACTATCACTACAAGCGCCTCATGGAAGCCAATCTGATCGAGCGGATTGATGAAGAGCGAGATGATCCCATGCCTCGAGAAGGATTTACCTACCAGATCACTGATAGAGGGAAGAACGTACTGAGCGCAGCTCAAGAAGACTACGGAATGGATCCACTTGGGGGGCGAATTGTCCGGCAGCGATTGGATGATCTAGAGGCACGAACTGAGAAACTCGAGCAAGAGAACGATCACCTCCGAGAGGAAAAGGCCGAACTCGAGAACCAGGTGAATGAGCTCGAAGGACGACTCGATGATATGCGAGATGCGAATAGCAGGTTATGGGAAAATGTACAGGACCTGAGTGATCCTAGGTGAGGTCAAAGCAAGACTAGTATCACACTACTCGCCGGCCACAGCAATATCGTGGTCGGCAATCCCATCAGGCCGGCTATGGGGAGCAATCTCGAAACGCCACGTTTCGCCGCCCTCGAGGTCGGGTGTTAGATCACGGTGACTACCTAACTTGTCACCGTCTTCATCGTAAACTCTCGCCTCTACTATCACGGACTCGTACGCTTCGTCGCCAGTGTTCTCGACTTCTCCTGTGTAGCTAAGTTATAGTAACAACTGAAACGGTTTGCACACCGATCGCACAGCCGTCGTGCGATCGGGTGCGCACTGACTTTCAGTGGCTACTATACTTGTCACCGTACTCGAGTTCCTCGATTTGCTCTTCATAATCGGTGATCTGGAGACTGCCAAACTCAAGGTCGTTGCAGAGTAGGTTACAACCCGTACGTCATCAATCACACAGAACGAAATATGGCGAAACAACCGCTGAAACGGGCCGGGATGTACAATTTCACCGTTCTACTGATAGAGTTATTGTGCCTGGGAAGGTGGGGAGAATACCCGTCCACGGGTATAATCTCTATGACCAAACTGGAGCCAATTCATCCGGCAGAAGCGTTCGAGATCTACCTTGATGAACGACGTGCCGAAGTCACTGCAAATACACTTCAGGCCCACAAATACCGTATTGGGCACTTTCTCCGGTGGTGTGAAGAGAAAGAAATCACTGACTTGAATTCTCTATCGGGGCGTCGGCTGCATGAGTACAAGATTTGGCGGCAAAAGGAAGGAGATCTGAACGCTGTTTCTGTGAAGACACAAATGGACACCTTGCGTGTCTTTATCAAGTTCTGCGAATCGATTGATGCGGTGCCTCCGGCTCTCCACGAGAAGGTACTGTCGCCAAAACTCAACCATGGTGATAACCAGAGCAACGCTATTCTTACAAAAGACGTCGCTCATAATCTCCTGGACTACCTCTACCGATTCGAGTACGCCTCTTTCAATCACGTCTTGATTCGACTTCTCTGGACAACTGGAATGCGAGTCGGGACTGCTCATGGATTAGACCTGGAAGACTATGATCAGGATGACCGGTATCTCGAAGTTCGACACCGGAAATCCACTCCGTTGAAGAATAAGCAACAG
>NZ_JBHLJR010000010.1:0-81711 GCF_043677095.1 Natronococcus roseus
ATTACAGTCAGTCACTAATGGTGATGACGCTGTGGAGTTCTTACGTGAGTCCGCAGATAACGAACTTCCCGATCTCATCCTGCTGGATCTGAACCTTCCCGGTCGAGACGGATGCGAGATCCTTGAAGTAATTCGGGATGATCCCCGACTTAAGCCACTTCCTGTGCTTATGCTCACGAGTTCGGAGGCGGAGGAAGATGTTGCGCGGTGCTATGATGCCCGCGCTAACGCCTATCTGACGAAACCAACAGACCCTGCCGAGTTCATCTCTCTTCTAGATGCTTTTGAGGGGTTCTGGGTTGAGCAAGCACGGCTCCCACCAATCCCTCCCTAATGTTCACCTTTTGCGGATGTCGACCTGTGCTGAGTAGTTGGCTTGTACCGACCGCTACATCAATTCCCTGTACATGACGCGACTTTCACACGGTCTGGTCATCAAATCTGTGTCATCATCGACTTCTAATACTTTTGTACCGACAGATCGAGCGTATGGTAATGACGGACGACATCAGCGACGGAACTCGAGCGCCGTTACGACGACACCCGCTCGTCAGAGCCGGAGCCTCAGTGCTCCGGTACGACGTGTCCGTCGCGTTCCTCGTCCTGATCGTCGCGGAGATCGGCCTCCAGGCGTCGACGTGGCTCTCGGCGCAGCTAGTCGCTGGTCTCCTTGGGAGTGTCGTCCTCGTTGGTGTAGCGTGGGTCGTCGTCGAGCGGACGGCGCTCGACCGATCGGCCGACCAGGCCTTCCGGCGACACCGTCTGCTCGGGACCCTACTGATCGTGGTGTTCGTCGGCGTCGGCGGGATCGCCGTCTCGTCTGCACTCGAGGGGATCCCCCGCCTGTTCTCGCTGGCGCTCGCTCTCGGAGTGGTCGGCGGATCGGTGATTCTCGAGGGAGTCGCGGACTACCGACAGTAAAGGGTGTTTCGCGGTACCGGCCTCGAGCGTCGACCCCGTCACGACCGGTCGAGCGCCCGCCGAATCGGTGCCGTCCCCGGGTAGCCGTCGGCCCGCCAGAGCACGATTCCCGCGACGAGGATGACGGCCTCGAGCCACAGCGTCGTCGCCTCGACGCCGAGTACGGGGACCGTGCCGAGCGGCTTGACGCCGGAGTATGCGGGCATGTACGTGATCGGCCAGAGGAGGAAGCCGAGTTCGTGGAAGTCGCCCCAGAACAGGTGCCACGGGACGTCGGTCGCGATGTGGGTAAGATAGCCGATCGCGAAGGCGACGCCGAGGATCTCGCGGTCTCGACGTCGCATCAGGAGCCAGACGGCGGCGATGACGGGGAGAGCGAACACTAACGAGTGCACAAACGTCCGGCCGACGGGGGTCACGCCTGCGGCGTGGAGCGGGTGATCGACCAGATCAGGCAGCGCCGCGCCGAAGATGGCGGCGAGCGCGGGAAGCTCCGCAGGCGCTTCGTCGCGGCTCCAGCGCGTGTACGTCGCATAACAGAGGTAGCCGACGGCGAGATGAACGACCGGTTGCATTCGATATCGGGTACGGGAACGCCCCCCGTAAACGTCCGGCCGTCGACTGAACTAAGCGGTGACCGAAGACCGCCGTAAAACCACCTCAGAGTCTCGAAAACAACCATTGCATCGTTTGGGACGGTCCCTAAATCCGCTCGGCACTCAGAGTCACATATGGGACGAACACCCAGCGGTGACGACGGCGGGTCGACGGTCGCGACCGACGTCGCGGGCGTCGAAAACCGTATCGATGGCGGCACCGACGCCGCAGCCAGCGGCCTCGAGTACGACGTCGTCACGACGCCGGTGCTCGTCGTCGGCGCCGGAGCGGCGGGGGCGCGCGTCGCGATTTCGCTCGCCGAAGCGGGCGTCGAGCCGCTGGTGATCGGGAAGCGCGACCACGGCGACGCACACACGACGTGGGCGGCCGGCGGCATCAACGCCGCGCTTGGCTCGCTCGATCCCGAGGACGACTGGGCGATCCACGCGGCGGACACGCTGAACGAGGGCCACCACCTGAACGATCCCGAGGCCGTCGAGCTCACCGCTCGAGAGATGCCAGATCGGATCCGGGAACTCGAGGAGTGGGGGATGCCGTTCGACCGCACCAACGACGGGGAGATCAACCAGCGCTACTTCGGCGCCCAGTCGTACCGACGCACCTGTTTCGTCGGCGACCGCACCGGTGAGGCGATGCTTGGGACGCTGATCGACCGAGCACAGGCACTGGAGATCCCCTACCGGGAGAACGTGATGATCACGCGGCTGCTCTCGGACGGCCGGCGGGTATCGGGAGCCGTCGGCTTCGACATGGAGACCGGTCGCGGCCTGCTCTTCCGGAGCGAGCACGTCGTGGTCGCCGCGGGCGGCTTTTCGGCCCTGTACAACCGTCACTCCTCGCGGAACGACGAGAACAACGGCGACGCCCAGGCGCTCGCGCTCGAGGCCGGCGCACGGCTGCTCGATACCGAGTTCGTCCAGTTTCACCCGACCGGGATGGTCGGCGAGCGCTACGGCGAGGAGTGGGACGGCCGCCTGGTGACCGAGGCGGTTCGCGGTGAGGGCGGTCGGCTCTACAACGCGGAGGGAGACCGCTTTATGGAGCGGTACTCGCCCGACCAGATGGAGCTCGACGCCCGCGACGTCGTCGCCAGGGCGATCGCTCGGGAGGTCCGCGAGGGCCGAGGAACGGAGAACGGCGGCGTCTATCTCGACATCTCTCATCGAGACGACGACTACGTTCGCGACCGACTTCCGTCGATGGTCGAACGCTTCGAGTCGCTGGGCATCAACATCACCGAGGAGCCGATGGAGGTCGCGCCGACGGCCCACTACACGATGGGGGGCGTCGACATCGACTTCCGGACCGGCGAAACCGGCGTCGAGGGGCTGTACGCCGTCGGCGAGGCCGTCGCGGGGGTCCACGGCGCGAACCGTCTCGGCGGAAACTCGCTGGCCGAGACCGTCGCGATCGGGAAGCTCGTCGGCGAACACGTCGCGAACGCGGTGACCCCCGACGACCGCGAGCCGGCCGTCGAGGACGGACAGCGCGCGCTCGCCGAGCGCGAGTTTCGGGCGCTCGAGACGCTCTCGGCTGCCGACGGCGAGTACACCCCGGAGGCGCTGCTCGAGGAACTCGGCGAACTCCTGTGGGAGCACGCGGGGATCTTGCGCGACGAGGCGGGGCTCCGAGAGGGACTCGAACGGCTCGGCGAGCTGCGGGCGCGGACGGCCGACCTCCGGGTCGACGGCGACCGGACCTCGCGGTCGTTCGAGTACGCCGTCGATCTCTCCGTCAGCCTCACCGCCGCCGAGGTGTTGCTCCGGACGGCGCTCGAGCGAACCGAGTCCCGCGGCGCTCACTACCGAACCGACTACCCGGAGACGGCGTCGGACTGGCAGACGAACCTCGTCGTCTCGGTCGACGACGGCGGGTTCTCGATCCGTCGTCGCGGCGTCGGCGAGCCAAGCGAGTCGGTCCGGGAGGCACTCGAGGAGGGGTACGAGCTCGACTACCACCACCTCGAGTGAGCCTCCGTTGCCGTGAGGCCCGTGTCGGCCCCGCGCAAGCGCGATACATATGGGTTCGGGGTCCTGTACCTTCGCTGGACACACCACATGAGAGAAGAGGCTGAATCCGTCCTCCGTCAGGATCCCGTGATGGCGGAGATCGTCGAGCGACACGATCCCTACGAGGAGCCCGACTGGACCGAGTACGAGCGACTCTGTATTTCGATCATCAACCAGCAGGTGTCGACCGCCAGCGCGGCGGCGATCCGCGAGCGCGTGTTCGACGTGCTCGGCGACGAGGTGACGCCGGAGACCGTCCTGGCCGCCGACGAGGACGCGCTGTACGAGGCCGGGCTCTCACGAAGCAAGATCGAGTATGTCCGCAACGCGGCCGAGGCCTTTCGGGCGAACGACTACACGCGATCCGGCCTGGCCGACCACACCAACGAGGAGGTGATCGACGTACTCACCGAGATCAAGGGCATCGGCGACTGGACCGCGCGGATGTACCTCCTGTTCGTTCTCGAACGCCCCGACATCCTCCCGCTCGGTGATCTGGCGGTTCGTCGTGGGATCGAGAACCTGTACGCCGACGACGGCGAGGAACTCACTCGCACGGAGATGCGCGAGATCGCCGAGACGTGGCGTCCACACCGCAGCGTCGCGACGCGGTACATCTGGGCGGAGTACGAGGCCGACTGAGGAGTCGTCACTCGTGGTCGCTGCTGACGGGTCTCGAGCCGATAAAAAAAACGATCGCGGTTCGAGCGCGTTTCGACTACTCGAGGTCGAAGCGGTCGAGCTGCATGACCTTGCTCCACGTCTCGACGAAGTCCTGGACGAACTTCTCCTCGTTTTCGTCGGACGCGTACACCTCCGCGATGGCCCGGAGCCGCGCGTTCGAGCCGAAGACGAGGTCGGCGCGGGTCGCCGCCCACTCGACCTCGCCGCTCTCGCGGTCGCGGAGGTCGTAGATCTCCTGGGCGTCCTCGGATCCTTCTTGCTCCATGATGTCCTTGGACTCCTCGGAGGACTCCCACTCGTAGTCCATGTCCAGCAGGATCACGAAGAAGTCGTTGGTCAGCGTCTCCGGTTCGTCGGTGAAGACGCCGAGGTCGGTGTTCTTATAGTTCGCACCCAGCGCGCGCATGCCGCCGACCAGCACCGTCATCTCGGACGCCGTCAGGTCCAGCAGGTCGGCCTTGTCGACCAACAGCTCCTCTACCGACCGGTCCTCGCCGTCCTCGAGTTCGCCGAGGTAGTTCCGGAAGCCGTCGGCCTGCGGCTTGAGCGCTTCGAAGGATTCGACGTCGGTCTGTTCCTGTGAGGCGTCGGTTCGGCCCGGCTCGAACGGTACCTCGACGTCGTAGCCGGCGTCGGCCGCCGCCTGCTCGACGGCCGCGTTGCCGCCCAGCACGATCAGGTCGGCCAGCGAGACGCGTACGTCGTCGGATCGCGAGCCGTTGAACTCCTCCTGAATCTCCTCGAGCGTCGAGAGCGTCGTCTCGAGCTGGTCGGGCTCGTTGACCTCCCAGCTGCGCTGGGGCTCGAGGCGGATGCGGGCGCCGTTCGCGCCCCCGCGCATGTCGCTGTCGCGGTACGTCGAGGCCGACGCCCAGGCAGTTTTAGCCAGCTGGGAGACCGAGAGTTCGGAGTCGAGGAGCTCCTGTTTGAGCTCGTCGATCTCCGCCTCGCCGATCAGTTCGTAGTCGGCGTCGGGGATCGGGTCCTGCCAGAGCATCTCCTCCTCGGGAACCTCCGGACCGACGAGCCGGGTCGGCGGACCCATATCGCGGTGGATCAGCTTGTACCAGGCCTTCGCGAAGGCTTCCTGGAACTCCATCGGGTTCTCCCGGAAGCGCTCGATGATCTCCCGGTACTCGGGATCCTTCTTCAGGGCGACGTCCGTCGTCAGCATCATGACGTCCTCCTTCTCCGAGGAGTCTTCGGCACCCGGGGCGACGCCGTCGAGTTCGCCGTCAGTCGTCGTCCACTGCCACGCGCCGCCGGGGCCCTTCTCGGCCTCCCACTCGTGGTCGAGCAGGTTGTCGAGGTAGCTCGTGTCCCACATCGTCGGCGTGGCGTTCCAGGGACCCTCGATCCCGCTGGTGATCGTATCGGCACCCCTCCCGGAGCCGTGGCTGCTCTCCCAGCCCAGCCCCTGCTGTTCGATGGGGGCTGCCTCGGGTTCGGGACCCATGTGTTCGTCGGGGTCCTCGGCGCCGTGGACCTTCCCGAAGGTGTGTCCGCCCGCGATGAGCGCCGCCGTCTCCTCGTCGTTCATCGCCATCTGGCCGAACGACTCGCGGATCCGCTCGGCGGACCACTCCGGATCCGGATTTCCTTCCGGACCCTCGGGGTTGACGTAGATGAGACCCATCACGGTCGCCGCAAGCGGGTGCTCGAGGTCGTCGTCCTCGTCGAAACGGTCGGCCGTTTCCCACTCGTCTTCGGGCCCCCAGTCGACGGCTTCGTCGGGCTCGAACTCGTCCTCGCGCCCGCCGCCGAAGCCGAACGTCTCGAATCCCATCGACTCCAGAGCGACGTTACCTGCCAGGACGATCAGGTCGGCCCACGAGAGCTGGTCGCCGTACTTCTGTTTGACCGGCCAGAGCACGCGACGTGCCTTGTCGAGGTTCGCGTTGTCCGGCCAGCTGTTGAGCGGCGCGAAGCGCTGCGTGCCGCCGGACGCGCCGCCGCGCCCGTCGCTGGTGCGGTACGTGCCGGCGCTGTGCCACGCCATCCGGATAAACAGCGGCCCGTAGTGGCCGTAGTCGGCTGGCCACCACTCCTGGGAGTCCGTCATCACGTCCTCGATGTCCGACTTCAGTTCGTCGAAGTCGAGTTTCTGGAACTCCTCGGCGTAGTCGAACTCTTCGTCCATCGGACCAGCACGGCGAGCGTTCTGGTCGAGGATCTTCAGGTTCAACTGATTCGGCCACCAGTCTTGGTTGGACCTCGTCATGGCTGAGCAGTTGCGGCTTTCGCGTATTAAGATTACCTACTTGGATAAGGAACTCTTCGCTACCGCCCAACCGATCTTTCGAATTTGCGAAGTTTTCTGGCCGATAGGATCACGTCACGTCCACCGTACGGTCACAGCGCCTGTCGCTGACGAGGGTTTCAGACGGGGGCGAAGTCCTCCCCTCGAGGCCGTGAGAGCGAGGGATCGGCGGCTGCTCGCGGTCGGATTCCTGGGGGAGGTGATTCGCCCCAACACGAACCCGAAGTTCGAAGAGGACACAACAGTGGCTGCGTTCCGCGACGAAAAGGGCCGAGTTTCACGAACTACCCGATCCCGCGGGAGTCTACTCCTCTTCTTCCGGCTTGTCGGCCGCGTCACGATCGATCCGCCGGCTGACGTCGACCTGGTAGTTTTCGAGGATATCCCGGCCGAGCAGGACGGGGTAATCCATGTGGCTGCGGTCCTCGACGCTCGCGGTGACGGTGTGCTGGTTGCCGCCGACGCCGACGACGACGTCGACGACGGGTCGGCTCTTGGAGGTCTTGCTGCTGCCCGATTTGACCCGCGTGATCGACTTGATCGGGCCGGCGCCGATGTCGGCCGCGAGCGAGGTGTCGATGCTGGTTCGGGTCGCACCGGTGTCGGACTTCGCGAGGACCGTCTTCGAGCCGCTGGTTCCCGACAGGACGACCTCCTCGGTGTAGCCGATCACCGCGGACTCCTCGCCGAACGTCGACGCCTCGGGCGGCTTGGCCGAGGGCTGGGAGTCGTCGAGCACCGCCGAGAGCTCTCTGACCCGTTCGTCGTCGACCTCGCCGCCGGCGCGTTCGATCGCGAGCTTGGCGATGTAGGGTGCGGGGCTGACCTGGGTCGCCTCGTACAGCCCCTTGAACCCGGCCGTCGGGTTGACCTCGAGGACGAACCAGCCCTCGTCGCCCTCGACGAGGTCGACGCCGGCGTAGTCAAGGCCGATAGCGTCGCTGGCGCGTCTGGCCATGTCGCGGGCCTCCTCGGGGAGGTCGTCGGTCGCGTTCTCGACGGCGCCGCCGAGGGCGACGTTCGTACGCCAGTCGTTGTCCGGGGCGTAGCGGTACATCGCGCCGATGATCTCGCCGCCGACGACGTAGACCCGGACGTCGCGGTGGCGTTCGTCCTCGCGATCGATGAGTTCCTGCAGGAAGGCGTAGCGGTTGCCGACCTTCGCGTTGATCGGGTCGTCGCGGCCGACCTTCCAGGTCCCGCCGCCGTGGGTGCCGATCGCCGTCTTGTAGACGGCCTCCTCGCCGTACCGGGATCGGACCTCGTTGAGCTTTTGGTTGCCCAGCGCGAGGGTCACGTCCGGAACTCGGACGTCGTCGGCCGCGAGCGTCGTCGCGGTCGACATCTTGTGGATCGCCGTCAGCACTGACCGGGGACCGTTGAGCATCGGAACCAGTCCCGAGAGGGCGCTCGCCAGCCCAAGTTCCTCGCAGGGTTGTTCGGTGTTCGACAGCAGCATCCGGTTGGCGATCACGTCGACCGACGGCTCGAGCGTGGCGCTCCCGTCGGCGACGCTGACCGCGGTGTTCTCCGTGCGAAGCCACTCGGTGTCGTGGCCCAGCTCCTCGGTCGCGTTGAGTATCGCTTTGGTCTCCTTGCTGGTGTGCAGGCTCAGTACGCCGACAGTGACGGGATCGGAAACGGTCATACAGTATAGAGACGAACGGTATTGATAAGCGTTCATGAGCGATGGCAAGCCATCGAACGACGCTCGTTCCGCTACGTGATAACCGATCGAACTTCCTGGACGTCGATCATCCCGGTCGTCACGGCGAGCACCCACCAGGTGGCGACGCCGAGTCCGATCGCGACGAACAGCATAACGAGGTTCGAGATCAGCGGCGTCACGAGCAACACGGCGACGGCCATCACGCCCGTGATCGCACAGATCCGACCGACGGTCCGTGCGAGGGACTCGAGGCGCAGGGAGAGCTCGCTGTGGACGATGTAGAGGTTGACCGCAACGTAGACGGTGTGGGTCGCGACGGTCGCCGCGGCGGCGCCGACGACCCCGAAGGTGGGGATGAGGACGAGGTTGAGCCCGAAGTTCGCCACCGACGTCGTCCCCTTTGCAATCGCGCGCGAGCGGGCCCGGCCGAGGTAGTCCAGGCTGTCGCTTGTCAGGTTCGTGATCGCCTGCAGGATAACGAAGCCCGCGAGGATCTGCAGGACCGGGACCGCACCGGCGTAGTCGGCGCCGAACACCATCGTCACGAACGGGTCCGCGACGATGACGAGTCCGACCGTCGCCGGAACGTACAACAGGAGGACGTTCGTCAGCGACGTCTCGTAGATCCGGCGGGCGCTCTCGAGCTGGCCGGTCGCCTTCTGTTCGCCGAAGTTCGGCGAGATCGTAAAGCCGAGCGACTCGGCCGGCGCGAGCAGGAAGTCGGCGATCTGCTTGCCCAGCTGGTAGAACGCGACGGCGGCGGGCGTCAGGAAGATCCCGACGAGGACGACGTCGATGCGCTTGTCGATCACGTTCGCGCTCCGGGTCGCGGTCAGCGGAACGCTGTACTCGGCGAGGCGACGGGCGAGTCCGGGTTCGTACTCCTCGGCGGGCTCGTATCTGGTGTAGTACTCGAGGTACAGGATCGTCAGCCCGACCGCGGCCGAGAGCGCGTAACCGACGATGTAGCCGAACAGCGCCCCGAGTGCCCCCATTCCGAGCACGACGAACGCGACGGCGAAGAGCAGCCGCGCGGCGCCGCTGATCGCCTGGATCGCGGCGCTGTACCCCAGGCGGTTGAACCCCTGCAAGGCGATCTGGGAGCTGGTGCTGAAGGAGAAGGCGACGATGTACAGCGCCCCCGCGGCGAGGAAGGGCGCGGCGCCGGGATCGCCGAGCGCGGCCGCGAGCCACTCGTGGCCGAGCAACAGGCCGGTGGTGACGACCGCGAGCAGCCCGAGCTTCAGCGCCAGCGTCGTCCGGATCAGGTGCGGGATCTGCCCCGGGTCGCGCTCGCTGTACTCCGAGAAGTACCGCGCGGCCGACTTGCCGAGGCCGAGATCCGCGACCAGCTGGATCACCGCCAGCACGCCGATCGCCCAGTACAGCGCCCCGTAGCCGTCGGGATCGAGGAGAAAGCGCGCCAGTACGAGCATCAACAGCGCGCTCGAGATCATGTATATCGCCCGCGCGACCAGCGTCGCCTTGAATCCGCGAACGATGTGGTCCTGCCTGTTCATGCGTCGTCCCCGTCGCGATCGCCGAACGCCGGGCTACGGCGTCGGGAGCGGAACCGCGACTCGTCGGATACGTCCAGCGAGGAAGGGATTGTAATGCAGGGACAACTCCTGGAAGGGAGAGGCAACTGCACGAACGAAATCGACACCGGCGGCCCGCGGTCGGCGCTCGGGAGGGTAAGCGCGGCCTACTCGAGCGCGTCGCTCTCTCGCGGTGTTCGAACGGATCGAAACGGGCCGGATCGACGCTCCAAAAGAACCGCACCGGTTCGCTACAGGTACGAGGAGTCCCAGCGAGTCGGCTTGCGACGGTTGCCACAGGAGTTGCACTCGATGCGGCCCATCGTGTCCATCGCGTTGTCGATCGAATCGCAGTTGCCACAGAGCCAGCCGTAGCGATCGGACTGGTCCTCGCCCTCGTAGGCGCCGTAGAACGGCGCCTTCGAGCCGCGATCGGCGTCCCCGTAGCTGACGTACACCGTCCGGTCGTCGATCTCGAGTTCGTCGATGGCGTTCCAGTCGTCGCCGCTCTCGATCTCGCTTTCGACGTAGATGTTCTCGGTGAACGTCTCCTCGCCGATCTCGACCTCGCGCTGGTCGGCCTGCTCGAAGCCGTGGTCCGCGTAGAACTCGTTGCCGCCCTCGTTGTCCTCGAGGACGAAACACTGGACCTGATCGGCGCCGTCATCGAGGAGCTTCTCGCGGGTCCGAACGAGCAGCCGGACGCCGATGCCGTCGCCGCGGGCGTCGGGATCGATGTGGAGCCACAGTAGCTGGCCGTTGCTGTACTGCTGGCCGACCAGTTCGCTGTGAGAGAAACCGATGACCTCGCCGTCGCGTTCGATAACCAGGATCAGCGAGTGGTCGTCGGCGATATCGTCGGCGAACTCCTCGCCGTACCACTGGTCGATGGCGGTGTCGATCGTCTCCGCTCCGAGAAAGTCCGTGTAGGTCGACGAGAGCGAGTCGTGGGCGATCGAACGGATCGTGTCGGCGTCGGCGTCGGTCGCTTCGCGAATCTCCATGCGCGTACCGTACAAGTCGGGCATACAAAATCTATGCCCTGAATTTCAACTGCCTTACGCTACCTGGACGACCGGGCCGGACGAGTGACTCCGAGCATGTCGTGGCACGGTCCCGGAACGGCAAACAAAGATTCACGAGGGCTCCGGCCCAGGGGCAACTATGAGCGGTAACGACGCGGCCGACGACTCGAGCGAGTCGTCCGACTCGCCGCCGATCGACGACGACGACGTCTTCACCTACGACGGCGGCCGGGTCGATCCCGGCGAGTCGGCGAACATCCGGTACGGCATCAGCGAGACGTACCTCGGCGATCCCGTTCGGATCCCCGTTACGATCATCAACGGGGAGCGGTCGGGGCCGACGATGTTTCTCTCTGCGGCCGCACACGGGGACGAACTCAACGGAATCGAGGTCGTCCGCGAGGTAGCTCACGACTGGGACCACACCGACCTCCACGGCACGCTGGTCTGTCTGCCCGTAATGAACGTCCCCGGATTCCTGGCCCAGGAACGGTACCTGCCGATCTACGATCGGGACCTCAACCGATCGTTCCCCGGTCGCGAGGGATCGACCAGCGCGAGGCGGATGGCCCACCGGATCTTCACGAACTTCATCGAACCCTGCGACCTGGGGATCGACTTTCACACCTCGACGCGGGGGCGGACGAACATGCTCCACGCCCGGGCGAACATGGACGATTCCGGCGCCGCCCGGGTCGCGAGCGCGTTCAGTTCCCACGTCATCATCGCGGGTCAGGGACCGTCCGGAACCCTGCGCCGCGAGGCGACCGACGCCGGCGTTCCGACCGTTACGATCGAGATGGGCGAGGCCCACCGATTCCAGCGACGGCTGATCGACCGCGCGCTCACCGGCGTCGCCAGCGTGTTCGCGGAGTTCGGACTCCATCCGGGCGCGGCCGTCCACTGGCCGGGCTGGCGGACCGTCATCGACAGCGACGACGAGAAGACCTGGCTCCGGGCCGACGCCGGCGGCATCGTCGACATGAAACACGGACGGGGCTCGCTCGTCGAGGAGGGTGACGTAATCTGCACCATCACGAACCCGTTCAAGGAGAAAGAGGATATCGTCACCGTCGAGGCCCCCTTCACGGGGCTGATCGTCGGCGTTCTCGAGAACCCCGTCGTCTACCCGGGGAACCCGCTCTGTCACCTGGTCGGACTCTCGCAGGACACGCGGAGGGCACTGGAGAACGAACGGACCGGGACTGGAACCGAATCGCAGTCACAGCTTCGGATGTAGCGGTCCGGGAGCTGTCGGCGCGGACTGTGGCAAAGCGACGCGATAAAGGTAACTTCTATACGCTCACGGTCAAACGGTCCACACGAGCGTATGAGTCAGTCTTACAATCGCGGTCTCATCGAGGACTTCGGTCGCTGGAAGGAGTTCTCGGCCGGAATGTGGGCGTGGATCTTCCACAAGTTCACCGGGTGGATGCTGATCGGCTACCTGTTTACCCACATCGCCGTGCTGAGTACGGCCATCGGTGCGGCGGCCGGCGACCCGGCGGCGATCCAGCAGGAAACGGACGTGTACACGACGACGATCCAGGGTCTCGAGTCGCTGTTCATCATTCGCGTGCTCGAGGTCGGACTGCTGGCGGTCGCCGTCTTTCACATCCTGAACGGGCTTCGGCTGCTGATGGTCGACCTCGGCGTCGGCCTCTCGGCCCAGGACAAGAGTTTCTACGCCTCGCTGGTGCTGACCGGTATCATCACTATCGCGAGCGTGCCGACGTTCATGGACGGGGTGACGATCTGATGGCGGAACACTACTCCTCGTTCAGTCGCGGCGGCACCGGGTGGCTCCTCCAGCGCATCACCGCGGCGTTTCTGATCGTCGTGCTGGCGTTTCACTTCTTCCAGCTTCACTTCGTCAACCACGCTGCGGACGTAACATTTGCAGGGACGCAGGCCCGAATGGAGAACGTCGGATACTTCGTGACGATGGTGTTGTTCCTGATCACGGGGACGTTCCACGGCGTCAACGGCGTCTACAACGCCCTGGTCAACCAGGGGCTGGAAGGCACGCAAAAGAAGGTCGTGCTCGCCGTGTTGTCACTCGCCGGGATCGCACTCATCGCCCAGGGTATCTGGGTCGCAGTCGCCATGGCGGGGTGGACCTAACATGAGTACACAACAAGAACAACCGCAAGAACCCGAATCGCAGGAAGCACCGGAAGACCCCGAGATGCGGGGCACCGAGTCGCCACAGCAGGAGCGACTCAAGGAAAAAGAGCAGGGCCTCGCCCAGGAGGAGGCCGTCGACGAGTCCGACGTCGAAGGCGAGACGGTCCACCTCAAGGTGTTCCGCTACGACCCCGAGGTCGAGGGCAAGCAGGAACCCCGATTCGACGACTTCTACGTCCCCTTCGAGAAGGGGATGACCGTCCTCGACGCGGTGATGTACGCCCGCGACGAGTTCGACTCCTCGCTTACGTTCCGTCACTCCTGTCGGCAGGCCGTCTGTGGCTCCGACGCCTTCTTCGTCAACGGACGACAGCAACTGGGCTGTAAGACCCAGATCTCGGATCTCAAACAGCCGGTTCGCATCGAACCCCTCCCCCACCAGGAGGTCGTCAAGGACCTGGTCGTCGACATGGACCACTTCTACGACCAGATGCACGCCGTCGAGCCCTACTTCCAGCAGGAAGAGCTCCCGGACGGCGACTTAGAGGAGCAGCGCCAGTCCCGCGAGAACCGCGAGAAGGTCAAGATGTCGACGCGGTGTATCTGGTGTGCGGCGTGTATGTCCTCGTGTAACATCGCGGCCGGCGACAACGAGTATCTGGGCCCCGCGGCGATCAACAAGGCCTACCGCTTTGCGATGGACGAACGCGAGGACGAAGAGATCAAGGAGCACCGCCTCCGCATCGTCGAACAGGAACACGGCGTCTGGCGCTGCCAGACCCAGTTCTCCTGTACCGAGGTGTGTCCGAAGGATATCCCCCTGACCGAGCACATTCAGGAGCTCAAACGGGAGGCAGTCAAGAAGAACCTGAAGTTCTGGTAAGATGTACGAACACGACGTTATCGTGGTCGGCGCCGGCGGCGCCGGCCTCCGGGCCGCAATCGCAGCGCACGAGGCGGGCGCCGACACGGCGATCGTCTCGAAACTCCACCCGGTCCGCAGCCACACCGGCGCGGCCGAGGGCGGGATCAACGCCGCCCTCCGCGAGGGCGACGACTGGGAACTCCACGCCTACGACACGATGAAGGGGTCGGACTACCTGGCCGACGCCCCCGCGGCCGAGACGTTGGCTCAGGACGCCCCCGAGGAGACGATCCAGCTCGAGCACTGGGGGATGCCGTTCTCGCGCGAGGAGGACGGTCGGGTCTCCCAGCGGCCGTTCGGCGGCCTCTCGTTCCCGCGGACGACCTACGCCGGCGCGGAGACCGGTCACCACCTGCTGCACGTCATGTACGAGCAGGTCGTCAAGCGCGGCATTCAGGTGTACGACGAGTGGTACGTGATGAACCTCGTCACCGACGACGCGCCCGACCCGAACGACCGGGAGTGTCACGGCGTCGTCGCCTACGACGTCCAGTCGGGCAACGTCGAGGGGTTCAAGGCCAACGGCGGCGTCATCCTCGCGACCGGCGGTCCGGGGCAGGCGTTCGACCACACCACCAACGCCGTCTCCTGTACCGGCGACGGCCACGCGATGGCCTACCGCGCGGGCGCACCGCTCGAGGACATGGAGTTCATCCAGTTCCACCCGACGTCGCTGCCCTCGACGGGCGTCCTCATCAGTGAGGGTGTCCGCGGGGAGGGTGGGATCCTCTACAACGCGAAGGGCGAACGGTTCATGTTCGAGTACGGGTACGCGAACAACTCGGGCGAACTCGCTTCCCGCGACGTCGTCGCCCGCGCCGAACTCACCGAGGTCAACGAGGGCCGGGGCGTCGACGACGAGTACGTCCACCTCGACATGCGCCACCTCGGCGAGGAGCGCATCCTCGACCGCCTCGAGAACATCCTCCACCTCGCGGAGGACTTCGAGGGCGTCGACGGGCTCGTCGAGCCGATGCCGGTCAAACCCGGGCAACACTACGCGATGGGCGGCATCGACGTCGACGAGAACGGCCAGACCAACATCGACGGACTCTACGCGGCCGGCGAGGCCGCCTGCGTCTCCGTCCACGGCGGCAACCGTCTGGGCGGGAACGCCCTGCCCGAACTGATCGTCTTCGGCAAGCGCGCGGGTCGCCACGCCGCCGGCGACGACCTCGGAACGGCCGAGATCGAGACCGGCTACGGCCCCGATGTCGAGGACGAGACCGAGACCGAACTGCCGGTCCAGCCCGGTTCGGCCGGGCTCGATACCGCCGGCGGCGTCGCCGCCGACGGAAGCGGCGTCGCGACCGAAACGGACGGACTCCTCGAGCGCGCCGTCGAGGCCGAGCGCGCCCGTGTCGATCACCTGATGGAGAAAGACGACGGCGTCCAGCACGCCCAGATCCGTGCGAAGCTCCAGAAAGCGATGACCGACTACGTCAACGTCTTCCGCACTGACGAGGGTATCAGGAAGGCGCTGCGGGTCATCCGGGAGTGTCGCGAGGAGTACCAGAACGTCTACGTCGACGACCCCTCCCGCACCTTCAACACCGACCTCCAGCAGACCTACGAGACGCGCAACCTGATCGACGTCGCCGAGACGATCGCGCTGGGTGCGCTCGTGCGAAACGAGTTCCGGGGTGCCCACTGGCGCCAGGAGAACCAGGAGCGCGACGACGAGAACTGGCTCAAGCACACGCTGATCTCCTGGGAGGACGGTGATCCGAACATCTTCTACCGGCCCGTCATCCTCGAGGGCGAGAAGACCTACGAGCCGAAGGTGCGCAGCTACTGAATCGCGGCCGAAATTTTCACTCGCCGACACGAGCGCCGACCGAGACCAGCAGCGCTATGTGTCCGCTCGCGTTTCTGCCGGATAGATGGGACTCGAACGATTCGTCCGAGTGAACGCAGTTCTCGTTCCGATACTCGTCGTCGGTGGCTATCTGCTACTCGATTACATCCCGTTGCTCATCTGGTTTTTCGGCGTCGCCTACGTGACGTTTGCAGCCTTCATCTGCCTCCTGTGGGGGCTCTCGGTAGCGTCGCTGAAGATCCGACCCTGACGCCCGGCGAACGCACGGAATCCACAGAGCTAAACCGCTTCGTTGGCTACCGGAAGAGGGTATGTTGCTGTCGGGAACCGTCGTCGCCGACGCCGACACCGTGATCGAAGACGGTGCGGTCGTCGTCGAGGACGACGAAATCGTCGCCGTCGGGAAACGGTCCGACTGTCTCGAGACGTATCCGGATCACGAACGACTCACTTACGACGTGCTCGCGCCGGGAACGGTCGGCGCCCACGTCCACTCCGTCCAGAGCCTCGGTCGGGGCATCGCCGACGACACCGAGTTGCTCGACTGGCTCTTCGAGTACGTCCTTCCGATGGAGGCCGAACTCTCGGCCGAGGGGATGCGCGTCGCGGCGGAGCTCGGTTACCTCGAGCTGATCGAGAGCGGGACGACGACCTGCATCGATCACCTCTCGGTCGCTCACGCCGGGGAGGCGTTCGAGGCCGCCCGGGAGCTGGGGATCCGCGGTCGGCTCGGCAAGGTGCTGATGGATCAGGAGGCACCGGAGGGGTTGCTCGAGGACACCGACGAGGCCTTAGCCGAGAGCGAGCGACTCATCGAGCGGTACCACGGAGCTGCGAACGGGCGCATCCGCTACGCCGTCACGCCGCGCTTTGCCGTAAGCTGCACGGAGGCGTGTCTCCGCGGCTCGAGGGAGCTCGCCGACGCCTACGACGGGGTGCGGATCCACACCCACGCAAGCGAGAACCGCGGCGAGATCGAGACCGTCGAGCGGGAGACGGGAATGCGCAACATCCACTGGCTCGACGAGGTCGGGCTCACGGGCGAGGACGTCGTGTTAGCCCACTGCGTCTGGACCGACGAGAGCGAGCGGGAGGTGCTCGCCGAGACCGGCACCAACGTCACTTACTGCCCGTCCTCGAACATGAAACTGGCCAGTGGCGTCGCCCCGGTGCTCGACTACCTCGACCGAGGGATCACCGTCGCGCTCGGCAACGACGGCCCGCCGTGTAACAACACGCTCGATCCGTTCACCGAGATGCGTCAGGCCTCGCTGCTCCAGAAGGTCGACCGCCTCGAACCCCAGGCCCTGCCCGCGCGGACGGTGTTCGAGATGGCGACGGTAAACGGCGCCGAGGCCGCCGGCTTCGAGCGCGTCGGGAAGCTCCGTAAGGGATGGACGGCCGACATCATCGGTCTCGAGACCGACGTCACGCGCGGGACGCCGATCCACGACGTGCTCTCGCACCTGGTTTTCGCCGCCCACGGCGACGACGTCCGGTTCACGATGGTCGACGGCGAGGTCCTTCAGCGCGACGACGAAGTCGTCGTCGCCGACGCCGCGGCGATCCGGGAGCGAGCCCGCGAGTTCGCCGCGGGGCTGGACGTCGCTCCCTGAGGTGGGCGGCTGCCTCAGAGCCCGATCGACTCGAGAACGTCGAGCGTGACGCCCGAGGCTTCGACGAGCTTGTACCCGAGATAGATGCCGACGATCCCCATCAGCCCCGGCAGCTCCGGCGGCGCGGGGATCGGTACGTCGACGAGCGCGAAGAAGGCTCCGGTGAGCGTACCGGTTAGCAGACCGAGAACGATAAGCTGAATATTCATACCCGCCCGGAGGGCCAGCGACGACAAAAGCGTCCTGACTCGGTTACGGTCCACGGGGAGCGATGTGGATGCTGCTTTCGACAGATGACGAGGTTAGGTTTTAATATCGTCGAACTATGGAGAGGGAAGTATGCAACTGGAGACGAGACCCGACGTTTCGATCCCCGGGAGCCTCGAATCGGCGCAGGCGAAGCTACTCTACCTCTACCTTCGGGAGTGGCCCGACGCCAGCGCCGACGAGCTCTGTGCGGCGCTCGACGTCGAGAAGAGAACGGTGCTCTCCATCACACGAACGCTTCGAGAACGGGGCTACGTCGAACGGAACGACGGTCGGTACCGACTCGTCTAAAGCGCTCTCCTGTCGCATCGTTTCGGAGCGACCGCAGAGCTGATCCTCGAGACCGACTCACGGCAGTTCGTCCGACTACAGCTCGATTCGCTCGACTAACTGCTCGTGGTTCTCGTTGGTGTTGACGGCGACGATCCGGATCTCGTTCTGGAGTCCCGAATCTCGGAGCTTCGCCTTCAGCAGGTTGTCGACCTGGTAGACGCCCGCGGCGTTGGTCATCGCGATCTCGACCATCACGGGCCGGGACTCGCCCTCGTGTAAGGTAACGTGGCTGATCGCCTGGCTCGAGAGCGTGTTGATGCCGCGTCCGCCCTGCTCGTAGGGGATCCGCGAGCGCCCTCGCTCCATGTCCAGCGCGTCGGCGACGCGGATGACGCCGGCCTCGGTGGTCAGGGGGGTCTCGGCGGTGTGATGACAGAGGATCGCGTGGAGCACCTCGCCTTTCATCCGGACCGTTTCGGCGACGTCGTAGAACTCCGGCAGCACCCGCTCTAAGATGTCCGCGGCGAGGGGTATCGAGTAGTAGGCGTGCTGGTCGCGGTGGACGACGTGGCCGACGTCGTGGAGGGTCGCCGCGAGCGCGACGATGACCGCCTCGTCGGCCTCCTCGAGGCCCTGCTCTGCGGCGCCGTTGAACTCGACGTCGCCCGCCTTCAGCAGATCGTACAGACAGAGCGCGCGGTTGCGAACGATCTCGATGTGTTTCGCGCCGTGGTCGTTGTACCGCATCCGGTCGACGGCGTTGATGTTCTGGGCCTCGAGGTAGGTCTGGATCTCCTCGTCGGTTTTGACGAACTCGAGAATCTCGTTTAGCTTCTCGTCGGGGAAGTGATGATCCGCAGTAGGAACGTAGACGCGGCCCGCCTGCTCGTCGGTCGTAGAGTCGCTCATATCCGCACGAGGCCGCCCGGCTAAAAAAGGGCTGCGGGTAGTTACGCCGCGTCGGCGGCGGCGTCCTCGACCTCGGCGTACTCCGGCTCGACGCCGGGATCGTCGCTGACCCACGCGTAGGTGACCTCGCCGTCCGCGTCGACGACGAACACCGAGCGCTTGGCGACACCGTAGACGCCCATATCGTCGAAGTCCATCTCGACGCCGTAGTCGGCGATAACCTCCTTGTTCAGGTCGCTGAGCAGCCCGAACTCGAGGTCGTTCTGGTCGCGGAACTCGTTCTGGGTGAACGGCGTGTCACGGCTGATCCCGTACACCGTCGCATCGACGTCGTCGAACGCCGAGAGCCGATCCTGGAACGTACACATCTCGTCGGTGCAGACGCCCGTGAACGCGCCCGGGAAGAAGGCGAGGACGATCGGCGCCTCTTCCTCGAGGCGTTCAGAGAGCGTGAAGGAATCGACGTCGCCGTTCGCGAGCGGTACGGTAAAGTCGGGTGCGGCGTCTCCGGTATCTACCATCGCTCTCGAGTTACGGGTAGACAGGAAAGACAGTTTCGCTCCCGGACCGATCTCGAGCGCGCCGGGTCGCCGGGACGGCGACTGCCGCTTCGAACGACTCCGGTACCGTGCGAAGGAGTGGGTTCACGGTCCACGGTACGTCGTTACGCCGGAGGGCCCGTCGGGACCCGAGCGCTCGAGTTCGACGTGGGTAACGACTTCGTGATCGACGACGTGCCACTCCTCGTCCCGGCGCTCCTCCTCGGTCCGGTTCCACCCGCCGATCTCCCGGGGCTCGAAGGTCAGCCGGCGTCGACACGCGTTCAGCGGAGTCCACTCGAGAACGATCGGATCACTCACCCGTACCACCCGACGCTCTCGGTCGCCCCGGACGCAACCGTCGGCGTCCGTCCGGTCTTCCCGGCCGTGCGAACGCCGCCGAGCGACGGAGCATATCTAATCATACATGAGTAACAGTTTTTCTTACATAATATACTTACTGGCAGCAGAAAGGGATCGGACGGCGTCGTTCAGCGACGCCGAACGGTCTGTCCCGTTGGTCTCGGGACGATTCGGATCTCTCGAGATCGTTTCATACTGACCCGACAACGGCCGAGCTCGCCCGTTCGGGCGGTATCGGTTCGTGGTTCCCGTTGATTCGAACGGACTGTGGATCAGCGGAGCCGCTGATGGCGGATTCGCGCGATCGGTGAGTCGCGAGGCCGGGAGAAAGCGGGCGCACGATGGACAGCCGTTGACCACCGACGGCAGTTTCGGGGCGCTGACTGTCCGGAGCGCTGATTTACCGTCCGGTCCAAAAAGGTTATAATTGCCAGCCCGTAAGCCACGCATAGAGATGGTAGAAATCGCACCGCTGTTTGCCCCTATTCCAGGGGGTCCGGAACTACTGATCATCCTTTTCATCGCCATCTTACTCTTCGGGGCGAACAAGATCCCGAAACTGGCTCGGTCGACGGGTGAGGCGATGGGCGAATTCCAGAAGGGGCGTGAAAAGGTCGAAACGGAACTCGAGGAAATGCGCGACGGATTCGAGGAGGGCGACGAGGAGTTCGGTGAAACCGACGACTTCGGCGAGACCGACGAGTTCGACGACGGCGACGACGAGTTCGTCGACACGGAACCGGTCACCTCCGAGGAGGAGACCGAACCCGACACGGAACCGAACTAACACTTTTCTGACGGGGCGTGTGGCCTAGCGGAGAGGGCAGGAGGTTCCTAACCTTCTGATCGCGGGTTCGAATCCCGCCACGCCCGTCCGCGACGAACGGACGTGAGGAGCGGACGGGCACGGGATTCGAATCAGGGAGTGAAGCGAAGCGGAACGACCGTGGTTCGAATTCCGTCTCGCGAGCGTGACGTAGCTCGCGAACGCGGGGCGTTCGCTCACTCCCGCCACGCCCGTGTGGCGAGCTACGAGCCCCGCATTGCCCGCTCTCCTCGAATCGCCGCTTCTCACCCCTGCCTTTCGACCGGCTCACCGAAGCGGGTGAGGTACTCGAGTTGGGCCTCCTCGAGGCCTTCGAACGCGTGGCGAGCGATCACGCGTCGGTGCACCTCGTCGGCGCCGTCGACGATCCGGAACTGGCGGACCGACTCGGAAAACTCCGGAAACGCGTTCCGGAAAGCGACCCCGTTCCACCGGGAGCTGCGGCGCGTACACGTCGCGGTCGCGCGCTGCAGCGCGCAGTTCGGCGACGGTTCTCTCGGAGACGCCCACGCTACCGGCCAGCTCCCGCTCGAGCGGCAGGACGACCTCGTCCATCAGCGTCCGGACGCGCCTGGCGAGCTCCCGAGCGCGTTCCGAATCGTCGTATCGCATGCGAACCACTCGAGGCGCGCCCGCCGTAGAGAGCGAGGTCGATTTTCAATCAATAAAAATTAACGCCATTTATTTTCCAATGATTTCTATTACCGTATTTTACCTTACAAAGTTGTCTTCAGTTCGGGCGTCGGAACCACAGTCGGCCTCGTTCTCGGAGCCTGGAGTTTGACGACCGTACCAGAATCCCGCGACGATCGACCACGTGACCGCTACCGGGCCGTCCACCCGCCGTCGGCCGCGAGAACCTCGCCGGTGACGTAGCTCGCGGCGTCGCTCGCGAGAAAGACCACCGGTCCGGCGACCTCGGCTGGTTCGGCGAACCGCTCGAGAGGCGTCCGCTCGAGGATCGACTGGCGGAGCTCCGGGTTGGCCTCGAGCTCCTCGGTCAGGTCGGTCGAGACGTAGCCGGGTGCGACCGCGTTGACGCGGACGTCGGGCGCCCAGTCGAGCGAGAGGCTCCTCGTGAGTCCGACCAACCCATGTTTCGAGGCGACGTAGGGGTGCTGGCGGGGGAGCCCGACGAGCCCGCCGACACTGGCGACGTTGACGACCGTGCCACCGGTCTCCCGCAGCGACCGGGCCGCCGCCCGCGTCACCTCGTAGGCGCCGTTGAGGTTGACCTCGAGCACCCGGTCGAAGCTCTCGCTCGAGACGTCCTCCGGACGGCCGAGCGCGTCGTCGGGGTTGAGCCCCGCGTTGTTGACGACGACGTCGACGGGCCCGAACTCCTCCTCGGTTCGATCGATCGCGTCGGCGACGGCGTCGGGGTCGGTCACGTCGGCTGGAGCCGCGACCGCGTCGCCGCCGGACGCGCGGATCTCCGCCGCGACCGCCTCGATCTCGTCGGTCGACCGCGCCGACGGGACGACCGCGGCGCCGGCGTTCGCGAGTTCGACGGCGATCGCGCGGCCGATACCGCGGCCGCCGCCGGTGACCAGTGCGACTCGGTCCGAGAGATCGAAGATGTCCTGCATCGTCCCGTAGTAGGGGAGCCGGACCCGGTAGTTCTTTCCCGAACACCCGACCTCGAGTTTTTGTACTATCGGGCGGCCAGGCCCGGACGATGTACACCGACGACATCGGGGCCGCCGGTCGACGTCGGCGTCCGAGCGACGAGCCCGAGGACGGCGCCGTCCTCGAGCGACGGCTCTCGAGCGGCTCCCGGGCCGGAGCCGAACTCGAGGCTCTCGTCGACGATCGGACCCTGACCGTCAGAGCGGGCCTCGAGGAGGACGCGTTTTTTATGAGGGCGGACGGAACGCCGACGGTCGCAACCCGGTACGACCTCGAGCGGGCCGTCCCTGAAAGCGAGAAACCCCACCTCGAGGAACTCGAGCGGTACTGGGTGAACGAACCCTACGCTTTCGTCGTCGTCTTCCGCTCGGTGCGAGAGAACGAGCGGAAGTACTACCTCGTTGAGCCGCTTCTGACTCCAATCGAGCGCGAGTTGCGGACGTTTCTCGCGGACAAGCTCCGGACCACGATCAGCTACGCCGACGAGGGCCCTCCCGGCGTCGACGAGACCGATCGACGCGCGGTCGTCGAGGCGCAGCTACGGACGCTGCTCGAGCGGTACGACCTCGTTCGGAAACCAGCCCGCGGGAGCGACGGACTGCTCGGGACGGTCGCGAGTCTGTTCGGAGCGAGCGAGGACGACGGCGACGGCGGTGCCGACGAAGCCGGAAGCGACGGCGTCCGTCCCGAACGGGCGATCCTCGCGTCGGACCCGGAGACCCTGAACGACCGGCAGGTCGAACGGCTGCGGTACTACCTCACGCGCGACTTCGTCGGCTACGAGCGCATCGACGGGATCAAACGCGACAGCGCGGTCGAGGACATCTCGTGTAACGGTTACGAGTCGCCCGCGTTCGTCTATCACGCCGACCACGGACAGCTGGTCACGAACGTCCGCCACGGGATGGGCGAGCTCGACGAGTTCGTCGTCACGCTCGCCCAGCGATCCGGCGCCGGGATCAGCAAGCGGCGCCCACAGGTCGACGCGACCCTGCCCGACGGCTCGCGGGCCCAGCTTACCCTCGGGCGGGAGGTCGCCGACCGCGGCACCAACTATACGATCCGGCAGTTCACGGACGTCCCGTTCACGCCGATCGACCTCGTCAACTGGCACACCTTCTCCCTCGAGCAGATGGCGCTGCTCTGGCTCGCCATCGAGAACCGCAAGAGCCTGCTGGTTGCCGGCGGGACGGCCTCGGGGAAGACGACGACACTCAACGCCATCTCGCTGTTCATCCCCTCGAGCACGAAGGTCGTCTCGATCGAAGACACCCGCGAACTCGAGTTGCCACAGCGCAACTGGATCGCAAGCGTCACTCGGCCGTCGTTCGCCGACGGAGGGAACGAAGTCGACGAGTTCGACCTGCTCGAGGCGACGCTGCGCCAGCGACCGGATCACCTTCTGATGGGTGAGGTTCGCGGTGAGGAAGGGCGGACGCTGTTTCAGATGATGTCGACGGGTCATACCACCCATACGACGTTTCACGCGGACTCGGTGGACGAGGTGTTGCGGCGGTTCACGACGGCGCCGATCGACGTCTCGAAGACGATGTTTACGGCGCTGGATCTGGTCGCGATCCAGACCCAGACTAGCGTCGACGGGCGGACGGTCCGCCGGAACCGAACGCTGACCGAGATCAACCGATACGACGCCGAACGCGACGAGATCAACATTAGCGACGTCTACCGGTGGCGGGCCGAAACCGACGCGTTCCGCCGGGTCGGCGCCTCGAGCGTGCTCGAGGAGATCGCGTTCGACCGGGGCTGGAGCGAGGAGCGCCTCGAGCGGGCGCTGTTCGAACGGCGGGTCGTGCTCGCGTACCTCGTCGAGAACGGGATCGACGGCTACGCCGACGTCGCCGCGGCGGTGCAGGCGTTTATGAACGATCCGCCGAGGGTCCTCTCACTCGTCGCAAACGGCGAGCTGGAATCCCGTTTGCCGGCGCTCCGGAACCTCGAGAGCGTCTCGATCGACGTCGATCCGGAGACCGAGGCGCGCGCCGCCCGGCCGGAGCCGTCGGCTCGAACGGAGCGGACGGCAGCGGACGTACTCGAGCGAGCCGAGAAGTCGCTGTTCCAGCGGTATCGAGCCGGAGCGCCAGAATGAGTTTCGGGGCCGAACGCCTCCCGAGAACGACCGCGCTCGGCGACCGCTTCTACCCGGTGTACGCGCGTATTTTCGACGAGGACGATCGGTTCGTCACCCGCCTCGAGCGGACGCTCGCGCAGGCCCGGATCGACGACACCGTCGAACTCTACCTCTCGCGGGCGATCGGAACCGGCGCCGTCGCCGGCGTGTGCCTCACGATTCTGGGTTCGATCGTCGGATACGGGCTGTTCGGGACCGGGTTCGTCGACGTCGGCGAACCGTTCGGCGTCCACGTTCCGAACCCGACGATCCTCGCGCTGCTCGAGGCGCTCAGGCTCCCGGTGCTCGTCGCGACCACCGGTCTCGCGTTCGGCACGCTGGGGTTTCTGGGCGGGTTCGGCTCGCTCGTCGCGATCCCCCACGCGCGCGCCTCGGCGCGGCGACGCGAGATCGACGCGCTGCTTCCCGACGCCGTCTCGTTCATGTACGCCCTGTCGATCGGCGGACTCGACCGCCTCGAGATCGTCGAGGCGATGGCCCGAGCGGACGACGCCTACGGGGAGGTCGCCCGGGAGTTTCGAACCGTCCACGCCGAGGCGACGGCTCTCGATATCGACTACCGAACGGCGATCGGACGGCGAGCCCGAGAGACGCCCAGCGACGAGCTGAGCCAGTTCCTGACGGACCTGCTCTCGGTCGTCGATAGCGGGGGCGACACGGAGCGGTTCCTCGAGGAGAAGCGGCGAAAACACGCACGAACGGCGAGACAGGAGCAGGAACGCACCCTCGAGACGCTCGAGCTGTTCGGCGAGCTGTACATGACGCTCTCGTTGTTCCCGCTGTTGTTGCTCATCGTCACCGTCGTCGTGCAGCTGTTGCCGAACGCGACGGTTCCGCCCGAGATGCTGTACCTGACCGTGTACGCGTTGCTTCCCCTGATCGGGGTCGCCTTCCTCGTCCTGATCTCGACCGTCAAGCACGATGACCCCGGCGGCGGAACGCTCTCGCTCGGAACCGACGGCGACCGCGTTCGGAACGGCGAGGAACGCGCCTCGTCCGGCGGCAGACCCGTCGAAGAGCTCGCCGGAACGTACGCCGTCTTCGATCGGATCGGGTCTCGAGAGGCGACCCATCGAGCGCTGAGGATACTGCGACGCCCCCACCGCTTCTTTCGGGACAACCCGTCGTACACGCTCGCGCTCACCGTTCCCTCGTCGCTTATCGTCGTCGCGGTCGCGGTAGCGAGTGGTTCGGTACCGACCGACCGGGCTGGCGTACTCGAGCGCCCGCTTCGAACGACGGTCGTCTACGCGTACGTCCCGCTGTACGTCGTCGGCGGTCCCCTCGCCGTCGCCGCCGAGTGGAACAGACGCCGCCGCGCGGCCGTCACTGGGACCCTCTCAGAGGAGCTGTGGAAGCTCTCGAGTGCGAACGAGACGGGGCTGACACCGCTCGAGTCGATCGAATCGGTCGCGGGAACGGGTACCGGGAAGCTGAGTCGAGAGCTCGAACGGATCCGAGCGAAGGTCCGATACGGAACGAGCCTGCGGCGCGCGCTCGTCGAGTTCGCGAACGCCTACCGGATCCCGCGTTTGACCCGGACGGTGCGACTGATCGCCGAGAGCCAGGCGGCGTCGAACCGGATCTCGGCCGTCCTCCGAACCGCCGCTCGAACGAGCGAGGTCCACGACGAGCTTGAACGCGAGCGACGATCCCGGACCCGGATGCAGGTCGTCATCATCGTCATGACGTTCCTGACGGTGTTCGCCGTGATCGCGATCCTCGAGACGCAGTTCCTCGACGCGATGGCCGGCGGCGGGATCGCGACGCCGGGAGCCCCCGCCGACTCGGCGTCCGGCGGGGCGGTCCCGCCCGACGCGCTAAGCCTCTTGCTGTTTCACGCGGTGGTCCTGCAGGCGGTCATCTCCGGCACGCTCTGTGGGTACATCCGGAACGCCGACCTCCTGAGCGGGCTGAAGTACGCCCTCGCGCTGGCGACGGTCGCGCTCGTCGGCTGGGCGGTGGTGATATAGCGTGGGTCACGCATCTCTACCGGGCGCACGCGGCCAGACGACCCAGGACTTCGTCGTCGGGATCGGCGTCTTTCTGCTGGCGGTCGCGCTCGTCTTCGCCGCGATCCCGTCGGTCGCGACGCCGGCCGATCCCGTCGGGGACGCCGAACAAGGGCAGGCCGACCGGATCGCGGATCGACTCGTCGCGGAGTTCGCCACCCACAACGAACTCGACGGGGATCGGCTCGTCGATGAACTCGGAGCCGACGGGATCGGCCACCGGTCCGGACTCGAGGGCGGCCCGACCGACGAGGTCAGCGTGCGCCTCGAGCGACTCGACGGAACGACCCTCGAGCGCGCGGACGAGACGCCCGTTCTCGAAGCGGAAACGACGCCGTACGAGGACCAGCCCGCGGCGAGTTCGGGTCGGATCGTCGCGCTCGATGGGTCGTTCGAACTCGAGTCGGGAGCGGACGAACCCGCGTCCCGACTCGTCGTGAGGGTGTGGAAATGATCGGAAGCGACAGTTCCAGAGGCCAGGCGTACGCCCTCGAGGGAACGATCGCCGCGACGATCCTGCTGGTCGCGTTCCTCGTCGCGGCGCAGTCGGCGGTCGTCGCGCCGGCGACGGAGGATCCGGACCGAGCGACGCAGTCCCAGCTTCAACAGGAAATCCGAGATGCGCTCGTCGTCGCCGCCGGCGAGGGCGACCTCTCCGCGACGGTTCGGAGCTGGCACGACGATGCGTCGACGTGGGCCGACGACGCCGAGGCGGGCGAGAGCGCGTTCTACGGCACGGATCGACCGCCCGCCGACGGGGACGACGAGCGAACGTACGGCCCCGACGCCTTCGCCGAGCGGTCGACGCTCGGTGCGATCCTCGAGGCGCGATTCGGGGCCGAAGATCGTCGCTACAACGTCGAGATCGTCGCCGACGAGAGGAGCGAGGGGGCGATGCTGGTCGATCAGGGGTCGCCGTCGGCCGAAGCCGTCACCGCGAGCTACGTCGTGACGCTTCACGAGGATGATCGTCTCACCACGGAGGGGAACCGAATCGGACTCGAGCAAGCGTACGAGGATCAGGGGTATCCGATCGCACCGGCAGATGACGCCGGGACGGTCTACGCTCTCGTGGAGGTACGCGTGACCGTATGGTAGACGAGTCCAACCGTCCGAGCGAGCGAGCCCCGCAGAAACGAGGCCAGATGGTCGTCCTCGGTGCGATCGCGCTGGCGGTCGTCATGTTCGGGATCGTCGCCACAATCGGGGCGCTCGAGGCCGGATTAACGACCGAGACAGGCGTCGACGCCGGCGAACAGGCCGTCGTCGAAGCGGAGCTCGAGCGAGGGGTCGGCTGTCTGCTCGAGAGCGCGAACGAACGGACGGAGACGGAGGAGGGAGAGGTCGAGTCCGCCGTTCACGACGACGTCGAGGCGTTCGCCGACCGGTACCGGGACGCCCGCGTACACTCGAGCGCGACAGTGGTCGACGTCGAACTCGAAGGTGTCGGCCTCGACCGTGCCGACGGCGCGAACGAACTGGAGAGCGCGACCGTCCGCGTGACCACGGCGTCCGCAGATCACCGTGCCGAACGAACGCGAACGATCGAGGCGGGCTGTCCGGAGGACGAGCCGTGATCGACGACGACACTACGGACCGGGGCGTCACGATGGCCGTCACGCACGTCCTCGCGCTCGGGATCTCGGCTGCGCTGCTCGCGGTCCTGCTGGCGGGCGCCGGGGCCGTCCTCGAGGCCGAAACCGAACGGGCCGCCGAGCGCTCCCTCGAGACGGTAGGACAGGAGCTGGCCGGCGAGATCGAAACCGCGGATCGCCTCGCCGACGGCGAGGGCGCCGAAGCGGTCGCCCGTGTCGACGCCGCACGAGCGGTCGCGGGAACCGGCTACGCCGTCGAAGCCCGAGGAGACTGCCCCGAAGCTGCGAGCGACGAAAACTGTCTCCGATTGTCCGCACATACCGTCGACGCGATCGCCTACGTCCCGATTTCGGCCACAGCCGACCTCGAGTCGAACACCGTTTCGGGAGGACCGATCGAGATCGTCGTCGAGGACGATCGAGTCACGCTCGAGAGGGACGACCGATGAGCCGGGAGCGAACGGCGTGGGACGACTCCACGGGAGATCGCGGGGTCTCGGCGGTGCTCTCGTTCGTGCTCGTCCTCGGGATCGTGCTGGGATCGGTCGCGGTCCTCTCGGTCGCGGGATTCGAGTTGCTCGATGACCAACGGGAGGCCGAGGAGCTTCGAACGGCCGAACGGGGAATGACCGACCTCGCGACCGATCTCGGCGAACTCGCCCGCTACGACGGGCTCGAGGGTCGAACGGCCGCGCTGCCGGCCGGCGACGGGACGCTTGTCGTCGACCAGGGAGGAACCGAACTCGAGGTCGCCGTCGACGGCGACCCCGTCGCCGATGAGGGAACGATCGAACTCGGAACGTTCTCGTACCGGTCGGGTTCGGAGACGGTTGCGTACGACGGCGGCGCCGTGGTTCGGAGCGACGAGGCGGGGGGTCAGCTCCGCCGCCAGCCGACGGCGACCTGTCGCGAGGAGCGGGCAATCGTTTCGCTCGTCCGTATCGAGCCGGACGAGCGGTCGGTTCACACCGGTGGACAGGTTGCAGTAACCGCGCGCGTCGTCGAGCGCTCGAGTCGGACGGTCGACGTCGAGGACAGCGTCACGATAACGGCCGTCGAGACCGATCACGAACGAGCCTGGGAACAACTGGAGAACGAGTGGGCGGACTGCGATCCGGATCGGGTGCGACTGACCGTCACGACGGTCTCGCTCGAGAGCTGAGCTGAAGGGGAGAACAGTTGGGCTACTTCATCCCCGGCGGCGGTCCGTCGTCAGAGTCGTCGTCGATCTCGACGTCCAGTCCCATCTCCTCGCGCTGTTCTTTCAGCTTCTGGACCTTCCGGTAGTAGTAGGCCATCGCGGCGCCGCCGAGCAGGACGACGGTCCCGACGAGGCCGGCGAACAGCGGAATGTCTCGGGTGAGGTAGTAGCGCAGCGAGATCGTGCTGTCGACCTCGTCCCAGACCAGCCGCTCGCGGTCGTCGACGACCTCGCGTTCGTACCCGCCGGGGTTCACGTCGCCGAACAGGAAGTTCGAGGTCCGGTACCCCTCCGAGAGGGTCACCTCGTAGGAGCCGTGGACGTAGGCCGGGAGCTGGAAGGTTCGGCTGCCGGCGCTACCCGAGAACGCGAGCGTGCCGTTCCCGTCCGGCACCTCGACCTCGGTGCTCGAGCGACCCTGATCGATCTCGAGATCCGAGCCCGTTACCTCTGTCCCGTTGGGGTACCAGTAGCGGACGCTGTGGATGTCGAGTGCGTCCTCGGTGTAGAAACTCGAGCGGTACAGCGAGAGCTCATCGGTCTCGTTGAGGTCGTACACCGCACGGAACTCGCCGCTGGTGAGGACGGTGCCGCCCTCGATGTCGACGGCGACGTCGGCGTCGCTGTCCTGCAGATCGTCGTACTCCTGCTCGCGGTCGAGTTCCTCGTCGGAGATGCCGCCGAAGATCGCCGAACAGCCGGCCGTCGTCGCCAGCAACGCGACCGCGATCACCGCGAGAGCGAGCCGCCGATTCATGCTAGGGAACGACACATCGCAGCTCCGCGGGGAGGTACTCGCCGACGCTCGCGACCAGGCCCGGGGGATCGGTGCCCTCGGTACAGATCACGCTCTGCTCGAGCAAGCCGAGTCGCTCGACGGTGACGTAGTCCTGGGCGTGGCCCGCGCGGTTGAGCGTCGCCCGGACCTCGGCGCGCGTGGCGCTGTTGACGTTGAGCCGGCCGTCGCCGCGGGTCCACTCGTAGAGGCGGTCCTGTTCCTCGTCGGCCAGCCGCGAGGGGTCGCCCTCGCCATCGGATCGCTCGCCGCCGTAGACGAACCGCATCGGCAGGTGCTGGACGAGGCCGTAGCGCTCGCGGATCTGGGTCGGCGAGCCGGGGCCGAGCCCGAGCTCGTCGGTCGGGATCTCGACCGGTCGTCCGGCGTCGAGGACGAAACCCTCGTCGCTCCAGGAGTCGAGCGTGCCGACGTAGGTCTCGCCGGGCTCGAGTTCGGGGACGATCTCGCCGAACTCCTCGCGGAGGACGTTCTCGGCGACGACGGCGTCCTCGCCCTCGACGCTGACTTCGGGGAAGTCGTCCTCTCGGATCGAGAGGTCGAACGCGGCGTCGAGCTCACCGATCTCGTTGCCGATCAGCGACCGCAACGAGTCAAGCGAGCGTTCGCGGGCGTCGCCTTCGACGTAGAGTTTGGTTGCGAGTACGACCATCAGGCGTCCGCGTCGATGTTCAGTTCGTCCTCGAGGTCGTCGAGGCGGTCGTCCATCGCGTCGACCAGGCGGTTGTTGTCCATCGATTCGACCGGCGAGCCACACTCGGGACACTCGAAGCCGAAGTCCATCGCCTCGCCGAACTCGAAGCGGATCGAACAGATCTCACAGAGGTAGAACTCGTGGTTGCGCTCGTACTCCCGTCGGTCCTCGAGGGCGTCGTGGAGCCGGTACATCTCTTCCTCTAGGTTCTCCGGGATGTTGTCGTACTCGAAGGTCCAGAGGTAAGTCAGCCAGCCCGAGTCCTCGTCGCGCAGCCGGCGGTAGCTGGCGAGGTCGTTCTCGTAGAGAATAAACAGCGCGCGCCGGACGTCGTTCAACTCGAGATCCAACTCCTCGGCAAGCTCCTCGTCGGTCACTTCCCCGTCCGGCGGCGCCGCCGCAACGGGCATCCCCGTGGGACCGACCAGCTCGTGCAAGTACTTCTGGATGACCGGATCCTCGAGCAGGTCCTCAAAAGCCATTGCCTACACGTAGCGCGATGTGGCCATTAAGTCTTTTGAGCGACGACGTGCCGAACCGACAGCCTCCGCTCGAGGATCACAAAGGTATATAGGTTGATATGACGTTCGACCGAACGATGACGTCGTTTCGAGCGGCGCTGGGCGACGAGCTCGATCCGGTGGGGATCGCCGGAGTGACGGCCGTACTCGTCGTCTTCTACGCGCTGGCGGATCTCTCGGCCGGGTCGGTGGTCGCGATTCCGGCGGGACTCGTCGCCCTCGACGCGCTCAGGGCCGTCTGTACCACGCGTGGCTATCCGGACGCCGCCGCCGGAGCCGTCCTCGGCGTGGTCGGCGGAGTCGTGTTCGCGTTCCTGGCGGTCGACGACGGCTCCGTCGTCCTCGGCGTCCTCGCCGCCGTCGCTGCGTGGCTCTGTCTCGACTCGCTGTACGACCTCTGTCTCGGGATCGACCGCTCGAGCGAACCCGACGACGATATTTCGGAAAACGAGTACTACCTCGTCTCGGCCCACGGCTGGGCGGTCCTTCAGGAGCTTCGGGAGGCCGACGGGCCGCTGTCGCGTACGGAACTGCAGGATCGAACGGGGCTGCCCGACGAGGACTTCGAGCGCGTCCTCGAGACCGTCGGCGACTCGGGGCCGATCGAGCGGGTCGGCACGGGGTACGCCCTCGACGAGTCCGAGACCGGTGTCGGTGCGGTAGTACGGCTGGTCGGTGCTCGGCTGCTTCGTCCCCTTCGCCTGTTCCGGTCGGTCGTTCCCCGTTGAAATTATCCGCGGCTCGGAGGCGTTGTATTGCGCGTTGTAAGCGTAAAATTACCGTATTCGCTCCCTTGTGAGTCCAGACGACCACCTCGAGCGGCGGTGTCGTTCTGCTGCCGTGCCACAGTGGATTATATTTCGCCACACCTCGGAGAAAACATATGCCGTTCCGGTAGCGATGCCGATCGTATGGACGACGCTCGGAAGGGACGTATCGCCGGACTGCTCGGAATTGTCGGCTCCGTACTGACGATTCTCTGGGGATCGGGACTGCTCTAATCCTCGAGCGACTCGACGCGCTTGCCCGTCTCCATGGGAATTACCTCGCGATCCGCATCTTCCCACTCGCGCTCGAGTTCACGGCCCTCGAACAGCCGATCGAGAAACACTGCGAGGCCTGCTACCTCGGAGTGGGGCTGGTTAGTGACGCCGACGTTCCAGTCGGCAGCCTCGTAGACGTCGAACGGTACCTTCTCGGAGCCGACGACGACCAGCAGCGGCTCCCCGTCGTCCTCTCGGGCCGAACGGATCTCGCTCTCGACGTCCTGGATCCGCTCGCCGTACATCGTGAGATGGACGACTCGACCCTCCCAGTTCCGGATCAGCGCCTGTGGCGAATCGGTCAGTTCGGCCTCGAAGGGGCCGCCGAAGCGGTCGGTGATGTCGGCGACGGTCTCGAGGGACTGGCCGGCGTTGTCGGGGATCCAGACGCGGTCGGCCCCGAGCGCACGCGCCGTCAGCCCGACGTGGGTCGTCATCCGCTCGTCCCGGCCGGGGCGGTGACCGAGCCGGAGGACGGCGACCTCGGCTGTCTCGTTCATATCGAGGTTCAGTCCCGGCCGGGGTTAGGGGGTTTCGCTTCGTCAGCGGGAGTCGGCGGGACAGCGGCAGGCTTTTCGACGCGCCGACGGAACCGTCCACCCGATGACGAACTTCGGCGAGTGGCTCGAGAACGCGCGCGAACAGCGGTGGGGGATCTTCGTCGACCTGGTCTTCGCCGTCAGCTGGGTGACGATGGTCGAGATCATCTTCCGGGTCCTCGAGGGGCCGACCTGGGCGTACTACATGTTCATGCTCGCAGGGATCGTCGCGTACTTCGGGTTCGTCACGAGTCTCGAGGTGGCGTCGAACGAACAGTGAGAGCGGAAAACGGAACGTGGCGGAGCCGCCGGCGGGTCAGTCCTCTCTGTCGACGACCAACACCGGAACCGTCGTCGAGCGCAGCGTCCGCTCGGCGACGCTGCCGAGCAGTGCTCGCCGGACGCCGCTGCGACCGGCCGACCCCATTACGATCAAGTCGACGTCGTTGTCCGCCGCGTAGTTGCTGATCTGCTTGTGTGGCTGTCCGGCGACGACCGCCTCTGTGACGTCGATGTCGTGGGCCTCGGCTTTCGCCGCGACGACGCCCGTCGCCTCGTTGGCTCGCTGCTCGAGTTCGGGCATGTCGCCGAACTTGCCCTGCTGGATGCGATCGACCTGCTCGGTGCCCAGGCTGACGTCGATCGCGCTCGTGTCGACGACGTACAGCGCGTGGACGTCGGCGCCGTACTTTTCGGCGAGCTCGATCGCGTGTTCGACCGCGTATTCGGCGGTGTCGCTTCCGTCGGTCGGGACGAGTATCGTATCGTACATGGTTAGTCGTCTGCGGGGGTACCGCCGTCAGCTGCGGCGTCTTCGGCCGATTCCATCTTGCTCATCGGTTCGGGACTGTGACACTGTCGAACGAGGCGCTTGACGTCCTGTGGCGGCTCGTCGGTGACCAGCGAGACGACGATGATCACGGCGAACACCACCGGAACGCCGACGAGGGCCGAGGAGGTCCCTGGCAGCCACGTTGCGACTGCGGGAATAACGGCCTCCTCGTAGCCCGTGTACATCGGGATCGCAGTGTCGTTGAGGATCGCGCCGAACGAGAGCGCGATGCCCGTGAGCATCCCGGCCAGTGCGCCCTCCCGGGTCGTGTTCTCCCACCAGAGTCCGAGGAAGAACACGGGGAAGAACACGGTGCCGGCGATCGCGAACGACATCGCGACGAGTTCGCCGATCAGCGCCGGTGGGTTGAGTCCGATCAGCGCCACGAGGATACCGATCCCGACGATCGTCAAGCGACCGACGAGCATCTGTTCGCGCTGGGTCGCGTTCTCCTTGTAGAGGTTCGTGTAGATGTCGTGTGCGGCCGCCGAGGAGGCGGTGATGAACAGGCCGGCGGTGGTCGCAAGCGCCGCCGCGACGGCGCCCGCGGCGACCAGTCCGACCAGCCACTCGGGGAGGCCCGCGAGCTGCGTCGTAAGGACGACGAGCGCGTCGGCCTCGACGCCGAGCATCTGTGCGAACCCGTCACCGCCGGTCACCTCGCGATCGTACAGCAGGCCGCCGAACGCCGCGTAGGTGGCCGTTCCCCAGTACAGCAGGCAGATGAAGAACAGGCCCCAGACGGTCGACCAGCGGGCCGTCCGCTCGTTGTCGACCGTGTAGAACCGAACCAGCACGTGCGGGAGTCCACAGGTGCCGACGATCAGGCTGAACGCGAGCGCGATCCAGCCGTAGTAGCCCGCCGCCGCGAACGGCTCGACGAACTGCGCCTCGATGCTCGCCGCCTCGGCGACCTGCGGTCCGGCCTCGAGGTAGGGCAGCACCGTCGACCATCCCTCGGTCCAGCCGACGGCGTACAGACCGAGCGTGAAGGCGATGATCAGGATGGTGTACTGGATCGCCATGTTCTTCGTCGTGCCGAGCATCCCCGAGAGGGCGACGTAGGCGATGGTGACGGCCATCAGCCCGATGACGCCGGCCTCGTAGGAGATGCCGAAGATGTACTGGGCCATCAGCCCCATCCCGCTGGCCTGACCGATGGCGTAGGTAAACGCGATGGCGAGCGTGGTAAACGCCGCGATACCGCGTGCCCAGTCGGAGTAGAACCGGTCGCCGACGAAGTCGGGTGCGGTGTACTTCCCGAACCGGCGGAACTGCGCGGCCAGGAAGATCAGCAGGATGAAATACCCCGTCGTCCAGCCGACGACGTACGCCAGCCCGAAGTAGCCCGAGAGGGCGATCAGGGAGGCGACGCCGAGATAGGAGGCGGCGCTCATCCAGTTGGCGCCGATCGCCATCCCGTTCTCGATCGAGCCGATCGAGCGGCCGGCGACCCACAGCTCGTCGACCGCGGCGACGCGGAACAAGTAGCCGACGGCAAGGAACAACACCAGCATCGCGACGACGGTCAGCGCCGGAAGCAGCTTGAAGTCGCCGACGTCCAGCGCCGTCTCCTGCATGACGATCGGGTCGATCGCTTCGATCATTCGTTACCTCCGTCGGCAGCGACGGTGCCGGAGTCGGTCTCCTCTTCGGTCTCGTGAGAGATGCCGTACTTCGTGTCGAGCCGGTCGCGCTGCATCGCGTAGCCGACAGACAGCAAGAGTGCCGCCAGCGGCGTAAAGATCGCCGTCAGGACGAAGTGCAGCGGGAAGCCGTTGAGGATCGTCGTCTCGGTCATCAGATCCGGTGCGAGGAAGGTTGCGGTCGTTGGGCCAAAGACGACGAGGATCCAGGCGAGAAACGACAGCCAGATCACCTTCAGGTGATCCCGCATAAACGGTGTCGCTGGTTTGAAGATGTTTATCTCCTTATCGAGGTACTCCTCGGTCTTGACCCCGCCGTCGGTTTCGACGGCGTCGTCGGTGTCTTGAGTGGTATTCTCTGTCATATTAGCGCGTTCACGTGTCGTGTCGTGGTTTGTGAGTTGTTTCGAAAGGAAGACAGGACGCTTAGTCCTGCACCTGCTCCGCAATCTCGTCGACGACCTCGGGGTTGCGAAGCGTCGACGTGTTACCGAGTTCGTTTCCGCTCGCGATGTCCTCGAGCAGGCGGCGCATGATCTTGCCCGAACGGGTCTTCGGGAGTTCGGGCGTGAAGACGACCTCCTCTGGTTTCGCGATCGGGCCGATCGCGTCGACGACGCCCTCGACGATCTGCTCGGAGAGTTCGTCGTCGCCCTCGTAGCCGTCCTCGGTGATGACGTAGGCGTAGACGGCCTCGCCTTTCACGTCGTGGTCGCCGCCGACGACCGCAGCCTCGGCGACGCCCTCGACGCCGACGATCGCGCTCTCGATCTCCATCGTCCCCAGCCGGTGGCCGGAGACGTTGATCACGTCGTCGACCCGACCGAGGACGGTGATGTAATCGTCCTCGTCGATCTTCGCGCCGTCCTCGGGGAAGTACACCCATTCGTCGGCATCGGGGTCGGAGTACTCCTCCCAGTACTCCTCGATGAACCGATCGTCGTTCTGATACAGCGTCCGGAGCATACCGGGCCAGGGCTTCTGAACGGTGAGGTAGCCGGCCTCGCCGGCACTGACTTCGTCACCCTGTGCGTCGACGATTCGCGTGTCGACGCCGGGGAGTCCCGGACCGGCGGAGCCGGGTTTCATGTCGTTGACGCCCGGCAGCGTGGTGATCATGTGGCCGCCGGTTTCGGTCTGCCACCAGGTGTCGACGATCGGACACTCCTCGTTGCCGATGTGCGTGTAGTACCACTTCCAGGCCCGCGGATTGATCGGCTCGCCGACCGTTCCCAGCAGGCGCAGCGAGGAGAGATCGTGTTTCTCCGGGTACTCCTTGCCCCACTTCATGAACGCTCGAATGGCCGTCGGTGCCGTGTAGAAGACGTCGACCTCGTTCTTCTCGACGATCTCCCAGAACCGGTCTTTCTCCGGGTAATCGGGGGTTCCCTCGTACATCACCGTCGTCGTCCCCAGCGCGAGGGGGCCGTAGACGATGTAGGAGTGGCCCGTAATCCAGCCGATGTCGGCCGAACACCAGTAGGTGTCGCCGGGCTCCAGGTCGAGCACCGCCTCGGAGGTCCAGGCGGTGTACGCCAGGTAGCCCGCGGTCGTGTGTTTGACGCCCTTGGGCTGGCCCGTCGTCCCCGAGGTGTACATCAAGAACAGCATGTCCTCGGCGTCTCGAGTCACGGGCTCGACGGTCTCGCCGCGGTTCTCGTCGACCAGTTCCTCGTAGTCGTGCTGGCCGTCCTCGAGCGAGTGGTCCAGGTCGTCGCCGAGGCGGTCGACGACGACGGTCGTCGTCTCGTGGTCGACGTCCTCGAGGCCCTCGTTCGTCTTCGAGATGTGATCGAGCGCGTCGCCGCGGCGGTAGTAGCCGTCGGCGGTGACGAGGTACTCGCTGTCCGCGGAGTTCATCCGCGTCGCGAGCGCGTCGGCGGAGAAGCCCGCGAAGACGACCGAGTGGGGTGCGCCGATCCGCGCACAGGCAAGCATCGCGATCGTCAGTTCCGGAATCATCGGCATGTACAGCGTGACGACGTCGTCCTCCTCGACACCGAGGTCACGGAACGTCGCGGCGACAGCCTGAACCTCCTCTAAGAGTTCCTTGTAGCTGTACGAACGGGTCTCGCCGAGTTCGCCCTCCCACTCGACGGCGGTTCGATCGCCGTCACCCGACTCGACGTGCCGGTCGATGCAGTTGTAAGAGGCGTTGAGTTTGCCGCCGCCGAACCACTCGTAGAACGGCGCGTCCCCCTCGTCGAGGACGGTGTCGTACTCCTGCTCCCAGGAGAGCAGGTCGGCTGCCCCCTCCCAACACTCCGGCCAGTTCTCCTCGAACTCCTCGTAGATCCCCTCGTCCGTTACGTTCGCCTGTTCGACGAACGATTCGGGCGGCTCGAAGGTATCCTGCTCCTCGAGCCGCGCCTCCAGACTGACGTCGTCCTGTGACATGGTACAACCACTCAGTATACAACAGCCATAGTAAAGCCTGCCTCTAGTTGTACAAAACGAGCCCCGAATTCCGGGGGAACCAGTGACAGCGGTCTAACTAGTCGAGACGATATCGGCCGGAAATCGTGACCGTCATCGATCCGATTCGGTCGCGCGACGACGACCACCGAGGCGCGCCGTCGGCAGGTGGGCGACGAACGGCGGCCGACACTAAGGACCTAGGTTTGTGCCGTGAGCCCGTTCGTCGTTCGTCGATCCGACTACTCCTCGCCCGACGGGTCGTCAAAGAACGTCCGCAACAGCTCGTGTTGGCCCTTCCGGAGGTGGCTGTGCAGCGTCGGCGAGGAGACGCCCATCGCGTCGGCGATCTCCTCGGCCGTGCTCTCGCGAGGCCAGTCGTAGTATCCTCCGGAGTAGGCGGCCCGCAGCGCGGCCTCCTGGCGGTCGGTCAGTCGCTCCTCTAACCCCTCCCGGAACTCCCGACCGGTCTGAACCGGCCGTTCGGTCTCGCGCTTTCCGGCCAGTTCGGAGTCGGGAAACGCCGACCGCAGCCCGGCGACGATCGTCCGGATGTCGGCGTCGGCCGCACACTCGGCCGTGATCGTTGCGGTGCCCCCCTCGAAGCGCGCCTCGCAGACGGTGACGCCGTACTCGGTCAGCGTCAGCGTCGGCGAGGAGCCCTCGACCACGAACTCGAGCCGACAGGCGTCCTCGTAGGTCTCGATAAGTCGGCAGTCGCTGATCCCCGGATCGGCCTCGGCGCGCTCGAAGACCTCGGCCGGCGACGCGCCCTCGAGGCGGACGTAGTACAGCTGCGTCGAGTCCGAGAGCGGGACGAGCGAGTCCAGCTGGAACCGACAGTCGAGCCGCCGCGTCGTCTCGACGAAGAACGAGCTCTCGTCTCGGCAGACGAACTCGAGTTCGACTACGCGATCCGACAGCAGGAGGTTTCGCCGGCGGATCGCGGCGATCGCGTACCCGACCTGGCGGCCGATCGTCTCGAGCCACGCCCGTTCGGCCTCGCCGAACGCTTCCGTCCGTTCGGTCGCGACCGATAGTCGTCCGTACACCGTGTCACCGTACCACAGCGGAACGACCGCGACGCGGCCCTCGAAGCTCCCGGCGTCGTCCCCGAGCGTCGCCTCGACGTTCGTCACGACCGAAACCGACCGCGCGTCGGCCGTCTCCGGGATGCTGACGGTCGATTCGTCACTCCTCGAGAGCGCGGTCCCGGAATCCACCCCGTCACCGCGAGAGCTGGGCTCTCGATCCGGAGCCGAGGGGTGGGGCTCGCTCCAGTCCTCGGGAACGAGCCGATCGACGCGCTCGGCCTCGAGACCGCTGGCCGTTCGCCAGTTTCCGTGGCGGTCCGAGTGGGTCGTCCGATCGATCCAGG
Organism: Natronococcus roseus; assembly: GCF_043677095.1. Lineage (NCBI taxonomy): Archaea > Methanobacteriati > Methanobacteriota > Halobacteria > Halobacteriales > Natrialbaceae > Natronococcus > Natronococcus roseus. The sequence continues at coordinate 38,839 of NZ_JBHLJR010000010.1, forward strand.
CGACGTCGTAGGTACGTCCCTCGGTAAGGGCCTGACAGGTCGCGGCTTCGACCGCCTCGTGGCTCGTGGCCTCGAGCAACGCGTCCGTCAACGCCCGGTGGCGGGTAGCGACGTCGTACACCTGCTCGAGCATCTCGCGGTCCGAGCGAACCTCCTCGAGGCGGTCGTGGTACTCCGAGACGTCGTAAACCAGCAGCGCGAACCCCTGTAGCCGGTGTCGATCGTCGCGCAGCGGCGTGACGATCTCGGTCGCGCGAAACCGGCTTCCGTCCCTGCGGACGCGCCAGCCCTCGGCCTCGTAGCCCGACTCCTCGAGGGCCCGGGTCAGCGTCTGGTCGGGCCGACCCCGCTCGACTGCCTCCTCGGCGTACAGCGTCGAGACGTGGGTGCCGACGATCTCGCCCGCGCGGTAGCCAAAGACCGACTCCGCGCTCCGGTTCCAGCGGTCGACGTAGCCATCGGCGTCGAGGCGAACCAGCGCGCAGCGCTCGCTCGCCCCGAGCAGCGATCGAACGACGCTGCTGTCGCTTACCGAAGCTCTGTTCCCGGAGCGAGCGCTCGAGCCCGTTTCGACCGCGGCGAACTCGTCGACGATCTCCGCATCGGTCGGGCTCGGCAGGTAGGATTCGAGGGCCTCGAAGCTCCCCCAGCCGCCGACGCGCTTGACGACCAGCGGGTTGATCTCGTGATCGGTCAGCGCGGTTTCGAGGAAGTACCGCCGGAGACCGTCCGTCGAAACGTCCTCGAGCGCAGGCTCGTCGAACCGCTCGCTTGCCCGCGCTGCGACCTCGGTTACGAGCATCTGCAGCCGCCGCGTCGAGACCGAGAACACCGGGTCGTCGCTCAAGAGCCCGTTGCTCCGCGCGTACCGTCGTAGCTCCCGCTCGACCCCGGTCGGCAGGTACGCAACTCGCGACTCGGGGAGGCGGAGCAGATACCGGGGGGGATCGGTCCGCACCTGGTCGATGGCGCCGATCGTCACCCGCGTCAGTTCGGCCGGACGGAGACCGACCTCCCCGCAACAGCGGACGACCAGCGCCTCACGGTAGGTCTCGGCGGCGTCGAGAAGCGACTCGTACTGCTCGCGAGAGACGGCGGCGGGCTCGGGCTCCTCGAGACTCACGCTTCGGGTATTCTGAGTCGGCGAAAATAACTGTATCGACACGGGCCGAGTAGGCGCCGGTTACTCACCGGGATGGCGATCGAAAGAGGGGAACTTCCACGTTTCGCAAACGTCGCGTTCGCGAAGCGTACTACTCGGTCTGTACCTCGGTCTGGATCTCCCCGACGATCTCGGGGTTGCGGAGCGCGCTCGTATCGCCCAGCTGGTTGCCGTTCGCAACGTCCTCGAGCAGGCGACGCATGATCTTGCCCGAGCGGGTCTTGGGAAGTTCGGGCGTGAAGACGACCGACCCAGGGGTGGCGATCGGACCGATCGAGGACTCGATGCTCTCGACGATTCGGTCGCGGAGGTCGCCGTCAGGATCGCAGTCGGCCTCCGTACTCACGTAGGCACAGACCTCGGTTCCGTCGGCCTCGCTCGAGCGGCCGACGACGGCGGCCTCGACGACCCCATCGACGCCGGTGATCGCCCCCTCGATCTCCATCGTGCTCAGCCGCCGTCCGGCGACGTTGATGACGTCGTCGACCCGACCCATGACGGTGATGTAGCCGTCCTCGTCGACCGTCGCCGCGTCGCCGCTGAAGTACCACCACCGATCGTTCTCGGGCTCGGCGAACTGGCTCCAGTACTCCGAGCGGTACCGCTCGTCGCCGTCGTACAGCGTGCGGGCCATCCCGGGCCACGGACGGGCGATGATCAGGTAGCCCGTCTCGCCGGGATCGACGCGGTCGCCCTCTGCGTCGACGACGCGCGCGTCGATCCCCGGCAGGGAGGGGCCGGCCGAGCCGGGTTTCATCTCGTCGACGCCGGGTAGCGTCGAGACGGTGATCGCACCGGTCTCGGTCTGCCACCAGGTGTCGACGATCGGTGCCTCGCCGCCGCCGATGTGGTCCCGGTACCAGTTCCACGGACGGGCGCTGATCGCCTCGCCGACCGTTCCCAGCAGGCGCAGCGAGGACAGATCGTGTTTCGAAGGGTACTCCTCGCCCCACTTCATGAACGCCCGGATCGCGGTCGGCGCGGTGTAGAAGACGTCGACCGCGTTCCGGTCGACGATCTCCCACAGGCGGTCCCGGTCGGGGTAGTCGGGGGTGCCCTCGTACATGATCGTCGTCGTCCCCAGCGCGAGGGGGCCGTAGACGATGTAGGAGTGGCCCGTGATCCAGCCGATGTCGGCCGCACACCAGTAGGTGTCCTCGGGTTTGACGTCGAGCACCGCCCGCGAGGTCCAGGCGACGTGGGCGAGGTAGCCGCCCGTCGTGTGAACAACGCCCTTGGGTTCGCCCGTCGTGCCGGAGGTGTACATCAGAAACAGCATGTCCTCGGCATCTCGGGTGACCGGCTCGACGGTCTCGCCGGCGTGGGCCGCGACCAGCTCGTCGTAGTCGTGCTCCCGCTCGCCGAGCACGTGGGGAAGGTCGTCGCCGAGGCGGTCGACGACGACGGTCTCGACGTCCTGGTCGAGGGAAATCAGGGCGTTGTCGGCCTTGCTCTTCTGGTTGAACGCGTCCCCGCGGCGGTAGTAGCCGTCACAGGTCACCAGGAACTCGCTGTCGGCGGCGTCCATCCGGGTCGCGAGCGCGTCGGCAGACAGTCCCGCGAAGACGACCGAGTGGGGCGCGCCGATCCGCGCGCAGGCGAGCATCGCGATCGGCAACTCGGGGATCATCGGCAGGTACAGCGTGACGATGTCGTCCTCCTCGACCCCGAGATCCAGCAGTGTCGCCGCGAACTCGTTTACCGCCGTCGCCAGATCCTGGTAGGTGTAGGTCTCGCGCTCGCCGCGCTTGCCCTCCCATCGGATCGCCGCGTGAGTCTTCCGTCCGGCCTCGAGGTGACGATCCAAACAGTTGTACGAGGCGTTGAGCCGACCACCCGAGAACCACTCGTAAAACGGGGCGTCGTCGGCCTCGAGAACCGTGTCGTACTCCCGCTCCCACGACAGCAGGTCCGCTGCTCGCTCCCAGCAGTCGGGCCACTCCGTCTCGAACGCGTCGTAGACGCCCTCCTCGGTCACGTTCGCCTGTTCGACGAACGACGCGGGCGGGTCGTGGGATGGTCCCGCCGACACCGACGCGTCGGCGTCCCACCCGTTGCGGTCGACCATGTCTTAGTTGACCCGAGGTCGCTCAGTCGAATAAACGTTCCTCCGATCGTCGTCCTCGAGCGGCATTCGGGATCGGCGCAGTGTCACCACGCCGCTACGAGCGCACGGAGTCGATGTCCTCGACGTTGCCGATCTCGGCCTCGGAGTGGCGAACGACGTAGACGTCGTACCGGTGGTCGTTCGCGACGGGACTCCCGACGCTCGACTGCGGAGAGATCACCGATCCCGCGTTCTCCGAGCCGATGAAGACGACGCTGGCGCCGATCTCGGCGGCGATCCGTTTGATCTCCCGGACGACGTTCGTCGTCGCGGTCGCGGTCGGCTCGTCGGAACTGACGCGCTCGACGCGGAACGTCGCCTCCGGTGCGATGTCCGCGACGCGTCGCTGCATTCCCGAAGCGATCGCCTCGGGATCGAACGGCTCACCCTCTCCGATCCAGCCCCGATTCCGGGCGTACTCCTCGTCGTCGGGAACGACCGTCAGGGCGACCACGTCTTCCTCGAGGAGGTCTCCGAACGTCGAAGCGCGCTCGAGCGCCTTCCTCGCAAGCACCGAACCGTCGAACGGAACGAGCAGTGACATTACGCCTACCCACACTGACGGTGGAGGTAAATGTTCGGTCTCGAGCAGTCCTCCCGGCGTCGAACGAAGGTGTTCGGCGGCCGATGTCCACGGGAACGAATCGATACAGGACCGAACGCACGCTCGAGTATGGACGCATATCATGTTATATTTATATTTATATCATATATTGTATGTAGTGCGCGTTCTCGCTTCAGTAGCGCTCTAGCGTATAAGTGGGTGATAGCGCTCGAGGACACAACTAAGAGCAAAATCAGGAAAATTACAGCAGACAGCCGTTGATACAGCTACTTCGGCGGTAATGATGGTCTCCGTAACGGTTCTGAGTATATCGGGACGATACGCTTAATAGATAGTTTCTTTATATTTCGTATATTCACTCGTATATCTTATATTCTTGAGTCGCCGGAAGCGGTACCCCATGACAGTCACCTCGACAGTGATGGAGCTCGAGTCGAACGCCCTCACCTCACTCCCTGGTTTTGATGAGAAACTTCATGTCGCCCTGAAAGACCACAGTGCCGTCCTGATTGGTCATCTCGGTGTCGAGGACGACCAGTCCGGCATCGTCACGGCTGCCGGCGTCCTTGACGTCGGTGACCTCAATCTCGAGCGAGAGCGTGTCACCGATGTAGACCGGGTTCGGCAGGTCCATGTAATTCATCCCGAGGAACGCGAATGCGGTCCGTTCGACGATTCCGGTACGGTAGACGAACCCGGTCGCCTGAACGAACGTCATCGGACCGTGGGCGATCCGCTCGCCGAACGCGCTGTCCTCGGCGTACTCTTTGTTCGTGTGCAGTTCCGTCCAGTCGCCGGCCAGCGCCGAGTGCATGACGAAGTCGGCCTCCGTTACCGTGCGTCCGACGCTCTCGAACGTCTGTCCTTCCTCGAAGTCCTCGAAGTAGTGTGGCTCGTAGCTGTACGCCATATGATACGTATCAGAATCACAGCATAAATAATTTACTTCGAGAATCGCCCGACGGAACGGGCCGTCGACGCGAGTTCGATCGACCGACGGTCGGCTCTCGAGTCATTCGAGTCAGGAGAACATCTGTTCGAACAGTGTCGCCTCGGCCCGGCGGAGTCGCTCGAGAAGCGCCGACTTGCTGATCCCGAGTTCGCCGGCGACCGCCTCGGAACTGGCCTGTCGCGGGATCTCGAAGTAGCCCGATTCGAGGGCCGTCCGGAGACACTCCTCCTGGGCCGGCGTGAGTTCCCACCGCTGGCTGGGCGACTCCGTGGCTTCCGATTCGAGAGGGTAGACTCGCTCGAGTTTGACGCCGATGGTCTCGCCGGCCGCCTCCATGACGCCTTTCAGCACATCGCGGCCGACGACCGCGCCGAAGATCCGTGCCTCCCCATCGCGGTATCGCAGGGTCTCGACGATGAGACCGCCGTCGATGAGTCGTCGGACGACGCAGGGGTGTTTCGAGAGACACCGATATCGCGAACGGCCGTCAGTCCGGGAAACATGTAGGTACGAGATCCGATCGTCGTCGTCTAAGTGCGCCGTGAGTCGGTCCGTCCTCGCCGAACTGAACTGCAGAAGGTCGTAGCCGTCGCTGCGCCGCTGGGGCGCTCGCGCGTCGATCTCGACACCGACGTCGCGACTCGCCTCCGCGAGCGGGCAGTCGTCGTTTCGAACCCTGAACTCCACGGCGAGACACTCGTCGATCATGCGAACGTATATTAGAAAACTTGTGCGAATACTTAAAACCCCGTTATGTGGCGGTCAACTGCTAAGGACGCAACTGTCGTAGTTTATAATGAGATCATGGACCTGGATACAGTCAAAGAACGCGCGGGCCCCCGGGAGTTCAGCCCCGCGGACGACCTGCCACGGGAGTACCGGGAGGCCGCGACGCGGATGATCGAGTTCCACGCCAACAGCGAGATCATGGGCGCCTACCTCGAGCGGCCGTTCATCCGCCAGGCGCCCAGTATCGACCGGAAGCTGGCGTTCTCGGCGAAGGTCCAGGACGAGATCGGCCACGGCCAGTTGCTGTACCGTGCCGCCGAGTCGCTGGGCGTCAAGACTCGCGGGGAGATGCTCGAGGATCTGGCGAACGGCGACGGCAAGTTCCTCAACTGTTTTCATTACCCGCTGAAGAGCTGGGTCGAGATTCCGATGATCTCGTTTTTCGTCGACGGGGCAGCGATGCGCCGGCAGGCGACGCTTCGTCGAACGAGCTGGGAGCCCTACGCCCACGCGATGGACAAGGTCTGCTTCGAGGAGGGCTTTCACGTCAAACACGGCGAGGACATCCTCAAGGAGCTGATGACCGGCTCGCGGAAGGAACAGCGGATGACCCAGGAGGCCTTCGAGGAGTGGTGGCCCCGCATCATCCAGTTCTTCGGGCCCACCGACGACAAGAGCACCCACCACGACTTCGCCGCCTCGGTGGGGCTCAAACAGCAGTCCAACGACGCGCTGCGCGACGCCTTCCTCGATCAGTACATCCCGAAGGCTCGCAAGCACGGCCTCGAGATCCCCGACGAACCTCGCATTCGCGAGCGCGACGACGGCACCTACGCCGTCGAGGAAAGCGACCTCGACTGGGAGGAGTTCTTCACCATCGCTAAAAACGACTACGAGCCCGGACTCGGACAGATCAACGGCCGGAAGCAGGCCCAGGAGGCCGTTCAGTGGGTTCGTGACACGATCGAGGACGACGCCACAACCGCCGGCGGCCACGCGCCGCAGGCGGCCGACTGACCATGATCTGGGAAGTGTTTCGCCAGGAGAAGACGGGTGGGTACCACACCCACTGCGGCAACGTTCACGCACCGGACCGCGAGATGGCCAAACAGTTCGCCGCGATCCAGCACGGCCGGCGCAAACCGACGAACAGCCTCTGGGTCGTTCCCCGCGAGGAGATCGGCGAGATCGACAGCGAAGACGTCGCCTTCGGCGGCGCCACCGACAGAAGCTACCGCTGGGCGACCGCCTACAACACCACCGGCGAGGACGCCCGCGAGGTCGTCGAAAGCGAGGACGAACAGGCCACCGCCGAGCGACAGCGGGGTGACGACTGATGGCGGCGACCCTAGACCCAGGGAAGCTCGAGGCCCGCGAGCGCGAGGCCCTCGAGACGCTGCTCAAGCGGCTGGCCGACGACGAGTTCGTGCTCGCCGAGCGCTACACCGAATGGCAGGTCCGGGCGCCGACCCTCGAGTCGGATCTCGCGCTGGCGAACAACGCCCAGGACGAGCTGGGTCACGCCCGGCTGTGGTACGACGTCCTCGAGGATCTCGGTTTCGAGGAGCAGGAACTGGTCTACGAGCGCGATCCCGCCGACTTCCGCCACGCCACGCTGGTCGAACTCCCCTTCGAGGAGGGCGACTGGGCCGACGCCGTCCTCCGGTCGTACCTCTATGACGCCGCCGAGGAGCTCCGACTCGAGTCCCTCGAGAAGTCGACGTACCCGAAGATCGCCGATCGCGTCGGCAAGATCCAGAGCGAGGAGGGGTACCACTTAGAGCACGCCCAGAACTGGGTCGAGCGCCTGGCCGACGGTGAGGGGGGTCACGAGCGCCTGCAGGACGCCCTCGATCGGCTGTTCCCCCACGCGTTGACGCTGTTCGAGCCGGTCGATCCCGACGTCGAGAACGACATCGTCGAGCTGAGACTCCGCGACGCGACGCTCGAGGAGCTGGGCGAGGAGTGGCTCTCGATCGTGGTACCCTACCTCGAGTCCCTCGAGCTCGAGGTGCCGGTCAGCCCGCAGGTCGACGACGACACCTTCGAGATCACCGAGGAGATGCTTCCCGAGAAGCGCGGCCGGGACGGGAACCACACCGACGCGTGGGCCGACCTCCACGACGAGCTGACCCACACCTATCGCGACCTCGGGCGCAGCGACACCACCAAAATCATGGAGAAACCAGAATGAGCAGCGAGATTCCGGATCCGGACGCCGACGCGACGCCGTGTGCGTACACCGACTACCGCGAGGGCGAGGGCGCCGAAGAGCTGCCGGCGACCGGCGAGGACGCCACGGGCGTCGAGGCCGACGTCTGGGAGGCCCTCTACGAGATCGAGGATCCCGAGATGCCGATCAGCATCGTCGACCTCGGGCTGATCTACGGCGTGACCCTCGAGGACGGACACGCAGTCGTCGACATGACGTTAACCTACTCGGGCTGTCCAGCCAGGGACATGCTCACCGAGCAGGTCCAGGAGACGGCGGCCGACGTCGAGGGCGTCGACGACGCGGAACTGCGACTCGTCTGGAGCCCCGAGTGGACGATCGAGATGGTAACCGAACAAGGGAAAGACGATCTCCGGGAGTTCGGGCTGAGCATATGAGACGGTCCCGAGATCCGAGTGTCACGACCGGCGGCGAGGACGCGGGCGCGGAGTGTCCGTACTGCGAGTCGACGGACACCGTCCGCGAACACCCGAAGGGGCCGTCGCTCTGCCGGTCGATGCACTACTGCAACGCCTGCGACCAGCCGTTCGAGAAGTTCGAATAGCGGACGCCGGTCGTTTTCTACAGCCGTCAGCCGCGAGCGAACGCGCTCGCTGACGAGCGGGGATCAAAACTTTGGTACTCGGTATCGTGCACTCGGGACGAGCCATGGCAGGCACTACCGAGCGAACCGGCCTCGAGGAGCGCCGGGAGCTGCAGTCCGAGCGGCTCCGCGACACCGTCGCTCACGCCTACGAGAACGTCCCGCTCTACCGCGAGCGGCTGGACGAGGCCGGCGTTTCGCCCGAAGACGTACAGTCAGTCGACGACCTCGAACGGTTGCCGTTCACGACGAAAGAGGACTTCCGCGACGAGTATCCCGACGGCCTCTTCGCCGTCGACGACGACGAACTCCTGCGTATCCACGCCTCGTCGGGCACGACGGGCAAACCCAAGATCGTCGGCTACACCGAGCGCGACCTCGAGCTGTGGGACGAGGTGATGGCTCGATCGCTGGAAGCCGCGTGGATCGAACCGGGAGATACCGTCCAGAACGCCTACGGCTACGGCCTCTTCACGGGCGGGCTCGGCTTCCACGGCGGGGCCGAGGCCCTCGGCGCGACGGTGATCCCGACGGGCAGCGGCAACACCCAGCGTCAGGTCGAGCTCGCCCGCGACCTCGAGAGCGACGCCATCGCCTGCACGCCCTCGTACGCGCTGTACTTCGCCGAAACCGCCCGCGAGGTGGGCGTCGATCCCCGCGAGCTCCCGCTCTCGACGGTGCTGTACGGTGCCGAGCCCTGTACGGAGCCGATGCGCGCGGAACTCGAGGACCGCCTCGGCGCGGTCGGGATCGAGAACTACGGCCTCTCGGAGCTGATCGGGCCCGGCGTCGCCGTCGAGTGCCGCGAGGCTCAGGACGGGATGCATATCTGGGAAGACCACTTCTTCCCGGAGATCGTCGACCCGAAGACGGGCGAGCCCCTGCCGGAGGGCGAGGAGGGCGAACTCGTCCTGACGTCGCTCTCGAAGGAAGCGCTGCCCGTCCTGCGCTACCGGACGGGAGATCTCACCTCGCTCACCATCGACGAGTGCGACTGTGGGCGGACGATGGCGCGAATGGACGGCGTTACCGGTCGAGCCGACGACCTGCTCACCGTTCGGGGCGCCAACCTGTATCCGAGCCAGATCGAGGACGTCGTCCTCGAGTTCGACGCGGTGGCACCCCACTATCGGATCGACCTCTCCCGCGAGGACGAACTGGATCGGCTGGAGCTGACCGTCGAGCTGACTCGGGGGTTCGACGGCGACCGCGAACGACTCCACGAGACGATCCTCGAGCGGCTGCGGAACGTCCTCTCCATCCGACCCGACGTCCTCGAGCTGGTCGAGTACGGAACGATCGAGCGGACGGAGGTGGGGAAGGTCAAGCGAGTCTACGATCACCGCTGACGCGCTCTCGTCGGGAATCGCGAGCGGCCTGTTACTTTTATTAGGATTCGTACGGCACCGTGTTGCATGGATATCGAAGCGTTCTTCGAGGGGATGCCCTTCGCATCCCTGCTGGGGATCGAGGTTACCGAGTGTGCCGACGGACACGCCGAGGGTCGCCTCGAGATGCGCGAGGAGCTCTCCTGGAACGAGGACGAACTGATGGCTCACGGCGGCGTCACGTTCACGCTAGCCGACACCGTCGGCGGCGCGGCGCTGGTCTCGCTGGTCGACCAGCCCGTCCCGACGATCGACATGCGTATCGACTACCTCAGCGCAGGAACGGGCGATCTCTACGCCGAAGCCGACGTCGTGCGCTGTGGCAGCGACGTCGGCACCGTCGACGTCAAGGTCTACACGGTGGGGGCCGAGACACTCATTGCCGACGCTCGAGGCGTCTACAAAACCGGTTAGTTCTATTCTACCGCGATTCGACTGGAGCTACCGAAGTTTGGGGGCGACTTCGTCGCCCAGCCGGTGAACACAGTCGATCATCTCGTCGGTCTCGACCCCGGGATAGTACGTTCGGAGGATGAAGTGAACGTCGTCGCCGAGCGTCTCGCGGTAGGTCTCGAGTTCCTCGCGAACCTGCTCGGACGTACCGAAGATGGCCTGTTCTTTCAGCTCCCGCTTGCGCCCCTCGTCGAGTTCGTCGACCGACTCGCCCGAAAAGATCTCCGCGTAGCGACGCTGGAGGTAGAAGTAGCCCTCGCGCATCGCCTCCCAGGCCGCCTCGCGGGAGTCGCCGACCCAGCCGTGCTGAAGGACGTAGATCGTGAACTCTCCCTCGAGCCCTTCCTCCTCGCGAACGCTCCGGATGTCCGCGACGCGTTTCCTGACGCCCTCGAGCGACAGTGCGGACGGCGCACACCAGCCGTCGCCGATTCTGGCCGCGCGGCGAACGGCGGGTTTGGCCGCGCCCCCGAGCATAACCGGCACGTCCCCACCGACGGGTTTCGGCGTGATCGAGACGTTCGTCGGGACGTCGTGGAACTCGGCGTCGTACTCGAGATTCCCCTCGCTCCAGGCACCCCGCAGGAACGGGACGAGATCCGCGAGCCGTTCGGCACGTTCCTCGCGCGGGACGCCGAAGACGTCGAACTCCCGCGGGTTCGACCCGATGGCGAGCCCGAGCGTGAGCCGACCCTCCGAGAGCAGATCGACCGTCGCCGCGTCCTCGGCGAGCCGGATCGGGTCGTACAGCGGCCCGAGCGCGACGCAGCTGCCGATCTCGAGGTCGTCGGTCTCGGCGGCCATCGCCCCCAGCGTGGGCATCGTCCCCGAGAGGTAGCCGTCCGCCTCGAAGTGGTGTTCGGACACCCACGCGCTGTCCAGGCCCGCGTCCTCGATCTCGCGGGTCAGCCGCAGGACGTCGTCGTACAGCTCGCTCGGCTCGCGGTCGTCGCCGGGCCGCCGCTGGGCGGTAACAAGGCCGGTCCCGAGTTCCATACTCACCGTATCATCGGGACTCGGCATAATTGTTAGCGAACCAGCTAGTGGTCGCGTTCCGGTTCGAAGACGAGGATACCTGCTTCACTTTCGTCATGAACACCACGAAAGCCCCTGCCGGTATCCGCTCGAGGGGCTTGCTGCGCGCTTCCCTCACTTCGTTCGGTCCAGTGCTTGCTGCGCCCGTCTTCGCGGATACCGGCAGCCCCTTTCATTCCCACCCGCGGTAGCCCGTCCGATCGGCCGATACGGGTGGGAAAGAAAGGGGCTGCTGTGGTGGACGAACCCGGCCGACGTAAGCACCACAGGACGAAGTCCGAGGCGCGCAGCGAGGCCTGGGGGTCCACCGCAGCAGGGGCTTTCTGGTGTTCGTAATGGATCCAACACCGCTCGAGATGCCCCGAATCGAGCGTTCAGTAGTCGATGACGGTGATCTCCTCGGCGGGCCACTGGCTCAGGATCTCGACGCCGTCCGATCGGACGACGACCATCTCCTCGACGCGGACGCCCTGTCGACCCGCAGGCTCCTGGGTCTCGACGGCCATCGTCATCCCCTCCTCGATCTCGATCGGGTGGTCGGGGGAGAGGCCACGCCAAATCAGGGGCACCTCGTACAGCTGGAGGCCGAGCCCGTGGGCCCAGTGGTTGGTCGTCAGTTGCCAGTGTTCCTCGGCGTCGTAGTAGTCGGCGTGCTCGCCTTCCATATCGGGAAACCCCTGCGCGATCTCGTCGGTCGTCGCGCCGGGTTCGATGCGCTCGAGGACGTCGTAGAGGTTGTCACGCGCTGTTTCGTACGCCCGCTGTTGCTCCTCTGTCGGCTCGCCCATCGAGAACGTCCGGTAGTAGCACGATCGGTAGCCCAAGTAGCCGATATTATAAAAATCGGCGTAGACGAGGTCGCCGGGTCGGATCGCCCGGTCGGTCGTGTTCGCCTGGTGTTTCGGCCAGGTGTTCGGCCCCGACGTGAGATACCCCCCGCCGACGAAGGCGCCGTGGCGCCAGAGTTCTTGAACCGCTTCACCCCAGACCTCGTTCTCTCGCATCCCGGGTTTCGCAGAATCCGTGATCCGCTGGAAGCCGGCCTCGCAGATCGCCGCGACCTGCCGCAGGCACTCGATCTCCTCGGTGGTCTTGATTTTTCGGGCGTCCTCCATCACCGACTGCGCGGTTCCGGAATCGGTCTCGACGCCACGCTCTTCGAGGGCCTCGAGCAGCCCCCAGTTACCGACGTCGACCCCCAGTTTCTCGTCGGCGACGCCGTACTCCTCCATGGCCTCGTGGACGGTTTCGGCCATCGTCGACAGCAGGAACCGCCGCGCCGAGGGGCTGCCCGAGGCCCGCGGCACGTTGCCGAGGCCGGGACAGGCATACCGGATGTCGTGGAGCCAGGGGCAGTTCGCCCGCTGGTTGCTCGCGTGATCCGCAGTATCCCAGTGGACGACGTCGCCGTTCTCGGTGAGCAGCGTGTAGTGATCCGCGCCGCTGCCGCCGGTCATCGCCAGCCCGGTCACGTACCGGATGTTCGGATCCGAGACGAGCAACAGCGCGCCGAGGTCGGTCTCCCGGAGCCGCTCGAGGGCACGTTCCTTGCGCTTCTCGCGCAGCCGCTGGGTGTCGATCCGTTCCTCCCAGTCGACGGCCTGCGTACCGAGCGTGCCCTCCATGTAGTCGCGCTCGTGGAACGTCATGGCGTGACGTATCAGGGGAGCCTACTAAACCGTACCGCTGTCGGACGGCCGATCGCACGCCGAGGCCATAGTATAAAAGCATCGACGTAGTGTGTTATCCTATGCCAGTGCCAGGATACGATCCGGAAGATATCGACGACACGCTCGAGGCGCTCCTCGAACCCAACGAGATCGAAGACTATCTGGACGACGAACAGCTCGAGGCGTACCGAAACGGTGGCCAGGACCTGGTCGACCTGCTGGAAGGCAACGAAATCCGCCGCATCCTGGACCGGAAGGAAGGGGCGATCGACGCCCCCGACTGAGTCGCGACGAGATCAGTCGTCGTCCGCGTCAGCCGAGCAGCTCTCGCCGTGGCCCGGGACGTCTTGGCCCTCGATCGCGTGCTGGGGCGGGACGTCGATCGCCGGACTTTCCTCGAAGAAGTTGACCGGCTGTAGCTTGAAGCTGTAGACCTGCACCGGCAGGATCGGCCAGTCCTCGGGCCGGGTGACGTGGTTCACGCCGAGCGTGTACCACAGGACCAGGTCCTCCTCCTCGAGATTTCGGTCCGCCGCGGTCCAGGCCGGGAGCCCCGCGCCACCGGGATGCTGATTGGGGTACCGACCCGACGGATACCGTTCGTCCTCGCGGAACGGCGTCGCCCATAGGTGGTACTCGATGAATCCGGAGCGTTTCATCACGCTCGAGCCCGGCTGCACTGCTGCCTCGACGTTGCCGCCGGGCATGAGTCGGTAGCCGGTCGGCCTCCCGAGCCGGTTCTCTTCGGTCGGATTCACGACCTGCCAGTAGCGGCCCTTGAGCGGATCGATCAGCTCCTTGGCAGACTCCTCGCTCGCGAGTTTCGTACGCTTCGCGTAGAAGGCGTTGCCGCCGGGGTTGTGGGTGCGGTCGTCGGCGTCGCCCATCGGCTCGAGGCCGTCCGGCCCGGCCGGGACCTGCTGGTTCTCGACGCGGTAGAGCGTGTTCGGCCCGTCGTCGACGTTCACGTCCAGCCGGAAGTTGAAGAAGTGCTGGTGGATCGGGCCGTTGAGCTGTGGCGCGACGAGTTCGCCGTACCCCGAGGGATCGTCGTCCGGACCGACGGCGGAGACGCTGTCGATCCCCGTCAGCCGGACCTCGACCTCCATCGAGGCGTCCTGGTAGAAGTACCAGTTGAAGATGTAGTCGTAGTTGCCGACCGCGGCGACGAACGAGACGACGAGTCGCCGGCGCCTGCGGACCTCGTCGCTCCCGGTGCGCCAGTCGCTTCGCTCCCAGAGGGTGCCGTTGTCCTCCTCGTGGAGACAGATCGCGTTCTCCAGTACGTTCGCCTCGCCGCCGGCGGTGTTCATCACGGCGTCCCAGTAGTGCATGTGGCCGAGGCAGTCACAGCCGTTGGTCAGCGACTTCGCGAGCCGGCCGATGTTGTACTCGCCGACGTCCATCGCGTTCTTAAATCGGTCGTTGATGTCCGTCGTACCGTACGGCACGGACATCTCGGCACACGACGCGCGGTCGATGATCGAGCGCACCTCGCCGTCGTCCTCGTAGCCGATATCGTGGAGGACGAGCCCCTCGCGTTGGGTCCAGCCGATGCGTATGTGCCACCCCTGCCACTCGAGCTTCTGCCCCTCGACGCTCCAGCTCGGGCCGTCCGGCTGGTCGACGTTGTACGCGGTCAGGTCGTCGCGCAAGTCGACGTCGTCCTCGCGGTAGGCCATTCCCTCTGGCGGAAGCGGCTCGTCCTCGTCCGGCGGACCGTAGTCGACGACTTTCACGACCGCCATCCGGTCCAGATCGACGAAGGTGTGAACTCCGGTGACCGGCTTCGCGTACCCCTCGTCGCCGGCGTCCTCGTTCGGCCGGAGAAAGGTCAGCCCGTGAGCCAGCCGCTTCGACCGGTCGACGCCCTCGGGGACAAATTCGTGGCCGACCGACCACGGGTCGACCATCGCCCGATCGGTGTTCTCGATCCCGCGGCGCTCGAGGGCCGCCTGCCACTCTTCGTTTTCCTTGACCGTCTCCTCGCAGGCGACGAACTCCTCGATCGCGATCGAGGGCTGTGCACCCTCGACGTGCTCCCAGGAGACGACGGCGTCCTCGTCCAGCGAGACGACGGCCTCGATCGTCTTCCGTTCCGCACCGTCCCTGACGACGATCCGCGCCCGCCGGTCGGGAGCGTCGCCGCCGTCGTCGTAGGCCTCGATGGCCTCCTTCGGCGGCTCCGCCAGTTCGATCTTGATACAGAGACTCGAGTCGCCGATCGCTCGCTCCGCTGTCAGGATCTCGTATGCGGATTCGATCTCGTGCGGTGAAAGCGGATCGAGCGGGTGGTCCGCCGTGTGCGTGGCTTCCTGTGCCATGTGTACGGGGTACACGACGGGAACCAAATAGCTTCGTAGCGGTCCGGTCTGCCACTCGAGCGCTGGCCCGTCGGACTCGCGCCGTAGCTTACACCGGCTCGAGTCCCTCCTCCTCGCGCAACACGTTGATGTACTTCCGGAAGCCCGACTCGAGGTCGTACTCGGGCTCGTAGCCGAGGTCCTCCTTGGCCTTCGTCATGTCGAGGTTCTGTGTCCAAGGAAGTTCGCCGTCGTCGGAGACGTCGATGTCGGCGTCGGGCAGCACGCTCTCGACGGCCTCGGCGGCCTCTCGCACCGTCGCGAGCACGCCGCGGACGTTGTAGACGCGCTGCGTGAGCTCGTCTTTCGGGGTAAAGGCCGCCTTCTGGAACGCCTGGGCGATGTCCTCGACGTGTTGCCAGTCGATCGCCTGGTCGCCGTACTCGACGCTGTAGGACTCGCCGAGCGCGGGCTTCTCGATGATGTTCGCGAGAAAGGCCGATCCGCCGGTCTCGCGGTAGGGGCCGTAGGCGACCGTCGGCCGCAGGGCGACGTGGTCGAGGCCGTAGTCCTCGTGGTAGACCCGAGCCTGATGTTCGTTGTACTCCTTGGTTGCCCCGTAGAGCGTGTCCGGATACAGGAGTTCGTCCTCGTCGATCCATTCGGCGTCGTAGTTGTGCGGCGGGGCGTACGCCGCCGCCGAGGACGCCCAGGCGACGCGCTCGACCTGGTCGTCGAGGGTCCGGGCAGCCTCGAGGACGTTGTTCGTCCCCATGATGTTCACCTCGGCCGCGCTCCGGGGGTTCTCGCGGGCGGTCGTCGTCAGCAACGCGGCGAGGTGGACGATATGAGTCGCCCCCGTCTCCTTGACCGCGCGGATCACGTCCGTCGGTTCGGAGACGTCGCCCGGTCGCACCGCGGCGTCGTCGGCAACGCCGAGTTTCTCGAGTATTTCCGTGTCCGTCGAGAGGTCGTAGGCCACGACGTCGTGGCCGTGCTCGAGCAGGTCCTGTACCACGTAGGAACCGATGAAGCCGGTTCCGCCGGTTACCAGCACGGTCGCGTTGTCGTCGGTCATGTGTTCAGCGTATGTCGATAGTTCACGTATAGGTTGGTGTTCGATCGAGCCGTCGACGTCGGGGGTCGACGGCCGCCGTCACTCGTGGAGTCCCCCGACCGAGTCGTAGAACGAGGAGGACAGCGTCTCGGCCATGTCCTCCTCGCGGTCGATCCGGACATCGATGACGTGCGGGGTATCTGCCGTCTTCCCCTCCGCGAGCGCGGCGGCGAACTCGTCGGGGTCGGTCACCCGGCACCCGACCACACCGAACGCCTCTGCGACTTTCACGAAGTCGGTGTCGTGGAACTCGACGCCCGCGATGTCGCCATCCTCGTGTTGCATCTGGCGGACCATCCCGAGGCTGGTGTCGTTCAGGACGACGAACGTCGGCGCGACGCCGTACTCGACGGCCGTCTCGACGCTGTTCATCGTCATCGAGAACCCGCCGTCGCCCGCGACGGCGATCACGTCCCTGTCCGTCGTCAACGCCGCCGACACTGCGGCCGGGTTCGCCCACCCCATCCCGCCGACGCCGCCGCTCCCGAAGTAGGAGCGGATCGCGGGCGTCTGAAGGTAGTACAGCAGCCAGAACCGGTTGTTGCCGGAATCGGCTGTAACGATGGTGTCCTCGTCGACGACGGCCTGGATCTCCTTGGCCGCACGCTGGGGCTTGATCGGTGCGGAGTCGTCCTCGCACTCGGGCGCGGTGAACCACTCCCTGGCCTCGGCGGCGCGCTCGAGCGCCCAGCCGTTCTCCCCGCTCCCGGCGTCGGCGAGCGCCTCGAGAGTCGCCTTCGCGTCGCCGATCAGGCCGACGTCGGCGGGGTAGACCCAGCCGGCGTTCCGGGCGTCGACATCGGCGTGGACGATCGTCTGCTCCTCTGGACGAACGAAGTCGGGCGCCTGCCAGTTCGTGTCCATCGGGTTCAGCCGGCAGCCGACGACGAGCAGCGTGTCGGCCTCGCTGACGACCTGGTTGGCGCCCTCGTGGCCGAACGAGCCGATGACGCCCGCGGCGCGCTCGTCGGTCTCCGGATACGTCGACTTCCCCAGGTAGGAGGTAACGACGGCGCAGTCGTAGGCGTCGGCGACTGCAGCGAGTTCGTCGTACGCTTTCGCTGCATGGATACCGTTCCCCGCGACGATCACGGGCCTGGCCCCGTTCTCGAGAGCCTCGGCGGCGCTAGCGACGTCTGCCGGGGTCGGCGCGGCGTCCCAGGTCCGGGTTTGCTCGCGCGCATCCCACGCGGGCGGGGTCGGGTCGTCGGGCACCGCGTCGCTGATCGCGTCCCCGTCCAGCACGACCGCGGTGGGACCGGGTCGGCCGGCGACGGCGTGTTTGAACGCCAGCTGCGTGCTCCGGAGCGTCTCGATCGGCGTGCGCGGGAACCACCACTCCTTCGTGACGCCGTCGAGGATTTTCGGGAGGCTGAACCCGCCGTAGTCCCCGCGGGCCTGCTGGTAGGGCGCGAGCGTGGAGTACTCGCCCCGTTCGGAGGCCTCGGTGAGCACGACCATCGGTGAGGAGCCGAGCCGAGCCTCCAGTTGCCCCATTAGTCCCAGGCTGCCGATCCAGGGTCCCTGTCCGGTGAGTACCCCTGGATTCCCGGTGAGCCGGCCGTAGGTCTCGGCCATGACGCTGGCCTCGCGCTCGTCGCGGGGTCGGACGAGGTCGATCTCCGATTCCGGCAGGTGCTCGAGCAGCTCGATCGCGCGCCCGCCGGGGTAGCCGAAGACGTACTCGACCTCGAGCTCCTCGAGGGTTTCGACGAGTGCAGCGGCGGTGGTCGTCATCTCTCGTCGACGTGGACCGTCTCCTCGACGATCATGCGCTCGCCGGCGTCGAAGTCGACGTAGTCGGCGGCGTCGGCCATCACCTCTTGGCCCGTTTCGGAGTCGAAGGCGTCCTCGAGCGCCGCCATGTCCTCGAAGGCGAGCTCGAGCACGCCGTCGTACTCGACGGCGTCGGGATTCGTCGGGACCGACGTGGTGTAGCGCTTCAGCCCGGGTAGGTCGCGCGCGAGGTCGGCGTGATCGCCCTGCCACCACTCGACGAACTCCTCGTGGCTGTACTCGTCTCCGCGGACCAAAAACTCGACCTGTTTGATCATGCAGTCGTACTGTTGCGAGCTCTTCCCTTCGTTCTGTCGGTGCGACGTGTCCCCGATCGGCGTGACGATCGTTTCCGCGGCCCGAACAGCTATGTGTGGAGATCACACTGTCGCCAGTATGACCGAGATGCCAGCGGTACGCGTCGACCACGTCGGGATCGCCGTCGAGTCGATCGAGGAGGCCGAGGAGCTGCTGTTCGCGCTCGGCTGCGAGAAGATCCACGAGGAGCGAAGCGAGTACGGGTCGTTCACCTGGGCGACGTACGTGTTAGGTGGTGCTTCACGGCTCGAGCTTATCGCTCCCAGAGAGGAATCGGAGTCGTTTCTGACTGAGTTCCTCGAGCGAAACGGTCCCGGCCTCCACCACGTCACGCTCGAGGTCGCCGACCTCGATCGAGCCGTCGACACGCTCGTAGAACGGGGCATCGCGGTCGTCGACCGCGCCGAGTTCGACCACTGGACGGAGGCGTTCCTCCCGCCGAGCAACCCGACCGGCGCACTGTTCCAATTAATGGAGTACCACGACGGCTACGCCGAGACGCGGGCGGCGGGTGAGGCGCTGTTCGTCGACGGGGAACCGCTCTGAGGATGTCAAGCGGTCACGATCCTCATACTTTATTGGTCTGTGTGGAAAATCACCGTCCCGATGTACAAACACGTCGCCCTTCTCGTCCGCCAGGACGGGATGAGCCACGAGGCGTTCGTCGACTACTGGCAGACCGAGCACACCCCGATCGCTCGCGAGATCGACGGCGTCGTCCGCTACCAGCAGGTTCTCCCCACGGAGCCCGACCACGCCGAGTTCGATGGGATCGCCGAACTTTACTTCGAGGACATAGAGAAGCTGTACGACGCGCTCGGCAGCGAGGGATCGCGGGACTACGACCCCGAGAAAGGCAAGGCCAGAGAGGCCCGCGAGGACGTCGATAACTTCCTCGCGATCGAGGAACGTCCCCGCGTCATCGGCGAGGAGATCGTCCAGAAGGACGAGGTCGACGGCGACACGGACGGTCTCTATAAACACTCCGCCTTCCTCGTCCGGAAGGAAGGGATGAGCCACGAGGCGTTCGTCGACTACTGGCAGACCGAACACACCCCGATCGCCCGCGAGATCGACGGCGTCGTGAAGTACAACACCGTTATCCCAACCGACCCCGACAACGCCGAGTTCGACGGCGTCGCCGAACTCTACTTCGAGGATCTCGAGAAACTGTACGACGCGCTGGGGAGCGAGGGGTCGCGGGACTACGACCCCGAGAAGGGGAAAGCAAGGGAGGCCCGCGAGGACGTCGACAACTTCCTCGCGATCGATGAGCGGCCCCGTCTCATCGGGCGGGAGCGACTCGTCAAACGCGAGGGCGAGCGCTGATCGCGATGGCCGACTCCGATTTCGAGCGACAGGTCCGCGAGGCGTTCCCCGAACTCGAGCGCATCGGGAGCGACGACCTCCGGGAGCGGGTCGTCGAGGCGTGGACCCTCGGTCTGGAACGCGGCGGCTGGCGAGACGTCGAGGACATCCCCTACGCCTGGAACATCCGAGAGGTGACGAACGTCGAACACGTCCGCGGGGTCACCCGTATCGCCCTCGAGAGCGCCCGCGAACAGCGGGAGTTCCACGGTGCGGACCCCGATACGGATACGATCGCGGCCGCGTGTCTTCTCCACGACGTCGGGAAGTGTTACGAGTACCCCGACCACGTCGACGACGCGCTCCTCGAAGAGCCCGACCCGCGCTACGTCAGCGAGGAGATCCCCCACTCCATCTCAGGATACGCGCTGGCCCACGAGGTCGGCTGTCCGCTCGCCGTCCAGCGGGCGATCCCCCACTTCCTCGGCGAAGTCCCGAAACGGACCCTCGAGGCCGAACTCGTCAAGAGCGCGAACTCGGCGTCCTCGAACGCGATCACGCAGGCGACGATGGGAATCACGCTCCAGGAGTGGGTCGAAGAGTATTCCCAGACCGCGTGAGCGACCGAGCTGTTCGAATAGCGGGAACACACTTTTGTCGGTGCGCTCACCACTACCGGTATGGGATCCGAACCGGGGTACAGACCGGTCGAGACCGTCGAGACCGCCCTCGAGATCGTTGCCCTGCTCAAACGCCGGGATCAAGCAGGTGTGACGGCGATCGCGGACGAACTCGGGATCGCGAAGAGCACCGCATCCCGCCACGCCCGAACGCTCGAGGATCGAGGCCTCCTCGTTCGGGAGGGTGAGGCGTACCGTCTCGGAACGTGGTTTCTGGACTACGGGACCTACGTCCGGAACCGGCAACCCGTCTTCGAGGCGGCAAAGCCGAAAGTCGACGAACTCGCCGCAGCGACCGACGAGAAGGTCTGGTGCGTGATCGAGGAACACGGCGTCGGCGTCCACATCTACGGCGCCGAGGGGCGCCACTCGGTGCGGACCCACGCTCGAGTCGGCAGGCGAACCCCGCTGCACCAGTTCGCCGCGGGAAAGGCGATCCTCGCGCACCTGCCCGAAGCGCGAATCGGGACGATCCTCGAGGAACGCGGGCTCGAGGCGGCGACCGACGAGACGATCACCGACCGATCCGAGCTTCGGGAGCGCCTCGAGACGATCCGCGAGCGGGGGTACGCGATCAACCGCGAGGAGTCGGTTCGCGGGGTCCGCGCGGTCGGCGCGCCGATCAGATCCGACTCCGGCGACGCCGTCGCGGCGATCAGCGTCGCCGGCCCCGCCAATCGGCTCCGCGGCGAGGTGTTGACCGAAGAGCTACCGGCGCTCCTGCTCGGCGCGACGAACGAGATCGAGGTTAACCTCGCCCACTCCTGACTCGCTGCGGTGTGATGTTCGAACTGCTCGAACGGTTCGTGCTCGAGCGACCCGTCACCCTGTCGAGTGCCGGGAGGGCATTACGAACATACCTCTGTAATATCCTGCCGACAGACGGGTAGGAGAGACCGCCCGAATCCATATCGTCCCTCGATGTTTCAGCAACTCAAACACGAGCAGGGTGACACTACCTCGAGCGGTGTCCATCAGTTCCGGCAATTGATACTGTTCGAAATGTCCGGAGGGATACACTACTAGTATTGCCAATATAGGGCATCACTATAGCACAGTATCAACCGCCGAGATAGTTCTACTGCTCGAATCACCACCGACCAGACAGTGGGTCGACTGGGTAGTTACCGAAGCAATCGTTCTTCCCATTCCTTCCGTTTTATTCGCTATATGTGCGCCTTTCTGGAATATATACAGAGAAAGAGTCGAGTCAACAAACCGTTCTAAATCGCTTTGTTTTCGCTATCAACTTCTGGAATAGCATAGAGCACTCGTATGAAAGCTGCAAAGACATAGTCGAAAAACGCAGTAGTATTGTATCAAATGTGAATATCCTATCCTCGGAATACGAATCAATCGGTTGTCAATTAGTCGATTATTGAACCGACAGCGTCGTTCCGCGGGATCCAGTCGATCGGTCGGTGCCGGCGCGCTCAGAGCTCCACCGATCGTTCCTCGTCGGCAGCCCGGTGTATCGCCTCGATGACACGCATATCGGCGAGCCCGTGGCGGCCGTCGGGGTATATCTCGCCGTCGGTCAGCACGCGGTCCGCGAAGTAGTCGAACACCTCCCGAACCTCTCGTTGGGCGTCGAACCCTTCGTGTTCGATTTCGACGGAGACGTCACCGCGAGAGAGTTGCAGGGTCGCCTCGCCGTGGAACGCCGGGTCGAGTTCGATCGTCCCCTCGGTTCCGGTGAGTTTTAGATGGGTGTCCTCGTGGGCGCGCTGGCTCGAGGTCGTGATCATGTGAACGTCGTCCTCGAGCAGCAGCGACGAGGAGGCGCGTTCGTCGGGCACGTCGTCGAACGCCTCGTGGTGAGAGGTCATCCGCGAGGAGACTGCCACGGGCTCACGCCGAAGCAGGTATCGCGTCGTATTGATCGAATAGATGCCCAGATCCATCACGGAGGTGCCGTACCCGGAGAGCTCCGGATCGAGTCGCCACTGGTCGTGATCGGGGTTCATCTCGAGCAGGGGCTGGCCGTTCGCGCCGTAGACCGAGACGGGCTCGCCAATGAAACCCGACTCGACGAGCTCCCTCGCCCGACGAACCGCGGGTTCGGTCTGCATTCGATAGGCGATCATCAGGGGAACGTCGCCGTCCTCGCAGGCCTCGACCAGCCGTTCGGCCCGCTCGACGGTCGCCTCCATGGGCTTCTCACAGAGGACGGCCTTCCCAAGGTCGGCCGCCGTCTCGGCGTACTCGAGGTGGTAGGCGTTTGGCGTGCCGACGTAGACGGCGTCGTAGGCGTCGCTCGCCGCGCCGTCGTGGTACTGGTCGTAGCTGATCCCGCGTTCGACGTCGTTCTCCTCGGCGAGCCGTTCGGCCTTCTCGGTCGAACTGCTCACCAGTACCGAGACCTCGCCGAGGTCGGAGTTTTCGATCGCCGGGATCGCGACGTCGACTGTCCACCAGCCGAGCCCGATCAGTGCGTACCGGACGGTACCCTCCTCGGTCGTCTGCCAGTCCCGCTCGTCGTAGCCGTCGATCCAGTCGTGCATCTATGGAAAAGGTACTCGGAGGAGGAATAAAACTCCTCACCCGCCGACGACGAGCACCGGTCGGGTCGCGAGCCTGACGACCGCGTCGACGGTGCTCCCGAGCAGGGCCCCCTTGAAATCCGACCGTCCGCGGCTGCCGACGACGATCGCGTCGACCCCGCAGTCGTCGGCGTAGGTGACGATCTCCTCGTGCGGGACCCCGACCCGAACGGCCGTCTCGACCGGAACGCCGGCCGCCTCGGCTCGCTCCTCGAGGGTTGCGAGCGACGCCTCGGCCCGCTCCCGGAGGTGGCGTTCGACCTCGTTCGGATCGACGATGGCGTTGTCGTACTCGGTCCGGGTCTCGAGGACGGCGACGCCGTACAGCGTCGCCTCAAGGCGGTCCGCGAGATCGATCGCGTGTTCGACGGCCACCGACGCCGTCTCACTACCGTCGGTCGCGACGAGGATCGAGTCGTACATATCGGATCTACGCGAGCAAGCGACAAAGAGCTACGGCTGCGATCGGCTACCGGTTTCGCTTCGGCATCGTCGAGTGGCGCTTGACCGCGTTCATGTCCGCCCGCTCGTTCGGCGGCGGCGCCATCGTCGAGTGCCGGGACGACTCACTCGAGCCGAGTCCGCCGTCGTCGGAGCCCAGCAGGCCGTCGTCGTCCTCGTCTTCGTCGTCTTCGTCGTCTTCGTCATCATCCTCTTCGGAGTCCAAAAGATCGCCCGCGGAGTCGAGGAGATCGTCCTCGTCGTCCTCGTCGTCCTCGTCCGACCCGTCGTCGGCAGCCGCCGCCAGCTGCTCCCGAACCGACTCGAGGTCGGCGTCGAACTCCTCGACCGACGAACCGACGGCGTCCCGGAGGCGCTCCTCGAGTTCGTCGGTCGCACTCCCGTCGTCCGCCGCTTCTTCGTCGTCCGTCACTTCCTCCTCGTCCCCTTCCTCCGACTCGCCCTCGGCGCCGTCGTCGTCGCCGTCTTCGGTGTCGCTCTGCTCGTCCGCTTCGTCTTCGTCGCCGTCGCCCTCCTCGGTCGCCTCGCGGAGCCCGTCGATCGCGGTCTCGAGCTCGCCTTCCTCCTCGCGGTCGCCGAGCTTCGCGAGCCGGACCAGCCGCCGGAGCTCCTCGACGCGGTCGGGCTCACCCTTGGTGATCGCCTCGGGAACAGTCTCGGGTTCGGTTCCGTCTTCGAGCGTGCCCAGTCCGACCGCCTCGAGCAGCTCGCGGGGGTCCGTCGACTCGAGGAGATCGGCCGCCTCCTCGGAGAGCTCGAGCAGGTCGTCGTCGGCGCCGTCGCCGTCCTCGTCCGGAACGGCGAGCGCGCCACTCTCGGTGCTGGCCTCGTCGAGAATCTCCGTAATACGGTCGTAAAGTTCGTCGGTCATGGTTCTAGATCGGGATCGGGTGAAAGCCCGGATTCGGTGTCGAGGGGATTACGACGACTCGTCGGATTCGTCGTCCGCCTCGGACTCGCCGTCGTCGGCTTCCTCGTCGGCGACCGCCTCGATGATCTCGTCGGTCATCTCCTCGCGGCTGAGGTTCGCCTTGACGCCGACGTCCTTGGCGACCGACTGCAGATCCTGGTACGACATCACGCCGAGGAAGTCCTCGAGGGTCTCGCGTCGCAGGTTCTCGAGTTCCTCGACCGACGGCTCCTCCGAGGGTTCGTCCTCGCCGTCGTCTTCGTCGGCAGCGTCCTTGTCGCTTTCGTCGCCGTCGGCCTCGTCTTCCTCGTCAGCGGCTTCCTCGTCGCTTTCGTCCTCCGTTTCGTCGTCATCGTCGTCGGAATCAAGAAGATCATCGGCGGAGTCGAGGACTCCGCCCTCTCCGTCCTCGGCCTCGCCCTCTGACTCCGACTCGTCCTCGGCCTCGTCGCTGGTGAGCGCACCGGTTGCCGACGAGAGGGCGTCCTGGCCGACGACGCTGGCGATCGCATCGCGGATCGCCGTCCGGATCGCGGCCACCAGATCCGAGACGAGCTCGCGAAGGCTCTGTCCGTTCTCGATCCCCTTTCGGAGGGTTTCCTGGATATCGCGACCGATCGTCGCGCCGAGCTCGCGACCGAGCTGTTCGCCGAACTGTCTGCCGACGGCCGCACCGACCTCGCCGCCGTCGAGGTTGTCCTCGAGGCTTCCGTCGCCGAGCAGATCGGCGACGTCGACCTGTTCGGTAACCTCGTCGGAGACCATCTGCTTCAGCCCGGAGTCCTCACTCATCGCACTCACCTCGAGTGGCTCGTAGTGGAGAACGCGGTGTCACGGCTACTCCCCTCCGTCCTCGCTCTCCTCGTCGTCATCCTCTTCGTCCTCTTCGTCCTCTTCGTCCTCTTCGTCCTCATCGCCGTCATCGGTCTCCTCCTCGTCGCTTTCGTCCTCGTCTTCTTCGTCGACTTCTTCAGCTTCGTCGTCCTCGTCTTCCTCGTCTTCTTCGTCGGCTTCTTCGGCTTCGTCGTCCTCGTCACCCGCACTGAGCAGCTCCTCGACGACGAGGTCGCCGATCGTACGCCCGACCTGCTCGCCGATTTTGCGACCGATGATTGCGCCGATTAGCCCGCCCAGCGTCTCGCCGACGGGTTCGTCCTCGCTGATCTCGTCTTCCCACTGCGTACCTTCGACGAGCTCGTCGAGCTCGAGGCTCTCGGTGATCTTGTCGTAGTCGATCTGTTCTGTCAGTGACTGGGATTCCTCACTCATTGTTATGCGCTCGCCTCCGCCTCGCCTTCCTGTTCGTTCGATTCCTCGTCGCCCTCGAGCTGGTCGATCAGCGCCTGGAGGATCTCACGGACGACCGTGGCGATGAACTCCTCGACGGGCAGGTCCGGAATCAGCCCGCGCAGGCTGTCGGTCATCGTCTCGATGGCCGACGAGATCCGACCCTGTGCGTCCTCGTCCTCGCCTTCGTCGTCCTCGTCACCTTCAGCATCCTCGTCGTCTTCGTCGCCGCCCAGCAGTTCGCTGACGAACTCCCGCGGTCTGCTCACGAGCGACGTCAGCGCCTCCTGCGAACGGTCGACGATCGACGAAAGCGCGTCTGCCGGGTTCGGGAGCAGGTCCTGAACGCCGCCGAGCAGGTCCTGCGAGCCGTCGAGGAGCCCGGAGACGGCGGACAGCAGGTTGCCGACCAGGTTCCCCTCTCCCGGCCGAGCCGAGAGGTTGAGTACGACGGGATCGAGGTTGACCTCGAGCCCGAGCAGATCGAGGAACAGTCCGTCGAGGTCGAGGTGGAGGACGTTCGTCGCGTCGTCGTCCTCGTAGGAGTCTTCGGCACCCTGTTCGTGACCGACGGGGTCTTCTTCCTCCTCGTCCTCTTCAGCTTCCTCTTCGTCTTCCTCGTCTTCTTCGTCCTCTTCGGCTTCCTCTTCGTCTTCCTCGTCTTCTTCGTCCTCTTCGGCTTCCTCTTCCTCCTCTTCCCCTTCGTCCGGCAGTTCGTCCTCGCCACCGTCGGTCATCACTCGTCGCGGTTCGCCCTCGTCGTCGGCCAGCATCGAACGGAAACCGGCGTCCTCGAGTCCGAAATCCGAACGGTCTTCCGAGTCGTCGTGCTCTCTCGTCTCTGTCATTATCTGGAAACACAGACGAGAGTGTCCGTTGTGGTGGTTTGCCTTGCGTATGCGATTTCTGCCTCAGTTACAGTGAAACGAAATGTGTGGGGCAGTCCTCGTGTCCCTACAGGGGATTCACTCTCGAGGAGCGACCGATCCGACGGCGAGAGCGTACTCGCCGCGTGTCCGTCCGTCGTCGTGGTAGGTGACCGGTTCCTCGATCGCGGCAACCGTTCCGCCCTCGACCGCTGCGGCGGTCGAAATCCCCTCGAGTCGCTCGTGCTCGAGCGGCCCGGACTCGAGATCGAATCGACGAACGGCGTGGGTGTCGGGGTCCCGATCCCGAAAGTTCTGCGCGCAGGGGACGGCGATCCGCGAGCCGTCGGTCGCGAGGGCGTGAACGAACCCGCACACGGAGTCGTCCCACAGTGGCCGACCGTCCTCGCCGAAGACGGCGATCCGGTGTTCGTTCGGGTGGCGGCCCGCCGTCTCGCGGCTCTCTGCGGCGTAGGTGTTGCCCGTGAGAAACGCCACCCGGCCGTCGTTCGCGTAGGCGTGGTTCGGGTACGCGTACAGCCGTTCGCCGTCGATCTCGGTCTCGGTCGCGAGATCGACCCGCCAGCGCTCGGCGCCACCCGACTCGAGCAGGTAGCCGCGCTTGTCGCCGTGGCTCGCGACCGCGAGGCGCCCGTCGTCGAAGGAGACGTCGCCGACGCGGCGGTCGCCCTCGGTGCCGGGGTCCCAGGTCCAGGCGAGGTCGCCGCCCACTCCGGCGGTTTCACCGCCTCCGTTTCGCGACGACTCCGTCGTCGCGCAGGTCTCGAGAACGACCAGTCCGTTGTCGTGCTCGCCCGTACAGCGGTTGTAGCCGACGGCCAGGCGCTCCCCCGACTCGTCTAACTCGAGCGCGATCGGCGAGGCGTCAGTGCCGTACCGCCAACGGACCGTTCCCTCGGAATCGAACGCGAGGACGGTGCTGTTCCACTGCCGGGTCTCGCCGTCGCGCTCGTAGCGGCGGGTCGCCGCGTACAGTCTGTCGCCGTCGGTCTCGAGGGCGACGACGTACGGCTTGGCGAAGACGCTCCCCCGAACCGGCTCGCCGACGTCGGCAGCGGTCTCGTACCGCCACCGGCACTCGCCCGTCTCGAGGTCGTAGACTGCGATCGTTCCTCTCTCCCCGCGTCCGGCGACAACGACCGTATCCGCGCGGTCGCCGTCGCTGCCGCCTCCCCCGTCGCCGCCCTCGAGCGTCACGATGCCGACCGCGTGGTCGGGGTGCTCCACGGACCACCGGGCCTCGAGCGAGTCGCTC
The DNA here is from genome assembly GCF_043677095.1 of Natronococcus roseus. Classification (NCBI taxonomy): domain Archaea; kingdom Methanobacteriati; phylum Methanobacteriota; class Halobacteria; order Halobacteriales; family Natrialbaceae; genus Natronococcus; species Natronococcus roseus. Next base: position 66,562 of record NZ_JBHLJR010000010.1, read on the forward strand.
TCGAAGGCCGTGACGGTACCGTCCCACTGCCCGGCGACGACGACCCCGCCGGTCGCGTGAACCGCCGATCGAGTCCACATATGCCGGCTGCGGGCGCTCTCGATCCGGCCGAGCGAGCGGCGTTGAAGCGTCGACTCCTGCCCGTTGCCGTCTCTCCCATCGGATTCTGCGTCAGCCTCCGTCATACTCACTCCGGTACAGGGACCGTCCCGTGACACGAGTCGCAGGTTGCTCGTCCGACAGCACGTCCCTCGAGCGGTCGGCCGTGCGTGAGGTCGTACTTGACCAGGCGATCCTCGGACGCGAGCGTAGACGCCCGTCCGGCGACGGCTCGGGCCGTCGCCGTCGTCGGCCTCGATCTCCGATCGTGTGACTGCGCGTTGGGTAGCATCACCCGAGGATGACCGCCGGGGCCACTAAAACAATTCTGTTTGATGTATGGAAACTGAAGTTGCCGGAATACGGTCATCGTACGGAACGGTCGGTCCGAACGCCGAGCGGCAGCTACCGGTCGATCGAGGACCGCCGCGAGTGTCGCCCCGAAAACGTCACGCACCGGCGTCGGATCACTCGCGGTCGGCCTCGACCCCGACGTCGAACTTGCCGCGCCACCGGTAGCGCCTCCCGCCCCAGACGAACGATCGACGAGCCAGGCCGTAGCACAGCAGTGGAAGCGCCGCCAGCGCCACGGGGTAAGCCGCGAGGAACGTCCAGCGTCGGATCCCGAAGGCGGCGTAGACGCCGGCCATCAGGGTCGTCGTCAGGAGGAACGCGGGAAGCGGGAACAGCACGCAGACGGCGGTCAGCGCGGCCCCGATCACTCCCTGGACGATGAGCCCCGCCGGATCGTAGTAGCGAACGATCTGGACGAACCGAACCTGGTTCTCGAGTGTCTCGCGGATCGAGCCGCCGATCTCGACGTACCGCGTTCGCCTGACGGTCGTAAAGTCGACGTGCTCCATCAGGAGCCCGTCGTCGCTGATCGTTCGCCGAAGATCGGCGAGAAAGGCCGCCTCGTCCTCGAGATCGCCGCGCTCGAAAACGAGGGCGCCGGCCCACGGGATGTTTGCGAGGTAGACGGCGAGCGTCCCGCTGATCGCGTGGGTCGGTTCGAGTACGGTCGCGAGGGGATCCCGCCCGACGAACACGGGCACCTCGGAGGTCGGCCCCTGCCGGTCGTAGTCGGCACGGAGCCCCTCGAGCCAGTCGGGCGGGTGGTAGAAATCGTCGTCCGTCCAGACGATCCGCTCCGTTTCTGCGGCCTCCATACCGGCCGCGATCGCGTTGGCCTTTCCGGAACAGCCCTCGGGCTCTCCGGCGACGATCAGCCTGACGTCGGCGTAGTCGGCGACGCGTTCGGCGACCGATTCGCAGGGGTCGTCGCAGACGACGAGGAGTTCGTCGCCCGATCGAAGCTGGGCGGCGACCTGCTCGCAGGCGTCGTTCCACCCCGTCGTCGGCAGGACGATGGTCGTCGGCGTAGCCGCTTCCATACCTCACCATTCGCGTCAGTTGTCATCAAACGACAGGATTGACCCGGTGACGGCCGGGCGAACGTGATGGGGCGCCGGAAGGCGATCCGAACTCAGTTCTCGACCAGATCGAGGAAGCGATCGAACGCCCCGCTCTCGGGGTGAACGTGGGCGTAGGTCCCCAGCGAGTCGTACTCGAGGAGGCCGTCGCGATCGCCGTCGATACCGTCGCCCCGGACCGTCTCGAACGCGAAGCGGGCGTCGCCGTCGACGTCGGCGCTCGAGTAGTGGAACTCGTGGCCCCGGATCGACTCGCCCGCTGTCGCGGTGAGCGTGCCGTCGACGGCCTCGAGTTCGACGTGGTCGAGCGCCTGGTAGCGGTCGTGCATCGTCACGTCCGCGGGCAGGATCCCCGCCATCTCGCCGCGCTCGCCGTCGGCGGTCGAGAGCGACCGGCTCATCGCCATCAGCCCGCCGCACTCGCCGAGGACGGGGAGACCGTCGCTCGCGCGCTCGCCGAGGTCGGCGAGGGTGCCGCCGGCTTCGAGCTCCTCGACGTGGAGTTCGGGGTACCCTCCGGGGAGGTAGACGCCGTCGCAGTCGGGTACCGGGTCGCCCGCGACCGGCGAGAACGTCACCAGTTCCGCCCGCTCGCGGAAGCGCTCGATCGTCGCCGGATACCGAAAGCAGAAGGCGGCGTCGCTGGCGACGGCGACGCGAGCGTCGACGGGCGTCGACCCCTCGTCGGCCCGTGCGTCACCTTCGAGCGCGCCGGGTTCGCTCGCTACCGCCGTCAGCCGTTCGGTCTCGAGGGTTTCGGCGGCCTCCCGAAGCGCCGCTCGCGGCAGCGCCGCCTCCGCGCCCATCTCGAGCCCCAGGTGGCGGTCGGGAATCTCGAGGGCAGGGTTCGGCGGAATCCGTCCGAAGTACTCGAGCTCCTCGGGCAGCGCGTCCCGAATTCCCTGCTCGTGGCGACCGCCGTGGGCGCGCTGGGCGACGATCCCGGCGACTTCGACGTCCCGGCCGATCCGATCGGCGTACTCGCGGAAGCCGAGCGCGGTCGCCGCGACGCTCTCCATTCCCGCGCTGGCGTCGACAACGAGCACGACGGGGAGGTCGAGCGCCTCGGCGACCATCGCCGTGCTCGAGCCGTCGCCGTCGTACAGCCCCATGACGCCCTCGACGACGCAGACGTCGCCCTCGCCGCGGCGGTAGTTCCGGCGGAGGCCGTCCTCGCCACAGAGCCACAGGTCGAGCGTGCGGGAGGGCCGTCCTGCGACCGCCTCGTGGTGGCTCGGATCGATGAAGTCCGGTCCCGCCTTCGCCGGCTGGACGTCGTAGCCGGCGTCCTCGAGGGCCTGGATCACCGACAGCGTCGCGACGGTTTTGCCGACGCCGGAGCTGACGCCGCCAAGAACGAACCCCTTCATCGCGGCTCCCCCGCACGGGGCGCCGTCCGCACGCTTCGGATCATTGTGGTTGCGTTAGCACAATCGGACTTGAATCCGTCGGTGCGGACGATGACGGCGTGCCGCTCGGGGAACGACGGTTCGTCGCAGCCGTTCCCGGAACCCTACGGCCGTCGTTGCCCAGGAGGGGTGGGAGCCCGCTCGAGTAGGGTCGGAACGCGCTCGAGTAAGCGAACACCGCCGACGAACTTAACAGCCACACGACCCTACGTTCGCCGCTGGTCCCCATGACCGAGGAGAACGAGCAACAGACCGAGCACCACCTTCGAGAGGCGATTCGACACCTCGGCGAGGCACAGGACGGCGACCTTCGCAAGACGAACGCCACCGTCATCGAGGACGTCTCGGACACCGTCTCGACGGTCCTTCGCGAGCAGGAACGGACCGAGTAGCGGGACCGTCCGGCTACTCGGCTCGAGACCTGCCGTTCGCACGCCAACCACAGCGTTATCAGTATTCTTCTCCAGGAGTACGATATGAGTGACGAAAGCCCAGCGACGGGTTCGACGCCGAACTGTCACCGACGCGACTGTGACGAGCCCGCGGCGTTCGTCGTCCTCGAGCGCTACCAGGAGGAGACCGGAAAGGGCGCCGTCGAGGCCGAAGCGACCCTCTGCCGGGATCACACTGACGAGGAGAGTCCGGCGAACCTCGACGGGGCGTACGACGACTACGTGTTCCGGATCGAGCCGATCGCCGAGGGCTGACGAGGGCTGCGGGCGGCGCGACGGTCACCACGATGAACGGCGTATCCCGCTCGAGGAGTTGCGAAATCCCGGGCCGGGACGGATCAGTACGCATTTGAGCGGGCTCTCTCGTTATGCTATCAGAGAGGGATGACGGAGGACGATACGGTCGACAGGGAGGAAGCCGAGGGGATCGAGTACGGGATTGAGGACCGACCACCGCTGGGCGAGTCGACGGTGCTCGGAATCCAGCACTATCTGACGATGGTCGGGGCGAACATCGCGGTGCCGCTGATCCTGGCCGACGCGATGGGGATGCCGGGCGACGTCACGGCCCAGTTCATCGGGACGTTCTTCGTCGTCTCGGGAATCGCGACGCTCGCCCAGACGACGTTCGGGAACCGGTACCCGATCGTCCAGGGCGCACCGTTTTCGATGCTGGCGCCGGCGCTCGCGATCATCGCCGTCGTGACGGCTGGCGGGGTACAGGGCCAACCCGACTGGCAGGCCGCGTTGCTCCAGCTTCAGGGGGCGATCATCGTCGCCGCGGCGGTCCAGGTCGCGATGGGGTACTTCGGGCTGGTCGGCAAGCTCCGACGGTTCCTCTCGCCGGTCGTCATCGCGCCGACGATCGCCCTGATCGGCCTGGCGCTGTTCGACGCCGGCCAGATCACCGACACCGACCAGAGCTGGCTGCTGCTCGGGCTCACGCTCGGACTGATCCTGCTGTTCTCGCAGTACCTCGAGATCAGACACCGGGCGTTCAGACTGTATCCGGTCCTGCTGGCGATCGGCATCGCCTGGATCGTCGCCGCGGTCCTCTCGGCTACGGGCGTCTTCGGCGGGGGCCACCCGGGTCACGTCCCGCTCGGCGACGTCACCGACGTCGATCCCCTGTTGCCGATCCACCCGCTACAGTGGGGCGTTCCGGAGTTCACGACGGCGTTCGTCGTCGGGATGTTCGCCGGGGTGCTCGCCTCGATCGTCGAGAGCATCGGCGACTACTACGCGGTTGCGAACCTGACCGGTTCGGCGGCGCCGAGCGAGCGACGGATCAACCACGGGATCGGGATGGAGGGGGTGATGAACGTCTTCTCGGGCGTGATGGGGACCGGGGGATCGACCTCCTACTCCGAGAACATCGGCGCGATCGGGCTGACCGGCGTCGCCTCGCGATACGTCGTCCAGATCGGCGCCGCGGTCATGCTGGTCGCCGGCTTCGTCGGCTACTTCGGCCAGCTGATCGCGACCATCCCCGATCCGATCGTCGGCGGCCTGTTCGTCGCGATGTTCGCCCAGATCGTCGCCGTCGGGATCTCGAACCTGAAACACGTCGATCTCGAGTCCTCGAGGAACGTCTTCGTCGTCGGCTTCGCGCTGTTCGTCGGTCTCGCGGTCCCCGAGTACATGGCGAACTTCGCGGATCCGATCGCGTTTCGGGAGGGAATCGAGCTGGCGGCGACGATCGCGCCGCTGGTCGAGGCCGAGCCGATCGCCGGCACCGCAGTTGCAGTCTGGATCGAGGCGATCGCCCAGGCGCTTGCGGACTCGGTGTTCATCATCGGTTCGACGGGGATGGCCGTCGGCGGGCTGGCCGCGCTCGTCCTCGACAACACGATCCCCGGCACCCGCGAGGAGCGCGGGCTGGCCCAGTGGGAGCGACTCACCGAGGACGAGTCGGAGTTCGACTCCGCCTGGGACCGCTGGATCGGCTCGAGCCGAGACGGCGACTGAGGCGGACTCCCGTCCGTCAGTTCCGAAGCCGGGAGCCGTCGTGCGGTCGCCCCGGGTAATCGGGACGACAGACCGTCCGAGCGAGCCGCGAACGCCAGCCGGGGATCTATTACCGAGCGGTTCCAGACGAAGGTATGGCAGAACTCTCGCTCGAGGACGGCACGCTCTGGTACGACACGCGCGGCGACGGCTCGCCGCTGGTGTTCGTCCACGGCGGCTGGCAGAACGGTCGCGCCTGGGGTCCCCAGGTCGATCGGTTCGAATCGACACACCAACCCGTCACCCTCGACGTACGCGGCCACGGCAACACGGGCGCGACCGACGCCGACGAGTACTCGATCGATCTCTTCACCGACGATCTCGAGGCGCTGCTCGACCACCTCGCGCTCGAGAACCCGGTGCTGTGTGGTCTCTCGCTGGGCTCGATGGTCATCCAGAACTACCTCGGTCGTCACCCCGACCGCGCCGCGGGGGCGATCCTCGGCGGGGCCGTCAGATCGATGCCGCCCGTCGAGTTACCGATGGGAGCAAAGTCGTTCCTGTCGCCGATGCCCGCCCTGTCCGCGTCGCTGTCGATGACCGGACCCGAGGCGACGTTTCGGTCGATGCTGACCTCGATCCAGGCGACGACGGGCCAGCGGTGGCTCTCGGTCGATCCCGAGGTCCGATCGATGGCGATGGACGCCGTCGGCGAGGTCGAAGACGAGGAGTACCGGAAGATCTTCGACGCGCTCTACCGGTTCGACCCGCCCGAACTGACTCACGTCGAGACGCCGACGCTGGTCGTCCACGGCGACCAGGAGGCCCCGCCCGTGAAACGACAGGGTCGTGCGATCGCCGGCGAGGTCGAGGACGGCGCGTGGCTCGAGCTGGCCGACTCCGGCCACCTGGTCAACCAGGACCGTCCGGCGGCGTTCAACGAGGCCGTGACCGAGTTCCTCGAGCGACGAGTCCGCGTCTGAAGACGGTCACGGATCGATGGAGGTAGCGATGTCATCAAGAGGGTGCGAATCCTACGCATAGTCGATCACGATCGGTTCCGGCTACTACCTATGAGTTCGAACACGATACCAACGGACGCTACCGACATCGTACCGGGTCCCGAACGCTGGGCGACGATCTCACAGCACGTTCTCAACAGCTACGCCGAGGCGAACAACGCGATGCTGGCTGCGATGGGGCTCCAGTCCTCGAGCGAGGCGACCAGGGTCGACCCGACGGTTCCGGAGGTCACCTACGGAGACGCCGACTGGACGACCGAACGGTCGACGGACAGTCTCGCGGAGCTCTCGGTCGGTGACGCCGTCCGGTTTACCAAATCGGTCGAGGACGCGGACGTCGCCGCCTTCGCCCAGGTCTCGGGCGACACCAACCGGCTCCACCTCGAGAACGACTTCGCCGAGAACACCCGCTTCGGCGGCTCGATCGTCCACGGCACGCTCGTCGCCGGCGCCATCAGCGCGGCCCTCGCGCGGTTTCCGGGGCTGACGGTGTATCTCTCCCAGGACCTCGAGTTTCAGGGCCCCGTCGAGATCGGCTCGACGATCACCGCCGACTGCGAGATCATCGAGGAACTGGGCGGGGACCGGTATCGGCTGCGGACGACCGTCGACGCCGAGGGCGAGCGCGTGGTCGACGGCGAGGCCGTCGTCTTGATCGAGGACCCGCCCGAGTGAGGTGGGTCGGCGACCGGGAGCTGCTTACTCCTCGCCGTCGAAGACGCCGTACACTATCGCGCCCGACTCGGGATCCTCGAGATCCTCTTCGAGGCCGACCTCGATCACTCGAGTCCAGGTTCCCTCCGCGGGCGCGTTCCACACCTCGTCGATGCAGTAGCAGTTGAGCACCAGCCCGCTGTCGATATCGTAGGGCTCCCCCTCGGGTTGGTGAGCGTCGAAAGCCACATCCTCGTCGCCCCGGACGACCAGCGCCATCGTTCGGGTTTCCCCCGGCGCCAGCTCGAGGGCGTACAGCGTGATCTCGTCGGTGTCGAGGGTCGGCAGCTCCTCGACCGGATCCGCGACGAGGTCGACGTCCTCGAGCTCCTGGGTGTCGTACTGCTCGGTGTCGCTGATCTCGGCGTCCGGATTCGGCTCGTACAGCTCGCTCGTCATCGGGAGCTGCTCGTCGGCGAACCCGACGCCCAGCGTCACCGACCCGTCGGAGGCTTCGGACTGCTCGGCGACCGTCTCCCGAAGGGCGTCCATATCGAGCTCCTCGAGCTGTGGGTGGGAATCGCCGTCCTCCGTATCCGCACAGCCGGCCGCGCCGACGACGAGCGCGCCCGCAGCCGTCTGGAGGAATCGGCGTCGCTCGAGATCGGGGCTCCGTTTCATACCACCATCCGGCGGTTCGACGTATATAGGGGTTGAGATACCCCACGTCGCTCGCTGTCAACTCGCCGAGAGGTCGCGCTCGAATTTCCAGCGGAGTCGCCGCTGTGAGACGTCGTCAGTGTCTCGACGAGGACTGCTCGAAAACGCACTACTCGGGTGAGCTATAGTAGCCACTGAAAGCTAGTACGCATCCGATCGCACGACAGCTATGTGATCGGTGTGCAAACAGTTTCAGTTGTTACTATAGGAACGAGGCTCGAGGAGAAGCTGCTGCAGGATTTGAACCACGCGAACGGCTCGTTTCACTCGCCGTTCTCTACTTCAAATCCTTCGCGAGCCACGTACTCGAGGCTCGCGGGGTTGCTCGCCTCGAGAAGTGGGCGCTGCAGGAACATCACATAACAACTGGTATTCCGGAACATATTACCCCAACCCTTAAGCTAAAGTAGAGAATCCACCATATTCCGTGACAACTTCGACGCGAACAGTTACACCAGTCACCGCTCCTATCGGATAAACATCACACCCAGATCTAGACGCGAAAACCCGATCGCCGCCTACTCGCCACGCGCAGCCCGCAACTCCTCCTCCAACGCCTCGCTGGCTACCGTGACAAACTCCTCCCACACGTCCCCGTCAACTTCCTTCACCGCTTCGAGTTCGTCGTCGTCCACGGCGAGAATGACGCCCTCCCAATCACTGACCGCCCACGAAGATTTCAATTCGTCGCAGCTGAACGTGAACTCCTCGCCCAATTCTGCCGTCGTCTTGGGACTTACCTTTCTGCCGAGTGACGTGTCGTAGATCTCAACGGTAGCCTCACCTCGCTCCACCCACCCAGCGAACCCTTCCAAGGCCTCCCCGTCTCTCACGCCTTATCCTACGCTTCCCGAAGCTCGTCCACGTCCACGTCCCACCCTTCGACGTGACCGCACACCTCAACAAACAACGGCCACTCCTCTTCACTCAACTCCTCAACTACCCCAAGTTCACCCTCATCAATCCTCTCAATCAAAACAACATACATCGACTGGAACTGAGGCAGCGGTCTCGTACCACCCAGACCCATTTCCCCCATAGAGCCTCCATAACTAATCCCCACCTTCCGCCCGAACGGAGCATCAATAAACTCCAGACTAACCACCCCATCACGCAAATCCTCAGCAAACACCCGCAACACTTCAATATCACGCTCATTCTCCTGTTCCGAATCATCACTCATCGCCAACCACCTCCACACGCTCAACCAACACAGACTCCGCCTGATCCGTTTCTGGATCAATCACAGCTGAAACGTCACCCCACTCCCATTCACTTCTCTGGCGATCAGATTAGGCGGCATAACATCACCAGGGTATTCATCCCACTCCCCATCCTCGATCTCCGTCACGACAAACAATTCACCGTCAGTCTCGCTCCTCTTGGCAGAAATCGGTACTATCTCGACATCATCAACATAGGCCCGCCACGACGATCCCCGCTCGTCAATCACCTTAGTCACACTACCCTCAGCGCCTCGAAGCCGTTCAACATCATTCTTTCTCGACGTCATACTCTGTTCTGTGACATTATTTACTTAAAAATGTTCACCCCGCCCCTCTGCTAAAATGGTTTCGTCAGGCGAAAGCATCCACATTTCCAAGGCGGCATGCACTAGCATACGGCTGCAACTTCTCCACGCTAATCTCGTGATCCCTGTATAGTCTTGCAATCACAGGACGAACGTCCTCCTCAGCATATGCACCATCCTCCTCAATGCGCTTGTCCATCCACGCCAACGCTGCTGATTCGTCAACAAACGTTGCTTCTAACTGCTCATCTTTTACATATACTCCACCCATTCCTTCCAATACCTCATCGACATACGTCTGCCGCTTATACGGGGATCCGACACCGACGAACTCCTCCGCTACGGTCATCACCTTCTCGCGTGTAATTGCGTTATTTTCGTAGCGGACGACAGCAGCGATCAGCTCTTGCTTCACTTCCACATCACTTGGAATGGCTCCTTTCGGCACGTCGCCGCGATTGATTTCTGGATCCTCGTCGATCCGTGGAAGTGTTTCCAAAGCAGCACGGCTTAGACGAGTGCCGCCATCCGGACTGTAATCTTGCAAAGTCGAGACAGAGGAGGTGGCCGTTACATTGTCGGTTTCAACGCCTCCGTCCGCGGTGACCGTTTTGGATTGGTTAGTCTCTATGTCGTTACTGGTGACTATTTCGTGGATATCGTCAAGTCGAGCATCTTGATCTCGCTGAGCAATGTAGTCGGTCATTAGTCGTTCAAGGGCCTTCTTGGGGTCTTCACCTCGGTTCTCGGCCTCAGATTTGAATCTGTCTTTGATGATTTGTGGAACTTCCATCCTTACATAATAATCTATAGTTTTGGGGACATTTACGACTTTCTTCCCTTAAGTATCTAGTAGAATTATTTAAAAGTTATTTTTTCATACTCCGTCAGGACTCAGACGGATAGTGAGAGGAATTTCGTCTGCACAACGCTGCTCATAGAGTTAACGTGAGTGTCGATAGATGCCGTTAGAGGAAATGAAAAGTCTTCGAAACCATAGATTTAATTAAGTTTCTTGTTCCCGAAGTAGCATAGTCTTTTCAAGCATACTGCTAGAGGAAAATGTTTATTAATCTAACACTCTTACACTACACCGAGGGTACTGATACAGTCCAAGGTGATCTACGATCACCGATGGACAGCGGTTGTTTCCGCGGTCTGCACCTGCTGATTCTCCGTTATCTTCCGTTTTCGGCCCTAATTTGTCCTCGTGGTTTGAAGTGAGTGTAGTAGCAGATACACCTATACTGTGAAAAAATTATTTTGAAATAAATACCTATGCTATTTAAATGGGAACGTATGGAACATTCGAGCATTTAATGTTCTTTACGGGGCGACGGATTCTATCTCTCTTTGCGTCTCGATTTCCATCGAAGATACGTGCGAGTGGCAGCATTGTGTGCCGGCATTTATTTGAAGTGACCTATTGGGCTCACAGCGGCGATTGGGGTATCACCACGTAGAAAATCAGCTCAATCTCGGCGGTTGATGCGAGCGTTATCATACACGTACTCAACCGCAGGGCGTACGTGGTTTTGAAGTGTGTCTTTGATGTTTTTCATCGTCTGCTCCACAAGGTTGACCCGTTCTTCTAGCTTTTCAATACGGTTCTCGAACCCGTTTAGCGCCGAGTGCTGATCGTCTAGTTTCGTACTCACCTCGTTTTCGAGGGTATCAGCAGTGCTTTTCGCGGTATCGGCTTTTTCTACCGCTCGGTTGACGCGCTTTTCGATGATATCAATACGGCCGTGGATTTCACTGATTTCGCCCGCTGTGCCCATTCGTTGTTCAAGATAGTCGACATCATCCAGCAATTCATCTATCTTTGAGACTGCTTCCTCAAGCGATTCGACTGCTTCTTCACGTACGTGGATGTTCTCGTTAATGACCTCTCCGTAGCTGGTTAGTGAAGCGACTCGTGAGTCTGCGAGGACACCATCGTTTTCGACGTACTCTGTCTCGATCACACCCTGTTCTTCGAGGCTGTCGAAGACGCGGGATATCTGTTTGTTGTGCTGGATAGTTTCGTCGTAGTCTGCTGCTCGGTGTTTCACCTCACCAGTCTTCAGAGAGTTATCTGCTTCGCTAAGGGTGGTGATCACTATCTTCTCGCGGCGTTCCAATTCGGTTTTGTCATGTGTTGGGTCTGTACTCATCACGTTTATTTATTCGGCCTCTGATAGTTTATCCTCGACGCGACCGCAGGACGTGTTCCGTGACAATTCCTCGACGACCAGCTGATCGTCAATTATAGAGGTGTTCCTCGCCGGGCAAGACTGGATTCTCGAGATCCCTCGAGCGGGTTTCAAAACTGCTTTTCGAGGGAACCGGGTTCCTCAATGCCCCTTCTCCATAGTGGGTTCTCGATGTAATTCGAAATGAGGGGTGCCCATCTTTTTCGAGATCTCGAGCGACCTGCAAAGGAGAAGGGACACCACCACCGCTGCTCTAAATCACTCGAATTCCAGCACTGGGTGAGTGAGGCGTGTATTTCTTCGCCAGTAGCGTCTGTAATTGCGACTGTCGCTCGCTCGGTGCGGATGATGACCTGCGTTTCTTCGCCGTCCTCGTCTCTGATGTGGATGAGGCAGTGATCGGCTGGGCTGTCGCGTGTTACGTCTTCGATGTTTAGTCGGGTATGGTCACGCACTACGCATGCCAGTAGGGTCGGATAAATGCTTGCTCGAGAGGGCTGCTATCCCGCTTGAATAGATAGCAGCACGGTTTCTTTATTCGGATTTTGTATGAAGTTTCGCGTTACGTACACATCCGATAAATAATGCTGCAACAATCGACTCCTGCGATGTTTGTCAAAAGAAGCCTGTTAATTATAGAGGCTGCATGCAGCGGCCGATAGAAACAGCACCTAATTCCCTAAATCCAGAGTTCGGAGATACAGACAATCAAGAAGGCAAAGATTCACGCAACCAAGGCTGACTCACTGACTACTGACACGGCAGGACAGTCCCGAGTGATTGAAGATGGTACATGGAAAATTGTAGATAATGACTCATATTCTGAGTAAAGGCTCTCACCTCCCATTTGCAGATACCAATGCGGATTGGGACGAAGAAGAGAACTTAATTGACCACAAGATTGCTTTCTACAACCTGCAGGATCTCTGGGAACGAAACCAAGAGTTCATCCACCCCTACTTCAACTTTGATAACAGCCTCCAGATACCTACCAAACAGGATGTCATCGATTTCTTAGCCGGCGACAACCACATGGTGGTCAGGCTGCCCCAAGAACCAACCATACATCTTGAAGGAGAAAACCGGGATGGCGAAGAAGAGTGGTACGAGTTTGACCCGTTCTGCTGGCTTCCAGTGAAAGTAGAACTAAATGGTGAAAAGGAGGGAACAATTGTAGAACCAAGTGATAATTGGAGATGGTACTTTGGAAACGAATTCCACTGGGACTACACAGTATCAGTATACTCAAGAATACGTAACACCGGGAAAGGATACCACGACCCCCGCCCACCAGAAAATAGAGAAGCCAGATCTATGCAACTCCCTCCCTCAGGCGCTTACTTTCCATCACCTCCACTCACAGTTCTCGCCGTTAATAACGTGGAACAGAAAATCGCAGCTAGAGCAGCGTTCCGGAACGATGACTTCACTACCGAGGGTCAAATCTATTTGATTCCTTCATCATCTTCGACGACCTACGAGGACTTCGTACGAGGAGTCCTGAACCATGAGTTCGATATAGAAGTGGAAGCCAAACGAAGTTGGATCGATAGCTACCCTGTCCCCGGGGGACAAGATCTCCATCAGGATCTTTCCAGTATTGAAACCAAACTAAAGCTAATCGAAGAAAGCCTGGAAGACGGTCGATACTACCGGCAGATGCTGAACAAAAACGACAACAAACTCGAGAATCCAGTGAGAGACGCCTTCCGACACTTCGGATTCACCGTAGACGGCGAAAAGCCGAGCAAGAGAGATGGAGCAATACAGCTCAACGATCGAACCATCATAATAGAAATTACAGGAACAGCCACCGGCGTTGATGAAGGAAAAATTGGCCGCCTGGAAAGTCATGTAAGAGACGCTAAGAAAGAAGGCTATGGACGCAACCACACTGGATTACTTATCGTCAACCAATTCAAGGAGAGAGACCCGGAAGACAGACCACTCAACGTCAAAAACTTTGAAGAAGAACTAGAACATCATGGTTATAAGCTCCTCCCAACTGTCGACCTGTATCAAATGCTATGCGCCTATGAAGCCGGCGAACTTCCTAAACAGGATATCGCTGATCTACTACTCAACGAGGATCAAACCGTTATACAGTACAGCTACACCCGCGAAGAATCAGAGCCTGATGTGGAACAAAGAGTAAGTACAATTATTGACCGACTCAACGATCTATTCTAATTAGGCTCTGTTGAAACCTTCTTCACGTCTTGCGATTTGCTAAGGAACTAGTTTTCAGTCGGATCCGCGAAACCCGGTGGAAAGAGTAGCTCTTCTCAATGTCCTCTCTGAAGGATTTCAACGGAGCCTCTAATTATTAAGAAGTGAAATACAATTTATTGTCACACGCTTATTTAATCGTTTGAGTATTTCAGTAGAAGCATTAAGAAAACAGGCTTGATCTAGTTTACCAGAACTGTGTGAGACATGCGCTGTGTATTCAGCACGGCTCTGCAAACACACATATTAGCTAATAAATATGATCGCGCTAGATTCGAATCTGTAGGTAACGAATCGACCACTTCACTTCACTGATCAGGGCGAATAAAGAAAACGCCTTCCCAATTACTGTTAGGTTTAAAATGCGAAAGCGAGGCCAGGAGTGGCGTCTGCTTCCAACGGAGCACCCCCAGGATGACCTGCTCCTCGTAATAGTGTTAGCACGATACTCGTACGACTTCGAACAAGCTGAACCTGGGAACGCGTCGCGGGCTTGGCAGCTCACTGAGGAACTCGCTGAACTGCACGGTCTAAACCCCGCGGACGCAGTCACCAGCTCAAGTCGAAATAACGGGGTCTACTCGTGCGGGACGAGATCGAAGTGACGAAAGTCGATTGGCAGTGGGTTCTCCTCGTTAAGAGGTTTGACACGGTACCAGTACTGATCAAACTCTCGACCGGTCTCCTCATCCAAATTGTCCTCAAATCGGTCTACGACAACACACGGTGTGCCGTGGAAGCGGTGATCAGGATCGCTTGCACCAACATACACTCGAACGCGTTCTCCTTTAGAGTAAGGCGAGTCGGCAGGTTGAGGTATATCTTCCATTTCGACTGGTGAATGTCTAAGAGGTATTCATTTGAAAGGGTTAGGTAATATCTGAGTCGTGGTGGAGTTGATGGAGAAGTGAAGCGTGTCTTAGAACTATTTCCATAGGGTTATTTTCGCCGCTATTTCGGTGAACCAACCGCTACGTAGATCTGTGAACCTAACGCAGTATCTTCTGTTAGATATCAGTGATGTTGGCGAAGCCCTGCTATATTCAACCGTGAGTTCCGACCACATCGTCTGTGCGATCGCTGTTTCGAACTCTGCTGATTCCCGTATGCCGATGAAGATCCGTGTCCTATCAATCAATACAAGTTCAACGGTACGGTTACCGCGGAGATGACACACCGTATCGCTACCAGAATACCGGCCAGCCCTCAGTGCCACCATCAGAGGTCGTTGCCAAGTAGGTTGCAACCCGTTCGTCATCAACCCCATAGAACGAAATATAGCGAAACGACCGCTGAAACAGGCCGGGACGTACAATTTCACCAGTCTACTGATAGAGTTATTGTGCCTGGGAGGGTGGGGAGAATACCCTTCCACGGGTATGATCTCTATGACCAAACTGGAGCCAATTCATCCGGCAGAAGCGTTCGAGATCTACCTTGATGAACGACGTGCCGAAGT
>NZ_JBHLJR010000011.1:0-48155 GCF_043677095.1 Natronococcus roseus
GGAAAGTGTCAACGTACCCTCAGACAGAATCCCCTAATAGTATTACTATAGCCGATTCTGTCCAATGGCGAGTTGGTAGGTTCCTCTCCGAAACCCCGGTACGGGGCGGGGTTTTAGATCAGTTAGACAGCGGATACTACCACCTCCCGTAAGGGTGGCAAGACTCCCCACGGCCGATGACCCGGCGACGTCCGGCGAGGCCCTGGGTGTGACGATGTTTACGAGCGTTTCACCGCAGCAGATAAGATAAATCCATGCCAACTAACGACGAATCAGGAATGCGCCGTACTGGCGTATATTGGGCCCGAGAGGAAACGGACGACTTCGGGAATCCCGTCACGCCCGACGACCCGGACTTTTTCAGATACTCGACCGTCGTCGAGGGCCTGTCAATGGCCCCCGACGCGAATTTCGAGGAGCGGTCGGGTCTCGGTAACGCGGCCGGAGTCGACAAGAACCGAATGCAAGAGGTACACGAACTCTCGATCACGTACGACGTCGAGAGGTTTTTCGTCAACTCGGACGGCGACGTTCGGGACGCGTTCGCCGACGCCGCCCAGCGGACGATCGATAACAACCTCGCCTCGACTCACTCGTACCTCGAGGTCGAGAAAAAGGAAACGATCGTTCCGACCTCGACGTGGCATTCGTACTACTTTGAGGCCCTCGAGAACGACGCCCCCGACGGTGTCGATCCCGAGGATCCCTCGAGTCGCGCCACCCGGATCGTCGGGTACGGTCGTGGGTGTTACCCCGAGGAGGCCACCCTTACGATCGATCCCGAGGAGTCGGCCGTTCTTCAGGTCGAACTCGAGTACCGGGCCCGCAAGTCCCGGCGCTATCAGTTCGACCAGCCGGACGGCGAGTACATTCACGTTCGTTCTACCGACTCCGACGACGAGGGTCCCGTCGATCTCGAGACGGTCGACGGCGATCAGAACGAGCAGCTTGGGATCGACGGCGAGGAGTTCACGACCTCGAGTTCCGAGTTCGACTCCCTCCGCGTTCACCTCCCCGAGGACCTCGACGGAGACCTCGAGGTGTACGCCGGAGACTCCGACGGTCCGGAGGAACTCCTAACCGTGATCCGTGGCGCCGAGTCGTACGACGGGATCGAGGGGGACCGCGGCGTTCCTCTCCTCGGCGACGGCGAACTCGGCCCGGAGGAGGACGACCTCGGCGAGGGCCTGACGTCCCTGGGAACGGGGGCGACGTACATGGGCCACCCCGTCGGGCAACACATGGACTCGACGACGATCACCGTCACGAACGAGATCGAGGAGAACGGCACCGACGAGGGTCTCGCCATGGCCCTCAATCCGTCCGAGCTCGAGATCGTCGCCACCCCGACCGTGTTCGGGGAGACCGAGTCGCCCGAAAAGGTCGATCAGCACATGATCGGCGAGGAGGGAGCCCTCCGGTGGTCCGTCGGTGGCGGCGACGTCGAGATCCCGCGGGCCTACTGTCAGAACCCCGGGGAGACCGAAAAGGAGGAGGGCGAGGCCGTGATGCAACTCGAGACGGAGTACAAGGCCCTCCAGCCCGACGAGGGCGATCTCCTCCAGTTCACCCCAGCATAGAGCCGTAACTAACCCGAGTCACACCCAGTAATTCATGTCAGACGAAACTCTCCCAGCCGAAAGCACCGACACCGTAAACCCCGACTACGACGACCTCGAGGACGACGATCTCGTCTCCCTCGACGAGACGACCCTCCGCCGAGACGAGGAGGGGAACCTCCTCCCGGAGCGGATGTACGTCGAGGAACTCGGCGGCGAGGCCGTCGCCCGTCCCCTCGAACGGGACGAACGAAAGCGGTTCGTCGAGGACCTGTTCAGCGGCGACAAGGACGAACTCACGTCGGCCGAACTCGCCGAGTTGTTCGACAAGAAGATCGTCGCCCCCGACCTCGGCGGCCACCCGCTTTCCGAGGACGGTCGAGTGACGGAGCGGTTCGTCGAGGAGGGCCTCTCCCAGGCCAAAGAGGACGGCTTTTACATCGCCGTTCTGCTGGCCTCCGACGAACACGACATCGTTCGCCGGATCCGTGGCGAGTTCACCGAGAGTGAACTCGAACTCGCCAAGGCGAAAATGGCGGAGGAGGAACAGGCCGGTCCTCGAGCGGGAAACAGGGGCCGTTAAGCGACCTCGAACCCGCGGATAAGCGGCGTGTGTACGATTATTTCCTACACAAAGAGTGTGGATATACGTACACCGACTCCGGCCGCCTCGGGGAGCTAACCCGCCCCGAGGAGGAGGATCTTTTCCGCGGATACTATCTCTGGAAAAAGCACGTCGAGGGCGACGGAGAGGCGGCCTCCTCCTCCGGATCCTCGAAAGCTGATCAGGAACGCCGTTTCGACGCGTTCGCCGACGAGGTTAACGACGACGGATAGAGCCGACAGACACCGCCATTTTATAACTCCCCGCTAATGTCAATTGAAGCTGAACGTTTACAGGTACAAGTAGAATCCGACGGGGGCGACGACGTCGCCCGTTCCCTCGGTCGAGTCGAGGGTTCGGCCCTCGACGTCGAGAGGGCGGTCGGGGCCATGGGCGCGGCCGTGGCGGCCGCCTCGGCCACACTCGCCGGACAGGCCGTCTCGGCGGCCTCCGAATGGAACGATCAGATGAACGAACTCGAGCGGGTCTCCTCCGCGGAGACCGCCGAGGAACTCGACGGGGCGATCCGGGACATGGCCGAGTCGATCCCGATCGCCACCTCCGAACTCGCCAATATCGCCACCGAGGCCTCCCGGTTCGGGATCGAGGGGACGGAGAACGTCGAACAGTTCACCGAGACCGTCGCACAAATGGCGACGGCGACGGACCTCTCGACCGACGAGGCGGGGGAGGCTTTCGCCAAGCTGGCCGACCTCACTCAGACACCGATCGAGGATATCGATCAACTCGGTTCGAGCGTAAACGAACTCGCAAACAACGCGGCGACGTCGGCCTCCGAGATCGTCTCGAACATGATGAACTCGGCCTCGTCGTTGCAGAACCTCGGGGCCCAGGAGACGGAGATCGCCGGTCTCGCGGCCTCCATGAACGAGATGTACGACGACGCCTCGAACGCCGGGACGGCCCTGCAACGGATCGGGGAGGAAATGATGGATCCCCGAAACGTCGAGGGCCTCGCCGAGGCGTTCGGCGTTAACGTCGACGAGTTCGAGCGAATGCGCGACGAGGACCCGACGGAAATGATACAGAGCATGGCCGCCATGATGAACGAGGGCGGCGATCAGGCCGATATCCTCCGCGAGACCCTTACCTCGGTCTCCCGGACGGGCCTGAACAACCTCGGGAACAACCTCGAGGACACCGAGGATAACCTGAACATGGCGGCCGACGCGTTCGAGGAGAACGCGAGTATTCAGCGGGAGTTCGAGACGGCCAGCGACGCCCTCTCGGCCTCGGTTCAAATCCTCCGGAACACGGTTAACAATATTGCGATCGATATCGGTCGGGAATTTATCCCGGCTATCCGGACGGCCACCGAGGCCACCCAGTCCGTACTCTCGGCGTTCTCGGACCTAACCGGGGCCGGCTACGCCACCGAGGCGGCGATCGCCCTCGTGACGACGGGAGTGGCCGGAGCGGTGGCGGCCTTTCAGGCGTTCGCCCCCGCCCTGGGTGTCTCCGTGTCGTCGCTGGGAGCCCTCGCCACGGCCCTCGCCCCGATCGCTGGCCTGATCGCCGGGGTGACGGCGGCGGCCTCGGCGTTCGTTCGAGACCTGGGTGGCGTTCGCAGCATGGTCGAGGACGTCGTCGTCGCCCTCCGAGAGGGTCTCGTCGAGAATCTTAATTTCGCCGGGACCGTGTTCGGAGAGATCGCGGGCGATATCCGCGAACGCTGGGGTGGCGCGACCGAGGGGATCCTCTCCTCGATCGACTCGATCACCGACGGGATCACGGGGACCCTCCTCTCCGTCGTCGAGTCGATGTACACGAGAGTTGCCGAGGTACTCACCGACCTACACGTTCAGTGGCGCCTACACGGCGAGGACGTCCTCTCGACGATCGAGGAGTATTTCGGTATGATCGCCGAGCCTGTCGTGGCGGCGATCGACTCGATCACGGAGACGGTCGGAGAGGGTCTCCGATTCCTGAACGACTCGATCGTTCAGCCCCTCCTCGAGGGGATCCGGGGAGCGTTCGACGACACGTTCGGAGACCTCGATATCACCGTCGGAGAGGCCCTCTCCTCGGTTCAGGAACGGTTCGAGGAGACACTCGGCGTACTGAACGAGACGATCGTCGAACCCGCCCTGAACGCCCTCTCGGGCCTGTTCGAGGAGTACGGTGGCGATATCGAGACGGCCGTCGAGGAGTTCAGCGACACCCTCGCCGAGGAACCCCACCGGGCGATCCTCGAACTCCTCGAGACGGTCGTTCCCGGCCCCCTGGGCGAGTTCGTCGGAGCCGTCGCTGAAAACCTCGAGGAGATCGAGGCCACGGCGGCCGAGGTGTGGGAGTCGTTCGAGGAGACCGCCCGCGAGACGGCGGAGCAGGTCCGTTCAACGTTCACGACGGACATGTCGGAAATGGAGGGCGACACCTCCGAGACCCTGTCGGGAATGGTCGAGACGTTCCGCGAGACGAGGGAACTTGTCACGGAAGTTGTAAATCAACTCACCTCGACCCTGATCGATACGATCGGCCCGTTCCTCGAGGAAATGTCGGCAATTTGGGAACAGCATTTCCTCGGCGATAACGGGATCCTCGAGAACACTCGGGAGGCCCTGACGTCGATCTATCAGGACGTCGTCGAACCCATCCTGTCGACACTTCAAGAAGTGTGGCGACAGTGGGGCGACGAGATCATGATGATCGTCGAGGGCGTTATGGGTACGATCACGACGGCGATCGAGATCGGAATGGACGCCGCCCTAACGGCGATCAACGTCGCCCTGAACCTGATCGCCGGGGACTGGGGCGACGCCTGGGAGAACATCGCCGACTTTGTTACCCGGACCCTCTCCCGGATCGCCGACTGGATCCGTTCAGACGCCGCCTCGATGATCGAGGGGGCGGTCCGAATCGTGATCGACATGATCACGAACCTGTTCGAGAACCTGTACGACGCCCTGATCGGGAACTCCCTGATCCCGTCGATGTTCGAGGACATTCGGTCGTACATCGCCAACACGGCGGCCTCTATGATCGAGACCGCCGTCTCGACCGTGATCGACACGGCCGAACGGGCGTTCGAGTGGCTTACCGGCACCGGGTCGGGAACGCTACACGGCGACGTTCAGTCGGCCCTCGAGGACGTCACGTCGTGGGTTCGAGACACCGCCTCGAGCCTATTCGACTCCGCCGTCGACTCGGTCGTGAACTCGGCCGAGACCGCGGCCGAGTGGCTGATCGGGACCGGTGACGGGACACTCCTCGGCGACGTTCGTTCGGCGTTCGAGGAGATCGCCTCGTGGATCGGGTCGACCGCCCGGGAGAACATCGACTCGGCCGTTCAGTCGATCGTCGACTCGGTCGAGGAGACCATGTCGGGCCTCGGCGAGTCGATCACGGAGCTATTTACCTCGACATGGAACGGCTCCGTCGGGGGTGCGAGCCTGTCGATCCCGGAGGTTAGCCAGGATATCCCCGACTGGGTCCCCGAGTACGGGGGAGAGTCGTTCAGTCTCGGCGGGCAGGAACTCACTGTTCCGTCCCTCGACACGGGTGGGTACATTGAACGGGACGGCCTCGCCATGCTACACGCTGGCGAGGAGGTCGTTCAAAAGGCCCACGTCGATCGGTCCGGCAGCGCCGGGGAGGGCAACTCGAGCGGTGGCGGCGACACCTATATCGAGATTTACGCCCCGAACACTCCGGCGGGCGAGATCCGGAACGAACTCGACTCCGAAATGCGATCCCACGGCCTCGACTGATCGAGGCCACTTCTTTACAACCTAACGTTATGACTATCAAAAACGCGGGAGCGGCGATCTACGGGTACCGCCCTGGGAACGAGTCGACCGATCGGGACGCCGCCGACTGGGTGATCCCAGCCCAGGATATCGATCAGGTTCAGATATCCGAGCGGGGCGAGGACCTCGCCGACACGGCCGAGTTCTCGATCGATAACTGGGGTGGCAAACACACCCACGAGTCGACGGCCCCCGATCACGGCGATCGGATCGAGTTCTGGCTACACGCCCCGGCCCTCGCCGAGTACGACCGCTCCGATCGGTACGGCGAGGACGATTACTCCTCCGACGACGACCTCGCCCACGAGTGGACGGGACTGATCCGAGCACCGGTACAGAACGAGTTCAGCGGCGGCGAGAGTTACGAACTCTCGTTCGAGGCGGGCGACTACGTGTACGAGATCCTCGGAGATCGTCGAGACTATCACTCTTACCGGGAGGAGACTCCGGGCGAGATCATGCGGACGGCGATCGAGGCGGAGGCCGAGGAGATCGACACCTCCCTGATCGACATGGAGGGCCCGGAGACAAACATCCGGGCGAACGGTAAGAAGCTACTCGAACTCCTACACGAGTGTCTGCAACGCTCGAATACCGTCTCGTGGTCCGCTGGCCGGGCCCTCGGCCTCAAACCCGCCGAGGAGGTCGAACCCCGCCTCGAGACGTACAAGGGCGCCGGAGACTACAACTCCGCGAGTTGGGAGAGCTCCGACGATAACATGGCGACGTCGCTCCGAGTCGTCGGTGGGAGTTCCTCCGAACTCGACGACGAACGGGACCGCGAGAGTGGGGAGATCGCCTCGGAACACGACCGCCTCACCGCCCGGATCCCGACCCGTAAGTCTGAACTACACGAGATCGAGATATGGATCGATCCGAGTGTGACCGACTCGGAGGAGTCGGTGACGGTCCGGCTGCAAAGTGGCGACGACGACGGTCCCATCGCTATCGAGGACGGAAAGTCTGACATAGAGGACCGGACCCTCTCCGAGGAGTTCCTCGGGAACGACGGCTGGGTGACGTTTGAAATGCCGAGTCACCACATGCACGTTACGGAGCCCTGGGTGATCGCCGAGTCGGGCGGGGAGGACGGCCAATATATCGGGACCGACGGGGCGGATAACCTCGCCTATCGGGCCCATTTCCCGTTCCCGGTGAACATGCAAGTCGACCGGGAGGAGGCCTCACAACGGTACAGGCGCCGGGACGAACACAAGAAGGCCGAGGAGATCCGAACCCACGAGGCGGCCGAGGACTTTGCGAACGGCCACCTCGACGAGAACGATCACCCCTCGAGGGAGGCCACGTTCGAGGCCTCGAGGCCCAGGTTTCACGCCTTGCAGGTCGGGGACCTGATCGAGGTCGACGATCCCAAGCTGGGAGCCGTCGGGACCTACGTCGTCAAACAGCGCGACACCGTGTACGACGGGACCGACGTCGAGACCTCGATCATTACCCGGCGGTGGGAGTGACGGCTCCGAGAGGGCCGCCATACGGACGCACGTTCTGACTTCCGACTAAACGAGTCCAGACACCACTATGAATACGAACCGTAACAGCGCGGCGATCATGCGGGAAATGAACCGAGACCTCGAGCGGCTGAAACAAGACGAGGAACCCGAGGGGGCCGTCGAGTTGGTCCGGCGGGTCGAGGCTGAAACGGAGACCGACGTCGAGGTCGAGACCGACGTGGCAGAGGCGGGTTCTTGGGAGTGGAGCGAGAGTTCCGTATGGGGGTTCAGTACATGGTAGACCCAGCGGATACGATCGGTTCAGTCGAGGAGACGGCCACCACTCTCGAGAACGTCGAGGCCCGGGTGATCGACACGGATATCGCCACGGCCCACGTCCCCGAGTGGCCCGCCCTCCCTGTCGAGGCGAAAATGGCGCTAATGGCCTCCGCCGAGGTCCCGACGACGGTGATCCGGGACAGGAACACGACGACGGACGGGTATCACGCCCTCCTCGTCGATCTCCTCGACGCCTCGGCCGACGCCGATCTCACCGACGACGTGTACCTCGACGTCGGGGAGGGCGCCGAGGACGGGACTGATCCCAGCAACGAGGAGGTGAACGACGAGGTGACGTCGGTCGAGGCCACGGCGTTCAACGGGTACCCCTCCGAGGGCGAACTCCGAGTACTGAGCTTCATATCGCCGAACGTGGCGAACGGCCACGTCCTCGACGAGGTCGGCCTCCGCTACGGCGACCGTATGGTGAACCACTCGACCCTCACCCGCGAGATCGAGAAGGACGAAAACACCGAGGCGACGATCACCGTCGTTCTCTCATTCGGACACGCCTAACATGACTGATAAAGTAAACATCTCGCCCGGACAGGGCAACGTTCCGATCTCGACTGCAAAGTCTTTCAAAAGAGGCCCCGGAGACTACGTCGTTCCTAACGGCGTACTTCTCATTTTCGACCTGTACGATGAACTCGGGGAGGTGTACGACGACGCGTTCGAGTACGTCCCGTCGAACTCCGAGGGTCTCGAGGTCGAGATCAACACCGGGGAGGCCGTCGTCGAGGGCGCTATCCTCGCCCGAGACGATCGTACGGATGTAACGCTCGACGACAACTCGTCGGGCCAGACGGTGTACGTCGGGTGGGCCCACAACGCCACCGACACGGTGATCGTCGGCCTCGAGGGCGAGTTCGGCGACGACGATCCCCGTCTCCCGATCTACGAGTTCGACACGGCCGACGGCGAGGTCGACGATTACGAGGACCTCCGACCCGTGGGGATCGAGAACGCGCAGTCGGACATGTTCTATTCACGAGCGGCCGCCGACGAGGAGTTCCTCTCCTCGAGTGGGGGGATCGTCGAGGGTGGGAACCTTGAACTTAGGGACGGGGCGTCGGTGAACCTGTACTCCGAGGGTGGGTCGTACGAGTATTACCTACACGGATCTGACGAGTTCGACGGTGTCGAGGGTGGTTTCCTCACGAGTTCCGGCGACCACCGCCCGTTCACGGTCCGGAACCACCGGACGAATACCATGATTTTCGACGACGGCGACGTCGAAATGCCGAACGGGGACCTCGAACTCGCCGACGATGTTACCCTGTTCGGAAATAAAACCGGCAGCGGGTCGGGCCTGGGTCTCGGAGAGGGGGCGTACTACGGGTATTATGAGGGATATCTAACGACGTACGCTTACTCCGACGACGAACCCGAGGGGTGGCGTGTTCGGGATCCCGACGGGACCGGTGACGTCCTCCGGGTCGACACCGGCGACGATCCCGAGGTCGAGGCCGAGGCCGCCACCCAGGGGTTCGACTGGGGAGACGAGAACTCGATCGAGATCGACGGGGCCTCCGAGGGAGGGACTTTTACGTTCCACATGGAGGAGAAATAAATGGGCGAGTCGGGGTACGAGGACGGCGGGACCGACCTCGAGATCGACGAGATCGAGTACGAGGTGAACGGCACCGAGTACGTGTGTTATAAGATCACGTACGAGATCGACGGAGTCGAGTACGTCGCCTGGGAGGACACCGTCGAGGTCGACCTGTTCGAGCGGGACGAACTCGGGTACTACATTCACGACGACGGACAGGCGACACTCCCACAGATATCGACGTCGAACCCCTGGGAGGGAGACCGATCGTATTGGCAAGAGGCCGGGTCTCCGAACGGCGTGGCGAACCTGTCGCCGGAGAACTCCTCGTACTCCTCGAGTTCCCAGGACGTCGTTCTCGACAGTTACCTCCTCGACTCCGACGACGACGATCAGGTCCTCGAGTTCTATTTCGACCCGGCGACGTGGTCCGGATCCCAGCAGTTTCGGTTCGGGTTCCTCGTCGATGGATACGATCCGCTCGGGTCGAACTCGGTCCGACTCCGATACACCGACGGGTATCACCGGATCGAACACCACGGCTCGGACCTGTACGGTGGCGGGGGATCCGCCGAGTCGTTCGAGTCGATCACCGGAGGGAACTACCACCGAGTCGTCGTCGACTGTTCGGAGTTCCCGTACATCGAGGCCCATACGTGGGACGCCGAGACGGGCGAGTTCATCGACACGGTCTCCGGCGAGGACACGCCTCAGACCGAGGAGCCTGGGATCGAGATATGGTCGAACGACGATACCGAGGTGTTCGTCGATCACATCAACCTGATCGACGAGGACGATTACGAGGCGGGCGAGGACCTGTAAACCAGCGGGCCGATGAGCCGTCGGGGCGAGGCCCTCCTACCAATTCCAACCATGTCAGACGAAAACGCAAACGCAAACGAAAGCGCAAACGGTCGGGTCGAGAGCTCTGAACCCGAGGAGATCGGGGACACTTTCGGTACCGGTGAGGGGATCCTGTTCAGCGAGGACATGGGCCCCCGGCACTCGCGGGGCCTCGTGTACCTGTTCACGGCCGTCTCCGTCGCCCTGATCGTATGGCTGATTTACGACCCGAGTCGTACAGAACACTATCCGATTCTCGCCGACGTCGTATCGTACGGTGTCGGTCTCCTAATCCTGGGGACTTTCTTCAAGATCCTCGGGACCGAGGTAATCGCCGATCTCCTCTCGGCGTGGCGGGGCGGGAAGTGAGGGAGTGGCGGTTCTATACACATGAATGATCGAGTTAAGCAACCGAGAGGTGGCGATCACGCTGATCGCCGTCGTCGTCGTGTTTATCACGTTCGACGCTTTCGGGTTGATCGAGGCAAAGACGGATCACCTAATGGTCCTCTCGGGACTTATCACGGCCCTGCTGGGAGCCCGGCAGTTAGAACGAGGTGGTCCGAATGAGTGAACAGCAGGCGGTCGACGCCCTGTACTACCTCACCGCGTTCGTCGGGTACTTCGGTTTCGCTTTCGGACTGATCGCAGCGATCTATCTCGAGGAGATCGTCGAGGCGGAGTTCCGTACGTGGTTCCCACTCGCCGCCTCGAGTCTCGCGTTCGCCATGATCGCCGGGGAAATGACCGTCGCTTACCCCGAACATCAGTTACTCCTCCGCGCCGTCGGACTCGCCTGTTTCCTCGTCGTTCAACTGCTGGCCGTTAAGTGGGCCCTCGAGGAGGCCGGGGACACTGTCGAGTTGCCTACGTGGCTCCCCGGCAGATAGCTATTTCTCGGAGCGTATTCGCCCCTACGATCGGTCGCCGTTCTGACCGAGGGGTTTCCATCCTATCACTGCAAAAAGAGACTCACGGCCGAACAGTGGCAACGCTATCGGCGGGGTATGACTAAGTCCCAGCTATCGGCGAGGTACGGCTCCCCCTCGAGGTACTCGCCGAACGCCACGGCCCGGACGGCCTCGACCGGAACGACCCGCGACACCATACCCTCCCGGGCGTCGGGCCACGCCGAGGGGACGTACCCGATCTCGTTCGAGGCGAGGGTCGGCCCCGTCTCCTCGACCTCCGCGTTCGAGGTCGCCGTAACGACGGCGTCGAACCCACCCCTCACGCGGATAGCGTTCCCGACCTCGAGGTCCTCGGCCGTGATCTCCCGGGCGATCGGGTTCACGACTCGCCACCTCCGGCGACGGCCCGGGCCTCCTCGAGGACGTCCCGGCCGTCGGCCTGATCGATCTCCCGAACGAAACCGTCGAGTTCCTCGAGGAGGCCGTCCGGCCCGTGGGAGGAGTCGTACACCCCCACCTTACCGCTGGGCCGGACACGCCACTCGACGGCTCCCTCGCCGTCGGGTTCGACCCACGTCGCCGACCCTGGGTTCGAGGCGAGTGTCTCCGTACAGGCGATCTCCCCCTCGACGTCCCGACCGTCCCGGAACCGGAGGATCACACGGTCGCCCATGTCGGCCTCGACCGAGTTGTCGTGTTCGACCCGGCCGCCGTCGGTGACGATCTCGGGATCGTCGTCGTGATCAGTATCCGACCCTTCGTAACGCCGTGAGTCGATGATCGACATACTCCCATCAGACTCGACAGATACGCATACGTCGCCATTTCTGACGATTGTACGCTCACTTGTGGACTCAACAACCTGCAACGTATCGCCCATAGATGTACCGCCGTCGGTGACGATCTCCCGATCGTCGTCGCCGTCGTCGTCGGCCTCGAACCACTCCCCGGCCGGATCCTCCTCGACATGGCCGCCGAAACACACGAAACACGGGAGTTCGCCCTCCTCCTCGTCGTACTCGAACCCGGGACACTCCTCCGGAAACCGACAGTACGGGGAGCGGGAGACGTACTCGAGGTCCTCGACCTCCTCGGGAACGACTCCGCCGTCGGGGAGGACCTGTCGATCACGGCCGCCGGGGACGACGTCGTCGGCTGGCGTGTCGCCGTCCTCGTCTCCCTCGAGGGCCTCGATCTCGGCCATACTGATCGTCGGGACGCCACGGAGCGGGTCGGACGGGTACTCCTCGACCTGGGAGAGGACGACGTACCGCTGATCGTCGACACACTCCGGACACACGGTGTCGCCCTCGTCGGGAGTTCCGGTGTCGCCCTCGTCGGGAGTTCCGGTGTCGCCCGTGTACCCACACTCGGGACAGTAGAAGGCCGGGACGTCGCCCTCGTCGCCGTCCTCGGAGTCGTCCTCCTCGGTCTCGCGTTCGCCGTCGAGGCGGTCGACTTTCAGCGTACAGCCGGTCGAACAGGTGTCGGCCTCCCGCTGGGGGTGAACGGCCTCGGTACAGCCCTTGCGGACACACTGTCGGTCGGGTTCGGTGAACTCGATCGAGTACACGTCTCCGACGGCTCGACTGTCGCCGCCGTCCTCGAGGTCGCCGCCGACCTGGGTTCGGAGGGTCGGAGTTCCCTCCTCTCGGTCGGTCGTACTGATCGTGTGGGTGTTCTTGCCTTCGGGCGTGAACACGAGGGTGAAGTACGTGTTCTCGACCTCGTACGCCCACTTTCCGGAGCCCTTCTCGGTCCCGGCCTCGACGACCTCGGCCTCCTCGATCTCGGCGTGGACCTCCTGGGGGTTCCCGTTCGTTCCGATGTACTTAACGCGGACCGTCGAACTCGGGGCGAGTCGGTCGTTCTGAATGGCGTCGATCGCGTCGGTTTCGTTCTTGATCTCGCCGTCGGCCTCGAACTCCTCGAAGGTGGTTTGCTTCATGACTACACCCTACTATTGTGTGGCACCCCTAATAAAGCTACCGGAGTTCGTTCACACTCTGAGAAAAAGCGGGAACGGATCAGTCGAGTTCGGGGAGTACGGCCCCACAGTACGGACAGTACGAGGCCGCGGCCGTGAACTCGCTATCGCACTCGGGACACGTTCGGCTGTACGTCACACTCGGGGCCGGGCGTCGAGGGTCGGTATCTCGTCGGTCGTGTCGATGGGTCGCACACACGCCTTACACTCCCGACAGTACGCCGTTCCTCCGGGGGCGTCGCCCTCACACCCTGGGAACAGACACCCGGTCTCCTCTCGAGGATCGATCACGACTCGATCACCTCGCCACCGTCGGCCACGGCCCGGGGCGGCTGGGGATCGACCTCGATCTCCTCGATCCCGCCGACCGACGTCTCGAGAGTTCCGTGTTCGCCGACCCACTCGGCGGCGTGAGGCGGTTCGACCCAACACTCCGGGACGTGGGGCCCGTCCTCGGGGTTCGGCTCGAGGCGGTGTTCAAGCGGGTCGTCGTGGGTGTGATCGTCGAGGTCGGCCCCGCAGTGATCACACTCCCCTCGAGCGTACGAGTTCGCAAGGATCCCACACTCCCCACAGAGGGAGTAACACGGGATCGAGACCCGCCGGGCGGCGTATTGCCAGCAGGTGATCAGTACTCGAGTCGTCCCGCCGTGATCGCTATCCTCGACGTCGCCGAACACCCACACGGTGAACGTCTCCGGGTGAATCCGGGCCTGTTCGCCGTTGTACTTGTCGGGGTTCTCGACGATCATGTTACACGGCAACGACTCGGAAAAGTGCTTGAGGAGGAGGAGTCGATACGAGTACCGCCCGCCGACCGCGGCCCGGACCGTGTCGGGATCGTCGGCCCCGATCACTCGTTCGGCGAACCGCTCCTCGGCGTGTTCTCCGACGACGACTCGGGGATCGCCTGGGAGGTACGGTTCGGGGTGGCCTGAACTCATGCTGGGATCGCCCCGTTCGACACGGCCTCGAGGAGATCGGGTTCGGCCCCGGCCTCGTACTCGTTCGTTTCGACCTCGATCACGCCACCACTCTCGACGACCCGGACCGGGAGGAGGACCGAGTCGGAGAGTTCCGACCCGTCGATCCCCGGAGCCGTCGCCTCGAGTTGGGCGTACGCCCCCGATCCCGCCGGAACGTCGAGGCGGCCGCCCTCGCCCTCGAGGCGGTACTGAACGGCCTCGGAGGCCTCCGTCGCTCGCCCGTCTCGTGTACACGTACGACTCTCCCGGCCGACGACGATGTTAGTGATCTCGGTCTGTTCTCCGCCCGTGTGGATTATCATTTTCGCGTTCATGTCTCGTTTTGGCGTCGATGGGTTCCCAGCGCGGCGGTTCACCGCGCCGTACCTATTCCTATGTGACTGATATACAATAAAGCTGCCGGTCCCTGGGAACAAAGTGTTCCCGAGGTTAGAACTCCGAGGCGTGAACGAGGTCCTCGAAATAAATCGGATCGTCGGCCTTTTGACAGGTCCGACACACGTAGTACGACCCCTCTCGGTCCGATCGGGAGCGGGGAGTGGCGAAACGGGCCCGCCACCCCGTGTGTCCTCGAGGACACCGCCACGCCCACGGCTGGGAGAACCGCCCGCCACCCGAGGCCCGCGGGGACCGCTCGGAGTGTTCAGTCGAAGCACGGTGTCGGTACTCGCGGCCGTCGGCCTCGACCCGGACCGTGGCGTCGATCACGCCCGCCTCGGTGATCTCGTGATCGACACGGATCGAGTCGGCCGAGGAGACCCGTTCGCCGACCTCGAGGGGTGGGGTTCGGGCCGTACTCATCGTCGATCAAGGGTCTCGAGCGCCAGCAGAACGGCCATGTACCCGACGAAACTAACGAGACCGATCGCAGCGATCTCCGCCGTCGACTGGGGGGACAGGGAGGTCCCCACCATAACGCCGACGGCGTACACGACCGAGGGGGTAACTCGATCGGTCATACGTCGATCGCCTCCGACGGATCCGAGACCGAGGCCCCCAGGGCGACGACGGCCACGGCCGCCACCATAGCCGAGAGGAGGCCCATTACGATCGCCCCGGAGAGGAACGACACGACGGACCAGAACGCCGAGACGATCATGATCGACACGACGAGGGGATCACCGTCGGACGTCACGGCTCCCACCCCTCGACGGCCGCCACGGCAGCGTTCCGCTGGGTGTCTCGTTCCTCGAGATCCTCCCGGACCTCGACCGTCACCTTGTCGATCGCCTCGGATAGGTCCTCCCCGTCGAGGGAGTCGGCCACCGCCTCGACCTGGGCGTCGGACGGGACGGACATTAGGCCGGTCGGATCCGACTCGAACCCCTTTCCCGCGACGACGACAGGGCCCTCGTGGGGGAGACCTCCCGGGGCGCGGATAGCCACGCCGATGTACCACTCCCCGACCTCCTCGAGGTCCTTGGCGACGGTCTCGAGGTCCTCGTCCTCGACGTCGAGGGAGGGTTCGGGACCCTCGAGTTCGGGAGCCCGCGTTCGGAACTCCTCGATCAGGTCCTCGAGGGCCTCGAGTTCCTCCTCCCGAGGGAGGAGGGTAACGTCGGAGTCGGGCCACGGCCCTCCATGTTCGGCGATCACGAGGTGTTGAGTGGTGGCGAAACCACGGACCCCGTTCTCGGCGGTCTCGCCGTGATCAGGGTCCTTGCTCGGTTCTGGTTCTGCAATCTGTACGTACTCGGTCTCGTCGTCGGGTCGTAGTTCGGAGTGTCGCATGGGTTGATGGGTTCAGTATAGCGTTCAGCGGTTTACGCTCGCGTTTACGAAAGCGCAAACGGCTGCGTTTACGGGTTTGTTTACGACTCGATGCGCGGGGCGAGGAGGACCTCGGCGTTCGAGTACTCGACGGGCGAGTACTCGAGGGTGATCGGGTGTTCGTGGTCGAATTGTAGGGCGATCTCGTCGTCGTGGGCGCCCTTAACGTCGCCCGCGACCCGTTCGAGGTAATCGTACGAGAACATCGACTCGTCGGCCCCAGTGATCTCCGGCTGGGTGATCGCCTCGCCACCGATCCGGTACTCGAGATCGTCGGAGTCTCCCTCGGCCGCCACGACGACCTCCTCCTCGTCGGGATCGCCACGGATCACGGCGTGGTCGGAGACGAGGTCGACCATGCTAACGGCCTCGGCGAACGACTCGCCGTCGATCTCGGCTCCGTTCGACAGGTCGAGGTCGTTCATGTCCGGCTGGGCGCGGATAGTGTTCGGGTCGAGGAGGGCCATGCTCACTGTCGCCCGATCGCCGATACTGATCTCGAGGTCGAGGGACTCGGTAACGCGGAGTTCGATCAACTCGCCGGAGTTCGCCTTACCGATCATGTCGGCGAACTTGCGGTCGTGTGGGATCCCGAGGATCGAGGCGTCGGGACCGGCCTCGGGATCGTAATGCTCGAACCCGGAGCGGGTGAGTCGGCCCCGGACCATGATCACCTGGGAGGGGCCCACGGCAGCGGTTTGTAGGCCCGCCTCGGCAACTTCAAGTTTGTACTCCTCGACGGCGGTGGCGATAGTATCGGTCCAGTTCTGCAAGCGGCTGGCCTCAATGATTGCGTGCATGTTTAAGCGTTGATGGGTTTCGCTGGTTAGGCGTCGGCAGTTCGTTCGGCGGCCTGTTCCTCGTGACGGGCCCTCGCCTCGGCGACGATCAGGCCCTCGACGATCCGGGCGAGGGTCGGGAGTGTCGGATCCGTCTCGCCCATTTCGACACCCTCGACGGTGTTGATGTGAACCCCGGCGGTCTCGGCGAGTTCACGCCGTGACAGGCCGAGGTCGTGGCGGAGGGAGCGGATATCCTCCGGGGTGGGGAGTACGATCTCCCGCGGGGAGTCGAGTGTGTCGTCGGTGTCGGTCCGTTCGTTCATGTTATCAGCGGGAACCGGTGTTCCCACTCGTAATATGGTGGGTGGGGATAAATAAAAGCTTCGGAGACCGTTCCCGAGGAGTTAACGAGAGGAGAGGAGGGAGGCCCAGGTCGGAAATTATCGGGACGCAGCCTCTACAACGTCCCTACTGCTGAAATCTCCGTCCATGTTCTCCCGTATTTCCTGAACGTCTCGGTTGATGTGAAATACCACGTCGGCTAACCGTCGGACCTCCTCGGTTAACTCCTCGACCTCCTCGCCGCTCGAAGGGTCTCGGCGGCCGACTCGAGCGGACATTTCCTCGTACGTGTCGAGGGCCTCCTCGAACTCCCGGGCGAGTTCTGGTTCATCCTCCCCTAACTCCTCGACGACGTCGGGGTGGAGGGTGGCGAACCACCCCATGTGGTACCGCATCGCCTTTTCCATTTCTTGCGCGAGGCGGCCTCGGTACACTCCGCCGTTCTCTTTCCGTACGAGCCACTTGTACGCCTCTGCGAGTTTACCGGGTACTCTCGGACCGAGTTGTTCTTTCTCTGCCATACTAACACATTGGGAACGTGGTACTAAATAACTTGTCCTATCTATCACACATAGTGACCAAACACCGCCGATTAAGATAACTAACGGAGAGCGGTAGACCGCTGGGAACGAACCGTTCCCACAACCGGAGGTTATTTATCCCCGTACACGAAATGATAGGAGTGTCTCGCACCCGGCCGGGATTGAACCACCCCGGCGCTACTCGATAACCTCCCGGGGCGGGACGTGAGATAAGTATGAACCGCCGGACGCTGCAACACGCCCGACGATGTATCGGACGCCCCGTAACCAGCGGGGCGAGTGTAGTCATGTTGAACCCATCAACGCCGAACGGCTCCGACGTCGATGTGTGTCGAGGCCTTCGAGGCCGACACGGTAATTCCTTACACCCCGTGTCGGTTATGTCTTACGGTCGGGAACGCCGTGAGAACACCGTGAACGGGGTGAAAAATGGAGTCTGAGGTTATTCGAGACCACCTCGAACGGGCCCTCGAGAACTCGCCGAGTCTCGACTCCGTCCCCGGCCTGATCGCCCGGGCCGAGGTCCCGCCGTCGGAGGAGGCCCGCGAGATCGCTGGCGATCTCCTCGACCTCGAGGTCGCCTCCTCGCCTGGGGAGGAGACCGACGGCTCGGAGGGAGGGAGTGAAACGACCGACCGAGGCGGAGAAGTGTCAACCAACCCTCAGACAGAATCCCCTAATAGTAATACTATAGCCGATTCTGTCCAAGGGGCGAACTTACAGGTCGACGAAAAATCGCCGGACGGGGTGGGGGAGATCCCATGTCAAGATAGAGAGTATGAACGTAACGAGACTAATCAGGATTCTAACTCTAAACCCGAGTGGCGGGAGTGTTTCGAGACGGCGATCGAGTGGTTCGGCGGCCAGATAGATCGGGATATCCGCGCCCACGGCGAACACGGCGAACACCCCGACCGACCCTCGACGGCCCGGGAGTACTACAAGAACCGCGGCTGGGACGACGAGACGATCGAGGCGAAAAAGCTGGGATACGCCCCGGCGAACGACGGGGCCCTCGTCTCCCACCTCCTCCGGGAGGGCTACGACAAACAGACGATCCGGGCGACAGGCCTCTTTAGCGAGGGTATGGGCCGACTTTGGACCGGCCGGTACGTAATGCCGTACCTCGACGAGAACGGCGAGGCGGTGTACGCTATCGCCCGGGAGACGGCTCCCTCGAGCGGAGAGGAGAGACACCCCGCCGACGGTATGCAAGGCAAGTACGCCAAGCCTATGACCACGGCCCCGTACGTTCGGGTCGAGGAGCCGATTTACGGCCAGCAAACGCTCGACTGGGAGGGTCCGGTACTGATCACCGAGGGGATCGCCGACGCGATCACGGCCCACGAGGCCGGGTATCCGTGTCTGTCCCCGGTGACGAAAGAGTTCAAGCGCGAACACTACGAACCCCTCGTCGATCTCCTCGAGGATCACGACGTCGATCAGGTGTTCCTCGTTCAGGACTCCGAGGCCCCCGGATCCTCGATCGTCGATCGGACCGAGGCGGGCGGCGACGTCGGCCTCGAGATCGACGGCCTCCCGCCGGGCCTCGAGGGCGCCGTTAAGACGGCGAAATACCTCGAGGATAACGGCCTCGACGCCCGTGTCGCCGAGGTCCCGCGCCACGGCCTCCGCAAGGTCGACCTCGACGATTACGTTCAGTGGTGGACGTACACACCTGTCGACGTGAACCCGGCCGACCTCCCCGAGGAGGTCTCCCCGGCCGACCTGTTCACCCAGCGCGACGAGGAGGGCGGCGAGTGTCTCGGCCCGATCCTTCGGTCGGCCCGCCCGGCCTCCGATCACTGGGCCGCTGATCGGGTCGAGTACGATCGTCAGCGGGTCGAGAGGGAGATCACCGAGGCGACGACCTCCGACGTCCCCGGAGCCGACAAGTCGACCGAGGGCGGGTCGGCCCTATGGGATCTCGAGATCACCGACGTTTGCCGTTTCGGCGAGGGAGACCGCGGAAAGAACCCCCTGGGCCACACGGGAGACTCGGAGAACTATTTCGTCGTCACGGGGGAGGGGACGGCGTACGACTTTAAGCGAAATGTGGCGTACACGGCCCTCTCGTTCCTCGCCGTCGAGGCGGGGGAGCGTTCGGTCTCCGATCCGAACGGCGAGTTCAGCGACGAGGAGATATTCGAGACGTGGCGACACGCCAAGGACCGAGGCCATATCGCCGCCGACGACCCGATCCCACGCCGGGCCCTCGTTCACGTCGCCACCGACGACCTGGGGATCAGCGACGATCCCGCCGACCTCCCCGACGGGTGGCGGATCCCTAACGAGGCCTGGAACGACGCCCTCGAACACGTCGAGGAGGAGTACGGAGCCGATCCCGGCCGCCACGAACAAGGTTCGTACGACGACGATCGAGAGCCGCAACACGTCTCGGCGATCCCGACGGGAGAGCTCGACTCCCTGTCGATCGAGGAACGCCGGGAGCAGGCCGCCGAGGAGGGCCTCGAGTGGCCCACGACCGACGAGGTCCGTGATCGCCTCGAGAACGCTATCGTGAACGAAATGCGGGCGAATAACATGTCGGTGATCGACGCCCCGACGTCGGCCGGAAAGTCCCACACTATCGCCACGACGCCATGGCTGAACCGGGCGAACGTCACCGACGAGCGGCCCGTTATCCACTTCCACGCCACCCGAGAGGCCCGTGATCAGGCGTTCGAGGCCTCGAAACAGGCCGGTGTCTCGACGAAAAAGATCAAGGGGCGGAACGAGGCCTGTCCCGTCTCCCGGGGCGAGTTCGACGACGAACTCTCGACGCCGCCTAAGTCCCGCCTCGAGGACGTCTCCCGCTGGTTCAAGGTCGTTTGTGACGACCGCGGGATCCCGTTCTCGACGGCCCACAAACACCTCGAACAACACAACGACGGGCAACTCCCGTGTACGTGTGAGGGGGAGGAGTGTGAGGCGATCGCCCAGTGGGAGAATATCCCGACCGACGACGACGGGATCGCCACGTTCGACGTCCTACACGCCACTAATCAGTTCATGCACGTCCCGAGCCTCCGTCGGTACACGAACATGCTGATCGACGAACTCCCGGACTTTACGAACTACTCGATCACCGACGACACCGGGGGCGCCAAGGGCCGACTCTCCCAGGAACGGATCAAGTCGGCCGTCGGAGCGTACCTCCGCGAGATCGACACCGCCGTAACCTCGTGGGACAGTTTCGTTCGGCTGGCCGAGGCCGACGATCTCTCCGGGACCGACGCCGCGTTCGAGTTGGATCAGGTCGTTTCGGACCTGCAAGACGAGGACGCCGTCGGCAAAGAGTGGTACTTTAACGACCCGAACGCCCACGTCCTCGCCCCGTCGATCGCCCGGGCCGTGTTTTACGCCCTGAACGACGACTCCGACTCGAACGGCCGGTATCAGGCCTCGGTAACGCACACGCCGCCTCGCCTCGATCAGCAGGCCCACGACTCCGACATGTGGAATCAGGAATACGTCTCCGTCGTGATCGACGAGGAGAGGAGGATCCGAAAGATCCGACAGGTCCCCTCCCTGCAACTCGCCCGCTCCGTGATCGGCCTCGACGCCCACCCGACGATGGAGCTTTGGCAGCTTAACATCGACTCTCGAAAGGCCGAGTACCGTTCGGAGGTCGACCTCGTCGAGATCCTCGACCGAGACGAGAGGCGTCTCTGGCGACAGTACGAGCGGGGCCTGCAAGTCGTTCAGGTCGGGACCGCCACCCGAACCCTCTCGAGCGATTACGCCGCCGAGAACTATTTCGACGAGGCGAAAACGCGCGCCCTGATCGAGCACCTACACGCCGAGTACGAGTCGTTCTCGACGTGTGTCACGACCTCCTCGGTCGAGAGTAAGATCGTCGAGATCATGGAGGAGACCGGTATCACGATCCGGCGAGACGAGGACGGGGTTCAGAACACGATGCACTACGGCGAAGAAAAGTCACGGGGCGACTTCGGAGACGAGGACATAGGCCTCGTGAACGGGTGTGTCGACCCCGGAGACGATTACGTGTACGATATCCTCGCCGAGTACAACTCCGACGCCTCGGCCGAACGCCGCCGCCGAGACGTCGAATGCGGACAGTGTGACGGCGACGGCTGTCGTCACTGCGAATGCTCGAAATGTGAGGGCGACGGCTGTTTCGACTGCAACGAGACCGGCCTCGCCCGCGCCAAGGGTCGAGGGTTCGTCGGAGAGGACGTCGACACCGCCGAGTCGATCCTCGCCTCGGTCCGTGAGAACCACGTCGCCCAGGCCGCCGGGCGGTACGCCCGGAACGCCGGAGATCGGGGCGACACCGCCCGTGTGTTCGTCCGGACCGACGCCGTCCCCGACGGCTTTGTCGACGTTCAGGTCCCCGGTGTCGAGAAGGTGTTCACCGACAAACAGGCCCTCGTCGTCGAGACCCTCCGATCCTCGACCCGAGGCGTCACCGCCCGGGAGATCAGCGACACGAACGATATCTCGAACCGACAGGCCCGCCGGACCCTGAACGACCTCTCCGAACGCGGGATCGCCGTGAAAGACGACTCCGGCGGCGCCACGACTCCCACCGTGTACACCGACGGTGGCCGTGACGTCCCCCGCTACGGGATCGTTATGCTGAACCCCGGCGAGTAACGTCGTTCCCAGGCCGCTCCCACGGAGGGAAACACTTTAGTCCTCCCCGACTGTACAGTAGGTCGTAGTCATGAACGGACCCACCGACGCTACGACCGGTATGGGCGGGATCGACATGTCGACCGATATCGACGACGGTATGGGCGCCCTCGGGGGCCTCGTCGTTCTCGCCACTATGGCCGAGGCCGCTGAACAACTCGAGGAGGCCGGGAACACCGAGGAGGCCGAGGAGATCCTCGACGAGGTCGAGGAGAGTCTCGAGGATTTCGAGACGTTCGAGGAGGCCCTCGACGACGATCTCGAGGTCCAGGCCGAGGCCGACGACGAACGCGGGTTCACGCCCCTCTCGGAACGCCTCGAGGAGACCGAGGAGGAGTACACCGACCCGGCCGAGACCGGCGAACTCCCCACCGAGCCGACGGACATCGACAATATCGCCGAGGGCGTGTTCCACGACATGCAGGAACTCGAGGAGGGCGACACGATCGAGGCCGAGTTCGTCGATCGACGCGACAGTACGCCGTACATCCGACAGGCCCGTGTCGCCGCCGTGAAAACGGTCGAGGAGGACGATATCGTCGGAGCGGTGTTCCTCGATATCGACGACGACGCGTTCAACCTGAACGCCCTCGTGTGGGCGACGGGCCACGTCTCCGCCCCCGGCGGGAACACGTACCCGTTCCGCCTCGCCGAGGCCACCGTGATCGAGAACGACGACGAGGTCCTCGAGGCCCTCGATCACGAGTTCGAGGGCGCCGAGGTGGTCGACGATCCCGCTTACGAGTATCGAGTACACCCCCAGGGCGGGTTTTTCGTCCGGCGTGAGTTCGACCGGTTCGAGGAACTCGGCCTCGAGGTGAACAAGGTTCAGTCGGAGGACGGTGGGTCGGTGGCGTACCTCTCGGAGGAGACCCAGCCCGAGGTCGACCCTGTCCCGGTGGCGTAAACCGGCGTAACGACGGCTCTTTTTAGCGCGTTCGGCGTTTATTCACCCACTACACATTTCTGTGAACACTCCGGGAACGGGTTTCGGTGGTTTTATTAGGGATAGCACACAACAGTAGGGTGTAGTCATGATGGACCAACTCACCGACGCCGAGCGGAAGATTGCAGAGATCGAGATGGGCGACGAAATTGTGTTCGGAGACCGCAAACAGGCCCTCGAGGTTCAGTCGATCTCCGTCGAGACGTACCGATACAACGACACCGATTTCGGCCTGGGTTTCCGCCTCACTGTCGAGGGATCCCGCGGAGGAGTGTACCGCCTCTCGGCTGATCGACACGGCCGTACCGTCTCCGTCGAACGAGTCGAGGAGAAGATCCTGAACGAGCGGGAGTACCACTCCCGCGGTACTGTCGAGGCCGCCTCGATCGAGATCGTCGACAAGGGCGAGGGCGACGACCTCCCCACCGAGGCCGAGGACCTCCTCGAGTACGAACCCGGCGACGAGATCACGTTCGAGGCCGACGGGATCGATCGCCGCACCGAGACGATCAGGCGGACCGAGAGGTCGGGCCACACCGTTAAGGTCTCAACTACGGGCCCGGCCCGCGGAGATCACCACACCGACACGTACGTTCTCGAGGCCCGTCCCGAGTCGATCACCCGCGACGACGTCCTCCGTTTCACCCTGATCGAGGGCGGCCTCGACGGCGACGTGATCCGGTACACCGACGACCTCTCGTTCGGAGAGGAGATCGAGACCGACGGCGGTCTCGAGTGTGTTATGGGCGGTTGTCCCGAGAAGGCCACCCACGACGTCGAGACCGAGACCGCCGGGGACCGTGTCGTCGACATGGAACTCTGTGAGGGGTGTCTCCGCCGGGAGCACCAGTACGGGAACGTGATCTCCGAGACCCGCCTCGAGGCCGACTCCGGCCGAGAGATCATGGCCGACGGCGGAGTCGACCCGGAGGCCCTGTTCCTCGACGGCGGCCACCTCGCCGATTACGAGACCCTCGCCGACCTCGAGGAGGGCGACGTCGTGATCGTCGACGGCGACGCGTTCGAGGTCGATTACCTCGGAGAGGCCGAGTTCATCGATCCCGACCACGGGCGGAACGCCCACCGATCGGCCCGGCTGTACGATCGGAACGACGCCGGGGGACGGATCGAGGTCGGTAAGGTGAACATCGACGACGATCGGGAGGTCGCCTCGATGTTCGTCCGGAACAGGTTCGGGAACGCCACCGAGTTCGACCGGGTCGAGGTCCGAACCGCTGGCGAGGTCCTCGAGTGTGTCGAGGCCACGGACATGTACGACCGAGAGGAGGAGATCGTCACCGACGGTGGGGCCGAGCGTAAGCCCTGTGGGGAGTACCACCCGCTACCGTGTGGCCTCGACCGCGAGTGTCCGTACACGGGACAGGGAGGCCTCCCCGATCGGAGCGACGACGACTCCGACGACGATCCCGAGGAGGCGGCCCTGATCGCCGACGGGGGCCGCCCGGAGGACTACGACCCCAGCGAGTACGATCCCGACGACTTTACCCCGTCGGAGCCGTCTCGACCGATCCCCGACGGCGGTGAACGCCTCGAGGAGGGCCTCGACGCCACGGCCGAGTTCTCATACGACGGCCGGACCGCCACGTTCTCCGGAACGATCGAGACGATCACCGACGACGGTGTTCGGATCCGGAACGACCGCGGGAGTACCCTCACCGCCGAACCCCAGCATGTTCACACCGGCCGGCGGATCGTCACCGACGGTGGCCGCGAGTACCCGTTCCCAGCCGAGGAACTCGACGGCCGTCCCGTCGAGGGCCACGAGTTGATCACCGAGAACGCCGACGGCGAGAGTGTGGTGGTCTCGACCCACGACACGACTCGAGTCGACGAGGTCGCACCCGACCACGACGTCGCCGCCGAGGCCCTGGCCGTCGCTGGCCCGGAGGAGTCGACCGATCGGCGCCATACCGTGAGTGAGTCGGCCGACAAGATCACCCTAAAAACCAAGGTGAAACGCGGGAGCGGTACCCGGGATCAGGATACGATCGAGGCGAAAGTCAAGGGCAACGACCCCGACGAGACGGTCCGCAAGCTGAACCGTGTGGTCCGAAACCTCGAGGAGACGGCCCAGCAGGCCCGCGGCCTCGGGAACGGGGGTGGCGGCGAATGAAGGCCCCGATCCGGTTCCTCGAGGAACTCGCGTTCCGGGAGTTCATCGACTCCCAGGCCGACGCCACCCAGCGGGCGGCCGAACGCGTTCTCGAGCGGCGTGGGTTCGAGGTGATCACTACCGAGGAGTGGGTGATCTCCGCCCGAGAGATCGGAGAGGACGCCGGGCGGGCCGAGGCCCTCGCCTCGGTGGCGTTCCCGCTGTTCGAGGCGTTCAAGAACGCCGAGGGCCCACGACGACAGAGGATCCTCGCCGAGATCGAGGACTGTGGGTTTCAGGTCGGCAAAGAGACCCGGGCCCGACTCCTCGAGGCCGACACCGGGGAGGAGGTCCTCGCCGAGGAGGAACTCGACGACCTGGGGGCGGTGGCGCCGGGCCCCGACGCCTCGGAGATCGTCCTAAAGGCCGACGTGTTCGACGAGGAACACGGTGTCGACGTCGAGAGTAACGCATAGGTCGACAGGCGAGGCGGTCCGATACTTTCCTTTCGGCGACTTTCGAGTCGGGTCTCGCGGCCGATCAGCGGCCCTCTCGAGGCCAGCAGAAACAACCCTCGTGACATAGGCGCGGGACCCTCGAGGCCTCCGTTCTCAGAGTGTGATCAGATTCCGACAGACTTAATACGGATACCACACAACTGTAGGGTGTAGTCATGATGGAACCACTCACCGACGCACGGTACGGCGACGAACTCGAGATCGAGTACGAACACCTGGGCGAAACGACGTGTACCGCCACCGGCCGCCTCGTCGAGATCGACACGACCTCCGACGGCGAACTCCTCGGATTCACCCTCGTCGAATACGACCCGCTGGGTATCGGGGACGGCGTTCACGAGTACATCGTTCAGGCGAACGGAGCCGTCGACTTTAACGCGCGCGGGACCGGTGGCGAATACTCCGAGGTCGGCCGCCTCGAGGACGTCTCCGTCACCGACGAGGAGAGCTCCGACGACGATCTCGAGTACGGCCACCTCGAGGGCGCGATCGTCACCGAGGACGGCGATCACATCGGAACGATCGAGGAGGTGTACACCGAGGGCGGCCGCGAGCGGTTCCTCTCCGAGCGGGCGAACAGCGACAAGGCGTACGTCGGCCTCGCCGAGGACGTCCTCGAGAACCTGGGCGAGACCGCCGGCGACGTCTCGTTCGTCCTCGACACCGCCCCCGTCGAGGTCCTCGCCCTCGAGGAGGTGACGGCCTAATGTCGCCCGACGAGATCGAGGCCCTCCTCCGATCCCGCGCCGACCTCCTCGCCGCTGATCTCCGGGACCTCGACGCCGTCGGCTGGGTCGAGATCGACGTCGTCGACGAGTTCGCCCAGGTGGCGTACGTCCGGTGTGGTACTCGGCCGCGAGAGGAGTACGGCGAGTCTCTCGATATCACGTCGATATACGACACGGGCCGGGATCACGACACCGAGATCGAGTGGTTCGGCGGCCCGTGTTACTACGAGGCCTCGATCTTTGCCAGCGACCTCGAGGAGGTGACGGCCTAATGTCGGAGGTTTGTACTGTCTGTCGGAACGTGTTCGACTCGACGTGGCGCCTTGAGGGCCCAGGCGAGGGCGTCGCCTGTTCGACCGAGTGTCTCGGGGACCTCCTCGAGGCCCACGGAGCCGACCTCGACCGATAACTCGCCGCCTCGCCTATTTCTCCTCACCGACCTCTCGTTCCTCTCGTAGCTACGGCCCGATAGCTACCTATTGCGTTCCCAAAGTGTGACCACACTCCGACAGGCTTATTACGGATAGCACACAACTGTAGGGTGTAGTCATGATGGACCAACTCACCGACGCCGAGACGGAGAACGAGTACACGAACATCGCCGACCTGCTGGCCGACCTCGACGAGGTCCCGACGCCGTACGGCGGGAACGACCCCGAGATCAAGTACGTTCACCCCGGCAAGAAGTACAAGGTCGCTGGGAGCGACCTCGAGTTCGAGATCGTCGCCCTGTACCCCGACGCCCTGATCGACGGAGTCGTGATCCTCGAGTCGACCGACGGCTCCCCGCTCCTACACGAGTACGAGAACGAGAACGGCGGGGCCTCCCGACAGGCCCTCGAGGCGTGGCTCCCCGAGGAGGATCACCGGGCCGCCTACACCGTCGGCGGGATCCTCCAGAACCTACGCGAACTCGAGATCGGCGAGGTCGACCACAACAGCTACACCGAGGCCTACCACGAGGAACTCGATCGCCGCGAACGCCTCGACCTCGACGACGGCGAGAACGAGACCGAGGCGGTGGCCGACGGCGGCCAGACGGTCGAGGAGGCCGACTCCGACGACGATAACCCCACCCTCGAGGTGGGAGAGGACGTCGTGGTCCGCTTTTCCAACAGGGACGCCCCCGATCGGGAGGGGACAGTCACCCACGAGGTCCTCCGCCCCTCGAAAGAGCGGTACGTGATCGACCTCGACGACTCGGCGGACGAAATAGCGTACGATGCGGATAACTCGACCGTGTGGTTCACCTGTGCCCACGACGCCAAGGCTGATCTCGAGGACGGCAAGTACGTTCACCCCGTCGAGGCCGTCGAACCGCTCCCCACCCTCGAGGAGTTCGACCACGACGACGAGGACGGCTCCGACAGGTTCGAGGCCCCCGACGTCCCGCTAACGAACGGAGACGAGGCCGACGCCGTCGCCGTCGTGATCGACGCCGAGGAGGAGGCCCTGTACTATATCGCTGGGGAGGACCACGTCGATTACCCGACGACGATCCCCCAGGCCGGAGGAGACGGCGAACTCGAGATCGAGTACCCAGGCCCCGACGACACCCTCGACGACGATCGGTACGTCGCCCACGGAGAGGAGTACGACTCCGAGGGAGGCCAGAGACTCCGCGAGTTGATCGTCGATGTCGACGCCGCCCCCGACCCCGACGTCGTCGGTCTCGCCCGGTTCTATTTCCCCGTGGGGAGTGTGGCCCTCGACGACCTCGAGGAGATCACCGGGGCCGAGGCCGAGGAGGAGACCGAGGAGACGGTCGACCTCACACTCGGCAGCAGTACCCGAGGCCACGCCCGCGCCGTCCTCGCCGCCGGGCGACGGACCGCTCCCCGGGCCACCGGAGTACTCGATCCCGACGACGAGACGATCGTCACTGTCGACGATCACGAGGACCTCCTCCGCCGTCTCGAGCGGATCGACGGGTACCACCTCGAACTCACCGAACGCGACGTCGAGACCCTCCTCGAGGCCACCGACGCCTACGAGAACCGGCAGCGGAACCCGATCACCGCCGCCCACGGGGAGCTTATCGGGAAACTCCTCGTTCTCGAGGAGGAGTTCGAGGACTAAGATACGAATCTTAGACTCTCGCCTTAGAATCTTACCCGAGACTCCCGGGTTTAACTGATCGGCGGGCGAACCCCTATTCGCCGCTCGTTCGGCGGCGTCGTGGGTTCACTTCATCGTCGGGGCGTGTTTACGCCCCTCTCGTTCTCGAGACGTTCCCAGGGACCGATAGCTTTTAGTTCCGACGGCGTGATAACGTGTACGTAGTTCATGCTTGAATCCATCACCGGGAAGGGCGACGCGCCGTTCCGATCGTATCACGAAAACGTTGCAGACGCCGCCCTGATCGACGCCGAGGAGGGCGACGCCC
The DNA here is from genome assembly GCF_043677095.1 of Natronococcus roseus. Taxonomy (NCBI): domain Archaea; kingdom Methanobacteriati; phylum Methanobacteriota; class Halobacteria; order Halobacteriales; family Natrialbaceae; genus Natronococcus; species Natronococcus roseus. Next base: position 28,795 of record NZ_JBHLJR010000011.1, read on the forward strand.
TCGAGATCGAGATCGCCGAGGAACCCACGAACGGAGCCGACACCCACGAGTTCGACGCCGTCGTCGGGGAGACGTTCGGCCACGGCACGAGTTGTGTCGGGAACGAACTCGTCGAACTCGACGTCGACGGCCTGAAACACCCCCTGCTGGCCTGGGTAAAGACCGGGGACCTCGCCGTTCCCAGCGGAGCGACGCCCATGCACCTCGTCGAGGCCGAACCTGTCGACGGCCACGACACCCTCCTCGAGACCCTCGAGACGATTTTCGGGGAGGAGGCCGCCGGGTACGCCCCCGAGACCTCCGACGCCACGTACGAGGCCCGTGTCGACGACGTGTACGGCGGAGTCGAACGGACCGAGGCCCGCGAGGCCGGGTTCGAGATCGTCGACGTCGTCGAACACGAGGACGGCGGAGCTCTCCTCGAACTCGACCACCCCGCGGAGGGCGACGCATGAACTCGGGGAGCCTGATCGCCGGCCTCGGTGTCGGGTTCGGAGTCGGAGTCGTCGGTGGGGCCGGCGCCATGATCGCCGTGGCGAACGCCCTGAAAGAGGCCGAGAACGAGCAAAAAGAGGCGTTCCGTCGGGACCTCTCGAGCGGAGGTGTCGCCTAATGTCCGACGGTGGGGACCTGCTGGCCGCGGCCGTCGGGGCCGTCGTGATCGCCGTCGTCGTCGCCATGTTCGCCGCGGTCGTGTACGGGGCGTGGCTCCTCTCGACCGCCACCCTCGGGTTCGAGGCCTGGGCCCCGGCGATCGCCGTTACCGCGTTCCTCCTCGCCGCCGTCTCCGCGGCTGGGGCGAGCGCATAGCTGGCCCGCTGATCGACTTTCCGTATAGGACGATGGAAACCCCTCGCCGATAACTCCGACCGACTCGCGGCCCCTTCTTGCTCCGAGATCAGCCCGTTACTCGAGAGGCCGACCTATGGGCCCACGACTCGCCGGTAGGTAGGACGTTCTGGCGCCGTGATCATGAACCCACCACTCCCGGCCCTCGGGATCGGATCATGAAGTGTCAGCGAACGTAAGACGGAAACCAGACGTGTCTAACACGCACGCACGACCCCACCGTGTGAACCCGTCTCACCTATTAGACGACCTGGTACTATCCGTTCGGTTATGAGTCGAAAACCGCCGGACGGGGTGGGGTTCTCGAGGTGAACCTACCAACTCGCCATTGGACAGAATCGGCTATAGTAATACTATTAGGGGATTCTGTCTGAGGGTACGTTGACACTTTCCCTCCTCGGTCGGTCGTTACCACTCCCTCCCGAGTCGGTGGCGATCGGCGGAGAACGAGTCGGCGGTGGCGGCGCTATCGATCAGCGGCGACGTCGGCCAGCAGGTCGTACCCTCCGGCGACGATCACGTACAGCAGGGCGAGGGCGAGGGCGATCACTGGGAGCCCGACGAGGAGGGTGATCGCCGCCGAGTCGGAGTCGGCGACGTTCCCAGCGAGATACTGAACGACAGGGAAGGCGACGACGGCCGCGACGATCACGCCCGCCCTCACGGCGAGGTCGAGTTCGCTGATCCCGGTTCTGACGTCGGAGGCGGTCGAGGTGACGGTATTTAACACCATGTTCCCAAATTATGTTTCCTTGCAGTTAAGTTTTCTGTAAAGAACACGGCTGATTCGTGTTTGAACCTGGGAATACCGCCCGATTTCAGGCTCGAGAGTTAGGAAGAAAAACAACCTACATGTGACCCAGCGGCCCCGATCTCGGGGCGTTCCCGAACCTCGAGGAGGTGTTCCCAGCGTTCGTACAGTTAGGATATGCGAGATATTTGGATGTGGCGAAGGTTTAATGTGAAAGGGGCGATATTAAAAGCGTGTGCAGATCGAGAAGAAAATGAGCTCCGGAGAGCCCGAGGGGAAGGGTTTCGAGGAGTGTGTCGACTGTGGTGAAACGGTGTTCCCGATGTTCGGTGGGCAGTCGGGAAAAGTGAAATGTCTCGAGTGTGCCGGCGACGGGGCCGCGGGTTAGGCCTCGCCGGGACACTCTGGGAACTCTGTGGGAACGGGGTTTAAGTACACGGCGGTCTTTGTGTTCTCATAAGACGGTCGCCCCTGTCGGGGTGGCTTTTGCGACAGCCCGGCAGCAGCGGCCATGTTCAGCGATTATGGGAAACCTCCCTGTCCCTGTCGGCTGTACGCCGGACGGGATCGTCGAGGAGACCGACTCCCGGCCTCGGTCACCGATCGAGGCCTCGTCGTCGGTCGTTCAGACGGTCTCCCGGCCCAGCCGAGACGGCGACGACGGACCGTTCCGAGACCTCGATCAGTACTCCGACGTGTACCGAGATCACGTCCTCGAGGCCCCGGACGTTTGCAGCAATTGTTTCGGGATCACCCTCGTCGAGAGGTCGGAGCGGGTCCCGCCGAACGATCGAGTCTCCCTCGAGTTGAGTCGGTTCACTCGCCACCCGCGGAACACGACGACGGAGTACGCTCCGTCGCCGACGTCGGCCGGGAGTAAGGCCGTGTTCTGTGAGTGTGGTGTCGAGGGGAGCTCCGATCGCATTTGGTCCCCGGAGGACGTCGACAAGAACCAGTTCACGGACTTTATCGTGAATCTGGTTCGGGCCCTCCGCGAGAAGGGCGTGGCGTTCGACCGCCGGGCCCTGACGATGTACTCCCTCCTCGAGTACGACACGACCGAGGACGTCGATCAGGCGCTATCGGCGGGCCTGCAAAAGGCGAACGTCGTGGCGACGACGAAAGGCGACGAGACGGCCGAGCAGGCCCGTTGTGGTGCCGACGGAAATGGCACCGGTGCTAACTAATGAGCGACGACCTCGACCTCTCCGATCGGCAGCGGGAAGTGATCGCCCTCCTCCGGGAGCGGCCTCGAGACAAGTTCGAGATCGCCGACTCCCTGGGGATCGCCGAGAACACGGCCAAGTCTCACATCGAGGCGGCCCGTGATAGCGGCGTGACGATCCCGTACGACGCCTCGGCGGGTAAGTACTACGTCGAGGCCACCGACGAGGTCCGTCGGATCAGTACGCAACACACGGCCTCGATCACCAAGCAAACGAACGAGTGGGCGACGGAACAGGGCGCGACGATTATCCGCCGCCTCGAGGGGAAAGACTCCCTGATCACGCCGCCGGACCTCACCCCAGGCGCGGCGACGGTCGTGGCGGTGATCGGAGACTCCCATTTCGGCGACGTCGTCGAACGCGACACGGCCTCGGGATCGGTCGAGGTGTTCAACTCGGAGATCGCCGAGGAGTCGTTCGACCACTACACTCGCCGGGTCGTTCAGTACATCCGCGAGTTCCCGTACGACGTCGAGAACGTCGTTCTCGTTTGGACGGGCGACATGATCACGAACGAGGCGATTTACGACGGACAGGCGTTCGGCCTCGACGCCACTCTCCCCGATCAACTGTCGACGGCGATCGGGGCCATGGTCCGACAGGTAAAGACGTTCGCCGAGGAACTCGATCACGTAACTGTCGTCGCCCAGCCGGGGAATCACGGCAAGAGTCGGGCCTCCGGCGTGTCGAAACAGGCGAACATGGACCTGCTGGCCTATCGGTGGGTCCGTGATCGCCTGATCGAGTCGGAGTACTCCGACGGGATCCGGTTCATCGAGGCCGACGCCGCTCCGTTCGCCAACTTCGAGGTACGAGGCCACCGAGGCCACGTTCGACACGGCCAGAACACGCAAAAGCATGTCGACGCCACCTCGGCCTCGCAGTCGGACTGGCGAGGGTGGCGAGACCGCCACCGCTACGACTTTGCGATCCGGGGCCACCACCACACGTACCGGAAAGAGGACGTTCTGAACGAGTACCCGGTGATCACCTCGCCGTCGATGAAACCCGGCGACGACTTTGCGGAAAAGATCGGGTTCCCGGACTGTTCGACGGAGCGGAAACTCGGTGTAATGTGGTTCATGACCGACGACGAACCCGTCGCCTGGGAGCGGGCGATCACCGACGACGGCCTCGAGGCGTTCGGCCACGTTCAGCAGGCCCTCGAGGAGTCGACCGACGGGACCGACACCGCGGAGATCGTCGAGGTGTGATCATGGGCCGGATATACGAACGCTCCGACCGGCTGATCGACGCCTCGGGCCCGAACGAGGACATGAAACGGGCGAAACTCCTCGAGTGTCCGGCGTGTGGCGCCGACCTCGAGGATCGGATCCTCCCGGATCACCTCCTCGTCGATCACGACCCGGAGGACTTTGGCCTCTCGCCCCTGGGCGAGGAGTCGACGCCCGAACTCCGACGCTACGAGGAGGTGGCCCATGGGAGCGCATGATCACCTCACCGCCCGAGTGGTGGCCTCGAACAAGGCCTCCGACGAGGCGGTGATCGTCGAGGGGATCCCCGACGGGATCGAGGAGGAGGTCGAGCCCGACGCCCCTCCGGCCGAGGAGTCGGACCTGTACGGCCTCGAGGCGATCGCCCGGTGTCGTCACTGTTTGTGGGCCCAAAAGTCCCGCCACGGCGATCATGGAGACGAGATGTACACCGACGCGATCGGTGTTCTCGCCATGGTCTCGCGTCACCTCGAGACGGGCCACGACGTCGATGTTCGGCTCCGGAACCCGAACGTCGAACCAGCCCTCGAACTCGACAAGGATCCCGGCCCGCTTTCCTCGTTCGAGGAGGACGGGGAGGTAAAATGACGGACGTCGAGATCGTTCTCGTCGCCCTCTGTTTCATCCTCCTCCTCGAGGACCTCGTCGAGGTCGTTCGACTCCTCGTGTAGTTAGTTGTCTCGATCGCGACAACCAAGCGACATAGAAGTATCCACCGATATTTAACCCCCATGTCCCTCTCTCTGTATGCGATCTCCGCGGCGACGTCTCTCCTCTCTTACCTGAAATGGTGGCGCCGCCACCGCCGGATAGGCGGCGAGACCCGGCGGTTCTACCCGAAAGAGTAAACCGCTGATCGCTATACGAACCCCCTCACCCTCGGGAGGGCCGCGGTCCGAGGATCTCAAACACCAAACATGATCGATGCTGTAAAAGACGAGTTCCGCGAGATCGCCGAACATGTCGACGGGTACGAGTTCGGAGAGGCCGACGAGATAATCGACCTGGGCGACGATCACGAGCGACAGGGGCCGAGTGAGGGCGAGGAGTGGGTCTCCGAACACTCCGGGATCCTCGTCACGCCCGACGTCCCGTTCGACTCGGCGACGGTCCGTGTGTCGCCGTACACCGACGCCGATAAGCTGTACGTCCTCGACGACGAGAGCGGCGACGTCCTCCTCGAGCGGGAGTGTCCCGATCCCGGCGTGTGGGCCCGCCTCGATCACGAGTTCGAGGCCGGAGAGGCCGTTCGAGTCGTCGTCGACTCCGGCGGAGACTCGTTCGACCGCGGTCGCCGGGACGCCGACCTCCCGATCAGCGGCGACATGGCGACGATCTCCCACGGCGTGTACGACGGCGAGGGCGAACGGAGCGACACCTATCGGTACGCGTTCTCCCGCTTTCACGCGGGCGGAGACCGGGAGTCTGACGTCCTCGACCTGGGTTCGGCCGACGAGTCGCAAAAGCGAATGCAACACACCTCGGGTGTTCTGTTCACGCCCGACGAGACGGTCGAGGGCCTCTCGGCTCACGTCGACTCGGAGACGTTCGGCGTGTCTCGCGGCCTGATCAAGCGGCACACTCCGGCCTCCGAGGGATCGGGCGAGGTCCTCGAGGAGGTCCGGATCCGAGGCCGCTGGGTTCATTTCGAGACGGCCCTCGAGGCGGGCGAGGAGTACGAGATCCTCGCCGATAAGCGGGGCCAGCGGTTCGACCGCGGGTACCGATCGGTCGACGCCCCCGTCGCCTACGACGAGGGCCAGATAGGCGGCGGCGTGTACGGCAGCGACGGGGCGAACACCGTCGGCCGAGCGTACGTGTTCGACCGCCTCGTTCTCGAGGAGGACCGGACTCCGGCGAACACGTACGGGACCGATCACGCCGAGGTCCCCGACGACCTCGAGACCGAGATCGGGGAGCGGGAGGCCTCGACGACGATCGACGTCACCGATCACGACTCGATCGATCACGACGGAGACCTCGCCGCCGAGGTCCTCTCGTACCTCGAGGATCAGTCGACGGTCGATCACGAGATCGAGATCCCCGGCGGCCGGTACGCCTGGGATACTGAACTCCGCCTCTCGGAGGTCGAGTTCCTCCGGATCACCGGGGAGCCCGACACCGAGTTCGTCGTTCACGAACAGATCGACACGACGATCGAGATCGGGAACCGGAGCGGCGACGCCCGCCACGTCGAACTCGAGGACCTCTCGTTCAGCATCGACGGCGACGGGCCCGACGGCCACCCACTCGACTCCGGCCTCTGTCGGATCCTCGCCCGGGATAAGCTGTTCATCGACTCGATCGAGATCCTCGGAGCTCGCCACTACGGCCTCCCCGAGGCCGACGGCTCCGTCCCGGACAGTATCCGAGGCGACAAGTTCACCGTGTTCGTCGGCCTCGTCGACTCCGGCGGCGTGGGAGTCGTCGAGAACCTGTCGGTCCCACATGGGTCGGTCGAGTACACCGACTCCCAGTTCGACCACTCGATTTGCGTGTCGACCGACCCGCCCCACGAGGGCCGGATCCGGTGGTCTAACTGCTGGGTCGAGGACACTCCCGACAACGGGTTCTATCTGTCGAACTCGCCGGGGGAGAACTACCTCACGGACTCGTTCGCCCGGAACAACGGCGGAACGAACATTCGCCCCGGCACGGGCGACATGGCGATCGCCTGTTCGGTCGAAATGACTAACGGCAGCGCGCAGAACTCGACCGGAACGGGCGTGTGGCTGCAAGGCGAGGGCGCCCTCGCCCGGGCGATCTCGATCGACGCCCCCGACGGCCAGAACGACATGATCCGGGCGAACTCCTCGACGATCTCCGCTCGGTTCGAGGATATCGAGGGGTACCTCGGCGAGGACTGTCACTGTCGGGTTATGTCGCTCACCCAGGGCGACACGGATCCCTCGGAGTTCGAGGGAGTCGTGATCGACGGGTTCGAGATCACCGACGAGAGCGGAACGGACTCTCACCACGCGATTCACTGTACTCGCCCGGACGTCGAACTCCGGAACGGTACGATCGACTCGCCGAACCGCGGGACGTTCAACGACCGTTCGGCCCTCGAGGAGTCGAACGTCTCGGCCTCGTAATCGCCCGACTCGAACGGCCCTCCTCGAGTCGGGGATAGCAACACCTCGAGTTTCAGAGATACTTTCATACAATAATGACCCAGTGGATCCAAGTCACCGAAACCAAGCAGAACGGGAACCCAACTATCCGGCGGATCAAGCGTCCGGACCCCGACGAACCTATCTGGTTCACCGAGAAGGGGTACGCCGAGGTCTCGGAGAGTCTCGCCACGGACCTCTCGATGAACCTCGACGTCGTCGAGGAGGTCCCCGAGCCCGACGAACCCGGCGAGTATTTTGAGGAGGTTAACGAACAGTACGAGATCGTCGTCGAGATCAACCGGGAAAATGGCACTTTCGACGTCGTCGATGCTAACGAGGTCGACTCCGGGTCGGTACGTACAGAGGACCTACAGATCATTGACGGGGATGGGTGGACTCTCGTCAACGAGGACACTGGTGAGGAGTGGCGTTTCGCTCCCGACGGAACATTTGAGACCGATTCTCTCCATACTCGCGGATTTCGTCCCGATGAGACGTTTAGTTTCGAGAACGAAGAAGAAATAGACATCACGATTGATGTTTCTGAGGACCCCGATGTCTATTACGTCTTTGATTTCAGGGATGTAGAACTGCAAACCGATGCCGAGGAGAGTGCGGACATTAACATGGAGTTGCGGATGGGTACTCGAAACATAAGTCACGGGCACGAGAGTACAGTGATGAGAGAGGATGGAGATACTCGCCGTGATAATAACGAGGGTGGCTGGTTGCTGTTCAGGGCCTTCTACCCAAATCATGTTACTTTTTCAGGAGAGTTTGAGGTTGGTTTAGAACGGTACTCAGAAATGCCGTATGTCAAGCAAACGTCTGCTGCCGCAGCGAGAGGCGCTAATTCTGCAAACGAAGTATTGCTAAGAGGGGGTGGGCGAGATGGTGACTTGGGCTTAGACCCAATCGAGATTTGGACGGAAAACGAAATTGGAATCCCGTCATTCTCTTTCGAATTGGACGTTTATGAGTGCGAGCGAAAGACTGGCCGTGGCGAAGGCCTTCAGCACCCCTAACACATGACTATTAGACATAATCCATATGGGAATGTTGACGACTGGGACAGTGCAAAGCACGCGAAGTGTGGGCTTCACGTCCATCCGATGAAACTTGACGGCAAGAATAATATCATCGATGAGGCTCAGACAGATCGGGCCGACTGGGATTTTGTTTGGGTCGGTGATCGTGGGAATGCGACGGTCTATTGGCCGTGGACAGAATGGTCGCAGTTGAACAACAGCGGAAACGCTGACGACACTGATCCCGAGGAGTTAGGAATTATCGCAGATGCAGGTGGCGAACCACGGACACATGGCCTTGACGATAGGCCCGTACAGTACCATCATCACCTCATCACGATGTATTCGAACCTCAAGGCACCTGAAGATTATACGAAATATCCAGCATCCATAATCGAAAACATCACAGAGGATGATGGGATGGTCTACTTCGCACACCATGGGGATTACGATGAGGAGTGGGGGCGTCCACTTCGGTACTATTCGATGTTTTTCGACAGTTGGACCCCCGAGGACGGGCTTCTTGGACTCTCGGGATACACGAAATACTCTCCCGACCCACGAGAAACATCATGGGATGATTGGAGTCTCGAAGGGAGTTGGGACGCGCTACTGTCGAAATACTCACCCGACTTTGCACCTGTGTTCTTGCTCGAGGACGACTGTGACAGTTTTGACAACCAGGACTGGGACGCTGGCGCTCATCTCCGTTGGACCGAACTTATCATGGACCAAGAGGTATGGGATGGATTGGGTCATGAACGTCCACCAGAAGTAAAGGAGATGTTCAAACGTGGACAGTTCATATGCAAATATCGCACCTCTTGGGACGTTGACCCGCCTGAAGTCCATTCGATAGACGTTGATGAAAATGCTGGAACGGTCACTATTGACGCGAGTAACTATGACTCGATCGACTGGGTGTCCTACGACGGTAAAGTTGTCGAATCGGGTGATACGCTCGATTACGGAAGCACGAGCGGGGTTATCGGCTACTTCCGCGCTCGTGTTTATACTGAGGACGAACCGCTAACTGGAACGTTGACGCAGGCATTCACGATAGGCGGGGACGGCACTCGGATGGTTGGTAGTAAAGACGACTCAATTAGTACGTACTGAGGAGTTGGTAACGGTCGAATCAGTCGAACAGCAGTGAAATAAACCGCCGAAACAATATAAGAGATCAGACACATGGGAGACGATAGTACCGAGTTCCACCCCGAGGCCGACCCCGAGGCGACGGACCTCGAGGGTGACAGGCAATACGGGATATGGGGACAGTGTACCACGTCGAACCGCCACGACAAACGATGCGGCGCCCCCGCCCTCGGCCCACACGGAAAGTGCCACTATCACGGTGGGGCCACCCCGACGAAAGAGGAGAACGAGGACGTCGGGGCCCCGGAGGGCAACGGGAACGCGGCGAAACACAACCTAACCTCGGATCATAGCAAGCTGTACGACCGTCTCCGGCCGGACCTACAGGCCGAGGTCGACAAGCTGCGCGACGAAATGCTCGAGGATATCGCCGCCCGCCGAGGCCTCGATCGGGCCCCGTTCTACCTCCGACCTCCCGCCCGGCGTGTCGCTATGAACATGCTCCGAGTGACGTATTTCGCCGAAAACTGGGAGGGGGGCGACGAGGCGAACGAGAACACGGAGAACCCCCTCGTCGAGGAACGCCTCGTCGACTACGATCCGGAGCTCGGAGCGACGTACCGAAAGGGAGAGGGCGTCGCCCAGGACACGGCCCGGAAACTGTCGAACGAGAACCGACAGTGGCTAAAGGACTTTGGCCTCCTCGACTCGCCGGAGGATCGGATCGCCGACTCGACCGAGGAGGTCGGAGAGGCGATCATGGGCGCGCTAACGGATAGCTATGAGTGAGGCCTCCGCCGCCCCGGCCGTGGGCGATCTCCCGAACATGGCCGACCTGCAACCGGCAGAAATGGCGGCTGAACTCACTCGGCACTTTACCCAGCGGGCCCAGGCCGGAGACCCGACATGGCTCGAGGACGCTATCGAGGCGTACCTGGGGATCACCGTCACCGACGCCCAGGCCGAGATATGCCGCTCGATCGTCGAGAACGAAAAGACGATCGCCGTAATGGCGAACGGCCTCGGTAAATCGTACATATTGGCCGCCATTACGATCGTTTGGCTGATCATTAAGTACCCGGCCGTTTCGTTCGCCACCTCCGGGACGGAGAAAAAGATGCGGCGAACGTACTGTCGCCCGGTTGAGAACCTACACTCCCAGGCCGTCGTACCGCTCCCAGGGGAGTACAAGTCCCGTCCCGAACGGATCGAGTTCGAGGAGGAACCCGAACATTATTTCGAGGCGACGAGCCCGAAAGATGCGGGCGAACTCGAGGGCGTTCACTCGGCCTACACACTCGCCATTATCGAGGAGGCCGACAAGGAGGACATCGACGCCGACGTGATCGACTCCATGGAGTCGCTGATCACGGACGACCGCGACCGCATAATTGCGATCGCTAACCCTCCGGAAGATGAAACTAACATCGTTTACGACCTGATGAATGATCGTACCTGGAATACGGTACAAATGTCGTCGTTCGAGGCCCATAACGTACAGGTCGAACTCGGCGAGAAGGACGGCGAGAAGATCGACGGGATCTCCTCCCTCGATAAGATCAAAAAGGACTGGGAGTCGTTCAACGGCCTCGAGTGGCCCGGCGCCGAGGAGGCCCGGAACTCGTACGGGGAGCCCGGCCTCGATAAGCGGTGGTACCGACGCCGCCTCGGCCGGATCCCGCCCGACGGGGCCGACGTCCTCCGGCCGTTCGAGCGGGGCGAGGTCGAGGGCGCGTTCGTCCCTCGGGCCAGCGTTAACTACCCGAAGGACGGCCCGATCCGGGGGATCGCCTACGACGTCGCCCGGACAGGCGGAGACTCGAACGTCGTGGCGGCCGTTCACGGCGACGACATAATCGTTCACGACGAGTGGTCCGGAGTCGATCACGTCGAGAACGAGCAGACCGTGAAAAGTCTCGCGCTAATGTCGAGGAGTCTCGACGTCCCGTTCGCTATCGACGCGAACGGCGAGGGTTCGGGGGTGTCGGACTATATCGACAAGTGGTACCCGAACGTGATCAGGTTCGACGCCGGGGAGGAGGCCCTCGAGGGCGAGGAGTATTACTCCCGCTGGGGCGAGGGCCTACACCTCCTCGGCCAATTCCTCCGGAACGGGCGATACACCGATCGTCGGCTCCGGGAGGAACTCCTCGCGGCCGCTCGAGTGATCGAGTACGAGGAGAAATATTACTCCTCGAGGGAGGCCGAGGTTTGGAAGGCCACGAGTAAATCGGACCTGAAAGACTCCCTCGGCCGTTCTCCCGACGTCCTCGACGCGGCGTACATGGCCGTGTGGGCCGCGGAGGGTGAGTTCCCGACGGGTGGCCTACAACGCCGCTCCGGATCGTCGGCTGGGAAAGTGTGAACGGCCGTTCGGGGCGGGGAAGTGTCAACGCACCCTCAGACAGAATCCCCTAATAGTATTACTATAGCCGAATCTGTCTGAGGGCGAGTTGACAGGTTCAGCGGAAAACCACCACACGGCGGCGGGATAGTGACGTCGAACCTTTCGTTTCCTACCAGATAACACAAACATGCAACTACGTAACAGGATCAGCGGCGCCCTCGAATCAATGGCGTACCGCGACGACGCCGAGGATCAGGAACCCGAGGTCGAGGTATCCCACGGCTCGGCGTACTACTCGCCGGGGGACGTCGACGAGGTCCCCGTCCCCGAGGACAAGGCCGACGACTGGGAGCTATTCACCTCGACGCCGATCGTTAACGCTCCCCTGCTGCAATACTGTTCCGACGTCGTCGAACCCGGGTACCGAGTGACGGCCGACGACGACGCCACCGAGGAGTTCTTTAACGAGGAGTTCCTCCCGAACGCCGGGATTATCGGCGGCGAGCGGCACAAGGACTTTCAGCAGATCCTCTTTCAGGCGGCGATCATGCACGTCGCCACGGGCGACGCCCTCGTCGAGTGTGTCAAACGGGCCTCGAACTCCGACGAGATCACGGGGTTCATGTCGATCAAACCCCACAGTGTTCGGGCCGTCACGGAGAAAAATAAACCCGTCCTCCTCCCGCCCGACGCCACGGGAGACGGCGTTCGGGAGACGCCTCGAGGCGAGGCGGCCGCCTATCTGCAATATCACTCCGACTCGGTCCTCGGCCGTCGGGGCCACTTCTCCGACACCGACGTCGTACCCCTCTCACAGAACGACGTTATCAAGATCAGCCGGAACGTCCCGCCCGGCGAAATTTGGGGACAGTCGGCCCACCGCCCAGCCCGTGATCGGATCCGGGCCCTGAAACAAAAGCTTCGGGATAACGATCGGGCGATTCAAACCAAGGCGTACGGTATTTGGTCCGTCGCCTTTCAGCGGGACCTTTTCGAGGTCGACGATCCCAACACCGACGACATTTTCATCGAGTGGGACGAGGGTGAACAGAAAAAGTTCATCCAGAACAAGGTCGGCCGGGACATGGGCCCGGGCGACATTATCGGCCACGACGGAACGATCGAGTTCCAAAAGTTCGAGGGCGAGGTCGCCCAGGGCCTCCTCGAGTTCGTCGAGATCGATATCAAGCTGATCATTTCGGCCCTCCCCACCCCCTTATATGCGGTGGGGTTCGAGGAGAACGTAAATCAGTTCGTCGTCGAACGGCAGGAACGACGGTACCACAAGAAGGTATCCGACCTCCGCCGGACCCTCGAGGCGGCGTTCCTCCCGGCCCTCGAGACGGTCGCCGAACAGAGGGAGGGCCTCTCCCCCGAGGGCCTCGACCTCTCGATCGAGGCCGACGAGGAGGAGTCTCCGATCCTCTCCCTCGACGAGGAGGAGATCGAGAAATTGCAGAACTTCGCCTCGGCTCTGGCGGAGATTTACGGGAGCGGGAACGTCCCGTCGTACCTCGACGACGAGATCGTCGCCGACCTCGTGTTACAGCTACCCGAGGAGGCCACCCAGGGCCTCGAGGTCGACCCGGCGGAGGAACTCGACATGGCCGGGGCCTCCGACATGATCGGCGACGAACCCGTCGAGGAGGACACGCCACCCGACGGAGGCGGTGACGGCGGCGAGGCGGGCGAGGGCGGCGACGAGAGCGACGGCGGAGAGTAACGAGGCCCACACACCATGTCGACCGACCCGACAAGCACGGCGACGCTGAGAGGCAACTACGCCGGACACCTCCGCGGGTACTACGACGCGTTCATCCGAGCGGTGAACGTGTCGATCAAAGAGAACGACGCCCTGGGTCTCGGGGCCGAGTCGATGGGACAGTCGACTCTCGAGAAATACGGGATCGAGCCGTTCTCGAACCGGACGAACCTCGAGTCGAACCGGGAGAAACACGACGAGTTCATGTCGTGGCTCCGGAACCAGCAGGATAGCGGGGCCGTCGAGGTGATCTCCCGGGAGGAGAACACGTACATCCGGTCGGCGTACGAGTCGGGTCTCCGGGACGCACACGGCCACCTAACGGACGCTGGGATCGATCCTCTCATCGATCCGGGCGACATGGGGGACGCGTTCAACGCCCCGCTACACCAGGATACTCTCGAGTTGATGTACTCGAGGAACTACGAGGGCCTGCAAGGGATCGACGAGGCCGTCGATCGGGAGGTCTCCCGAGTTCTCACCGAGGGCCTGCAAGAAGGAAAGAACCCCCGCGACCTCTCCCGGACCGTCACCGATCGGGTCGACTCGATCGGGAGGACACGGGCGGGAACCCTCGCCCAGACCGAGGTGATCCGGACCCACGGCGAGGCCGCGTTAAACTCGTACGAACGTAACGGGATCGAGGAGGTCGAGGGCGTCGCCGAGTTCCGCCACGCCGGAGACGATCGGGTGTGTGATCGGTGTCGGGATATCGGCGGGACCCGCTACGAGATCGAGGAGGCCCGCGGCGTGATCCCCGTACACCCACGGTGCCGGTGTACGTTCGTCCCGATCACCTCGGGGACGCCGTCGGCCGAGTCTCTGGCGGCGTACCGTCGCCCGACACCGGCCGAAAAGGTCCGGGACGGGTTCACGGCCTCGAGCCCGGCAAAGGTCCGGCAGCAGTACGCGAGCAACCAGCTAACAGTATGACACTCGACCCACAGAACGCGGAGTTTACCGACAAGGTGGGGTTCGCCGCCATGTCGGCCTCGAACTCCGGAGGAGAGGAGTATAGCGACGGGGGAGGCCCCTGGACAGTACACGGCGTGGCGATCGGTGACGGCGACGTCACGAACGGAAAGACCCGAGAGGGTGAGGAGGACCCGTCGTATTGGCCCGGCGAGGTCCTCGAGGAGTCGGCCGACGACCTCGTCGGTCGGTACATCGTCGATGATCGGGATCACGACGACCTCGACTCCCTCGAACCCCCGGCCCGCGCTATCGCGGGGGAGATCACCGACGCGGCGTACGTCGAGGACGTCGGCCTCGTGTACGAGGGGGAGGTCGACGATCCCGAGATCGCCCAGCAGGCCGACCGCGGCCGGATCGACGTCTCCCCGGCCGTGTTCCGTCAGCGGGGCGAGTACGACGAGGAGATCGGGGCGCGGCCTGTCGAGGCCGTCGCCCATTGGCGCGACATTGCAGCCGTCGCCAATGGGGCCGCGCCCAGCAACGAGATCGCAACGGGGACCGCCGAGGCGCTATCGGCGGAGGCCCTCGAGGCGACGTTCGACGGGGGGGATGACGGGCCTGCGGCCCCGACCACCCCGGCCGGACAGGACGCAAACGGAGACGCAAACGCAAGCGCAAACGGAAACACAAACATGGATCTCACCGAAACCGAGGAAAATCTGATCCGAGAAGCACGGACCTACAACGACCCCGCTATCGTACCGGCCGGGGCCGAGTCGCTGGCCGAGGAGGCCGTCGAGTACGACGAACCCGCCCTCGTCGAGGGCGCGGAACTCGAGGCCCTCGAGGCCGACGTCGAGGAGATCGAGGACATGTTCGCCGAGGCCCTCGCCGAACAGAAGGACCTCCGCCGGGAGACCGCCGAGGCCCTGTCCCTCGACGCCATGATCGGCGAGTTCGAGAACGAGGAGGGTGAGTTCGAGCCCGAGGCCCTTATGGCCCAGGAACCAGAGGGCAACGGCGGCGAGGACGTCGACTCCGACCTCGACGACGAGGAGGAGGACGAACCCGAACTCGACACCGAGGACGCCGAGGAGATCGAGTCGATGCTGAACCGCGCGGACACCATGGAGTCGGTCGCCCCCGATCACGCCGACTCCCTCCGCGCCGAGGCCATGGAGCGCGCCGACGCCGACTCGGTCGAGGAAATTGAAATGGAGGTACTCTAACATGCCAAAGCCCCCAGGTTTCACGATCTACGCGAACAGTACCGAGGTAAAGCGCGACACCGCCGAGGACGCCGATATCGAGGCGGGCGATCCCGTCACGGCGAACGACGACGAGGAGGTCGAGGTCGCCGGAGAGGGCGACGACCTTACCGGTGTCGCCGGGAACGACACCCTTCGAGAGGATAACGAGCGGGTCGTGATCGACGGCGCCGTGATCGCCTCGGTCGCACCGGACACGCCCGCCGGAGTCGACCTCGCCCCCGGGGCCGACGGCCTCGAGGAGGGCGACGGCAGCGCACACTCGCTTTCCGAGGAGGGCGGCGAGTACAAGGGCGCGGATATCGAGGACGGTTTCGCCGCCGTCTCTGTCAACTAAGCGGACGCTTCGGCCCTCCAACCAGCGGATTCTAACTGATTCACCATGCCAGAAACTGACGTTAACTACGACGGAGTACCGACTGCAAACGACGTTCAGGCCCTCATCGAGGAGAACACCGAGGACCTGTACCAGTTCCGTAACGCGTTCCGAGAGGACACCGAGGCCTCGAACCGCGACGGCGACGGGATCGAGTACCCCGAGTCGGGCGACTTTGAGGGCGAACTCGTCGAGATCGAGAAGGGTTCGGAGTACCCCCGCGCAAAGCTCGACTACGAGGGTACCGCGGCCACCCACACCAAGTACGGTTTCGAGGCCCCGATCGCCGACGAGGACGTTAAGGACTCCAAGGTGAACATCGTCCTCGAGAACCAGACGGAAATGGCGCGGGAGGAGGAACGCCGCCTCGACTCGATCGCGTTCAACGTCCTCGAGGCGAACGCGGATAACCCCGAGGTCGGGGACTCGGAGGAACCGCTGAACTACTACGCCGGAGTCGACGCCTACACGACCCTCGCGGATCACGGGTACGACACCGGCAACATCGTTACGTTCGTCTCGCCGGGGGCGTGGGGCGACATGGCAAAGAGTGGCGAGTTCGTCACCGAGACGGAACGGTTCGCCGAGGAACTCCGTTCGACCGGCCCCGACCTGGGCGAGATCATGGGCCAGCCCGCCATGCTCACGAACACGGGAGCCCTCGGCCCACACGAGGCTCTTATGGTCGACACCTCCTCGTTCGGCTGGGAGTCGATCCGAGACGAGTTCGGTGTCTCCTCGTACCGAGAGGAGAGTAAGGACCAAGAAGTGTACAAGCTGTCGGGCCGCGCGGACTGGGTCCCGACCGACGGGCAGGCCGCCGTCCCGATCGCCGGGGGCGCCGACACCGGCGGCGCTTAAGGCGAACTAACCGCTCCGATTTCTTTCATAATCCAAACTATGACTGACCGAACCAGCGACACGACAGTCGACGCCGTCCGACGGTACTCCGACGTCGCCGAGGACCTCGACGACGACGAGGTCGAGGAGTTCATCGACGACGCCGAGACCGAGGCCCTACTGCACAACGACGAGGACGACTTTCAGAACGACGTTCACCTCGACCTCCTCGTTCGCTATCAGGCGGCGTACATGATCGACTCGCGGCCCGAACAGGCCGTCGAGAGTCTCGAACAGCAGTCGCGTTCGGTCGATTTTGACACGGAGCGGGATCTTTCCGAACTCGTCTCGAAAATCAAGAAGTACGACCCGAGTGGCGAAATGGTCCCGGGCCTGAACCGGATCTCGGCGGGAGTCGTCGGAACGGGGGCGATCGGAGAGTGACGTACACCCTCGCCCACCGGACCGTTTCCCAGGGGACACTCACCCACGGCGGGGAGCGGTTCGAGATCGTCTCCGGAGTCGTCGAGACCGACGACCACGACAAGGCCCTCGAGTTGGCCGAGAGAGCGGATCTCGTTCCGCGCGGCCTGTCCCCCTCGGAGGAGGAGAACTCCGACGAGGCGGCCCAGCAGGACCCGGAGATCCCCGAGGAGTGGTCGACCCTCCGATCGATCGCCTCGTCGGATCGGATCCCAGGCCTGAACGGGAACTCCTCGAGGGAGGAGATCGTCGAGGCGATCATGGCCCTCCCACCGGGGGAGGCGAACGAGATCGTCGCCGAGTACTCCGACCCATGAACGCTACGATCAACACCTCCGAGCGGCGCCTGATCAGGGCGGCGGAGCTCCGCCCGGCCCTGGCGATCACGGCCCGCGACTATCCGTCGGTCGAGGATCAGGGAGTCGACACGCCCCGGGACGTCGATCGGTGGGTCGACCGGGCCCACACTCTCCGGCGGCGGGTCGAGGAGGAGGAGTTCTCGGTCGAGAGGTGTCGACAGGTCGAGTGGTACCTCGCCCTTCATTTCGGCCTCGTCGCCCTCGAACCTATCGACACTATGACTCCCCGGGACGTTCCGGGCGGGTACCTCACCGAGTTTTTCACGAGGGCCTCGGGGCGGGCCCCTCGTCTCCGTAAGCTCGGGGCGAGGGCGGGGGCCGAGTAATGGCTGGGGCCTCCCTCCGCGGGATCGGGTCCCTCGTCTCGACGACGACGATGCTACGGGAGAAATGGACCTCCCAGGGTTCGGTAGTGTACACGGTCGGTTCGAGCGCCGAGTACTCCGTGTATGTCGAGTTCGGGACCTCGACCCAGGGCGCCCAGCCGTACCTCCGCCCGGCCGTTCAGCGGGTACAGTCCCGCCTCGCCTCGATCGCCTCGGAGGCCGCGGGGATCGAGGAGTTCGTTAAGGTGGCGGCCCACGAGATCGAGAGGATCGCAAAAGAGGAGGTCCCCGTCGACACCGGGAACCTCCGAGCGTCAATCAGGGTGAACCGCGTTCAATGAGTAAGATCGGCAGCATGATCGAGGAGGTCGACGGCGGGTTCGAGGAGTGGCTCGAGGACACTCTCGCCGTTCGGAACTACACCGACGAGGCCGACGGCGGGGAGGGTCGGAACGAGTACGGGAACCCCACCTCCGGCGACGACGCCGGGCCGACTCTCGACTCCCTCGAGGAGTTCACCGGACAGGTCGAACCGGCCCGTCAGCCGACGTACTACAAGCGGTCGTACGGGTTCGACTCCGAGGTGAACGCCGAGATACTGATCGACGACGACGCCCCCGTCGGGGTGGCCGACGAGGGCCGCGAGTACCCGACGGAGATCGAGGGTCCCGACGGTACGATCTACCGGACGGTTCACACCGAAGACGAGGGCAACGGCCGCGTTCGGGTGTTCGTCGAGATCGTCTCCGAGGCGAGGGCCACCGAGTAACATGCAACGAGACCCTACAACTATCGTACGACAGGCGATCGACGACGGCCTCGGTCACCGCCTCGAGGAGACCGACCTCGCCGAGGCCCCAGTGGTTCGGGCCGGGGCGTACGGTCGGTACGAGGAGAGGCCTATCGTCACCCTCCCGACGTCGAACGACGAGATCCTCGGGGCCGGCAACACGGGTGTCTCCGCCCTGAACCCCGAGGACGGCTCGAGTGTTCAGCGGATCATGGGCGACGTGTATGTCGACGTCGTCGCCGGGACCTGGGCCGACTGCAAGGACCTCGGCGAGGACGGCGAGGACCTCGACCCGAACGCCGTACGCTGGCAACTCTCCGAGGTGGCGAAAGACGCCGTCGCCGCCACCCAGCCCGGAGACCTCCGCTCCCTCGAACCGATCGGGGGACAGGATCTCCTCGACGACGACGAGGGCGGAGACGACGGGTCGGAGGAACCCGTGTTCCGCCACCAATTCAGGGCGCGGTTTATTCGACGCGAGAACCGCGGTTAACTTTCCGATCGGAGGAGGAAAGTGTCAACGTACCCTCAGACAGAATCCCCTAATAGTATTACTATAGCCGATTCTGTCCAATGGCGAGTTGGTAGGTTC
>NZ_JBHLJR010000012.1:0-17895 GCF_043677095.1 Natronococcus roseus
TGAGGCGTGCGTTTTCGGGCATAGAACACTTTGAAAACGCCACGCCTCACTTCTTCAACCTTATCTGAACACCGCCGTACGAAGAGGGCATAGATTGGTAGTCCTCGAGTCCGTTCGTCCAGTATGAAGGTTCGAGGCTCGCTCTCCCGCGAGGACGTCGCGGCGTTTCTCGACGGACGGACGGTTCCGATCCGGCTCGGCTGCCGAACGCCCGCGGACCATCCCTGGATGGTGTCGCTGTGGTATCGGCGACGGGAGGGAGACGACGGCTGGCGACTCGAGTGTGCCACCTCGGCTGACGCGGACGTCGTCACCTACCTCCGGGAGACTCCCGAGGTATCGTTCGAGGTCTCGACGAACCACCCGCCCTACGCCGGGGTCCGCGGACGGGGCGAGGCATCTCTCGAACCGGATCCGGAGAAGGAGGTGCTCCGGGACCTGCTCGAGCGCTATCTCGGAGGCACCAACTCGGAGCTGGCACGAACGCTGCTTCGCGAGGACCGGGAGGAGGTGACTATCGCGATCGAACCGGCGGTCGTCTACGGCTGGGACTTCTCGGATCGGATGTAGGCGCCAGCCCGGCGGGGGCTCGCCCTCGCCGTCCGCGACTCGCTCAGCGCTCGTACCGGATCGGCAGCGACTCGACGCCGTAGATCAGCGAACTGCGAACCGGCTGCAGGTCAGCGTCGACCGTCTCGATCGTCGCCGTTCGGGCGCACAGCTCCTCGAGGGCGACCGACGCCTCGAGCCGGGCCAGCGGCGCGCCGAGGCAGTAGTGAGTCCCGTGACCGAACCCGAGGTGTTGGTTCGGCGACCTGTCGGGAACGAACGCGTCGGCGTCCTCGAACTGCCGCTCGTCGCGGTTCGCGGAGCCGAGCCAGACGATAACACGGTCACCCGATTCGATCTCGGCGCCTCGAAGCGTCACGTCTTCCGTCGCGACCCGGGACATCGCCTGAACCGGGGAGCGGTAGCGCAGCACCTCCTCGATCGCCCGTCCGATCGCGTCGGGTTCCGCG
This sequence comes from Natronococcus roseus, assembly GCF_043677095.1. Taxonomy (NCBI): domain Archaea; kingdom Methanobacteriati; phylum Methanobacteriota; class Halobacteria; order Halobacteriales; family Natrialbaceae; genus Natronococcus; species Natronococcus roseus. Next base: position 1,020 of record NZ_JBHLJR010000012.1, read on the forward strand.
CGGAGATCCTCGAACAGATCGTGGGCGTCGAAACACCGGACCGCGTTCGTGACGAGGTTCGTCGTCGTGATGTTGCCGGCGATGAGCAACAGGATACAGGTTCCGAGCGCCTCCTCCTCCGAGAGCCGCGACCCGTCCTCGAGCTCCCGCGTGACGATCTGGCTCATGAGATCGTCCTGTGGCGACTCGCGCCGGTCGGCGATCATCTCGAAGAAGTAGCTCGCCATCTCCATCTGGGCCTGCTGCTGGCGCTCGAGGAACGCCTCGGTCTCGTCGTCCGCGCTCGAGGACTCGACGAGCGTGTCCGACCACCGCTTGAACCGGTCGCGGTCCTCGGCGGGAACGCCGAGGAGCTCGGCGATGACGACGACTGGAAGCGGGTACGCGAAATCGTCGACGACGTCCAGCTCGCCCCGATCGTCGGCCAGCACGTCCGAGAGGAGATCGGTCGCCAGCTCGCGTATCTCCGGCTCGAGCGCCCGGATCGCTCGCGGCTCGAACGCGTCCTCGACGACGCCGCGGAGCTCGTCGTGTCGGGGCGGATCCTGGAAGAGCATCGTCTCGAAGAGCAGGCCCTCCTCGGGCCGATCCGGTTCCTGAAAGTCGTCGGCCAGTCGCGGGTCGACCGAGAACGTCTCGTCGTCGTCGAGGATCCGTTTGACGTCCGCATACCGGAAGACGTCCCAGCACCCCCGAGACGAGTCGTATCGGACGGGGGCGTTCTCGCGCATCTCCCGGTACCAGTCGAACGGCTCGAGCCACGCCTCCCGGGAGGAAAGCTCGTCGGGAAACGCCTGCAATCCCTGCGGATCTGCGCTACTCATGGGCCGTAAACGGCGGGAATCCACAAAACGTTCGGGGTGGAGTCAGTCGGTCGTCGGGATCGACCGGGCGCCGAGCGCGAAGAAGACTACCGCGAGGACGGCGAGGATCCCCAGGTTTGCCAGCGCGGGATCGACCCCCGCGATCGCGGATGTCGCAGCGTTCGGATCGGTCGCCGCCCGCACTCCGCGGGCGAAGTACGTCAGCGGCGAGAGGTTCACGAACGGTTCGAACCAGCCGGGCAGTTGCTCGAGCGAGACGAACGTCTCCGAGAGAAAGAGCAGGGGCAGGCCGACGGCGTTGCTGGCGGCGACGGCACCGTCCTGGGAGTCGGTGTAGCTGCCCAGCATCGCGCCGACGCCGCAAAAGCAGACGACGCCGATGAGAATATACGGCACCAGCAGTGGCGAGAAGACGATCTCGGCGCCCGTCAGGACGACCACGAGCGCGAGGATGAGGAGGCTCGCCAGCCCGATGATGACGGCGTTGACGACCGTCTGGGCGAGCAGCCATTCCGCCCGCGTCTGGGGAGTCGTCGCGAGCTTCTCGAAGCGACTCCCCTCGCGGTGGCGTGCGACCTCGCTGCCGAGCCGCGACAGCGGCGTAAAGAGAACGACGACGGCCAGGTAGCCGGGAACGTAGTACGCCGGCGGTTCCGCGAAGAGCCCGCCACCGCCCGGATCGGTCCGCACCAGCGCGCCGAAGATGACGATCAGGATCACCGGAAAGAAGAACGTAAAGAAGACCGCGGTCCGGCGACGGACGAACGCCCGCCAGCCGGCACCGGTCTCGGCTCGAACGCGGCCGAGTCGGCTCATGCGGTCTCACCCGCGCGAGCGAGGGTCGTGCCGTCGGTTCGTTCGAGTTCGGTTTCGTCGGCCAGCTCGAGGTAGACGTCCTCGAGGTCGGGTTCGGCCCAGGAGAGCCCGGAGTAGTCGATCCCTCGCTCCTCGAGATAGTCGACGACGCGACCGATTTCGGCGGGCGAGACCTCGCGGACGACGACCTCGTCGCCTCGCATCGCCGTCGCGAACGGGAGGTCGTCGAACGCCGTCGGGTCGGCGGGCGTCTCGACGGTGAGCCGGCTCGAGCCGGCGTGGTCGGCGACCAGCCCCGCGGGCGTCCCTCGAGCGACGAGCTCGCCGTCGGCGAGCAGTCCGACGCGGTCGGCGAGGCGTTCGGCCTCGGCCATGTCGTGGGTCGTCAGGAAGACCGTGGTTCCCGAGTCGGCGAGGTCCTCGATCAGCCGCCAGACGGTTCGCCGACCCGCGGGGTCGATGCCCGTGGTCGGCTCGTCCAGAAAGAGCACGTCGGGGTCGTTGACCAGCGCGGTGCCGACGCAGACCCGTCGCTGCTGGCCGCCCGAGAGGTTCTCGTACCAGGTGTCGTCGGCGTCGGCGAGGCCGACGTCGGCCAGCACGGCCTCGGGGTCGCGGTGGTCGTCGTACAGCCCCGCGTAGTAGGCTACCAGCTCGCGGGCGGTGAGTCGATCCGGCGGCGAGAACGACTGCGGGAGCACGCCCAGGCGGTCGCGGTCGACGGCCGACGGCATCGCCTCGAGGACGTGCGCGCTGCCCGAGTCGGGCTCGGTCGTTCCCGTGAGCGCGCGAACGAGCGTCGTCTTGCCCGCGCCGTTGGGGCCGATGAGCGCGAACACCTCGCCGCGCTCGACCGATAGCGTCACGCCCGCCAGCGCCGTGGTCCCGTCGTATCGCTTCTCGAGTCCCTCGGCGACGACCGCGGTATCCATACGGGTCGCTATCGGCGCGGCCGGCGTAAGGGGTTCGATTCCGGCGTCGCGACGTCGGGTAGTCGAGAGCGGGGAATACGGCCGACATAGCGTTTGCGTTTCCGTTTGCGATTTCGTTTCCGTCGGGGTCGATCGGGCGATTGGATTTTGCACTCGACTCGAGTCGGGTCGAAACACTATAGGGACGCTCGACGCTCGTGACAGTCGATGAGTCGAAGCGAACTCCTCGAGCGGCCCGATAGAGCGTGGTGGAAGGAGGCAGTCGTCTACCAGATCTATCCGCGCAGCTTCAACGACAGCGACGGCGACGGTGTCGGCGACATTCCGGGAATCGTCGAGAAAGTCGACTACCTCGGTCGGCTCGGCGTCGACGTGATCTGGCTCTGTCCGGTCTACGACTCGCCGAACCACGACAACGGCTACGATATCCGGGACTACCGGTCGATCCTGGACGCGTTCGGAACGATGGCCGACTGGGAAGTGCTGCTCGAGGAACTCCACTCACGGGGCATGCGCCTGATCATGGATCTGGTGGTCAACCACACCTCGAGCGAACACGAGTGGTTCCGGCGCTCCAAACGGCGCGACGGGACGTACGAGGACTACTACCACTGGAAGGAGGGCCGGCCGGCCGCGGCAGCCGACTACGAGACGGCCGACGGCCCCGCGGACGAGGTCGCACCGAACAACTGGGACTCGATCTTCGGCGGGTCCGCCTGGAGCTACGACGAGGAGCGCGGCCAGTGGTACCTCCACATCTTCGATCCACACCAGCCCGACCTGAACTGGCGCAATCCCGACGTCCGCGAGGACGTCAAGGGAGAGATCGAGTGGTGGCTCGAGAAGGGGATCGACGGCTTCCGGATGGACGCCATCGACCTGCTCTCGAAGGCCGAGGGACTGCCCGACGGCGACCCCGACGGCGCGCTCGTCGGCTCGGAACACTACAGCCACGGCCCGCACCTCCACGAGTACCTGCGGGAGCTGTACGACGACACGCTCTCGAACTACGACGTGATGATCGTCGGCGAGATGGGGATGGCCTCCGTCGAGGAGACCGCCGCCTCCCTCGGCGAGGGCGGCGACGGGCTCGACATGGTGTTCCAGTTCGATCACATGAACGTCGACGCGGACGAGAACGGGCCCTGGGGCCGGGCCGAACCCGGGCAGTGGGAGCTGACGGAGCTCAAGGAGCTCGTTACCCGCAAACAGCGCCGCCTCGACTGGGACGCGCTGTTCCTGAGTAACCACGACGTCCCGCGGCTCGTCTCGCGGTTCGGCGACGACGACCGATACCGGGCGAAGAGCGCGACGCTGATCGCAACGTTCCTGCTGACGATGCGGGGTACGCCGTACGTCTACCAGGGCGACGAGATCGGGATGACCAACGCCGACTTCCGGAGCCGCGAGGAGATCGACGACCCCCAGACGCTGGGGACGATCGACGACCTGCTCGAGGCGGGCGCCATCGACGCCTACGAGGACGTTCGGGAGTTCGTCAACTACCGGAGCCGGGACCACGCGCGGACGCCGATGCAGTGGGACGGCTCTCCGGGAGCCGGTTTCACCGACGGCGAGCCCTGGCTCAAGGTAAACGAGAACCACTCGAGGATCAACGTCGAGACCGCCCTCGCCGACGAGGGCTCGATCTGGCACTACTACCGCCGGCTGATCGAGCTGTGGGACGCCGAGGACGTGTTCGTCTACGGCGAGTACGAACTTCTGTGTCCCGACGACGAACAGCTGTTCGCCTACACGCGGACGCTCGAGGACGAGCGGGTGCTGGTCGTCCTCAACTGGTCGGCCGAGCCCGCGACGTTCGAGTCGGCGGCGCTCGAGGCCGCCGGGTTCGAGGTTCTGACCGGGAACTACGGCGAGTCGCCCGCGGATCCGATCGGTGCCGAGTTCCGGCCCTACGAGGCGGTCGTCTACCGCCTCGAATAGGGCTCGTTTCTTGCTTTCGCAGGGCCAACCGTTAGACGCGCGTTCGTGCTATCCCGAGTCGATGGTACAACTCGGATACACGCTCTCGAGCGAGGAACACGAGCCCAATGAACTCGTTTCCATCGCACAGCGGGCGGAAGCGGCCGGCTTCGACTTTCTCTCGATCTCGGATCACTTCCACCCGTGGGTTCCGGCCCAGGGGGAGTCGCCGTTCGTCTGGTCGACGCTGGGCGGGATCGCGACCGCGACGGACGACATCGAGGTCGGCGTCGGCGTCACCTGTCCGACGACCCGGATCCACCCGGTCAACGTCGCCCACGCGGTGGCGACCGTCGACGAGATGTTCGGCGACCGCTTCACCTTCGGGGTCGGCACGGGCGAGAACCTGAACGAACACGTCACCGGACAGCGCTGGCCCGAACACGACGTCCGCCTCGAGAAGCTCGACGAGGCGATGGACGTGATGGAGCAGCTCTGGACCGGCGAGACGACGAGCCACCACGGCGACCACTACACGGTCGAGAACGCCCGGCTGTACACCTGCCCCGACGAGCGGCCGACGACGATCGGGAGCGCGTTCGGGCCCCAGACCGCCGGGTGGGTCGCCGACAACACCGACGGGCTCTGGTGTTCGGGGCCGAAGGAGGAGCCAGTCGAGGCCTACGAGGACGCCGGCGGCGACGGGCCGGCGTACACCCAGCTGCACGGCTGTTACGCCGACAGCGAGGAGGAGGCCGTCGAGACGGTCTACGAGTACTGGCCGAACGGCTCGGTTCCGGGCGAACTCGGCCAGGAGCTGCCGATGCCGGCCCACTTCGAGCAGGCCGCCCAGATGGTCGAGAAGGAGGATATCGCCGAGTCGGGGACGACGACCAGCCCCGATCCCCAGGACCACATCGACAGCATCGAACAGGCCGTCGACGCCGGCTACGACCACGTCCACTACCACCAGGTCGGCCCCGACCAGGGGTCGGCGATCGAGTTCTACGAGGAAGAAGTGCTGCCGTCGTTCTGAAACGCTCGAGTCCACCGCCGACGGCCTATCGGAGCGAAAACCGCGCACCCGGCTCGAGCCGGCGTCTCAGTACTTGCGCTCGTCGGGGGAGAGCTCGAGGGCGTCGTAGAACTCCCGGTCGATGCGGTCGCGCTCGGAGCGCCAGCGTTCGAACGACGAACGCTCCGCCGGGTAGGCCTCGTACCGTCGTTCGTACTCGGAGACGTAGTCCCGCGTTCGCTTGAGGCCGAGGACGGCCTCGTACAGTTCGGTCCTGTCCACGCCGAGCTCGTCGAAGGTCCCCTTTCGGGTCTCCGTCGCGAAGTTCCTGAGGACGCCGGCACCCACCAGCAGCTTGCTCTTGAGTCCGTCCACCTCGGTCGACGTGCCCACGATCTCCCGAAGCTCCTTCTCGGGGAGCAACGCGGTGACGGCCCGGAGGACGCTCACGTCGATGGAGCTCGCGGCGACGTTGTACGCGTCCCACGAGGCGAGCTTCGCGGCCTCGCCGTGCTCGCGGTACAGCCAGCGGTTGTGCTCCCAGAGCCCGGCCTCGGAGACGTCGCCGTCTTCGACCGCGAGGGCGGCGGCGCGCCCGGCGGAGTAGCCAGAGTAGGCCGCCCCGCGGATCCCCTTGCCCGTGATCGGGTGGGTCGTCCCCGCCGCGCCGCCCGCGGTCAGGTAGCCGGGGGCGACCATCGAGTCCAGCGGTCGCCGGAGGGCGATCGCCGAGCCGAGTTTGTTCTTCCTGTCGAACCGCTCGGCGACGTTCGCACCGCGGAACTCGGGGCGACTCTCGACGTCGCGGCGCAGGCGATCCGCGAGCGGGATCGGCTCCTTGTTCATCTGGAACCCCAGGCCGACGTTGATCTGCGTCGGCGTGCGCGGGAAGTACCAGATGTAGCCCATCTCCTCGAGCGGTTTGCCGACGATGGCGTTGTGGTAGTCGACCGGCTCCTCGGTCTCGATGATCTCGCGGTAGGCCGACCCGAAGTGGGTGTAGTGGGGCACCTCGAACGTCGGCTCGGCGGGCGTGTCGAGCGCCTCGAAGTCGACCATATCCTGCAGGATCGACTGTGCACCCGCGGTGTCGATCAGTACGTCACACTCGTAGGTGACCGGCTCGCCGTCGCGGATCGCCTTGACGCCGGTGACGCGACCGTCCTGAACGACCTCGTTGACCACCGTGTCGTAGTGCTGTTCGACGCCGTGATCGGCGGTCTGCTCGAGCAGCCGCTGCCCGAACTCGTAGCGGTCGATAACGTTGCTGCCGTTCTGGTAGGGCAACACCTTCCGCACGCCGAGGTCCTCGTCCCACCACTCGATCTGATCGATGTTGTTGTCGATCAGGACCGACTGGTCGTTCGCGACCGCGTCCATGTCGATCGGCCCCGGATAGTTGGTCGGATCTCGAGGGCTCTTTATCGCGTCGCCACAGGCGATGAACCCGCCTTCCTCGCTGGGTTTCCGTTCCAGTTGAACGACGTCGACTCCCTCGGCTGCTGCTGTCGCCGCCGCAAAACAGCCCGCTATCCCACCCCCGACGACGATTACGTCGTGTTGGCTGTCCACCATTGGGTTACTGTTCATGCCTTGGGAAATACGGAACGTAACTCTTGCTCTTGCGGTGGTGGAGGGGACGAGTTGGCAGCCCACAACGGGCCCGTCCTGACGGAGGGAGTAACCGCGACGGTCGGCGTCTCGAGTTTCCGACCCCCCTTTCCGCAGCCCAATCCGTTTTACCGCTCGCAGCGAAACGCTCGAGCATGGAGTACACCACGCTCGGCAACACGGGCACGACCGTCTCGCAGCTGTGTTTCGGCACCTGGCGGTTCGGTCGCTCGACGGGCGACCTCGAGAACGAGACGACCCGCGAGGAGGCCCACGAACTGCTCGACGCCTGCGTCGACCACGGGATCAACTTCATCGACACCGCCAACGTCTACGGCACCCCCGACGGCACCAGCGAGGAGTGGATCGGCGAGTGGCTCGAGGGCCAGGACCGCGAGGATCTCGTCATCGCCTCGAAGGTGTACTTCGAGTTCGACGGCTGGGGCGAGCCCGGACCGAACGACTCGGGGCTCGGTCGCAAACACATCCGCGCCCAGATCGAGGGGACGCTCGAGCGACTCGGCACCGACTACCTCGACGTCTACTACATCCACCGCTGGGACGACGAAACGCCTATCGAGGAGACGATGTCCGTGCTCACCGACCTCGTCCGCGAGGGGAAGGTCAACCACCTCGGCGCCTCGACGATGGCCGCCTGGCAGCTCACGAAGGCGCTGTGGACCAGCGACGTCGAGGGACTCGAGCGCTTCGACGTCACCCAGCCGATGGTCAACGCGGCACACTACGATGCCGTCGGCGACTACCTCGACGTCTGTGCCGACCGAGACCTCGCCGTCTGCCCGTACTCGCCGCTGGCCGGCGGGTTCCTGACGGGCAAGTACGAGCGCACCGACGACGGCGGCGTCGAGGCGCCGGACGGCTCGCGGGGCGCCTTCGACGACCTCTTCGAGGACCGCTACGCGACCGATCGGGCGTGGGACGTCCTCGAGGCCGTCGAGTCGGTCGCCGACGAGGTCGGCGCCTCACCCGCGCAGGTCTCGCTGCGCTGGCTCATGGACCAGGACCGCTTTACCTGCGTGCCGATCGTCGGCGCCCGCTCGCCCGACCAGCTCGAGGAGAACGTCGGCGCCGTCGACATCGAACTCAGCGGCGAGCAGCTCGAGCGGATCGACGCAGCCCGCTCGAGCGAGTAGTCAAGCGGTGGAGGGTGCGGTTCGTGATGCGGGCTCGAGCGAGAACCTCGCGTTCAGTGCAGACGAAGTACACAGCGTTCAGTCCAGGCCAACTACTCAGCACAGGTCTGACATCCGCAAAAGGTAAAAATCATGTCGGAATCGGTGGGAGCCGTGCCTGCTCAACCCAAAACCTCTCAAGAATATCTACAAGAGAAATGAACTCGTCAGGATCTGTTGGTTTTGTCAGATAGGCGTTAGCGCGGGCATCATAGCACCGCGCAATATCCTCCTCAGCCTCCGAACTTGTGAGCACAAGTACAGGCAGCGGTTTGAGCCGGGGATTATCCCGGATCATTTCGAGGACTTCACATCCATCTCGACCGGGAAGGTTTAGATCCAGTAGGATGAGATCGGGAAGTTCGTTATCTGCGGACTGCCGTAAGAACTCCACAGCGTCGTCACCATTAGTGACTGTCTGTAGTGCTACCTTCTGTTTGGCCGAGTTGAATGCCTCTTGAGTGAGCCGAATATCACCGGGGTTATCTTCGACAAGCAAAATATCGATCTCATCGTTGGAAGAGGACTGAGGGGATGGAGTTTCATGCATGGTAGATGGGCGAGCAGGGATTCTGTAATGCGTCCGTGACCGTTACACGACCATTCTGCCAGCCAACTCCCCCTTAGAAGGGAGACGCACAGTGCAAAATCGCTCGTTATAGACTAATGGAACTGACCACGTATATAGGTGGGGAAGGTTTTACTCAGATAATCAGAACAGGACAACAGTGGTCATTTAGGGATATATGGATCAGGACGAGGGGTAGCAAAATACAGATATGATGTTGGTTGATTTGGATGCACTCACCCGCGATGGATCAGTCCCTGTATCCGGTCTCGAACGTCATCGGCGGAGGCGTACTGTTCGTTATCGATCGGGGCGAGTAACTCGTCGATGGATTTCCATCCCTCCTGTGTTTCGACCTCATGATTACCATGGGCCTCGATCAATTCATCCATCATCATCGGATAGTCTTGCTTTTCGAGTGCTTCATCAAGGTCACCAAGCCTCTCACCAGTTTCGTCGTGTACTGGTTCGGATTCGTCGCCCCGGTCACGCGCTTCCTCAAGTTCCCGCTCTCGCTGGCGTCGCTCTTCATCGTCCGCTTGCTTGTCGCGGCCCTTTTTATTGTCTGCCATCATCCGTTCTATGTGAGTGAGCGGAATAATCCTGTTGACGCTGATCGGATAACGAAACGACGAAATTATCCGCTCTCGCTATAGTAGCCACTGAAAATCAGTGCGCACCCGATCGCACGACGGCTGTGCGATCGGTGTGCAAACCGTTTCAGTTGTTACTATAGACCGTTGATCGTCGTGGTCGTCCGGTTTGGGAGGACGAACGAAGCGGACCGGAACGAACGTGCCACGGATCGGCCGAGGGTCGCGGGCTCGACCCCCCGAGCTCGACTTATACGGTCTCCTCGACCATCGTGATGATCTCGTCGGCGTCGAGCGGATCCTCGACTTCCTCGTCGTCGACGAACACTGTCGGGGTGCGGTCGACGCCCCGGTCGTCGGCGTCCTCCCACTCGGCGGTCAGCGTCGGATAGTACGCGCCCTCCTCGAGGGCGTCCTCGACGACCGAGGGGTCGGCGTCGGTCTCCGCATCTGCGATCTCGACCAGCTCCTCGTCGCTCGGCGTCCCCGCGTCCATCGCGAATCGCTTGTACTCGAAGAACTCCCCGGGGTCGTCCTCGGTCCCGGACGCCGACTGGACCGCCCGTGCGGCGTTGGCCATCGGGATCGACCGCTCCTCGTCGGCCGGCAGCGGGAAGTCGTGGTGACGGTAGATCGCCCCGTCGTCCTCGAGGAGGCGAGCCTCGAGTTCGGGGAAGACGGCGGCCTGGAACTCCTGACAGCTCGGGCAGGCGAGGTCCTCGTAGACGTCGATCGAAACGGTCCCCGAGCCGACCGTCGGCGTCGGGAGCTGATCGGGGTCGGGGTCGACGCCGTCGAGCTCGTCGGGGAGCGACGCGCCGAACAGCGCCGAACAGCCGGCGAGTGCGACCGATCCGGTCGCGGCGGTGACGGTGAGAAACGAGCGGCGGTTCATTCGGCCGAGCGTAGGGAGTCGGGCCTGTTATCGGTGACGCTTCTCGCTCGAGCGATCCTCAGAACACCGGCGTCGTGAGAACGAGCGCGTCGACGAGGATCGCGACCAGCACCGCGCCGAGGAACGCGTTCGAGGCGTGGAACGACCGGAACGCCGCGGCCTCGGTCTGCTCGAAGTGGAGGCCGACGGCGCTCCAGAGGAAGATCCCGCCGAAGACAAGGACCGTCGCCGCGTACAGCGCGCCCAGGTTGGCGATCCAGGCGAGCGCGACCGTCCCTGCGAGCGTCGCGGCGATGTAGTAAACGATGTGTTTTCGGGTCTCGGTCTCGCCCCGAACGACGGGCATCATCGGGAACCCGCCGCGGGCGTAGTCGTCCTTGTACGCCAGCGCGAGGTTGTAGAAGTGCGCCGGCGTCCAGAGGAAGATGACGCCGGCGAGTGCGAGCCCGGGGAGCCCGATCTCGTTGGTGACCGCGGCCCAGCCGATCAGCGCCGGGAGCGCGCCCGCGGCGCCGCCGATCACCGTGTTCTGGACGGTGTTGGGTTTGAGCAACAGCGTGTAGACGACGCTGTAGAAGATGATCGCGGCGAGGCCGAGCGCGGCCGCGAGCGCGTTGATCGTCAGGAAGACCGTCAGCGAGGCCGCGGTCAGGAACAGTCCGAACAGCAGGGCGTTTCGAACCGGGATCAGGTCGGTCGCCAGCGGCCGATCGGCCGTGCGGGACATCCGCTGGTCGACATCGCGCTCGAGAACGTGGTTGAACGTCCCCGAGGCGCCGATCGCGAGGACGCCGCCGCCGAGCGTGGCGACGATCGTGTAGCGGTCGAGCGCCGGGCCCGCGGCCAGGGCCATCCCCGCGGCGGCGACGAGACAGAGCAGCCACATCAGGCGGGGCTTCATCATCTTGAAGTAGGCGAAGGCGGTCAGCCGGGCGCGGGCGAGCCGGCTCGAGGGAAGCGTTCGGCCCCCCTCGGCCGCCGCGGACGGCTCGGTATCGATCGGTTCCGGCGCGTCCATGACGTCGTCCTCGCTGCCGGTCGCGAGCTCGAGATCCCAGGCGAGCGCCAGGACGATGGCCGTAAAGATCACGACGCCCAGCGTGAGGTGGAGGCCGGGAACGATCGCGGCGGGACCGAGCGTGGCGGTCGCGGCGCCGACGCCGACTTGTACGACGTAGAGGACGGCGCCGACGAGCAGGGCGGCCGTAACGCGGCTCGAGGCCGCACCGAGCATCGCGGTGATCACGGACGCGGCGACCAGTACTCCGACGAGGACGGCGGCGAGGCGGTGGCCCCAGGCGATCGCCAGGTCGGTCTGGCTCAGGGGATCGACGGGGGTGTGACAGGCCGGCCACGTCGAACACGCCGTCGCCGCGTTCGTAATCGACGTCGTGGCACCGATGATCAACAGCAGATAGACGCCGAGGGCGGTCGCTGCGAGCAGTGCGGAGAAACGACGACGCGTCCGAATCGGACGGGGAAACGGGTCGGTTGCCACGGCTATTCTCGTCTACACCGTTCGACTCTGCGTATTTAGGGTTCCCGCTTTTTTCGCCGGCGACCCCGCTCGCTCGGGTCGGTTCGGTCGCCGACCGAACAACTCCGGTCCTCCGCTCACATTCCCATGTCCGCGGCGGCCTCCGGAACCGGGAGTTCGCGGGGCGAGACGCCGAGCAGCTCGCCGACGTGATCGAGTGCCATGTCGAAGCCGTAGTAACGCTCGAGTTCGTCGCCCGCTGCCGTCGGCCGCACCTTCAGCATGGCGTACCCCTCGAGGTTCTGGGCGATCGCCGCGGTCGAACCGGCCCGGGCCCCTTCGCTGGCGTCGGTCGCCTCGAACGAGAGCCGTCGCTCGCCCTCGGCCACCTCGTAGCTTGCTCTGATCCCGTTCGCCTCGGCGGTTTGATCGTCGTCGGTCATATCTCCACCTGTGGAGTCGATAACCGGGAAGCTGTCGGTTTCGTCGGCGACCGACACCCCTTTCGCCCCGCTCGCGAGAAGGGGGAGCGTGTCAGCTGCGACGCCGAACGGAACCGCAATCGACGGCGCCTCCCTCGAGCCGATCGAGACGGTTCGGCTCACTCGCTCGGTCGCGGTCGGGCTGGTTCTCGTCTCGGTCGTCGGCTTCTTCGCGTCGGCGTACGCGTTCGGCGTCGTCCTCGCCGCGATCCACGGTGCCACCCTCGAGCCGATCGTCCTCTCGACCGGGATGCTGTCCGACGGCGGTTCGGCCCTGCTCGCCGCGATCGGACTCGGCGTCCTCTCGGTCGCCGCCCACGAACTCGTCCACGGACTGTTCATGGCCCGCTACGGCGACTCGCCGTCCTACGGGATCGGCGTCTCGGTCGTCTTTCCCTACGCCTACGCTCGAGGCGGCGCCGCCAGCTACGGCCGGAACCAGCTACTCCTCGTCCTCCTCGCACCGCTCGGGACCGGTACCGCGGCGGGGTTGCTCGCGATGGCGATCTACCCATCCCCGATCTGGCTCGTCCCGCTGGCGGTCAACGCGGCGGGTTCGGTCGGCGACCTCTGGATGGCGCTCGCGCTCTGGCGGTATCCGTCTGACGTACGCGTCGGCAATCACCCGCGAGCGGACGCTCGAGGATTTGCGATCTACGCCCCGGCAGACCCGGGCGGGTCCGAACGGAACCCCGTCGAACCGCTCCCCGGACGCGAGTTCCTCTCGCGAACCGCCGTCGGCGCCGCGGGAACGGCGGTCGCGCTCGCGGCGATCCTGGTCGGGCTGGTCTTTCGATCGCTCGCGGTCAGCACGGGAACCGTCGTCGTCGATCTCGGCGGGTGGACGCTGCTTCGCCACGAGATGTATACGGGGGTCGTCGTCCTCGAGGTCGGCGCCCGGTACCTCGCGGCGGTAACCGTCGGTGGGGGACTCGCCTGGGCGCTCGCCGAAACCGTCCGAAACGGACTCGCGAAACCGTAACCCTCGAGCGAGCGCAGATCGATCGCCCGGTATGAGCAAGTGGCTCCGGAGCGGCCGCCGGCGGGATCTCTGTTTCCTGCTCGCGGCCGAGGGCGAACTGCGCGGCCAGCAACTCAAGTCCCGCCTCGAGTCCCACTACGACGAGCGCCTCGAGCCGAAGTCGTTCTACGGCTCGCTGTCCGCGCTGGTCGAGACGGGGTTCGTCGAGAAACGGACGGAGGGGCTCCACGACGTCTACGCCCTGACCGAGGCGGGCGATCGGCGGGTCCGCGAGCACGGCGAGTGGGTTCGGTCGTGTCTCGAGGAAACGGCCGAATAGCATATGTGTTCGATCGCACAGTAGTAAGTATGATTGACACTCGGCTGAAGCGACAGTTAAACGCGATCATCCTGCTGCTCGTGATTCTCGTGGGCGCCGCGCTGGGCCTCGCGACCGCGCTCGGTTCGGACGCGATCTTCGGATCGGTGTTCGGTGCGGCGATCCTGGCCGCCGTGACGATCCCCTACGCGATGGGAGGATCCGATACAGCCGCCGAGCGGGACGAGGAGCGAACGGCCGACTGACCACCTACTCCTCGAGGACCTGATCGCCGATCGTGTTCCGCAGCACCTCGCTCGTGCCCTCGTAGATCTCGTTGAGCTTGGCGTCGCGGTAGAACCGCTCGGCGGGGAAGTCCTTGGTGTAGCCGTAGCCGCCGTGGATCTGGATGCCCTCGTTTGCGACTTCGCGACTCACCTCGGAGGCGTACAGCTTGGCCTGCGCCGAGGCCTTGATGTAGTCCTCGCCGCGGATCTTCCTGTCCGCGGCCTTGTGCATCAGCAGCTTCGCGGCCTGGATCTTCGTGTCCATGTCGGCGAGCTTGTGTTTGATCGCCTGGAACTCGCCGATCGGCTGGTCGAACTGCTCGCGCTCGTTGGCGTAGGCGCGAGCCTCGTCCAGGGCTGCGCGGGCGATGCCGACTCCGCGGGCCGCGATGGTAATTCGCCCCCCGTTGAGGGTCTTCAGCGCCTGGACGAACCCCTCGCCCTCCTCGCCGAGCAAGCGGTCCTCGGGAATCCGGAGGTCGTCGAAGCGAAGCTCCGCGGTCGGACACCCCTTGTCGCCGAGCTTCTCCTCGGTGCCCTCGACGATGAAGCCGTCGTCCTCCTCGGGGCGGACGACGAACGACGAGATCCCCCTATTGCCCGCGTCGGGATCGGTCTTGGCGAAGACGGTGACGGTGTCTGCGACCGAGCCGTTCGAGATCCAGAGCTTGCCGCCCTCGAGGACGTACTCGTCGCCCTCTTTCTCCGCGGCTACGCCGCTCCGTTCCGAGGCGCCTTGCGCCTCGCTCTTCTCTGCGGTCGTCTCCATCGCCGGCACGTCGCTACCCGCGCCCGCCTCCGAGAGCGCGAACGCGCCGATATCGGTGCCCTCGGCAAGCGGCGTCAGGTACTCCTCCTTCTGGGCCTCGTCGCCGAACTCGTAGAGCATGTTACCCGCCAGCGAGATGTGGGCGGCGACGACGGTTCCCAGGCCGCCCGAACCCCGCGAGATCTCCTCGAGGCCGATCGCGTAGGAGTGGTAGTCGAGTCCAGCGCCGCCGTACTCCTCGGGGAACGGCATCCCCATCAGCCCCAGCTCGGCCATCTCGTCGACGAGGTCGGCGGGGAACTCGTCGTCGTGATCGATCTCGCTCGCGACGGGGACGACCTCCTCGTCGACGAACTCCGAGACCATGTCCCGAATCTGGCGCTGCTCGGCCGAGAGTGCAAACTCCATACGCAGATATTGCGAGGTTGATTATTTATTACTGTCTCTCCCCCGGGATGTCGACTCCGGGCCCGTCGTTCGGCGTTTCCGGGCGGCGAGACGAGCGCTTCGGTCGGATTCGGTGACCAGTCGGCATCGCGAGTGTCCGTAACGGAACGACGCGCCGCGACCGCGGCGCTTTTCCGGGATGGGAACCAAACCGTATCGAGTAGATGACAACGGGCCAGCCTGAAACAAACCTCGATACCGACCTCGAGTGGTGCTACGAGGCGGTACACGGGGTCTCTCGGACCTTCTCGATCACGATCGATCGCCTCGACGAACCGATGGCGAGACACATCTGCCTCGGTTATCTCCTCTGTCGCGTTGCCGACACGATCGAGGATGCGGGTCACATTCCGCCCGAGACCCAGACGGAACTGTTGAGCGCCTACGACCGGCTGCTCGATCCGGCCGACCCGCTCGAGGTCGAGCAGTTCATGGCCGACGTCGAGCCCTGGATCCCGGAGGAGGCAAACGCCGACTGGGAGGTCGTCGCCGAGACGCCCCGCGTCCTGCGAACCTTCGAGGCGCTCGACGAGGAGCCCCGCGAGATCATGCGTGACCCGGTTCGAGAGCTCGTCGACGGGATGGCGATGTTCACCGATCGGTACGCCGAGGAGGGCGGACTCCGCCTGCAGACCCTCGAAGAGCTCGAGGAGTACTGCTGGTACGCCGCCGGCACCGTCGGCACCCTGATCACGGGACTGGTCGCCCGCAGCGCCTCGCCCGACCGGGCCGAGGAGATGCGCAAGAACGCCCGTTCGTTCGCCCTCCTCCTGCAGCTCGTCAACATCGCCAAGGACGTCGAGAGCGACTACCACGAGGAGAACAACGTCTACCTCCCCGAGGAGTGGCTCGCCGAGGAGAACGTCGACGCCGACGCCGTCACCGAACCCGACAACCAGCGCGGCGTCACCAACGTCATCCAGCGGGTGACCGGCCGCGCGGAGAACTACCTCGACGACGCCCACCGCTACCTCGAGGTCGTCCCCGAGCGCCACGGCAACCGGCTCTCGGCGTGGGCGATCCCCTACCTACTCGCGGTCGGCACCCTGCGGGAACTCCAGGAACGACCCGAAGACGTCGTCCGCGAGGGTGACGTGAAGATCTGCCGTGCGGAGGTGTTCGCCGTCATCCAGCAGTTCGAGGACGACGTCTCCCGCGCTCAGCTGCGCGATCTCCGCCAGGAGATGGCCGAGAAACCGCTGCACCGTTAACAGGGGCCGACCCGCGCCTCCAGATCGCCGGTCGCCGTCACGACCAGCGCGACGCGCGCACAGTCCGGCCCCCAACCCGCTCCCTCGAGTCGCTCGGTGATCTGGCTGGCCCGGATCTCGAGCGTCTCACCCTCGTACTCGGCGCTGACGGTCCACTCCGCCGTGTTCTTCATCCATCGACCCGGAAGATGCGTCGCCCCCTCCTCGTCCGCTGGCGCCAGCCGGACCGTCCGCTGGGCTTCGATCCCGTTCCCCTCGACGGCGAACTCGAGCGTGAGAGAGTCGGCCGTCTCGTTGACGGCCTCGAGCGGTCGGAGCCGGAGGTGGTGGCGCGTCGCGTATCGGTTCCACGCGTATCCCCCCGCGAGGACCGACGCGGTGCCGGTCGCGCCCGCTCCGAGGAGCTGGCGGCGACTGTATCCGGGCATCGGTCGACCGTTCTCGCGGTCTGATAAAAAGCTTGCCGCGGCGTCGGGCATCGTGTTCAGATAAGCTGATTCCACGCAAAGGCGAACGATCTGAGCCACTCGTCAGCTGTTTCCGCGTACGCATT
>NZ_JBHLJR010000013.1:0-16849 GCF_043677095.1 Natronococcus roseus
ATTACAGTCAGTCACTAATGGTGATGACGCTGTGGAGTTCTTACGTGAGTCCGCAGATAACGAACTTCCCGATCTCAGCCTGCTGGATCTGAACCTTCCCGGTCGAGACGGATGTGAAGTCCTCGAAATGATCCGGGATAATCCCCGGCTCAAACCGCTGCCTGTACTTATGCTCACAAGTTCGGAGGCTGAGGAGGATATTGCGCGGTGCTATGATGCCCGCGCTAACGCCTATCTGACAAAGCCAACAGATCCTGACGAGTTCATTTCTCTTGTAGATGTTCTTGAGAGGTTCTGGGTTGAGCAAGCACGGCTCCCACGAATCCCTCCCTAATGTTCACCTTTTGCGGATGTCAACCTGTGCTGAGTAGTTGGCTTGTACCGACCGCTATATCAATTCCCTGTGCGTAACGTGACCCTCTCACACCGATCTGAATAAATAAACTGTACTCCGATCTGCTATTGTTCCTCGCCGAATAGCACAAATCAGAGATTCGCTGACTCGACGAGCTACTCCTCGTCGAACAACTCCTCACCCTCGACCATCTGCTCCTCGACGACGTCCATGTCGAGGGTGACGCCGAGACCGGGCTCCTCGGGGATATCGATGTAGCCGTCCTCGATGACGTCCTCCTGGACGATGTCCTCCCACCAGTCGAGTTCGTAGGAGTGGTACTCCACCGCCAGGGAGTTCGAGATGGCGGCGCCGACGTGGGCGCTGGCCATCGTCGCGACTGGCGAGGAGACGTTGTGCATCGCGACCGGGATGTAGTACATGTCCGCGAGGTCGGCGATCTTCCGGGTCTCGCGCATGCCGCCGACCTTGGGCATGTCGGGCGCGATGATGTCGACGGCCTGGTTCTCGATGAGGCTGCGCTGGCCGTGCTTGCGGTAGACGTTCTCGCCGACGGTGATCGGGGTCGACGTGCTCTGGGTGACCTCCCGCTGGACGTCGTGGTTCTCCGGCGGGACGGGGTCCTCGAGCCACCAGACGTCGTACTCCTCAAGACGCTGGGCGAGACGCTTCCCGCTGCCGCCCGAGAACGTCCAGTGGCAGTCGAAGGCGACGTCGGCGCGGTGGCCGACGCGCTCGGTGATCGCCTCGACGATGCTGGCCTTGTGCTCGATCTCGACGCCGCGCAGGTGGCGGTTGGCGCGGTCCTTCTCGTGGCCCGACGGGACGTCGAGGTCGAACTTCAGGGCGTCGTAGCCCAGATCCTCGACGACGCGTTCCGCCTCGTCGGCGCAGGCGGCGGGGTCGGCCTCCTCCTCCGTGTGACAGTCGCAGTAGACCCGCACCTCGTCGCGGTACTTGCCGCCGAGCAGCTGGTAGGCCGGCACCTCGAGGATCTTGCCCGCCAGATCGTGCAGCGCGACCTCGATGCCCGAGATCGCGGTGACGGTGACCCCGCCGAGCGAGCCCTCGCCGGACATCTTCTGGACGAGGTGTTCGGTGAGCCGATCGATGTCGAGCGGGTTCTCGCCCCGCAGGAACGGCTTCATTCGCTCGATGAGCTCCGGTGCGCCGGCACCCCAGTAGGCCTCGCCGGTGCCGACGATGCCGGCGTCGGTGTAGATCCGGACGAGCGTCCACGGGAAGTTGCCGTCGATCATCGTCGTCTGGACGTCGGTGATCTCGACGTCGCGGCCGTTGCCGCGCTCACCCGTTACGCCCATCGTCTCCGCGGAGAGCTCCCGCATCGTGTACTCCGCGTTCGGATCGTGTAGCTTCGAGTAGTCGACTCCCATGGAGGGCAGTACTCACTCGTGATCGGGTAATTGTTTCTATTTCGGGACACACTCTCTGGCATACGAGTAGTACTGTCGGCACTACGTGCCGATAGCCGCTGAATCGTACGCGGCGTCCGAACGGCTCGAGCCGTCCTCGAGGCCTTACTCGAGGGGCGCGAACTCGACGGCCGTCTTCACGACGTCGTCGCCGGTCTCGAACGCCCGCTCGTACTCGTCGAGTCCGTAGACGCCCGTGACGAGGTCGTCGAACAGCCACTCTGGCAGTCCCTCGAGCGTGTCGGTGGCGGCCTCGAAGTGGCCGCGGTGGGAGTTGACCGAGCCCACGAGCGCCTTGTTCTGCAGGACGAACTCCCGGTGGAGGCAACCGCCGTCGACCTCGAACGACCAGGACTCGGGGACGCCCAGCAGGGCGCCGACGCCGTTGGGCGCGAGCGCCTCGATCGTCTCGAAGGCGTGTTTCGCGTAGCCGGTCGCCTCGTAGACGAAGTCGACCGACTCGTGCTCGGCGGGGATCTCGGGGACCGGCGTCTCCCGCGAGTCGACGTAGGTCGAACCGAGTTCCTCGACGATGTCGATCGTCGGATCGGGGCGGTCCCGTCGACCGAGACAGTACGTGCGATCGAAGCCGAGCGTCGTCTCGAGCATCGCGAGCGTCAGCAGGCCGAGCGAGCCGTTGCCCAGAACGAGCGCGGACTCGGGCTCCCACTCGAACGCCGAGCGGGAGGCGACGGCGTGTTCGATCGCCTTCTCGGAGACGCTGATCGGCTCGACCAGGAATCCGAGGTGGGCGAGCCGTTCGGGGATCGGGACGAGCGTCTCGGCGGGACTCGTGAAGTACTCCGCCATGAAGCCGTGGGCGCCGACGATGCCCCGCTCGAGGTACTCCCCCTCGCGAGCCATGTCGGGTTCGCCGCGCTCGAAGAACTCGTTGGTGCCGTTGGGCGGCCGACGCACCGTCGGGACGACGTAGTCGCCCTCCTCGAGATCGGTGCCGTTCGGATCCTCGACGACGCCGACGGCCTCGTGACCCAGCACGAGGCGATCCTCGCCGGGCGGCACCTCGCCGTGGTGGCCCGCGATGACCTCGTGGTCGGTGCCGTCGACGCCGACGCGGAGCGTCCGGACGAGCGCCTCGCCGTCGCTCGGTTCGGGGAGCGGGCGCTCGACGACGGTCGGTTCGCCGGCGCCCGGTTCGACTGCGATCGCCTTCATAGCTCGACGTACGAGCCGAGCGAATAAAAGATTACGCTATCTGTAGTAAATATTTGAACGGCGGTTGGGGGACCGTCGGTACCGATTCGCGGACTCGGCTGACGCGGCCCGCGGGCTCGAGAGCCGCCGCTACTCCGCCTCGAGCACCGTCGCTACCCTCCTCTCGAGTTCGCAAGAAAGCTGTCGACCGAAACCGTTACTCGCTCCGCGCGTCCTCGACGGCCTCGACGAACGCGGCGGCCGTCTCGCGAACTTGCTCCATGTCGCCGTCGGCGATCGCGTCGTAGTCGACGATCGCGCTCCCGGCGCCGACGGCGACCGCGCCGGCCTCGAGGTAGTCGGCGACGTTGTCGGTCCCGATCCCGCCGGTCGGGATCACGTCGACGTCGCCAAGCGGGCCCTGCAGGGCGCCGATGTGTCCGGGACCGACCGTCGAGGCCGGGAACATCTTCAGTACGTCCGCACCCGCGTCGATCGCGGTGACGGCCTCGGTCGGCGTCATGACGCCGGGCGCCGAGAGCACGCCGTGGCGGTTACAGACGGTCACGACCTCGGGATCGACGTGGGGGGAGACGACGAACTCGGCGCCCGCGTCGATCACCGACTGGGCGCTGGCGGCGTCCAGAACGGTGCCCGCGCCGACGACGGTGTCCGTCCCCTCGAGTTCGCGATCGATCGCCGCGAGCTTCTCGTACGTTCGCGTCCCGTCCGCGGTCACCTCGAGCGCGCCCACGCCGGCCTCGGACATCGCGCGGGCAACTGGAACGACGTCGTCCTCGCCGACCCCGCGAAGGACGGCGAGCGCGCCGCTCTCGACGATTCGTTCCTTGACGGCGTCCGGCGAACTCATCGGCGACCTCCGTCGGTGCTCGCTCGGGTGATCGTCGGTCGCGCGCTCGTCGAACGTTCACTCGGTCGCGAAAGAGCGTTCATTACGAGCGGGTTCGCGGCCCCCGGTCAAGAAAGTTGCCGAGCCGCCTACTCAGCCTCGAGCGGGCGGATCGTCACCGAGTCGGCCTCGAACTCCTCGAGGAAGGCGCCCGAACCCCCGATCGTGTACCGTTCGCCGTCGACCTCGAGCGTAACCGAGTTCTCGATCGGCAGCGTCGAGGTGGCGGGGCGAACGAGGCTCTGGCGAACGTCGACGATCTCTCCGGTTAGCGTCGCGGGCAGCTCCCGGTCGCCGATGGGGGAGCCGGTAACGGTCGCCTCGAGCCGGGTGTCGGCCGCCCGGTGGAGCGCGATCTGGAAGACCGCGTTCCGAAATCCCTCGTAAGTCTGCGGAAGTTCGCGAGCAGCGGTGACGTAGCGCTCCTCTGCGGTCGGCCAGTAGTTCGCCAGGAACGAGCCCGCCAGCACGGGCGCGAGCTGTTCCTGGGTGAGCGAGATCGCCCGGGTCTCGCTCGTCGAGTCGGTCAGCAACTCGCTGGGCGCGAGCAGCCCGTGTCGTCGGTCGACCGTCAGCATCGTCGGCACCAGCGCGTCCCAGGTTCGAACCGTACTCGCGGTGCCGGCCAGCGAGGCGATATCCTGGCGCTCGCTCTCGGCGCCCCCGAGCAACAGCAGGACGAGCACCCCGCGGTCGACGGTCTCCTCGAGGGTCCCGCGGACGTGGGGTAACACCTCGGCGGGCAGCGACAGCGTCACCTCGTTCTCGGCGTCGGCGAGCAGGCTTCGGATCCGCTTGAGAACCGTCTGCCGGGACTTGATCACCTCGAACTGCTCGCCCGCTCGCTCGGTTTCGGTGTAGCGGGATCTGATCTCGGGTTCGATCTCCTCGACGCTGCGCGTGAGCCGATCGACGACCGTCTCGGGCGCCACCGGTCTGATCAGCGTCGGCACCGAGTGATCGTCGACCTCGACGAACCCTCGCCCCTCGAGTTCCTCGCTGATGCTGTAGACGTACCGCTTGGAGACGTCGGCGGCGTCGGCGATCGTGCTCGCCTTCGACTCCCCGTGCTCGAGGATCGCGAGGTAGGTGTCGATCTCCTTCGCCGAGAGGCCGAACCGCTCGAGCAACCCGGTGAGGTCGTCGTCGTCCATGTGTTTCTCACTCCAACGATCGACCGATCGCTGTAAAAGATTCCCGATCGGTCCGACTGCCGAATCGGCGCCGCTCTCACCCGAGTTCACAAAGTAAGAACACATTTTTCAACAAACTTTAGCCGGCGGAGTTCGAACGCAGACGCGATGGAACTGCACGACGCCCTCGACGACGTCAAGCGCTCCCGCGGCGACCCTCGCCGGTTCTCCGGTGAGCGTCGCTCGACCGCGGGGCTGTTCTCCGGGCTGGACGATCGGCTGGTCCACGTCGCCCCGAACGGCTCGCTCAGAGACTACTCGTACCCGCTGTCCGGGCTCGCGGGGATCGAACGCTCCCGCTTCGGCCTCGAGATCGACGGCGACGTCTCCTGGTTCGACGACGGCACCCAGCGGTACGTCGGCGACACCGCGGTCGTCGAGACCGTCCACGAGGTCGGCGATCGGACCTGTCGACAGTACGACCTGACGCTCGGCCGACTCCACCTCACGGCATTTACACTCGAGGGGGCGGACGACGTCGAGGCGGCGATCCGGGCCTGCGTCGGGTTCGCTCCCGACAACCAGACGAGCCGGATCGGCCAGCTCCGCCACGGCGACGCCGTCGAGGTCCACCACCGCAACGAGCGGGACCTCCTCACGGCCTCGACCGATCTCTCGGGTATCGGCCACCCCTCGATCCGGTTCGAGGAGATACTCGACGACGACCCCGTCCCGTTTCCACGACCCGGGAGCGACGATCGCTACGAGGAGGATCGCCTGAGTCCGATAGCGATGGTCGACGTCGAGCTCTCGGGGTCGGAGCCGACCGCGACGATCGCAACCCTGCTCTCGACGGACGACCGGGCGGACGCCCTCGAGCGCGTTCGGGCGGATGTCGACGCGCACGCCGACCCCGAGGCGCTGCTCGAGGCGGGGCGACGGCAGGCCCGAGACCGGCTCCCCGAGACGACACCGGGGATCGACGGCGGCTTTGCGGACCTCCGTGCGCTCTCCTTGCTCCGAGCGCCGTCGGGAGCCCGAATCGCCGGTCCCGAGTTCGATCCCTTCTACCGGCACTCGGGCGGGTACGGCTACACCTGGTTTCGCGATGACGCCGAGATCGCCGGCTTCCTGCTCGAGGCCGATCGGCGGGCGGGGCTCGGACTCGACGAGTGGCACGCCGCCAGCGCCCGCTTCTACGTCGAGACCCAGCTCGAGGACGGCACCTGGCCCCACCGGGTCTGGCCCGACGACGGAAGCCTCGCCCCCGGCTGGGCCCACGGCCGCCTCGAGGAGGCCGACTCGATCGACTACCAGGCCGACCAGACCGCCAGCGTCGCGGCCTCCCTCGCGACGTACCTCCGGGTGATCGACGACGACGAGCGCGTCCGCGAGGCCGTCGTCGCCGCGCTCGAGGGACTCGACGACACCCTCGAGGCCGACGGCCTCCCCGGACGGGTCCAAAATGCCTGGGAGAACATGACCGGGCGCTTCACCCACACCGCCGCGACGTATCTCGAGGCCTACGCCGCGATCGCCCGGGCCCCGCTACCGGACGACGTCACGGCGCGCGCACGCGAGAGCGCGCGAACGGTCTACGAGGGGCTCGACGCGCTGTGGGTGCCCGAGCGGGGCTGTTACGCGCTCCGACTCGAGGACGGCGACCTCGACGACCGACTTGACGGGAGCACGCTCGCGCTGGCGGCAGCCCACCACGAGTACGCCGCGATCGGAACCGTCGACGACGAGCGACTCGGGCGCCTCACCTCCCACCTCGAGACGACGACCGATGGACTCTACCGCGATCCCGAAGGCCCGATCGAGGGTCTCGCTCGCTTCGAGGACGATCCCTGGCGGGTCGCCGATCAGGGGGTGCCGAAGATCTGGACGGTGACGACCGCGTGGGGCGCTCACGCGTCGGCGGAGCTCCACGAGCTGCTCGCCGCGGCGGGCCACGACGCCGCCCCGGAGTTCGACGCTCGTGCTCGAGCGCTGCTGGAACTCGTCACCCCGGGCGGGCCGCTGCGAAGCGAGGGTGAGTACCTGCCCGAACAGTTCTTCGACGACGGGATGCCCGACAGTGCGACGCCGCTGGGGTGGCCCCACGCAATCCGGCTCGCGACGGCGACGGCGCTCGAGGGGAGCGACGTCCCGGACGCTACCGCTGACGAGCCTGCGCTCGATCCGCCGTAGCCCGAACAGAAAACGAGCGGGAAGTCGACGTTCTTTCGGCGCTACTCCGCGAGCGAGACGTCGAGGGTTTCCTCGAGGGCGTCGATCAGGCCGCCGCCGACGCCGGCCTGGGTCGCCCGACCCTGCTCGATCGCCAGCAGGTCCTTCTCGGGGACGTCGAGCTCCTCGGCGAGTTCCTCGCGCTGGTACCCGGCCTCCCGGCGCGCCTCGACGAGCACCGACCCGTAGTCGGAGACCAGGTAGGGCAACGGATCGTCGTCGTAGTTCGTCCCTTCCTTCTCCCAGTGTTCGGAGTCGCCGTCCCAGACGGGGTTGGCCTTCGCGACGTTCTGGGCCGCTTTCTGTTTCCGGCTGGGCCCGTCGTCCTGCCCGCTTCCCTGTGAACTGGAGCCGCCGCGACCCCCGCGTCCTCCGCTGCGTTTCTGTGCGTCGTCGTGTGGCGCACAGTCCGGACAGACCTCGAGTTCGGCACCGGCGACCTGCGCGCGCCGAAGCGAGTCGCTCTCGGCGCCACAGAGTTCGCAGTTCGTCCCGCCGCCGCCACCGGACGAACCGGTCGAGTACTTAGCCATACCGTACGTTGGAATCTGTCGCATTTTAACTATACGGTAGCTACGACCGGACGTCCCGAAGGCGCCCGGACGGACGGCTCGTATCGTTGCCCGGATCGGAGGACGGCGCCCTCGGCCGATTCCGTGTGATTCGGACGCAGGCGCCGACTCAAAGGAAAGGGCTTTTATAATCACGCTGGATACGATTGAGTGCAGAAAGAGAACGCGAGCGTGGGTAGCCAAGCTAGGCCAACGGCGCAGCGTTGAGGGCGCTGTCCCGTAGGGGTCCGCCGGTTCAAATCCGGTCCCACGCATCGCACGCGCGGTCCCTTGGGACCGCGATACGCGAGGCGGCCACGCCGCCGAGCGAGTCGATGCAGGTGATCTCCCTTCGCGGACATCACCCACGCATAACTTCTGAGGAACGTTCCACTCGAGAGCGACGGCGCTCGTCGCTCGAGTCACGTCGAGAGACAGCAACCGCTTTCCCCGCCCAGTCGAACTCCCGGACATGGAGTACGTTCCTCGAGAGCGGGTCCGTTCGCTCACGGCCGTTCTGAGCGTCGCCTCGCTGGCGGTTGTCTTCGCGGCTGCGGGCGGGCAGATTCCACAGTCGACGGTACCCGCCGCGCCCGAGTGGTTCCTCGAGCTGATCCCCCACGTCAACGTCGTGATCAGCGCGACGGCCATCGCGACGATCGCGTACGGCTGGCGGGCGATCCGGCGCGGGCGGATCGATCGCCACCGGATCGCGATGCTCACCTCGTTCGGTCTGTTCGCGGCGTTTCTAACCCTCTACCTCTACCGGCTGGTCGCGACGGGCGGGCCGCAGCCGTTTCCCGGTCCCGACGCCGTCTACCAGTTCGTCTACCTGCCGATCCTGGCGATCCACATCCTGCTCGCGGTGGTCTGCATCCCGCTCGTCTACCACGCGCTCCTGCTGGCGGGGGCGTACTCGCCCGGGGAGCTGGCGCGGACGAACCACGCTCGAGTCGGCCGGATCGCGGCAGCCCTGTGGCTGATCTCCTTCTCGCTGGGGATCGTCGTCTACGCGCTCCTGCACGTCGGCTACTGAGCCGAACCGACGGCTTTTCGTCTCGAGGGCCGAACGATCAGCCGTGCAACTGACCCGGAGGGCCGTTCGAAACGGGCTCCTCGTCGGCGGCGCCTTTTTCGCGGTGACGGGCGTCGTCACCGGGCTCGTCCCGACGCCGATCTTCGAGCGGATGGTTCCGCGGACGCCGCTCGACTACGGGTTTCTGTTGCTGACGACCGCTCTCGCCGGCGCCTACGCCGCACAGCGGACGGCGATCGACGACTGCTCCGGCGACGCCTGCGGATACGCCGGCGCCGCGGGCGGCTTCTTCGCCGTCGCCTGCCCCCACTGCAACGCCGTCCTCGTCGCGCTGTTCGGGAGCTCCTGGCTCGCGACCTACGTCGATCCGATCCGGCCGCTGTTCGGCCTGGTCGCGGTCGCCCTCCTCGCGGGGATCCTCTACGCGCGCCGGGGTCGAGGCGGGTGAGGGCCTGCAGTCGGTGATCCCGAGGGTGCCTTCGCTCGCAACGCACACGTCCAACAGTCGTCGGAAGGTAGCGCTGGACATGACACACGAGCAAGCCCGCGAGAAGGCCGAAGCGGTCGAACCCCAACAGCAGGACCGCCAGCCCGGCCTCGAGAGCGAGATGGAGCCGCCCGCCGAGTTCATCCGCGAGGACTACGAGGGCAGCGGCAAGCTCGAGGGGAAGGTCGCCGTCGTCACCGGCGGGGACAGCGGGATCGGCCGGGCCGCGGCGGTCCACTTCGCCCGCGAGGGCGCCGACGTCGCCGTCATGTACTTAGACGAGGAGGAAGACGCCGAGACGACCGCGGAGATGATCGAGGACGAGGGTCAGGAGAGTCTGACCATCTCGGGTGACGTCCGCGACAGTGCGTTCTGCCAGGCGGCCATCGAGGAGATCGTCGACGAGCTCGGCGATCTTAACGTCCTCGTGAACAACGCAGCGGCCCAGGTGGTCAAGACCGATCTGACCGATATCACCGACGAGCAGTGGGAGGAGACGTTCGCGACGAACATGCACGGCTACTTCTACCTGACCCGGGAGGCGCTGCCCCATCTCGAGGACGGCGATACGATCGTCAACACGACCTCGGTGAACGCGTTCGCGGGCAACGATATGCTCGTGGATTACTCGACGACGAAGGGCGCGATCGTCGCCTTCACGCGATCGCTGTCCCAGCAGCTCGCCCCCGAAGGGATTCGCGTCAACCAGGTCGCGCCCGGCCCGATCTGGACGCCGCTGATCCCCGCGACGATCGGCGACTACGACCCCGAGGCCGTCGAGGAGTTCGGCCAGGACGTCCCGATGGGTCGTCCGGGCCAGCCAAGCGAACTCGGCCCGGCGTACGTCTACCTCGCCTGCGAGGACTCCTCGTACGTGAGCGGACAGACGCTGCACATCAACGGCGGTTCGATCGTGGGCGGGTAGCCGACCGTCGTCGTCACCGATCCCGTCGGAGCCCGGGACGAAATTGGCACCGACCAGACACTTATGCCGGTCGGAAAAAACCGTTCCGTATGCTCCCGCGGCTCGGGACGCAATCGCTACCACTGCTCGTCTTCTTTCTCGTCGTCGGCGTCTGGATCGCCTCGGACTGGTCGATCGCACTCCGTCACCGGGGTCCGGACGAAGAGACGCAGGACCGGGGTCGAAATACGCCATCGGCGCGGCCGTCATTGAAGGCGTCCTCGCGGCCGTCCTGTCGTCTCAGCTCGTGCCCGCCCTACAGGTTCCCGCACCGACCGCGGCGTTCTGGCTCGGGCCGGGGACGATCCTGCTCGGCGTCATCGTGCGACGGTCTGCCGTTCGCACGCTCGGAGACGGCTTCGCGATCGAGGTAACCGTCGAGGAGGACGACAAAGTCATCGAGTCGGGTCCGTACCGGTGGGTTCGTCACCCGTCCTACACCGGCGCCCTGCTCTCGCTGGTCGGCGCCGGTATAACTCTCGGCAACTGGTTGAGCATCGCTGCGACAGTGCTGGCTGGGCTGGCGGGCTACGGCTACCGAATTCGCGTCGAGGAACGCGCCCTCAGGAAGACGCTGGACGGGGATTACCTCGAGTACGCCGAGCGAACGCCGTACCGGCTCGTCCCCGGTCTCTGGTGAGCTCAGTCGTCCGCGTGCATCGTCCGCCCGCCGACGTTCGGACGCGAGACCTCGCGGTCGGTCTCTTCGTCCTCGATATCGTAGGGGTACTTCCCCGTCACGCAGCCCAGACAGAGGTCGATGCGTTCGGTCTCGAGCACGTCGGCGACCGCGTCGGTCGAGAGGTAGGCGAGGCTGTCGGCGTCGATGGCCTCGCGGATCTCGTCGGTGTCCTTGTCCGAGGCGATCAGCTCCTCGCGGGTGGCCATGTCGATGCCCATGTAGCAGGGGGCGACGATCTCTGGGGCGCCGATACGGACGTGGACCTCCTCGGCGCCACAGTCCTTGAGCAGCTGGACGAGCTGGGTGGAGGTCGTCCCGCGGACGATCGAGTCGTCGATGACGGTGACGGTCTTGCCCTCGATCGTCGATTTGATCGGGTTGAGCTTCAGGCGAACCGCGCGCTCGCGCTCGTCCTGGGTCGGCATGATGAACGTGCGACCGACGTAGCGGTTTTTCATCAGCCCCTCGGCGAACTCGACGCCGTCGTCGTCCTCCGGGCGGGCCTCGCCGTCGGGGGTCGTCTCGCCCGCCGCCTCGGCGTACCCCGAGGCGAACGCGCGCCCGGAGTCGGGTACCGGCATGACGACGTCGGTCTCGACGCCGCTTTCGGTCCAGAGCTTTCGGCCGAGCTCGCGACGCGCCTCGTAGACGAGCGTGTCGTCGATGACGCTGTCCGGGCGGGCGAAGTAGACGTGCTCGAAGAAGCAGTGAGCGGTGTTGTCCTCCTCGACGAGCTGGTAGGAGTCAAAGCCCTGTCCGTCCGCATCGAGGACGACCAGCTCGCCGGGGCGGACGTCCCGGACCAGCTCTCCGTCTAAGGTGTCGATCGCGGCCGACTCGGAGGCCAGAATGTAGCCGTCCTCGAGCCGGCCGATACACAACGGGCGGTTTCCCTGGGGATCCCGGACGCCGAGTACCGTCTCATCGTGGCTGATCGTCAGCGCGTAGGAGCCGTGGATCCGCCCCATCGTGCGCTTGACGGCGCGGACGAGGTCCTCCTCGAGCAGGTTGCGCGCGAGGTCGTGGGCGATGACCTCGGTGTCGCCGTCGCTGGTGAAGGCGTGGCCGAGGGCGGCGAGCTCGTCGCGGATCTCGTCGGCGTTGACCAGGTTGCCGTTGTGCGAGAGCCCCAGCGAGCCGCTCTTGAACGAGACCGAGAACGGCTGCGCACAGGAGGTGTCGAGCGAACCCGCCGTCGGGTATCGGACGTGGCCGATCCCCGCCGAGCCGGCCAACCCCTCGAGGTCGCCCTCGTCGAAGACGTCGCCGACCAGTCCTCTGTCGACGTGGCTGTGTTGCTGGAAGCCGTCGTGAGTAACGATGCCCGCGGACTCCTGGCCGCGGTGCTGGAGCGCGTAGAGCGCGTAGTACAACGGTCGGGCCGCGTCGCGACCGTCGAGCGCGACGCCGACGACGCCGCACTTTTCGGTCATT
The DNA here is from genome assembly GCF_043677095.1 of Natronococcus roseus. Lineage (NCBI taxonomy): Archaea > Methanobacteriati > Methanobacteriota > Halobacteria > Halobacteriales > Natrialbaceae > Natronococcus > Natronococcus roseus. The sequence continues at coordinate 12,373 of NZ_JBHLJR010000013.1, forward strand.
CCTGTTCGCCGGGGAGTCTCGCCCCGCCCATCAGTCATGGTCGACCGTAGGGTCCCGCACGGACAAAAATCCCCGTGTTTGTGCCATCAGTACGGCCCCTGGCTGCACCTAGTATGCACGAACGTGGATACATATCTGGATCGCACGACAGCGCTGCCGCGAACGACCTCCCGTCTATGGCTCCGGTTCTGACGCGAAGACGACGACCGCCGTGCTCTCCTTGAGGGCGTGCGGGGCGACCTCGCGGTCGCCGTCGAATCGAACGAGGTCGCCCGCCTCGAGTTCGTAGGGCTCCCCGTCCAGCGAGAGCTCGAGCGAGCCCGACAGGAGGTGAAAGACCACGTGCGACTCCGGGTGGCGGTGTTCGGGGATCCGCTCGTCGGCCTCGAGGTGCAACCGGACCGCGCGAGGGTCGCCACCGTCGTCGAACACCTCGACGTGGGGCGTCTCGGTTAGATCTGAAAGCGACGTCAGTTCTGGCATACCCGATCGTTTCTCGTTCGTCCACTTGGTGGTGGCGTCGAACCCGTTCGTCGATCCCGACCCACCGGATCCGACCGAAAGGTGTTAACGGGTCGCTCCCCCAATCGAGAGCATACGAGCCGACGCCGTCGAGGTGTCCGCCGGATCCGTCCGGCCCGACGCTCGAGACGGCAGGCACTCGTCGACACCCAACGATGGTATCCGAAATTCCACCCGAAGACGTCAAGGCAAAGCTCGAGGACGAGGACGTTCAGATCGTCGATATCCGATCGGAATCCGAGTACGAGCAGGGACACATCCCCGGCGCGATCAACGTGCCGATGGCCAAACTCGCGACGGAGATCGACGAGTACGACTGGGGCGACGACGTGGTCGTCGCCTGTCCGATCGGACAGAGTTCGATCCAGGCCGCCCGGCTGATCGGGAGCTTCGAGGACGTCGACAGCGACGCCGTCGCGAGCATGGAGGGCGGCTACCGGGAGTGGGAGTACGATCTTGAGACCGGGTCGGTCGCCGACGCCGAGGACTGACCCCGTCGATTACTCCTCGTCGATCTCGACAGGATCGCCGACCTCGAGGCCGCGATCCCGGTGTCGTTCGGGAACGTCCGCGATGAGCATCAGCGTGTAGTAGTGGTCGAAGGCGTCCCCGTCGGCCCACTCCGGAAACGTCTCCCGGCGCTTCTCGACGAATCGCTGCTGGAACGCCGGCAGTTCCTCGCCGTTGTCTGGGTCCCGCTTCGGGACGACGCAGCGCCCGCAGGGAGTGACGCCGTCGAACCGGACGTCGCCGGCTGCGAACGACGGCGCCCCGGAGCCGACGAAGCGATCCTCCCAGAACGGCTCGACGCCGCCGATCTCGACGTTCGCTCGCATCCGCCGGCGGACGCTCTCGACGGTCAGCCCGTCGAACCAGTCGGCGACGGTCTCGAGGGTGGCCGTACTGATCACCGACGGCCCCATCTCCCGTCGGTCGACGAATCCGAGCGACCGATTGCGTTCGAGGGTAAGCTCGAGGTCGAAGACGTCGCCGAACCAGTCTTCTGTTGCTTCGCGCTCGTCTTCCAGATCGAACCACCGGCGGTCGCCGTCGTCGCTCTCGACCGCGAGCGCCCCGGTTTCGGGATCGAACTCGGTCTCGAGGTCGTGGACGCGCGGCGTTCGCTTCCCGTTTACCACCTCCCCGCTCTCGTCGACGAGCGCGAACTCCCTGTCGAACGCGAGAGTTCCGCCCTCCACGAACTCGGCTCGCTCGAGGTCGATTCCGTCGAGTCCCTTGATCGGATACACCCGGAGTCGGTCGACTCGTGCCATCGCCTCCCACTGCGGGGGGACGGGGTATAACGATCCCGTTCGATCACCGGCTCTCGGCCGTCGGCTCCCGTCGGTGTAGCGTTGTCTCGGCGCGGCTACGTTCCGCGATACGTGTACGGAATCCCGTCGTACTCCTCGACGACCCGCGCCTCGAGGTACGTCCGTGCCGCGTCTCGGGGAAACTGCCACAGTTCGACGATATCACCGAGAGCCGTCTTCGTCGCCCGGAACCAGCGCCGGAACTCGCGGTCGGCCTCGCCCGGCCCGAGTTCGACGATCGCGCCGCGGTCGCCGCCGCGACGCTCGTCCCACTCGAGCCAGGCGACGCGGTAGCCGTCGCTCCCTCCTTCGCGAACGAGATACAGCGCCTCGTACTTGCAGGGATCGAGGAAGTCCGAGAGGATCCGCTCTCCGGCGACCGCCTCGGCGACCGGTGACTCCTCGATGACACCGTCCGCGAGCGGGCGCTCGTCGTCGATCCGATCGACGAGATCCAGTCTCGTCCCACCCCAGTGGCTGTAGCGCAGGTCGTAGAGCCGGTCCGGTCGCTCGTAGGCGACGAGTGCTCTATGCCCCATCGCCGTCCCTCCGCGGTCGGCTCCAGCTCGTCCTCGCGTCCGAATCCTCGGTCTCCATCGATGGTGCTGGCCGCTCCCCCGTACTTCAATCCAAGGACGATCGCTGGGACTGGGGGTCCGAACACAACCGAGAAAACCCCGCGGCCCCTACTCTATCGAACGGATGGGCTACGACGCATTCGTCTTCGACAACGACGGCGTGCTGACGAGACCGACCGATCGCGGGGTCCTGGTCGAGGCGATCCGCGCCGCCTTCGACGAGGTCGGAGTCGCGGAGCCGACGAGCCACGAGGTTGAGACGCTGCTCGGTCCGGACGTCGACACCCTTCGAACTGTCGCGGCCGACCGGGAACTCGAGCCCGAGACGCTCTGGGCGGCCCGCGAGCGCGCGGCGATCCAGGCGCAGCTCGAGGAACTCAGGAAGGGACGAAAACGGCCCTACGAGGATGTTACGGCGCTCGAGCGTCTCGAGGAGCCGACGGCGATCGTCAGCAACAACCAGCACGAGACGATCGGCAACATCCTCGATCACTGCTCGCTCGCCCCGTTCGACGTCTGGTACGGACGGGAGCCGACGCTCGAGGGGGTCCAACGAAAGAAACCGGAGCCGTACTACCTCGAGCGCGCGATCGACGACCTCGGTGCCGAGAACCCGATCTACGTCGGCGACAGCCGCGTCGACGTCGCCGCGGCCGACGCCCTCGGAATCGACGCGGCGTTCGTTCGCCGGGACCACCGCCGCGGCTACGACCTCCCGACGGAGCCGACCTACGAGATCGACTCGCTCGCGGAGTTACGGGAACTCCCTCGATAACCGTTTAGACGTACCGGTCGAGTTTTAGCGCCCCCGCAAGCTGCTATACGGACGCGCCCGACCCGGTACTGCAGTTCGTCTCATGCTCTCGCTCGCGACTCGGCTCGCTCCCTGATCGTTCGGTTTCGCTCCTCGAACTCCCGCTCGAGCCGTCGTTCGTCGAACGCCAGCGGAACGAGCGCACCCCGGGCGGTCTCTCGCTGGAGGAGCCGGGTTCGCCTCCCGCCGTCGATCGGCTCGAGGTGAAACTCGTGGTAGCTGTCGAAGGCGAAGGGCACGCCGGCTCGGTCGAGACGGACGAGCCGACGGTCCTCTTCGGCGATGAGGATCTCCGGCTCGAGGAACCCGTTGCGACCGTCGGTCGCCGATCGCTCCGGACGCAGGCGGCCTCCCACGACCGGAATCGCGTTGATCGACCGCTCGATCGCCGTTCGCCCCGCCGCGTCCTCGAGTTCGGCCAGAACCTCCCAGACCACCTCGGGGAGTGCGTCTATCTCCTCGAATCGCTCAATTTGGTTCATGCTACCACACCTTCCACAAGAAACGATGACTGTATCGGTTCCCCGGCGAACGGACTGCGGCGGGCTAAATGCCGTCGTCGAACCGACGTGTTTCTCGCGAGCGAGTCGTCGGTGGCTCGCCCCGGGCGAAGCAGTACCGGACCGACGTCGCCGCGTTTCGTCGAGTCCGAGACGATCGGACCGAGTAGAGTTGGCTACGGGATGCTCCTCGAGCCCGATTCCGCTGTGGCTGCTCGTTGCTTCGAGGATACTATCAGTGCTCTCGCGAACGAACCCGACACCTCGTCCTCGGTAACTTGGTGGCTTCCGACTGCCTCAGATGACTACACCGGAATCATGGTTGAACGACACTCGTTCGAACAAACCGGAAGCCGCGGCGGTGGCGCCGATCGGATGCGATTTCGCAACGTCATCGTTTCGTTCTGCTCGTTTCGGTTGAATGTGGACCGAAGTCAGACTCGAGTGGTTCGGGTTCTGAAGACCGTCCGGTACCGGCGATCGTTCGGGATGGCTATTAGTACTGAATTGCTCGAGAACCGATATTCCGAATCCGCCTTTCAGGCCGCCGTCACGTGTTTGTGACTCCCTGTCGGCGAGACTTGCGTTCGAAGGCCTTATGTAGTGGTCGGGAACTTGGTTATAGTACGAAGAAGATGAGGAGCTCACCCCTGCGGTCCGCCGCAAGATGAGTTCTGATGTGAGCCTTGGTAGTTCGGTGACGCCCGATCGGTCCGCGATTCGGCACCACCGAACTGGACCCATATACGA
>NZ_JBHLJR010000014.1:0-14724 GCF_043677095.1 Natronococcus roseus
TCGTATATGGGTCCAGTTCGGTGGTGCCGAATCGCGGACCGATCGGGCGTCACCGAACTACCAAGGCTCACATCAGAACTCATCTTGCGGCGGACCGCAGGGGTGAGCTCCTCATCTTCTTCGTACTATAACCAAGTTCCCGACCACTACATAAGGCCTTCGAACGCAACCCTCGCCGGGAGGGAGTGACAAACACGTTGCCGTCGTGCGATTCTGAACTAACGATGTGGCGAGATTACAACCGGTAGTGGAATATTAAGCGATGGCACGCTCGAGAAGCCGCGGAGATCAGCGATCGCGGTCGGGTCTCGGTTCGACGTGGGGTCTCGGAACGAGGTCGTCGAAGGGCTTCTCGTCGAGCCACTCGAGCAACGCGACGAGCTGGTCGGTCGCCGCCTCGAACAGCTCCGCGCCGATCTCGGGGGTCGCGTCGGTCTGGTCTCCGAAGACGCCGTTGGGGCTGTTCTCGATCGAATCGTAGAACGTCGTCGCGCCGTGGACGCGTTCTGCGTCGTAATCGAACGTCGCGCCGTCGTCCCGGGCATCCTCAAGGCGATCCTCGCGAACCAGTTCTCGAGCGATATGCATAATCATCGCCGTCTCCTTCGGACCGCCGTGGGGGCCCGGCGTCTCGAAGACGTCCCGTATGAGCTCTGGAATCGACTCGTCCCACATCCACTCGATAGCGTAGGCCGTCCCGTCCCGGTGGAGCCGGCTGCCGACCTCGCGCAGGTGGGTGACGTTCCCGCCATGGGCATTGACGTAGACGATCCGATCGATCCCGTGGTAGGTGAGGTTCCGAGAGAGGTTCTCGACGTAGTCCCGAAACACCGGCGGATCGACCCACATCGTGCCGTGAAACTGTCTGTGGTGAGAGCTCACGCCGACCGGGATCACCGGCGTACAGAGGTGGTCCGTGCGGTCGGTCGCCGCGTGAGCGAGCGCCTCAGCGATCAGATAGTCGGTTCCCTCGGGGAGGTGCGGTCCGTGCTGTTCGGTCGATCCGAGCGGGACGACCGCGAGCGATTCGTCGGTGACGTAGTCGGCGAGGTCGGGCCAGGTCTGGTGCGGGAGGAACATGTCGTACCGTTGTTTCGGACGGGCAAAACGTTACGTTACCGCTTCGTCGCTTGCGGGGACGTGCAGCGTCCGAACCACCGCTGGAGGGGAAATATGGTAAGCCTTAATAGTCAAACGCCGTCGGATTATTATATGGCAGTCGTTAGCGTCTCGATGCCGGACGAGCTCCTCGAGCGACTCGACGAGTTCGCCGACGAACACGGGTACACCGGCCGAAGCGAAGTCGTCAGGGAAGCGTCTCGAAACCTTCTGGGTGAGTTCGAAGACACTCGCCTCGAGGATCGGGAACTGATGGGGATCGTCACGGTCCTCTTCGACTACGAGACGACGACCGTCGAGGAACGGATGATGCAGCTGCGACACGAGCACGAGGACCTTGTCGCCTCGAACTTCCACAGCCACGTCGGCGACCACTACTGCATGGAGCTGTTCGTCCTGGAGGGACAGCTCGAGGACATCTCGACGTTCGTCGGGAAGATCCGGGCGACCAAGGACGCCCTGACCGTCGACTACTCGGTCACCCCCGTCGACAGCTTCGACCCGATCTCGCAGGACGGCCACGGCCAGTAACGACCCCGCAGCCCGGAGTGTGCGAAGAACGCGTACCTTTACTGGGTTCCCGTCGTACGGTCACCCATGTCTTACCGCAAGGTCAACTACGAGGACGTCGATCAGGTCTCGAGCGCGATGCACTTTCTCAGCGATCCCCTCGAGACCAAGCAGGTCGGCGTTACGGTCGCGCGCTGCGATCCGGGCTGGAAGAGCCAACCGCACGATCACGCCGACAACGAACACGAGGAGGTGTACGTCCTCATCGAGGGGCAAGCGACCGTGGTCGTCGACGACGATCCGGTGGAGATGGAGACCGGCGACGCGCTCTGGATCCCGCCGGAGTCGACCCGACAGATCCGAAACGGCGACGACGAGAGCGCGTTCGTACTCGTGAGTGCCCCCGGGATTGCCGACGAGGAAGGCGAGAACGGCGAGTGGTTGCTCTCGGGCTTTGCCGGCTGAGCGGGGAGACGTTTAGTGTCTCGACGGCGTGTCCGGTGACGGGTGAGTCGCTATTTATTCGATCCACCACGCAGTCGTCTCGTTCGTCGTTTCTAGCGTCGTCGTCATTGCGGTCGGCTCGATCGAACTCGTTGGCGCGATCGTTCCCGCGGCCGCAATCGTCGTCTACGGGACGATCGTCGGCGTCGCTATCGATTTCGATCACTTCGTTATCGCTCGGTTCGAGACCGGAACGTGGGACGCCCTTCGCTTCTGTCTCACCAACCCGATCGCCGCGTTCACCGATCAGGACAGGATCTTCGAGCGCGGTGACGTCGGCGCGCTCTCCCGGCTGTTGAGCCACCTGCTGCTCGCGGGACTCGCCGTCTCCGGGACGGCGCTCGCGAACGCGCCGCTTGCGCTCGTGACGGGCACGGTCCTCTACGCACACATCGTCACCGACGTCGCCTGGGACATCCGACGACTGCGGCGACGATCGAACGTTACGACGGACGAGATCGTCCCCCCGTCTCGGTAACTCACTCGAGGCAGGTCCGACGCGGACTTGCACCTTGGGCGTCGATTATTTGGGAGTCCCCGACGAGGAAGGAATTGTGAACCTTCTCGATTCCAGTATCGTTCCGGAGCACGCACACGACATCAAAGACGAGGCCCGCGAATTCGCTCGCGAGCACATCGAACCGAACGCCCAGGAGTACTTTCAGGCGGGCGAGTACCCCCACGAGATCCTCGAGGCGGGCCAGGAGGCGAACCTGGTCGCCCAAGACATCCCGGAAGAGTGGGGCGGGCGCGGGCTCGATCTTCCACAGCTACTCGCGCTCACCGAGGAGTTCTACCGAGCCGACGCCGGAATCGCGCTGACGCTGCAGCTGGCGAGTTTCGGCTGCGAGATTACCTACGAGTACGGCACCGACGAGCAGTGCGAGGAGTACATTCGACCGGTCGCCGAGGGCGACCAGATCTCGGGGCTCGCCGTCTCCGAACCCGAGACGGGCAGCGATCTCGCGGGGATGCAAACTCGTGCTGAAAAGGATGGAGACGAGTACGTGATCAACGGCGAGAAGTACTGGATCGGTAACGGCGTCGAAGCCGATTGGATCACCCTCTACGCGCGCACCGGCGACGACGAGGACAACCGGTACGGCAACCACTCGATGTTCATCGTGCCGACCGACGCCGAGGGGTACGAGGCCGAACACATCCCCGAGAAGATGGCAATGCGAGCCTCCAAACAGGCCCACATCACCTTCGACGACTGTCGGATCCCCGAGGAGAACCTGATCGGCCACGAGGGGGCCGGGTTCATGATGCTCGCCGACTTCTTCAACCACGGTCGCGTGATCGTCTCCGGCCACGGCCTCGGCATCGCCGCCGCCGCCATCGAGGAAGCCTGGGCGTTCAGCCACGACCGCGAGGAGTTCGGTCGGACGATAAACGAGTTCCAGGCGGTCCAGCACGGACTCGCCGACATGTTGATCGACTTCGAGAGTGCGCGCTCGCTCACCTGGCGGGCGTGCGAAAACGTCGCGAACAACGACCACGCCGGCTACTGGGCGGCGCTGGCGAAGACGACGGCAACCGAGGCTGCCGTCGACGTCTCCGAACAAGGGATGCAGTTCCACGGCGGACGGTCGATCCTGGACGAGCGACGGATCGCCCGGGTCTACCGGGACGCGCGGATCCCGGTGATCTACGAGGGAGCCAACGAGGTCCAGCGGAACCTGATCTACGGGCAGGCACCCTGATTCGACTCTGCAGTACCTCGAGCGCCGCGCGAAACGGCGATTCTGGGGCGAGATCGACACCTATTGCGCAAGCGATTCGGCGGTCGGCTCAGAGGTCCTCGAACGCTCCGACGAAGTCGTCGTGGGTCGAGAACTCCGTCACGGTCTCGTCGAGCCGTCCCTCGAGGTCGTCGATCCGGCCACAAAGCTCCTGGTACTCCTCGTTGTCCGCGAGTTCGGATTCCTCCTTCTCGGATTCCAGCAGCGCCTTCTTCGAGACGAGCGCGTAGTAGTCCTGGACCGCCGACTGGTACGCCGACCGGTTGGCGACCGACTCGACCAGTTCGAGAAGCTCGTCCTTCGAGACGGGTTTGACGAGGTAGTCGTCGAATCCCATCTCGATGATATCGAAGTCGGGATCGACCGCCGTGACCATGATGACTCGACAATCGTACCCGTTCTCGCGGATCCGCTCGAGCACCTCGTCGCCGGACTGGCCCGGCATCCGTCGATCGAGGAGGACGACGTCGAACGAGTCGTCCAGCGTCTCGAGCGCGGCCGATCCGTCGTAGGCCGTTTCGGTCGTCCACTCGGAGCTGAGCCAGGTTGCAAAGAGATCTGCAAGCTGTGACTCGTCGTCGACGACGAGCACGCGCCGCTCGTTACGCATAGAGTTGTCCTCGGTTTCCATCATCGATTACAGCCACGCATCATAAATAGTTGCTCCGTGTGATAAATCTCGCGACCGAACGAAGACCGAGCTGCCTGCAAACGAGTACCGCCGAAATCGTCGGTGAGATCGGATCGATAACGGTAGCGACGGCGGACCCGTTAGCTCACTTCCCTTCGAACTCCGGCTCGCCGTCGCCCATAAACGCCGTAATCCCCTCCATCAGGTCGTCGGTCGCCATCAGCTGTCCGAACGCCGAGGACTCATAGGCGAGCCCGGCGTCGGTGTCGTCGCGGCCGGCGAGCATCGCACGCTTGGTGTACCGGTGGGCGATCGGCGGACCGCCGGCGAGGTCGGTCGCCAGCTCGAGTGCGCGTTCTTCGAGCTCGTCACCGTCGACGACCTCGTTGACGAACCCGTACGACTCCATCGTCTCGGCCTCGAAGCGGTCGGCGGTGAGGATGATCTCCTTTGCGCGGCCCTCGCCGACGATCGCGGAGAGCCGTTGCGTGCCACCCCAGCCGGGGATGAGGCCGAGATCGAGCTCGGGCTGGCCGAACTCCGAGCCGGCACTGGCGACCCGGAGGTCGGCACACATCGATAGCTCCATTCCGCCGCCCAGACAGTAGCCGTCGATACCGGCGACGACGGGCATCTCGCAGGCCTCGAGCGCGCCGAAGACGTCCTGACCGCGCTTCGAGAGTTCGGTGGTCGCGACCGGGTCCGCCCCGCCCGCGGCCATGCTCTGGACGTCTGCGCCCGCGGAGAACGCGCGGTCGCCCTCGCCGGTGAGGAGGATCGAGCGGACCTCGTCGTCGTCCTCGAGGGCCTCGATCGCCTCCTCGAGCTCGTCGAGCAGCTCCTCACTGATGGTGTTCATGCGGTGTGGGCGGTCGAGTACGATGTGGCCGACCATCTCGCCGGGGTACTCGACGCGGATCGCGTCGAACTCGACCTCGCCGTCGTCAGCGCCGGACTGGTCGTAGAACCCGCCCTCGCTCGCGCGCTCCTCGAGGTAGTCGGCGGGCTCGTAGCGCTCGTGGCCCGTCGTCTCGTAGGCGTCCTCGAGGGCCTCGAGAGCGTTCTCGAGGCCGAACTCGTCGGCCAGCTTGACGGGACCGTCGGGGAAGCCAGCGCCCAGCTGGGTCGCCTCGTCGATCGATTCGGGCGGGGCGACGTCGCCGCCGATCAGCTTCGCGGCCTCGTTGGCCATCGTGGCGACGAGGCGCTTTTCGACGAGGTCGGACCCCTCGTCGGTCGGGATATCGGCGCCGTCGCCGTCCTCGTAGTCGTAGAAGCCCTTCCCGGTTTTCTTGCCGAGCTCCTCGTTCTCGACCTTGCGCTCGAGCAGCGGGCAGGGTTCGTAGGCCTCGCCGAGAACTTCGTGCATGTACTCGAGGACGTGGTAGCTGACGTCGTTGCCGACCTGGTCGCCGAGTTCGAAACTGCCCATCGGCAGCCCCATCCCGTACTTGGTCGTTGAGTCGACCTCGGCGATCGTCGCCTCGTCCTCCTCGACGAGCCAGCAGGCCTCGTTCATCAGCGGGACGAGGATGCGGTTGACGATGAAGCCGGGCGAGTCCTTGTGAACCCGAACCGGGGATTTGCCGAAGTCGTCGGCCAGTTCCTCGACGACCTCGAGGGTCGCCTCGTCGGTCTCGGCGCCCGAGATCACCTCGACAAGCGGCATCCGAACCGGCGGGTTGAAGAAGTGCATCCCGCAGAACTGCGCCGGCCGCTCGGTGACGTCGGCGAGTTCGGTGATCGAGAGGCTCGAGGTGTTGGTCGCGAAGATCGCGTGGTCGGGCGCGGCCGCCTCGAGTTCCGAGTAGACGTCCTTCTTGATCTCCATCTTCTCGGGGACGGCCTCGATGACGATATCGGCGTTCCCGCAGGCTTCCGCCATGTCGACCAGCGGCGTCACGCGCTCTAAGGCGGCGTCGGCTTCCTCCTGGGAGAGCTGATCGTTCTCGGCGAGTTTGTTCAGCGACCACTCGATCTGGTCGTAGCCGTCCTGGACGAACTCCTCCTTGATATCGCGCATGGCGACGTCGTAGCCGGCCATCGCGGCGACCTCCGCGATACCGTGTCCCATGTTGCCCGCTCCAAGAACTGCGACGGTGTTGATATCGTCGATCTCCATGGTATCGTATGCGGTGGGAACCCGTTTGAACGTTTCCCTCTTTCGTAAATGAAACTACAGTTCCGTTTACTTCCGGTTACAAACATCTTTATCGGATCGTAGGTAACTATCGTCCATGGAATTTGGGCTCTCCGAAGAACAGCAGCAGATCCGCGACGAGGTCACGCGATTCGCGGAGAACGAGATCGTTCCCGTCGCCGGCGAGTACGACGAGGAAGAGAAGTATCCCCACGACGTTATCGACAAGGCCGCCGAGATGGGACTGACCGGCGCCTACATCCCGATGGACTACGGCGGGGCCGGCTACTCCATCCTCGACACCGCGATCATCACCGAGGAGCTGTTCTCTTACGATCCCGGTATCGCGCTCTCGATCGTCTCGACGTCCTTCGGCTGCGAGGCGATCATGAACTTCGGGACCGAGGATCAGAAGGAACGGTTCCTCGAGCCCGTCGCGATGGGCGAGAAGATCTCGGGCGCGGCGATCTCCGAACCCGACACCGGCTCCGACGTCTCCTCGGTCTCGACGCGGGCCGAGAAGGACGGCGACGAGTGGGTGGTAAACGGGAACAAGATGTGGATCACCAACGGCACCGTCGGCGACTTCTTCGTCGTGCTCTGTGAGACCGATCCCGACGCCGAGGGTCGGTACAACGGGTTCAGCCAGATCGTCGTCGAATCCGACCGGGACGGCTTCTCGGCGGAGAAGATCACTGGTAAGCTCGGTATTCGAGCCTCCGACACCGCCGAACTCGTCTTCGACGACGTTCGAGTTCCCGAGGAGAACCTCATCGGGACGAAAGATGCCGCGTTCATGCAACAGATGCAGTTCTTCGACGAGACCCGAACCGCGGTGGCCGCCCAGGGCGTCGGCATCGCGAAGGGTGCGACCCGCGCCGCCCTCGAGTACGCCCAGGACCGCGAGCAGTTCGGCAAGTCGATCTCGGAGTTCCAGGCGATCCAGCACAAGCTCGCCGAGATGGCGACCGACACCGAGGCCGCGCGCAACCTGACGTACAAGTCCGCCTGGAAGGTCGACCAGGGCGAGGACATCACCAAGCTCGCCTCGATGGCCAAGGAGTACGCCTCCCGAGTCGCCGTCGACGTCGCGGACGAGGCCGTCCAGATCCACGGCGGCGCCGGCTACGTCAACGACTTCCCCGTCGAGCGGTTCTACCGCGACGCGAAGATCACCCAGATCTACGAGGGAACGAGCGAGATTCAGAAGAACGTCATCGCCCGCGAGATGCTCGGCAAGGGCTTCTAACCGCTCCGAAAACGTGGTTGGCCACCGACAGCCAGCCGACTCGGACCCTCGGTACGTTTTTCTCCCTCTCTCCGCACTGTTCGTGCATGATCGATGATCTCACGGTATCGGAGTCGACCGTCCGAACCGCATGCGGAGACGTCGCGCTCCCGGAGATGGGCGTCCTCGAGCAGCGCTGGGAGACCGACCCGATCGCACCCGAATCCGTCGCCGACGAGGCGGCTGCGGCGGTCGGGGACCTCGAGCTCGAGAACGTCCCCGCGGGTGGCGAGGTCGCCGTGGGCGCCGGGAGCCGCGGCATCGACAACCTCCCAGAAATCGTCGGCGGCGTCGTCGACGGGTTGCGGGAGCGAGGGTACGAGCCGTTCGTCTTCCCGGCGATGGGGAGCCACGGCGGGGCGACCGCGGAGGGCCAACGCGAAAAGCTCGCAACCCTCGGCGTCACGGAGGAGGCGATCGGCTGCGAGATCCGGGCGACAATGGACGTCGTCACGGTCGGCGAAACGCCCGAGCGGGAGGTTCCGGTGTACGCGGACGCCCACGCGGTCGAGGCCGACGCGATCGTCCCGGTCAACCGCATCAAGCCCCACACCGACTTCGGCGGGGACGTCGAGAGCGGGCTCTCGAAGATGCTCGTCATCGGAATGGGGAAACAGCGCGGCGCGAAGATGGCCCACGACTGGGCCGTCGACTGGAGCCTGCGGAACATGCTCCCCGAGATCACCGACCGGCTCCTCGAGTCGCTGCCCGTCGCCGGCGGAATCGCAATCGTCGAGGACCAGCACGACGAGACGACACACCTCGAGGGCGTCCCGCCGTCGGGCTTTCTCGAGCGCGAAGCGGAGCTGCTCGAGCTGGCCTGGGAGCTCATGCCGAAACTCCCCTTCGAGGAACTCGACGTCCTCGTCGTTGACCAGCTGGGCAAGGACGTCAGCGGGCAGGGGATGGACACTAACGTGACGGGCCGGCGCCACTTTACGATCAACGAACCCGAACCCGAGACGGCCGAGATCAAGCGCATCTTCGTCCGCGGATTCACCGAGAAGACGAAGGGGAACGCGATGGGGATGGGCCAAGCCGACTTCGCCCACCGCGACGTGCTGGCGGGGCTGGACTGGTCGAAGTCGCTCATCAACGCCATCACCGCCAGTACGGTGCGCGGGGTGCGGCTCCCGCCCGTGGTCGAGACCGATCGAGCGGGACTGATCGCGAGCCTCGGGACGATCGGTCCCGTCCCGGGCGAGGACGCCCGCGTCCTGCGGGTGACGGACACGATGCGGCTAAAGCGGTGTTACGCGTCCGAACCCCTCGTCGAGGCCGCGCGCGAACGTGAGGACCTCCGGGTCGTAGCGGAGCCAGCTCCGCTCGAGTTCGACGACAACGGAGAGTTCGCCGCCGCCTCGCCGGACTGAGCCGGCGGTTTCGGACGGTCGGCGAGGACGTCTCAGTTGTCACTGTCGGAGTCGGTGTCACCGTCGTCGCCGTCAGAGTCCGTGTCGCCGTCGTCCCGATCCGAGTCGGTATCCCCGTCGTCGCTGTCCGAGTCCGTATCTCCATCATCGCTGTCCGAGTCCGTATCTCCGTCGTCGCCGTCGGAATCAGTATCGCCGTCATCGCTGTCCGAGTCGGAATCACCGTCGTCTCGATCCGAATCCGTATCGCCGTTCCCGGACTCGTCGGCCGACCAGCTCTCGTCGGCGGCCGTGACGCGATCCGTCTCGCCCGCTCCGCCGTCCGTGGTCGTCTCCTCGGCCAGCCTCGAGGCGTCTCGAACCGACGTCGCTTTCGCTGTGCTCTCGTCTGCGTTCGCCGGGCGCTTTTCAGCGTCCGTCGAACGCTCGCCTCGGACGTACTCATCGGCCGGTTTGTCCGCGAGGGTGTAGAGGATCACGGGCGGGAGGACGTACGAGGCGATCGCGAGCACGACGAACCTGTCGTCGACGAACATCAACAGGCCGAAGATCGCCAGCCCCGCGGTTGCGGCCGCGTGCACGCCAGTCTTCGTGTACGCGAGGTAGAATCGCCACAGCCCTCGAAACCACTGAGTCACGGCCGAGTTCACTACCGACACTACGAGAGCGACCGGGAACCCTTTTTCGCGTGCACCCGTAGGACGGGTATGAGAGAGTTCGTCTTCGCCCTCGAGTACGATCCGGGAACGAACCCGGTCGCCGACGTGCTCGCAGCCCACCCCGAGGCCTCGGTCCGATCGCTGTCGTGTCACGTCACCCCGGACAGCCTCTGGCGGGTCGATCACGCGACCGGGCCTGAGGAGGCGCTGGCGGAACTCGAGGCGGCCTACGAGACGGCCGACTACTTCGCGGACTGCCTGGTCAAAGACCACTGCGGGGCCGAGTGCGAGACGCAGGTGCTCGATCGCTCGAGCGACACGCTGGTCGTCTACACCTACTGGGATCGTACCGAGGTCTGTACGTCGGTTCCCCACGTTGCACTCGAGATGCTCGGCGAGGGGCTGCTGTTCGAGACCTACCGCGAGGGGCGGCGCTACCGCTGGCGGATCGTCCTCTCGAGCGACGCGCCGATCCACGACTTCTTCGACGCGCTCGGCGAGGAGGTCGGTGAGTGCGCGGGGATGGAGGTTCTTCGAGTGACCGAACTCGACCCCGACCGCAGCGGGTTCGACACCGCTCCTGACGGGGCGCTCCCCGACGAACAACGCGAGGCGCTCGCGGCGGCCGTCGAGTACGGCTACTACGAGACGCCGCGCCGGACCGAACTCGGCGACCTCGCCGAGAACCTCGGCGTTCCGCGGTCGACGCTCTCCTACCGCCTCCGGCGCGCCGAGGCCGCCCTCGCGACGACGTTCGTCGGCGAGGAGGAGTCGTTCGAAGCGCTGACGGCTCCCGGCTCGAACGGATCGCTCTGAAGGAAGTTGGCGCACGCCAAATAACCCGTATGGTTGCCGACCCGTTATGAGCGTCCAATGAGCGATCCTGCCGCCCCCGTCGACTCGAGTCGCACCCTCGAGCTACGGGTTCCCGGGATGGACTGTCCCTCCTGTGCGAAGAAGGTGCGAAACAGCGTCGAACGCCTCGAGGGAATCGACGGGATCGACCCCCGCGTGACCAGCGGCCGCCTCGTCGTCGAGTACGACCCCACCCGAACCGGCGAGGCGGCGATCCGCGAGCGCGTCCGCGCGGCCGGCTACGCGGTCGAGTCCGCAGCCACAGAGCGCACGTTCTCCGTCCCGGAGATGGACTGTCCTACCTGCGCGACGAAAGTCGAGCGCGCGCTGGCCGACCTCGAGGACGTCGGCGAGGTCGAGACCCGGCCTGCAACGGGTCGCGTGACCGTCACGACGAGCGAGGGGACCGACGCCGGGACCGTCGTCGAGGCGATCGAATCCGCGGGGTACGAGGCGACGCCGATGGGCGACGAGGACGCCGGGATCGCCGACCCCGCGGCGGTCTGGCGGAGTCGCCGGGCCGTCGGAACGGTGATCGGCACCGTTCTCGTGGCAATCGGGATGACCCTCGAGTTCATCCTCCCTGCGCTCGATCCCGCTCTCGGAACGGTTGCGGGCAGGACCTACGCAGGTTCGCACGTCCTGTTCGTCGCGGCCGTCGCCGTCGCCGGGACGCCGATCCTGCGGAACGGCTACTACTCCGCGCGCAATCGCAGCCTCGACATCGACTTCCTGATGAGTCTCGGTATCGTCGCCAGCGTGGCGACCCACCACCCCTTCGAGGGGGCGCTGCTCGCGGTGTTGTTCTCGGTCGCGGAGCTCCTCGAGCGGTTCTCGATGGACCGCGCCCGGGACTCCCTTCGGGAGCTGATGGAGCTCTCACCCGATACCGCCACGGTTCGGCGCGAGGACGGCTCGGAGGAGACGGTTCCGGCCGACGAGCTCGCGGTCGGGGATCGCGTCGTCGTCCGGCCCGGCGAGAAGATCCCGGCCGACGGCGTGGCCGTGGAGGGAGCCAGCGCGGTCAACCAGTCGCCGATCACGGGCGAGAGCGTCCCCACGGACAAGGAACCGGGCGACGAGGTCTACGCCGGGACGATCCTCGAGTCGGGCTACCTCGAGGTCGACGTCGAGAGCGAAGCGAGCGAGTCGACGATCGCCCGGATCGTCCGCATGGTCGAGGACGCAGAGCGCGAGAAGACCGAGCGCGAGCAGTTCATCGACCGCTTCGCGAGCGTCTACACGCCGATCGTCGTGGCGCTCGCGGTCGCGGCCGCGGTGGTCCCGCCGCTCGCGTTCGGCGCCTCCTGGAGCTACTGGTTTATCGTCGGCCTGACGCTGCTCGTGATCTCCTGTCCCTGCGCGCTGGTGATCTCGACCCCTGTCAGCGTCGTCTCGGGGATCACCAGCGCCGCCAAGAACGGGGTGCTGATCAAGGGCGGGCGCCACCTCGAGGCCGTCGGCGAGAGCGACGTCCTCGCGGTCGACAAGACCGGGACGCTGACGACGGGCGAGCTCTCCGTGACCGACGTCGTTCCGCTCGAGGGCGCCAGCGAGGACGAGGTTCTCCGTCGAGCCGGCGCCGCGGAGCACCGAAGCGAACACCCGATCGGGCAGGCGATCGTCGGCTACGCCGAGGAGCGAGGACTCGAGCCCGGCGATCACGACGTTTCGAGCTTCGAGGCGCTCACCGGGAAGGGTGTCCGCGCCGACGTCGACGGCACCACGCACTACGTCGGCAAGCCCGACCTCTTCGAGGGGTTGACGGACCTCGAGCACACCCACGCGACCGACGGCGGGGTGGTACTCGAATCAATGGGGTACGAGGTCGATACCGGCTCACAATGCGACCGCGAGGGCTGTCTGGATGTCCTCGGCGAGGTCGTCCCCGACCTCCAGGCGGAGGGAAAGACCGTCGTGATCGTCGGCACCGGCGAGGGCCCGATCGGCGTCGTCGCCGTCGCCGACCGCGTCCGGCCGAACGCCGCCTGGGCGGTCTCTCGGCTGCAGGAGCAGGGCGTCCGCGTCGTGATGCTCACCGGCGACAACGAGGGGACCGCCCGTGCGATCGCCGAGGGGGTTGGAATCGAGGAGTATCACGCCGAGCTGCTGCCCGACGAGAAGCTCGAGCTGATTCGCGAGCTAGGCGAGGCCGACCGGCCTCGGGACGGAGCGGGGAGCGGTGCGACCCGTGAAGTAGAAGGCGAGGCCGATCGGCCTCGAAACGGAACGGGGAGCGAAGCGACCCGTGGAGGAGAGCAGAAACACGGCGAAAACCGCGTCGCCATGGTCGGCGACGGCATCAACGACGCGCCAGCGCTTGCGACCGCGGAGGTCGGGATCGCCATGGGCGCCGCGGGAACCGACACCGCCCTCGAGACGGCCGACGTCGCGCTGATGGGCGACGACCTCACTCGCCTGCCCTATCTCTACGCGCTGTCGGGGAAGGCAAACGGCGTCATTCGCCAGAACATCTGGTCGAGCCTGGCGGTCAAGGCGGTGCTCGCCGCGGGCGCCCCGTTCGGGATCGTGACCGTCATCCACGCGGTCGTCATCGGCGACATGGGGATGAGCCTCGGCGTGACGGGCAACGCGATGCGACTGGCGGGCGTCGAACCCGAAACGCCGGACGCGGACGAACTCGCCGAGTGAGGGTCAGTCCCGGAGCCGGCAAACCAGTCCGATCACACCGATGACGGCGAAGACGACCCACATTCCGGTGACGAGCACGGCGACGAGGAGGATCGCAGGGCCCCGCGGTGACTCCGAGAACGGACCGAGATCCGGGAGTCCGAGGCCGAGCCACTGAACGACGAGGAAGCCGACGAAAACGAGGGCGAGAACGACTACCCGATCCCGGAGCCACCGCCGACTCAGGTAGTACTCGAGGTACGTGTCGTCGTCGCTTTGCATTCGTTCTCGCAGACGGAAGCGGTGGAGAAAACTATTGTTCCGGCTCGTCACCGTCCGAAACTGGTGCCGGATCCCGCATCCAGCTACCTGAACAGGGGAGCAGCGACGAACTCGAGGCGTTCTCGACAAGAATCTCGGTAGTTGGGGACGCGGTTTCTTCGTTTGATTATCGGATTCGAACAGGTTAGCCCGTTCCCTGCAGATGCGAACTGAGCGTTGACTTCTATCCGCGGACACCAAATCACTTTGTGAAAAGATAACTTATTCGCGGCTCTCTTACGATCCTTAGCCATGGCCTCAGAGGAACTTGACTCGGTTGACAAAGGTATCCTGTATCTCTTGCAGGAAGATGCCCGGAATAACACGACGAACGCCATCGGGGAACAGGTCGGCGTCTCGTCCAGCACGGTCGCCAATCGTATCACCAAACTCGAAGCGAACGGCGTTATCACGGGATATCACCCAACGATTGACTACGAGCAAACGGGGATGGGCCATCACTTGCTCATCATGGCGACGATTCCAATTGATGAGCAAGAGGAGATTGTTGACGACCTCGTTCACGTCCCTGGTGTGGTGAGTGTCAGTGAGTTATTAACGAATAACGCAAACCTCTCAATTGAGTTAGTCGGGCAGGACAAGCAAGAAATTGAGAAGAGTATCGGTGAGATGAGCGCGTTGGGCGTCGATATCGAGCGCATAGATTTGCTGAAACGGATTCGAGCGTTCCCCTACAATCACTTTGGAAAGGAATTTACGAACGAGGGCGACACTGGATAATCTCCAGCCCCTATTTAAGCACCTCTGGGAAATATCAATCAAGCTATATGTTTAAGAAGGTGGCTGGTCTACAGGGGTTGTGAACAAAATTCAGACCGAAATGCTCGAGGAGAAGTGTGTTAGTCAGACGGTGGTTGAAGCAGTTGCTGAAGCAGAAGGTGTTCGGCCTGTAGAACTCACACCCCCATTGTACGATGTCATTGATCC
>NZ_JBHLJR010000015.1:0-4218 GCF_043677095.1 Natronococcus roseus
TCTGATGTGAGCCTTGGTAGTTCGGTGACGCCCGATCGGTCCGCGATTCGGCACCACCGAACTGGACCCATATACGATAGACGATTCAAGTGAGTGTGAACCGATCATACTCCGCCAACCTCCCCCTTTCGGGGGAAGAGCACTCCGGTTGATCCTGCCGGAGGCCATTGCTATTGGAGTCCGATTTAGCCATGCTAGTTGTACGAGTTCAGACTCGTAGCAGATAGCTCAGTAACACGTGGCCAAACTACCCTCTGGAGCGCGACAACCTCGGGAAACTGAGGCTAATCGTGCATACCGCTCTCACGCTGGAAGTTGCGGAGAGCTCGAAACGCCCCGGCGCCAGAGGATGTGGCTGCGGCCGATTAGGTAGACGGTGGGGTAACGGCCCACCGTGCCAGTAATCGGTACGGGTTGTGAGAGCAAGAGCCCGGAGACGGTATCTGAGACAAGATACCGGGCCCTACGGGGCGCAGCAGGCGCGAAACCTTTACACTGCACGCCAGTGCGATAAGGGGACTCCAAGTGCGAGGGCATAGAGCCCTCGCTTTTCACGACCGTAAGGTGGTCGTAGAATAAGTGCTGGGCAAGACCGGTGCCAGCCGCCGCGGTAATACCGGCAGCACGAGTGATGGCCGCTCTTATTGGGCCTAAAGCGTCCGTAGCTGGCCGCGCAAGTCCATCGGGAAATCCGCACGCTCAACGTGCGGGCGTCCGGTGGAAACTGCGTGGCTTGGGACCGGAAGATCCAGAGGGTACGTCCGGGGTAGGAGTGAAATCCTGTAATCCTGGACGGACCACCGGTGGCGAAAGCGCTCTGGAAAGACGGATCCGACGGTGAGGGACGAAAGCTCGGGTCACGAACCGGATTAGATACCCGGGTAGTCCGAGCTGTAAACGATGTCTGCTAGGTGTGCCACAGGCTACGAGCCTGTGGTGTGCCGTAGGGAAGCCGTGAAGCAGACCGCCTGGGAAGTACGTCCGCAAGGATGAAACTTAAAGGAATTGGCGGGGGAGCACTACAACCGGAGGAGCCTGCGGTTTAATTGGACTCAACGCCGGACATCTCACCAGCATCGACAGTAGCAATGAAGATCAGTGTGATGAGCTTATCGGAGCTACTGAGAGGAGGTGCATGGCCGCCGTCAGCTCGTACCGTGAGGCGTCCTGTTAAGTCAGGCAACGAGCGAGACCCGCACTCCTAATTGCCAGCAACACCCTTGCGGTGGTTGGGTACATTAGGAGGACTGCCAGTGCCAAACTGGAGGAAGGAACGGGCAACGGTAGGTCAGTATGCCCCGAATGTGCTGGGCAACACGCGGGCTACAATGGTCGAGACAGTGGGACGCAACCCCGAGAGGGGGCGCTAATCTCCGAAACTCGATCGTAGTTCGGATTGCGGACTGAAACTCGTCCGCATGAAGCTGGATTCGGTAGTAATCGCCGTTCAGAAGACGGCGGTGAATACGTCCCTGCTCCTTGCACACACCGCCCGTCAAAGCACCCGAGTGAGGTCCGGATGAGGCCCCTGTACGGGGGTCGAATCTGGGCTTCGCAAGGGGGCTTAAGTCGTAACAAGGTAGCCGTAGGGGAATCTGCGGCTGGATCACCTCCACAGACCGGGACCGGGGCGTTGCCCCGGCCCACCACACGCGGTCCAGTTCGGTTAGCGCCCATCGAGGGCCGACCGGGCACCTTTGAACTACCGAGGCTCACACCGTATCTACGCTCTCCACGTTCGCGTGGAGAGTGGGCCCATAGCTCAGTGGGAGAGTGCCTCCTTTGCAAGGAGGATGCCCAGGGTTCGAATCCCTGTGGGTCCATACTCGGGTTGGATCGAAGCCAAGTCGTGTCCCTTAAGTGGGGCAGGCACTTCGGATCTAATCCGACCGAACCGATGCACCAGTCCGCGCAAGTGTGACTGGGAAGGGTCAATGCAGGCCAGCCGTCTACTGGCGTGCAGATGAGACCGTGTGTACGTGTAGTCCAGGCGTCCACTGGACCCGTTCCCGGGTCACTGACGCGTTGTCTTTGACAGCGCAGATCCGACGAACGTGGCTACTGTGCCAGCTGGTGGATCGCTCGGCTTGAGAGCTGAAGACGGACGTGCCAAGCTGCGATAAGCCCAAGGGACCCGCACGGAGGGAAAGAACTTGGGATCTCCAAATAGGAATCCTCTCGCAATTGCCTTGCGCAATGGGGAACGCCGGAAATTGAAACATCTTAGTACCGGCAGGAAAAGAAAACGCAACGTGATGTCGTTAGTACTGGCGAAGGAACGCGATTCCAGTCCAAACCGAAGCCCTCACGGGCAATGTGGTGTTCGGACTGACGATCACTCTTGGAAACTCTTCGCGAAGTCTCCTGGAACGGAGCACGAAACAGGGTGACAGTCCCGTACCGAAGACGAGTACAAGACGAGTCAGCTCCAGAGTATCGGGGGTTGGATATCCCTCGTGAATATCTCAGGCATCGACTGAGAAGACTAAACACTCCTCAAGACCGATAGCGAACAAGTAGCGTGAGCGAACGCTGAAAAGCACCCCGAGAAGGGAGGTGCAATAGGGCGTGAAATCAGTTGGCGATGGAGCGACTGGGCACACAAGGTCCTCTACAAAACGAACGTAGCGCGAGCTACTAGTAGAACGTAGAGGAAGCCGGTGTCCAGTCGTACGTTTTGAAAAACGAACCAGGGAGTATGCCTGATTGACGAGTCTAACCCGATCATCGGGGAAGGCGTAGGGAAACCGACAGGGCCGCAGCACTTCTGTGTGAGGGCCGCCGTGTTCAAGCGCGGGGAGTCAATCGGGCATGACCCGAAACCGGATGATCTAGGCGTGGGCAAGATGAAGCGTGCCGAAAGGCACGTGGAAGTCTGTTAGAGTTGGTGTCCTACAATACCCTCTCGTGACCTACGTCTAGGGGTGAAAGGCCCATCGAATCCGGAAACAGCTGGTTCCGACCGACACATGTCGAAGCATGACCTCCGCTGAGGTAGTTCGTGAGGTAGAGCGACGGATTGGGGGACCGCACTCCGAGAGGAGTGCGCCCCCCTGTCCAACTCCAAACTTACGAACGCCGCTGACGCGGGGAGTCCGGTGCGCGGGGTAAGCCTGTGTACCGTGAGGGAGACAACCCAGAGCTGGGTTAAGGTCCCCAAGTGTGGACTAAGTGCGATCGAAGGTGGTTCCGAGCCCTAGACAGCCGGGAGGTGAGCTTAGAAGCAGCTACCCTCTAAGAAAAGCGTAACAGCTTACCGGCCGAGGTTCGGAGCGCCCAAAATGATCGGGGCTCAAGTCCACCACCGAGACCTAGCGGCATCCTTGATCGGATGATCCCGTAGGTCGGCGTTCTGTTCGGGCGGAAGCACGGCTGAGAAGTCGTGTGGACCGTTCAGTAACGAAAATCCTGGTCATAGTAGCAGCGTTAGTCGGGTTAGACCCCCGACGGCCGAACGAGTAAGGGTTCCTCAGCAATGCTGATCAGCTGAGGGTTAGCCGGTCCTAAGTCAGCCCGTAAGTCGAAGCTGACAACAGGGAAACAGGTTAATATTCCTGTGCCAGTGTGCATCCAAAGCCGACGCTTTGGGGCCGCCTCTGCTGGGCCTTCGCCCAGTCGAACAGTCGAAGATCGTGGAAGCCGTAATGGCACGAAGCGATCGAATGGCTGGATAGCGTAAGAGAGGTCAACCCAGAGCCCGTGAAAAGGCGAGCACACTGTCCGTACCGAGATCCGACACAGGTACTCATGGCGGCGAAAGCCAAGGTCTGTCGGGAGTAACCGACGTTAGGGAATTCGGCAAGTTAGTCCCGTACCTTCGGAAGAAGGGATGCCTGCCCCGCAAAGGGGCAGGTCGCAGTGACTCGGACGCTCCGACTGTCTAGTAACAACATAGGTGACCGCAAATCCGCAAGGACTCGTACGGTCACTGAATCCTGCCCAGTGCGGGTATCTGAACACCCCTTACAAGGGGACGAAGGACCCGTTAACGGCGGGGGTAACTATGACCCTCTTAAGGTAGCGTAGTACCTTGCCGCTTCAGTAGCGGCTTGCATGAATGGATCAACGAGAGCGTCACTGTCCCAACGTTGGGCCCGGTGAACTGTACGTTCCAGTGCGGAGTCTGGAGACCCCCAAGGGGAAGCGAAGACCCTATAGAGCTTTACTGCAGGCTGTCACTGAGACGTGGTCGCCATTGTGCAGCATAGGTAGGAGGCG
>NZ_JBHLJR010000016.1:0-1128 GCF_043677095.1 Natronococcus roseus
GGTGTCATCGCCCTCGTCGACGATGTCGATCGTGTTGAGCGCGTTCTCGAGCCGGTCGACGCGCGCTTCGTACTGGTCACGAAGCGTTTCGGTCGCCTCCTCGAGGGAGACGGCTCGAAACTCCTGTGGGCTCGAGTGTTGGACTTCGACGAGCCCCTGGGATTCCAACACTCGGACCGCATCGTACACCCGTGTTCGGGGAACCTCGGTCATCTCGCTGAGTTTCTTTGCCGTTCCCGAACGTAGACGGGAGAGACCGACGAAGCACCGCGCCTCGTATTCTTTCAACCCGAGTTGTTGAAGGAGCTCGATCGCTTCCTCCACGCTTTCATCTGTATCCATGTGTCCCAACCTTCCGGGAAGCCCCGGAAACTCACCCGACTGTTGGGTCCCAGAACGGATAGGCATTGTCACTCCAATTATGACGTCTCATCCCAATAGTCCGTGAAACGGTCGCTAACCGGGTGAAAACGCGGCGTCTCACGGCCCGTTCGTTTTGTTGTAACTATCCCAGTGACTACAGTCAGATAAGGCAATCCGAGAGAGGGAAATCGAAGGTAAGTATGAAATCGAGAAGTCACCCGATTAATCACAAAAGGGATATACGGCATGGCGGCTAACTTCTAGACCGGTACGCAGTCCAGTGCTGTGTCCCAACCACCTTACTGCTGTGTGCCGGTCCGGCCACCTTGCGTGGCCGGATTCGTACTGATCCAGAGCTGGTATCTCGATGAGTGGTAATCCATCTAAAAACCCGGAGACCGCCGCGACCGAGCAACTCGAACGGTTCGGGCTGAGTACCTACGCCGCACGGACGTTCGTCGCGCTCGCCAGCCTCGGCACGGGGACGGCCAGAGACGTGAGCCAGGTGTCGGAGGTACCACGCACTCGCGTGTATGATGCCGTCGACGAGTTACACGAGTGGGGACTCGTCGATGTCCAGCAATCCTCTCCCAAGGAGTTCTGGGTGATCTCCGCCGAAACCGCTTGTCGACGGTTCGAACGGGAGTTTCAGCATCGAACGGATACTCTCCAGACGGCACTGGGAAACCTCGAGCCGGCCGAAAAGCAAGCTGAGCAACGGGGAGTATGGACGGTCAATGGACAGGCGGCGGTCACGGATCGAAC
>NZ_JBHLJR010000017.1:0-1127 GCF_043677095.1 Natronococcus roseus
GTTCGATCCGTGACCGCCGCCTGTCCATTGACCGTCCATACTCCCCGTTGCTCAGCTTGCTTTTCGGCCGGCTCGAGTTCGCCCAGTGCTGTCCGGAGAGTATCCGCTCGATGCTGAAACTCCCGTTCGAACCGTCGACAAGCGGTTTCGGTGGAAATCACCCAGAACTCCTTGGGAGAGGATTGCTGGACATCGACGAGTCCCCACTCGTGTAGCTCGTCGACTGCATCGTACACGCGAGTGCGTGGTACCTCCGACAATTGGCTCACGTCTCTGGCCGTCCCCGTGCCGAGGCTGGCGAGCGCGACGAACGTCCGCGCGGCGTAGGTACTCAGCCCGAACCGTTCGAGCTGCTCGATTGCGGCGGTCTCCGGCTCTTTGGATGGATTACCACTCATCGAGATACCAGCTCTGGATCAGTACGAATCCGGCCACGCAAGGTGGCCGGACCGGCACGCAGCAGTAAGGTGGTTGGGACACAGCACTGGACTGCGTGCCGGTCTAGAAGTTAGCCGCCATGCCGTATATCCTTTTTGTGATTAATCGGGTGACTTCTCAGTTTCATATTTTCTTCGAGTGTCCTCCCTCGAATCGCCGCATCTGACTGTAGTCACTAATATGGTTACAACAAAACGCGCGGTCTGTGAAATACCGGGTATTCACTCGCTCAGCGCCCGTTTCGCGGTCTATCGGTATGAGCCGTCATAATTGGAGTGACAATGCCTATCCGTTCTGGAACCCAACAGTCGAGTGAGTTTCCGGGGCTTCCCGGAAGGTTGGGACACATGGATACAAATGAAAGCGTGGAGGAAGCGATCGAGCTCCTTCAACAACTCGGGTTGAAAGAATACGAGGCGCGGTGCTTCGTCGGTCTCTCCCGTCTACGTTCGGGGACGGCAAAGAAACTCAGCGAGATGACCGAGGTTCCCCGAACACGGGTGTACGATGCGGTCCGAGTGCTGGAATCCCAGGGGCTCGTCGAAGTCCAACACTCGAGCCCACAGGAGTTTCGAGCCGTCTCCCTCAAGGAGGCGACCGAAACACTTCGTAACCAGTACGAAGCGCGCGTCGACCGGCTCGAGAACGCGCTCAACACGATCGACATCGTCGACGAGGGCGATGACACC
>NZ_JBHLJR010000018.1:0-875 GCF_043677095.1 Natronococcus roseus
CCCCGCCGCTGTGGCCGCCTGAACGCCGATTCGCGGAATCGAACCGCGATCATTCCAATATCGGTGGCCTCTCTGAAACCGTGTGTACGTGTAGTCCAGTTTGCGTCCGGACCCGTTCGCGGGTACTGTGATCCGAATGCGAATTATGAATGTGTGGCTCGATCAGTTAGTGCTCGCGGGCTCAACGCCTCGTTGCCTTGGCGCGTACACCCCGAGTCTATCGACCTCGTCTTCTACGAGTGATCTCGGTGGTATCTCTTTTCCAGGTGGGTTTCGAGCTTAGATGCGTTCAGCTCTTACCCCGTGGTGCGTCGCTGCCCGGCACGTGCTCTCTCGAACAGCCGGTACACGAGTGGCACCCATTCGTAGTTCCTCTCGTACTATACGAACGTTCCCGTCAGATACCGTAACACCCCCAATAGATAGCAGCCGACCTGTCTCACGACGGTCTAAACCCAGCTCACGACCTCCTTTAATAGGCGAACAACCTCACCCTTGCCCGCTTCTGCACGGGCAGGATGGAGGGAACCGACATCGAGGTAGCAAGCCACCCGGTCGATATGTGCTCTTGCGGGTGACGACTCTGTTATCCCTAAGGTAGCTTTTTTGTCAGCAATCTCCCGCATCAAGCAGGATGATTGGTTCGCTAGACCACGCTTTCGCGTCAGCGTCCGTCGTTGTGCCGGACACTGTCAGGCTTCCGTTTGCTCTTGCGCTCTTTCCCGAGTCTCCGACTCGGGTGAGGAAACCTTGGGGCGCGCTCGATATCTTTTCAAGCGCGTACCGCCCCAGTCAAACTGCCCGGCTACCAGTGTCCTCCGCCAGGAGTGAGAGTCGCAGTCACCATCGGGTAGTATTTCAATGCTGGCTCGGTG
>NZ_JBHLJR010000019.1:0-699 GCF_043677095.1 Natronococcus roseus
CATCGTGTTCAGATAAGCTGATTCCACGCAAAGGCGAACGATCTGAGCCACTCGTCAGCTGTTTCCGCGTACGCATTGCTGAAGCAGTTTGAAAACGAAGAGGTTCGTCGTTTTACCTCTCGAAAGACACGTTCAACGCTGTTCCGATTTCCGTGGCGTTCGTATCTGAAATCGAGATCATGTCGTTGGCAAGCGTAGTTCAGTGCTTTGTCGCCGTCGACGAGAAACACGGCGTCGTCGACGTCGTGTTTCTCGCGTAGTTCCGCAATGAATGAACTCGCTATCACTTTGGTTCTGGTCGGCTCGAGCTGTGTATGGAGTAATTCGTTCGATTCGGGATCAACCGCAGCATACAGCCAATACTGCTCATCGTTGAGTCGGATCACGGTCTCGTCAACCGCAACCTGATCCGGATTCCGACCAGAATTTGGCTGTAGATCAGCTTTGTGAACCCAGTTATGGACGGTGGATCGAGCTCGTTCAACACCGAATATCTCGAGAATACGAACAGTATTCGAAGGCGAGAGCCCAGCAAGATGAAGCTGAATACTGAGCTTCATCAACAGTCGCGGTGTTGCCTCTCGCTCCACAAAATCCAAGTCAATCTGGCCGATACTAGGACTGAGGCGTGCGTTTTCGGGCATAGAACACTTTGAAAACGCCACGCCTCACTTCTTCAACCTTATCTGAACACCGCCG
>NZ_JBHLJR010000020.1:0-564 GCF_043677095.1 Natronococcus roseus
CGCATCTGCATGTAACTCAACGACGCCGGAACCGAGCGGAGGGCTGATCCTCTAAGTATCGGCGTCGCTGTTCCATTTTCGTCTCCTCGCTTCGTTTATCATAATGCACCTCCAGTACTTTTGCACTGACGTTCATTCGGCTGCTTACGACCTCTGTCGGGACATTTTGAGTAAGGTGATACGTGATGGATCCTCGTCGGATCGCGTGGGGGGAGACTGACGATGGACAAAGACTCGCAGACTTCTCGTTATCGTTCAATGCCTCACAGGTATCGAAATCGCGTCCGTGAGGGCACTGACCAGTATAGACGCATGGTCGCGTCCATCGGTACACTGTAGACCGAAGCGTGTTCTTATGAGCGCGACCATGGACTGATGACAGCAGTGCATTTCGGCCCTCCTCATCTTGGGAATCTGGGCGTTGATGATAAATCCAGTCATCAAGGACTTCACACGTCTCAGGATCCAGGGCGATGAGACGTTCCCCCTGTTGCTTATTCTTCAACGGAGTGGATTTCCGGTGTCGAACTTCGAGATACCGGTCATCCTGATCATAGTCTTCCA
>NZ_JBHLJR010000021.1:0-512 GCF_043677095.1 Natronococcus roseus
TCCTTGGGCCATGAGTCGACGAGCGATCACGACAAGTCCGTTCCCGAACCCTTCCCCAAATATCGCCTGTTCCTCCTTCGAGTCAGGCGTGATCGAACTCACTAGGATCGTCGATCGATCGACCAGCAATAACCGACCAATGGCCGTCTCGCCGTCGATTGCGTTTTCGCTGTGTAGCCACTCTAGGCCCGTGATGAACGTTGTGGCGTCCGGAACCTTCCGTTGAATCTGGTCCTCTAACGGCTCCGTCAGCGCACCAATGATCAGCGTGACGTCGTTACTGACCACCTCGTTGAGGGAGTCGGCGAGATCATCCGTCAGGAGCGACTCGTCGCCGATGACGAGCACGACCTCGTCGGTCGCTTGCTCGATAAGTTGATCCGTTCGGTTTTCGATCCCGTTCTGGCCGGACAGTGCCCAGACTTGCTGGATAGGGGTGTCATCGCCCTCGTCGACGATGTCGATCGTGTTGAGCGCGTTCTCGAGCCGGTCGACGCGCGCTTCGTACTGGT